>NZ_JBKFFP010000003.1:0-549070 GCF_046506625.1 Zhengella sedimenti
GGTACTTCGTCTCAAGACGCGGGAGAGTAGGTCGCCGCCAGGTCTGCAAAACGCATGAAACATAATCTTCTCGACACTGCCAGCCCGGACAGCACGGCGCGCAGCCGTCCCCGGCCGCACGTTCAGCCGACCGAAAACCTTGACGCGGGCTGGAGCAGCCCCGCCCGCCCGCAAGGGGCCGAAGGCCCAAGAGGACGGGCAAACAGGAAAATCCGGGCTGATCGAACATTCGTCCGGTAAATGGTGACGCGGGCTGGAGCAGCCCCGCCCGCCCGCAAGGGGCCGAAGGCCCAAGAGGACGGGCAAACAGGAAAATCCGGGCTGATCGAACAATCGTCCGGTAAATGGTGACGCGGGGTGGAGCAGCCCGGTAGCTCGTCAGGCTCATAACCTGAAGGTCGCAGGTTCAAATCCTGCCCCCGCAACCAAACAACCATCTGAAATACAACCATAAAACATGCCCGCCTCATCGGCGGGCTTTTTGCGTTTCAAGCTCCGCGTCGTCACCGAGTCGTCACCAATAGGGGCAAAATCGGTACTCAACAAAGCTGGGGAAAACCTGGCTACATGCAGCGCGGCGTCTGTGCGAATTTGGGTATCCGTTTCGTTAAACGTCCCGATATCGCTTGAAATCGATCGTCGGATACTTCATCTTCTCCCATGCATCCAGAGGACGCACGGCTTCGCAAGAGGTCGGGCGGACACCAACCGGCTCACTCCAGCACGGTGGTCAAATGATGCGACCCGAAGCGGTAAACATAGGAGATCTTCCGATGTCTGGATTCATGCCTGCTCTTCCCGTTCGTCCTGATATGGTCGGGCGTCTCTCGTCGTCCCCCTTCATGCGCCGCAAGGCTGCGGCCAACTACATTGAAGATCAGTGGGGCATCCCGTGCTCGCCGGCCTGGTTGGCCAAACTGGCCGTTGTTGGTGGTGGGCCGCGCTTCCGCAAAGCCGGGCGCTTTCCGCTCTATGCCATCGAAGACCTCGACCATTGGGCGAGCACACGGCTCGGCCAACTGGTGTCGTCGACGTCTGAGCTGCAGTGAGGGGCGCGACGATGAAAAAGGAACTGCTTGAAATCGCGGATCTGCGCCGTCGGCTGCTGGTCAATGGCTATGAGCCGCTGCCCAACATCGACAAAAGGTGCATGACCAAGAGGTGGTCCAAGATCAACATCGACGAGGCTGCCATTGCCAGGTGGTCGCGCAAGCGTCGCTATCTTGCGACCGGCGTCCGTCTGGGCAAAGGTCTGGCCGCCATTGATCTCGATATCTCGGACGAGACTGCCATGGCGGCCGTGTCGAGGGCCATGGAGGAGAAGCTGCGCGAATTTGGCGTGGATACGGCCAACATGCCAATCCGCGGGACCGACGTAAGCTGCAAGCAGGCCTGGTTTGTTCAGACCACATCGCCATTTCGGCAGATTACGACCGGTTCCTGGGTGCGTCCCGACCAGGATGAAGACGCCCCTAAGATGGTCGTAGAGATCTTCGGTGGGCTTTCCGCACGGCAAATGGGTGCCTTTGGGCCCCATAGCGTTGATGGCTCAAACCAAGTTCAGTCCCGCTATACCTGGCCCACCGGAACGTCCTTGCTCACGGTGGCAAAGGCGGACCTTCCGGTTTTGACGGTGCAACAGTTCCGAGACCTCATCAACGTGGCGAACACGCAGATGGAGGCCCTGGGGTTTGTGCGTGCGTCTCGCCGAGCGCCAAAGCAAACGACCAACTCGCCTGGAGGGACGCAGCGTCGCGTCTATGACTTGACCGAAGACATGCGGTTCGATTGCAACGATGGGGGCACCTACACCCTGGCTGAGCTCAGGGGCATATGTTCATGGCCCCGCTTGCGTTGTTCTGCCACTTGGCTGGACGGGATCAAGCATCAAAACAGAGAACGTTGCCTGATTAGGCCGGATCATCGGGGCGGCGTCTCCATCTACGAAACCGCCGCGGGCGTGACGCATCACGAGGCATCTCTCAAGCCCGGATTATGGGGTCCCGGCAACATTGACCGGCTGAACGACATGCTGCGCCAGACTCAGAAGAAAGCGGCTCAGCACCGGAAGGAAAGTCGCCATGACCAGTAGAGACGAGGATCCATTTACCGAAGCCCTCCACGAGCTTCTCTGGAACCACGCATATGTCCCATCGGAGGATCGCATCTATCCCGTCTCGACGCGGGACGGCTCCGGAGCGATGTCGGTAAAAGCGGCCCGTCAGCTCTACATGCCAAGTTGCAAGGTCGTTGTGGGATCGAGGGGTGGCGAAAAAAAGTTCAATCCGGTTGACGCCTGGTTGTCCAGTCCGGACCGGATTGCTGTAAGTGGCGTCCGGTGCGCGCCTGGAAAGCCGTCACCGCTCTTCGAGGACGGGGAGGGCAACCGGTGGATCAACACGTTCCGTGCGCCTGATTGGCAAGGAGCAGGCACAACGAGGCCGTTCGAGCGGTTAATGGAGAGCCTGCTTCCTGTTCCTGTAGAACGCAAATGGTTCCTGCAGGCCATGGCGCATAAGCTGCGCCATCCGGAGGTTCCGGGACCTGCGATCATCTTCGTTGCTCAGAACCATGGCACGGGCCGCGGAACCCTGTTCGATATCCTGCGACGGTTCTGGGGTAACGCCGCCACACGCGAACTGCCATTCTCCACATTCACCGGTAAGACCTACCAGAGCCAGTACAATGAATGGATGGTCGGGACCGTGATGATCTTCATCAATGAGAGCTCGGAAGCCTCTGACGGGTCGACCTACCGCACACGGAGCAACACCTACGAGCACCTCAAGGAGACCGTTGACCCGAGGGTCAGGAGTATTCAAGTGCGCGTGAAGGGTCGAGACAACTTCTGGGCTGAGACGAACACCTCGTTCCTGATTGCCACAAACCATCTCGATGCGCTTCCGATCCCGGACAATGACCGGCGCTTTGCGATCCTGACCAATGGCGAAAAGCTGTCGGCGGCATTGGCAGCGGAAATCCGGGAGTGGATGGTTCATGATGGCAACATGGCTGCTCTAAACGACTATCTGGGGTCCATCGACCTGGCGGGGTTTGATCCCTATGCGCCGCCCCCGAGCTTTGCCGGCCGGCAGACGATGGTGGCGGCTGCGAAGTCTGCTCTTGATGAAGCCGTTGAGGCGGCGATCGCAGAGTTCCCGGCTGATGTGTTCACGCTGGAGCAAGTCGTGGACTGGATCAGAGCCAATTGGCCTTCGAGCGACCTGCCGCACGCTTGGCAGCAGACGGTTCGCCGCATGATCCAGTCGCACTATGTCCGCGTGGGCAAGAAGCACCAGACAGGCTACTATGTCATGATCGATGGCAAACGTCGCGCTGCCTATGCCAAGACGCGTGAAGCCGCGGCGAGGTGGAGGGGTGATGCCCGTCTGCGTGCGGCGATCGAGAAAAACGACGCTGTCATCGACACAGCCACCGCTCAGTTCTCCAACAGCTTGGCTCGCCTGGCGCGCAAGAACAGCGCCGTGATCGGGCCCCCCGCCGCCGGGCGCTCTGGAAAAACCGAGCGGCCGAACTGAGCGGAGAGCGGTTGTTGGTTGTCGCTTGGGTTGGAAGGGCTAAGGCTTTGTGTTTCTTGGCTATTCTGCTTCAGGTGACAACCTGACAACCTGACAACTGAGCTTCTATAGGTTATGAAAAGGAACTTGTTTAATGTGTAGAGCTCTTTGGAAAACAGGTTGTCAGGTTGTCAGGTTGCAAGGCGCCTCGCAAAAGCGCCCGATAAAACGGCGGCGCTCGTGAATTGAAAGGGCGGTTTTAAGCTGGTTTATCAAGGGGTTTCGACAAATGGGCGGCTATGGATCGGGAGGCTGGAACGCATCGGGGCGGCCGACAACCGCTGACGTGCCATGCCTGAATGTGACCCGCTTGAACCGGCTTGGCCTACTGACCGGGAACCACGAAGGTACCCTCAGGTGGCACACGCCTTGGCTCGATGAGGCCGCGAACTTCGTGGTGCATGGCGACCGCATCAGGATCGTTCATGGAACGGTACCATCGAGGTACTGCGACGACATCTCCATCGAATGGGAAGACTGCCGATTTGGCGGGCGGCGGCCGTTCTTCGTCTGCCCCTGCTGCGGCCGGCGAACGCTTCACCTCTACCGCATGCCAGGCTTCAAATGTCGGACATGCCATGGGTTGACCTACCCATCGCAGCGCGAGCGCGAGAGCGATCGGGCTCAACGCCGCGCCAACAGGATCCGTGTGCGGCTGGGGGGCGATCCGGGCTGGACCAATATCCCGCCGCGGCCGAAGGGCATGCACTGGCGCACCTATGAACGACAAATCGCCAGGATCGTGGAGGCCGACGCCATAACGGACCGGTATGCGACCGAACGATTTGGACTAACACCATAAGTCCGCGCACTGTGATATCCGGTCGAGGTTGGCGGCGACCGCCGCCTTGGGCTTGCAGTGGTTCTCAAAAACGGTCGTTTTTTGAGCTTCGTTGCGGACTAACAGAATCGCCGTGCCAATCCACCCAAAGCCTTCCGAAAACTGTTTATCGAAACAGCAGTTCCGATTTCGCCCTTCGTATTCGAGTTTACGGAAACCAAACGCTACGAGATCAGAAGGGCATTATCGACCCAAAAGGAATAGGTTCTCAGTCCACGTCCGATTTGCGCCCCCTTCTCGGTCGCTTGCGCTCTCAGAGCCAGTTCCTGAAACCGGTCATTCGACCTGCTGCGGATGAAGGTCTTGATTGGGCGGGAAACTGTCGTTGGGGGTGCATCTCCTTTGCTGCCATTTGATCCCCATAGCAGACATCGGCAGCGGCAGGCCTAAATGCACATCCTGAGAGGAGCGCAGCCATTTGCTGCGAGCCTAACGGCCGAGACGGCGTTTGCGGCGGCTCGGTGGAGCCTGCCGAGGTACGAGGCTAGCGCAATAGAGCCCCCCGGATGCTTACCAATGGCCTCAGGCTACTGCATCCTTGTTGTGATTTGGGCGACCTAAACCCACATGCTGACCCAAATCTTGTACAATACAATCATGGTGAGTGTTTACCCGATTCGCGGAATCTCCAGAGCGCATTGGGTGATCTACGGCAAATATTTGAATGCTACAAAAGAAAGGCGAGAAGCTCATCTCTAAACCGCGGTAGCGCTATGGAAGAAGATGAAACAACTGATCTGCCTAGTTTTGATGAAATTTTCAGTCACATACCATTTTTTGGGGTGGGCGGGCTCGATCTAAGATCAATCTACAATGAGCACAAAGATGCCCTATCCGAACTGTCCTCGTTTGATCCTTTGCGGCTTGCAGCCAGTTTTGGCGGGCTGCTGACACAACCCGACCTGCAAAGCAATTGCGTCCGCATCGAAGCGCTGGTTCATCTTGCATTTGCATTGGGCGACGGAAACAGAAGCCCAAACAGAAAAATTATCGGCAGGCTTTTTCATGTGCTTGGTGAAGGTTGGACTGGGCGGTCGGAGGACCCGGCGGAGGATGTCTTTGTTTCGCTCGTTGCAAGCCCTAGGGGAAACTTTCGAATATTGGAGGGCGTGTGGGAGGCAGCGGGTTTCTACACGCAGCGGCTCATCAATGCTCTTGAATCAATACCCGAGGAGGGACCCTATCTCACTTTGCGAAATCACGCCCACGCCCTCTTGGCTCTTTCAGATGCGGTATGCGAGCGGGCCGGTCTGACGAGAAACATGACGGGTAACGCAGTGCCGGCTGATCGTGTGGCACCTGGTACGCTGTCTCGTTTGTCGTCGATAAGGAGGCTTGTTCGGTTCTCCGAGCAGGAAATCGCCGATCTAGGGATCGACCCAGACGATCTTCTTGCTTTCGGGTTTGATCCCGCTGACCGTCAAAGGCTTATGTCAAACCGTATCGGCCACTCGATCCTTGAGCGTTATCCTGTTGCGTTTCGAAATGGTCAGTATTTCTTGCTGCTGCCGACAGCGGTCAGCGCTGCGCTGCGCCGACTTATTGTTGAGTTCATGGAGTCACATGATCTTCGAGAATCATTCGCCGCGACCTTGGCGCAGGAATATGCGCGGACGTTTTCCTCGACGCCCTTCCTTGGTGGCCGCACCGGAGCGCCTGTTGAGTTCAAGAGGACCGATCACGGCGCACTCGCGGGCGTCATGCATCAACCGGATGCGGGTTTGTTTGTGAATGTCGTTCTTTACAGCGATACGCTCCAGAACTTCAGTGAAGCAGGTCTTGTAGGACTTTTCCCGGATGAAAGCGAAAAGGGGCTTGGTGAAGACATCAATCGTTGGATCGATCACGCTTACGAAGCAGCCAGAAAATTTGAAGGGTTTCGCGAGGGCATCACATTGGTCGTCCCGTGCGGAATTGGGCGCGGATCGATCGATGTCGTCGAGCACAAAGAACGGGCAAACTGGCGGGTAGAGTTCATCAGCATTGAACAGCTTTGCACGCTAAGTTGGATTCCCGACTTTAACGAGCTTTCGCTTTGGCGGCTGTTCGAAGGGCAGCAGCGGTTGGCTGCACTCGGCGTTGATCTGCAAAACACCAACGGCTTGCTTAACACCGTCGCATGGGCACGTTCGCTCGGAGGTCATCTGGTGCCCCATGCGGATCTACCTGAGGGCTTTGGCGGAAACGATGCCCACGACTTCTTGTTGATTGACCAGAACAGCTTGCTGAAGACGCGGCAACAAGTGGCGGAAACATGGGATGTTCACGTCTGCAAGGACATGCGGGGGCAATGGGTTCGTGTTCGAAAGGACGGTCAGTCGTTGTTCGAGGAGGACAATGTAAGACCCTTTTACATTGCAGAAGACGATACGGACACTCGTTGGCCTATGGGCGTATATGAAACGCCCCAGCGCAGCTGGTGGATTCGCCTTGAAACTGGACAGGAGACGACCGGCTATTTCGCCTCGGAGCGTTTCAAGATGCTCCGAACATGGGCCTGCCTGCTAGTTCCAGCCGTGGAAGCGGCGTTCGCCGATCTGCCAACGGGGGCGCTGCTCTTGAGTTTTGAGTTTCAAGGAAACGTCGGTGATCGTACGGCTGGCGGTCAGTCGGATTTCATGTCGCTGGACGAGACGCTGAAGGTCGTTGACGTTCAAACAGAAGGAGCAACGGTCACGGTGACCTTGCAGGAGGGCTTCGAGCAATCAATTCGAAATCCAACCAATGTTGCTGAGCACGCTCTTGTGCAGCGTACTGTTGAGGGAATAGCAGACCTAGCAGGCGTGAATTTGAGTGAGGCGGAGTTAAAAATACTCCTGAGCGAAATCATCCCGAGCCCCGATGCGCGCCAAAGCCACGCCTTCATGGCGCGGGACTTTAGGGACTTTGTGCGCGGTTATCTCAGACATCCCGTAACAAAAATCGACAATGATGATGCCGCGACGATTAAGCTCGGGTTGGGATGGCGTGTCCAAGATCGCGAAAAAGGCGGAGACATCACCGGGCGCAGGCAATGTACCAAGTTCCTGAATGCAATTGTTCAGATACTTGAGGATGAAGTCTGCTCGGAACTGAGGCGCTTTGATCGGACTTCAATGATCAAGATAGCGATGCTCAACCATGAGCGCGCTGCCTCGGATCGCGAGGCCTGGCGACGAACGGCCCGTGCGGTGCTGGCTCTGCATCGAGACAAAGGCGAAGCAAAGCGCGTAATCTTCGAAAACGAGGCATCACTTAACGCGGTTTTTCAGGCCTCACGGCTCTTAATTGAGTTCGCGGTTTGCGAGTGCCCAGTGTCGGGTGGGCTTAAGCCGGGAGAAAGAGACCTCTCTCGGGTTATGGCAAGGATCATGATGATATGCGGCATGGGTGGATGGTCCGATGCGATCCACTGGGAGGCTATGGAACCCGTAATTCGGATTACGCCTTTGGGCGACATTCATGCCAACGTGACATTCCAAGAAAACGTTCTTGATCCCTATGGGCGCGCCTCCACTGAAAGGATGGTTCAGCACACCATGGATGGTTACGAGAAATACCTAGTCGAAGATGAGCCAACGGAAACTGTTGAGCGCGAGATGGATGCCGAGTTTTGGGATGCGTTTGGTGATGAATATGGCTGCTCATTTGATACGGCAAGAAAGTTCGTCGATTTTGTTGAAAATACCGGGCTCGAGAGGAAAAAAGCAGTGTTCGTTTGTAAGCGAAGCGAACTCATGAACGCAAAATCAGAGGACGGAGACCTTAACGCCGCGGAACTGGAGGCACTCATCTCGTCGCTTACGCTCATGGGACGCAGTGCTTGGCGCGACGTGCCAGAAGGTTTTGAGGCGAAAGATATCTTTCCTTGGCGTTTTCGCCGACGGCTTTCGACTCTGCGGCGTCCCTTAGTTGAGATTGACAATGCAGATGACGATCCGTCGATGCTCGTGGCTCCGGGTTTAGTGCGCGATGCATTCGCTTATACGATCACAAATCTGTACCAGGGTGACTTTCCGGCTTCGCAGTTGTCGCCGAAGATGGCTCGTTGGGCCGGAAAAGCGATGCACCAAATGCGATCGAAATTCTCGCAGGAAGTTGCTCGAAGAATGACTGAATTCGGCTGGGAAACTGAATACGAGGTCGCGCTCACAAAACTGCTAGGTAAGGGGCTGGATGCTGACTACGGGGACATTGATGTCCTGGCTTGGGAGGTTTCTTCTGGCCGAGTACTTCTCATGGAATGCAAGGACCTCCAGTTCCGCAAGACAGACGGCGAAATTGCTGAGCAACTGTCGGATTTCCGTGGAGAGCTAAATCGAGACGGAAAACCTGACCTACTTTTGAAGCATCTGCGACGTGTTGAGGTAGTGAGCAAGGAATTGGATCGGGTTTCAAAGTACACGGGTATCTCGACACCTCGAATCGAAGGCCATTTGGTGTTCAAGAATCCCGTTCCAATGAAGTTTGCCTGGGATCATATGGCCGAAAGGATATCGCTTTCATTGGCAAGCGAGCTTGATCAAATCTGAATGACATTGTGATGGACGAAAACGTCAAGACCGCCTGATCATTGGTCAACCCAACCCGTTGACCCGCCCCCCCGAAGGTGATTTGCTTGTGTCTGGGTTGCCTGTCGGGCACGATTGAAACGGTCAATTTGTCAGAATTACCGTCACCTGTTTATGTCTGGAATGCTGCTGCGAGCAGTCGTCGTTGACATCGCCAGCCGATGTCCGCTTCGGGCCGGAAACGCCAGTGTGGCCACTGCGGACGAATGTCGGCTTGGCCCAATCGCCACCAATAACCAGACCGTCTCCTCACGGCCCCCATTCGGCCGCTCGTTAGCGTCGGCTTAGATTTGTGCCGTTGGTGCTTGCGGATTACAGCACGCGCGAAGTGGCCACCAGAACCGGTAACTTTTCGTTCCCGAAAGAACCGGACACTGGAAACCAGCTCGCGAAGGTGCCAACCTGTCGATGGATTTTGATGACCAATCAACGGATTTCCGCCTTCGGTAGGGGCAACATGAAACCTGAAGACCTGCATCGATACGTCTCCGAGCACATGCGTATGTCGCACGTGTATCAGCCGGTGATGCTGCGGGAATTGCTTGTCTCGGGTGGCGAGGCAACCGTCGAACAGATCGCCAAGGCGTTACTTTCGCATGACCGCTCACAGGTCGAGTATTACGAAATCCGAACCAAGAGCATGGTGGGTAAGGTCCTCACGAACAACGGTGTCGTCGTCCCGGTCAAAGAGGGGAACCGAATCGTAGGGTATCGATTGAAACACCTGGTCGAAATGGACATCGAGGATCGAGACCGGCTGATTGCAGAGTGCGAAGCCAAGATCGCTGACTACATCGAACGACGCGGCAGTAACATCTGGCAGCACCGCTTCAATGCGACGGGGTATGTGCCCGGTTCGATCCGATACGAAGTCCTCAAGCGCGCCAAGTACCGCTGTGAACTATGCGGCGCAACAGCCGAAGACATGGCCCTTCATGTCGATCACATCGTCCCGCGCAACAGGGGTGGTCAGGACGACCTGAGTAACTTTCAGGCGCTCTGCATCACGTGCAACACAAACAAGCGCGACCAGGACGACGCGGACTTTCGTGGAGTGGCAGAAAGCTACGGGCACCGCGAAGAGGGATGCATTTTCTGCGAGGTTCCCGCGGATCGCGTGATTGCTGAGAACGAGCTGTGCTACGCGATTAGGGATGGATTTCCAGTCACACCACTGCACACGCTGGTCATCCCGAAGCGGCACGTGCCCGACTACTTCGACCTCTTCCAACCCGAACTGAATGCGATCCGCCAAATACTGGATGATCTGCGTTCAAGTATTCAAGACGATGACCCAACCGTCTCCGGGTTCAACGTTGGTGTGAACGCCGGGGCGTCTGCTGGACAGACAATCTTTCACTGTCATGTGCATTTGATCCCGCGCCGAGACGGCGACGTTCCCAGCCCTCGTGGGGGCGTGCGGGGCGTCATTCCCGGGAAGCAATCCTATTGAAGAAATATCGGTGATGGTGACCAAGTCATATTTTGCAGCAAGCGTTCCAGATTTTCTGGCTCGATCGACGGAAGATATCCTCGGTCGTATGGCGACGCGGGTAGGCTCTGAATACAGCGGGAGCGAGACCCAGCAAATCCGTGCTTGGCGCATTCAAATCGACTTGTTGAAAAACGCCCTGAGAAACGTAGCCAGCGATCGATGGTGCATTCTTCTTGAGTTACCGCTTCTGCGGTTAGGGCGACGCATCGATACCATCATTTTGATCGGCGACGCGGTCGCCTGCGTAGAGTTCAAGATTGGGGCAACGAGTTTCACCGGCGCAGATGTTGACCAGGCAGTCGATTACGCCCTCTGCCTACGAGACTTTCATGCAGCCAGTCACGGCAAGCGCATCGTCCCAGTGCTCTGCAGCGAACAGGCGCGCAGGGCCCAACTGCCCGAGAATATCGCCTTCATCGATGATGTGAGCCAGTGCATTCGGACAAATGGCGAAGGTCTTTCGCGCGTTCTCAATGCGATCGAGGACAAATCTGGGGGGGGTCAGATCGACTGGCAGTCATATGACGCCGCAAGCTACAGTCCAACGCCTGATATCGTAGCGGCGGCTCGCAACCTGTATGCCGGACACTCAGTTAAAGAGATCGGCCGCGCGGACGCGACGGCTGAGGCGTTGGAGCGAACAGCCAACAGATTGAAGGAAATAGCTGAAGAAGCGCGCAATGAGCGAAAGAAGGTGGTCTGTTTCGTTACAGGTGAACCTGGCTCGGGAAAGACGCTCTTGGGATTGGATTTGGTGTTCTCAGGAACTGCCGGCCGTGTCGCTGGTGAACCCGCGGCCCTTCTGAGCGGTAACCGCCCTTTGGTTTATGTCCTTCAGGCGGCGATCGCAGAGGATGCGCGTCAACGTGACGGTATCAAGGCGGACGAAGCTAAGCGTAGAGCGCAACAAGCACTTCAGACTCTTCTGGGGTATCTGAAAGATCATGCCGACGCAGACACCCACCCACCAGAAAACGTTATCGTATTCGACGAGGCGCAGCGCGCGTGGGATGCAGAAACCGGTCTGAAGTTGCTCGGGCGAGCAAAATCAGAGCCTGAGTTGTTCATGGAGATCATGGGGCGTCTCCCCTGGGCGTGCCTAGTTTGCCTCGTGGGTGCGGGACAGGAAATCAACCGAGGCGAAGGAGGTCTCGCCCTATGGGGTGAGGCACTCGCAAGACATGGGGACTGGACTGCACATATTTCAGAGAGGGCATTGGCTGCAAGAGAGGGCTTGCTTGGGTTCTTTGATATCGCGTCTGACGCAGACGTATCGCTTGTAAACGACCCGGATCTGCATCTGAACTCGAACCTCAGAGCGTATCGTAACAATCTCCACGGTGCTTGGGTTGCTGCCTTGTTGGACGGCGACATTCAAACCGCGCGCGATATAGCATCCGAGATGGAACACGCTCCCGCCTTTGTGACGCGCGATCTTTCAGAAATGAAAGCTTGGCTGAAAGTGCGGCGTCGAGGCGACCAGCGCGTTGGGCTGCTCGCCAGCAGCGGTGCAACGCGTCTCGTCGCTGAAGGCGTGCTGCCTTCGCCTCGTTCCGACGATCTCGGCACTGTCGTGCACTGGTTCCTCAAACCTGAAGGGGACTTCAGATCCTCGAACGCGTTAGAAACGCCACTTTCTGAGTTCGTGTGCCAGGGTCTTGAAATCGACTACGCAGGTTTGTGCTGGGGCAATGACTTGATCTGGTCCGGTGAAGCGTGGGTTCCGAGAAAGATGCGCGCGCCCAACTGGCAACTTCTTCGAAAATATGTAGAGCAACAGTATCGCATCAACACTTACCGGGTTCTGTTAACCCGCGGGCGTGCTGGGACAGTGATTTATGTCCCTGAGGGCGATGAGACGGACAGTACTCGAAGACCGAAAGATTTCGATGGCATTTTCAATGTGCTCATTGCCGCGGGCTGTCAGCGCCTATCATGACGACCAGATCACCAGAAACGACCACAGTAACCGCCGCGGATCATTATTGCGCCAAGGTCCCGCCCGTCCTGCAGCCGGCAACTCCCTATCTTGCGATCGTAGCTCGTGCGACCGTTTAGGTAGCAAGTCAGTATCTGCCCAGCTACAAGCGTCCGCATTCGAGCCGTCGCGCGTTCACCCGCGCTGGTTCCCGACTCGGCACAATCAAGAGAGCCGAAACGGATAGGGATCCCAGATACCTCGATCGTGTCGCCGTCCCGCACATGGGTTACGCGTCCGACGATTTCCTGGCCGCTGGAGATAGCCACGACGGGACCAAAGTATTCCGGAAAACGTTCTGCGCCAATGTACATGAAAACAAGACCCAGCGTGATGGCGATGATTGCCAGTCCGATAGCCGGTTGCCATCCACGTCTTCGGCGTTGTCCAAACCCATGGCCGTTCGGTCTACGTGACCCGTGAGCGTTCTGTTGCTTCGGTTCACCATATTTGCCCGTCAGCTTCATGAGGTGCCGGAACTCCTTGTCACTCAAAAAGGTCCGGGATCCGTACTGATCGAGCTTCGCCTGCATATCGCGGAGAAATTTTCGTTCCGCATCTTTCAGCGCGGTTGATACCAGCGCAAGTCTGATCGCGCGTTGAATGTCATCGAACTTTTCTCGTGAGAAATGCATAGTATAGCAGTAGAAATATGGCGAACGAGGCAGTCAAGTCACTGAGGCTCTTCATTAACACGTGACATGCCACTGGATGACAATTCAATGGCATGTCACCGGTTCTCCAGGGAACCCGCCCAAAAGCAGACACGCAACAATCGACCCCTAAAGCCGCCTGCGCGGTCGCTGTTCTGCAACCATCTATCCGGGCCGCATCTAGCAGACGATCTTGTCCATCGAAGCCATGGCCATGGTTGAGGAACTCGCCAAACCGATCCGACTGAATGGGTACGCATTGTGTTGGTGAGGGAGGTGCTATGCGCTGAACGTGTACGCACCAGCTTTGCTTGATAATCGACTTCGGCCTGGGCAGCCGCTTGTTCATCAGCGAGATTCATTGTACGAAAGCCATCAAGCATCAGGATGAGGGTGTAGCCCTCGCCAACCTGCCCGCCCGGGCAAGGTGGTACCCGAACAGGGGATGCGGCCAACTGGCAACCAAGCGGGCCCATCAATCAATTTCTCCTGCTGCGATCTTTGGCTGACCTCGCTTGGTTTGGCGCGGTCGGAAACATGTGCGGCTGCATCATGATCATCAGCCGCGCGAGGATGAAGCCACACGTGCGGTCGCAGCAGAACTGTACAGGAGGAACTCGACCAACAAGGAAGACAGCAGAAACCACCGGGTGACCGACCCATTCGGTCCGGCATTTGATTTTCAGCTTGTGCGCCGTGGGATGACCCCAGAAGCACTAAAGAGAGAAAGATATTGATATGCTCGTTCAGTCCGGCCTGTTCACATCGGAAAGCGTCTCCGACGGCCACCCCGACAAGATCTGCGACCAGGTCTCAGACACCATCCTGGACGCATGCCTCAGCCAAGATCCGGGATCGCGCGTCGCCATCGAAACGGCCCTGAAGGGCCGCACGCTCTGTCTTCTCGGGGAAATCACCACGGGTGCCCAGTTGGACCTTGGCGCCATCGCAAGAGGCGTTCTTTGCGACATCGGTCATGCAGGCGGGCACTGGGGTCTTGATCCCGACAACCTCATCGTCATCGAGGATGTCACCCTGCAGTCGCCGGAGATCAAGGCTGGCGTGGATGGGCTGGAACTCGGGGCAGGGGACCAGGGCATCATGTTCGGCTTTGCGTGCGACGAAACCGATGCCTTGATGCCGCTGCCGATTGAACTTGCCCATGCCTTGATGCGCCGGCAGCGCGAACTCCGCCTCTTGCCCGAGGGCGCGCTGCTGGGTCCGGACGCGAAGTCCCAGGTGACCGTGGCGTACGAGAATGGCCGACCTGTCGGCATCGATACCGTCGTCGTCTCGACGCAACACGATGCGCAACTGGCTCTCGCTGACCTGCGCGACCTGGTCAGAACCTCGCTCATCGAACCGGTCCTCGGCGACTGGCTGAGGCCGGATGTGAAGATCTTCATCAATCCGGCCGGCAGCTTCGTTCATGGCGGGCCCGCGGCGGATGCGGGGCTCACGGGCCGGAAGATCATTGTCGATACCTATGGTGGCTATGCCCGCCATGGCGGCGGCGCGTTCTCCGGAAAGGATGCGACCAAGGTGGACCGGTCCGCCGCCTATGCGGCTCGCCAGCTTGCACGCGATGTCGTCGCGCGGGGGTGGGCGCGTGCCTGCGAAGTCCGTGTGGCCTACGCAATCGGAATGTCCAGGCCGATCGATGTTCGCTTTGACACGTTCGGCACGTCCGATGGTCAGGATCCTGCTGTCCGCTACCGCGGCGAGGGGATCGATCTCTTCGACCTGATGCGCCCGGCTTCGATCCTTCGACGGCTGAACCTTGATCAGCCAGCCTTCCGCACGACCTCGACCTTTGGTCATTTCGGCCGTCCGGAATTTTCCTGGGAGAAGGCCGTCGTGGGTGACGTGGAGCGATGACGCAGATGACTTCATCGCATCGCACATCACCGGCCAGGACGAACAGGGAAAACCGGACATGAAGACGAAGGAAGCCAGAGAACTCGATGCGAAACTGAAGGCGCTCGGGATTCACACGCCATCCAGGGAACTCTTGAAGAGATTGTCGATGGAGGACCTGCGCTATCTGATTGAACCGCCGAGCAGACTGAAAACGACATATGTTTACGACCGCAACATCTCCGTTGAAGGAGAGGAGCTTCGCAAATGGATCGACATGGGCTTGATCTCGATCGATGCGACGAAGGCCAAGGCTGCAGGCTACACACCTGAAGCGCTGGAAGAGCTGATCCACGTTTACGGTCAGATCGATCCACAGCGCAAACGCGAGTCGGTGATATGGGCCCTGATCCAGAAACCCGTTTCCGCCGACTTCCTGCGCGCGTGCCAAGCACGCCGCTATGACGTCGATTGGGTGCGCGAGGCGATCGACGACGGGGCATCCATTGAAGCCATGGATGGTCTGAAGCAGTCCGGCATCCCGCTCCATTTCATGCCGGTTGCCGGCGCCCTTGATCGAGGGGAAAGTCGTTGTGACGCTGCCGCGCTGAAGCTCTGGTATGACACGGCGATCGAACCGTCGGTGGCTGCGCGGCTCATTGATGCCGAGGTGGGGCCTGAAGAGGCGCAACTCTGGTACAAACACGGGTTCCTGTCGAAGGAGATCATTGAAAGCAAGCGCAGGGGCCTGCGTCTGGAGGATCAGCTTGCCGACAGACCCGACGTTTCCTTCAGCCAGGCTTTTCGCCATCGAGGCGAGGGGGCCTATGCGCCTAGGGGAGATTTCGGTTGGCGTCTGCGCCGGGCCATGAATGAGATCGATGTTCCGGCGTTTGGCTCCAGCATGATGTTTGCAACATCGAGAGCTGCCTATCCGTTCCTCGATGGCGGTTACACCCGCGTCGACGGCTATGGGTTTGGATCGCCCAGTTACAGCTATGTTCGCGGGCCGCTCGCAGTCCGCTTTGCGTGTGCGCGCATCGGGGTCAAGTTTCCACGTCGCATCAAGGACAGCGCCGAGGATGTCCCCTACGAGCACATGATAGGGTTACTGAACGTGCAGAGACAGAACGACGTCATTGATCTCTTCATGGACGACTTCGTGTTGAAGCCTGGAAGGTGACCTTGGAACGATCGCTACTCGGCTGGCTCTCCCCTGGTCACCACCGCACGGGCCGCCGGAATGTGCTTGTAGAGGGTGGAAACCGAAACGCCCAGCCGTTTGGCCACATCTTTCGTGGAGAGCTTTGAATCGGCAAGCAGGGCCCGCGCGACGATCTTGTCCTCTTCGGACAACGCGCGGGGCCTTCCGCCAACACGGCCTTTCGCGCGTGCTGCATCCAATCCGGCCTTGGTGCGTTCGCGTATGATCGAGCGCTCGAATTCGGCAAGCGCGCAGAAGATGTGAAAGACCAGGCGGCCGCCCGAGGTCGTCGTGTCGATGTTTTCCGTGACAGAGCGAAACCCGACGCCGCGGTCCTCCAGCAGTTCGACGGTCTCGATGAGCTGCTTCAATGAACGCGCCAGGCGATCTAGCTTCCACACGACCAAGGTGTCGCCCTTTCGCATGTAGTCGATGGCCGCGACCAATTGCGGTCGATCACGTTGAGCACCGGACGCGGTTTCCTGGAAGATCTTCTCGCAGCCGATCGCCTCCAGGGCGTCCAACTGAAGCTGCGGATTCTGATCCTGGGTGCTGACCCGCGCGTAACCGACGTCCATGTGCCATCCTCCGAAAACTCGATGCGAGGATATGTTTTCGGAGGAGGTATTACAAGAAACAGTTTTAGGAACATGACGTACAGGCCCTGACGAGGTCGAGCGAGGCCATTGGCCGCTTCCGAAAAGGGTTCGTATTTTTTTCAGATTAGAGCTGTTTACGAGCGACCTGAATCAATGGGGATTCTCAAATCGGTGCGGTTTTGATTATGGGATGGTTCGCCCCTCTCTGGAGCGATCGGTTAGGATTTCTCCGCTTTGAGAAAGAGAGGAACGAACCGATGTCGATATTCCTGGTTGAGATTGATTGTGTTTAACCAATCATCAATTGTACCCGCGGTTGGCTCGCTCAGCACGGGTTACAGACGCTCAGGAGGAGCGGAAATGTCTAAGGTCAGAAACTTCAGGCCATCAGCGGAATATTGCGGTTGACGATCAGTCTGTGACTTCATTGCCTGGGCCAAGCCGCTCCCGGATATCGGAAGCCACCGTCTCAAGCGCCGGGGTGACAATTTCCGCGGTAATGGGTAGCGACAGGAAGCCGTGGAGCATGCCTTCAAACGTGTGCAGCCGCACGTCGTTTCCCTGGCGTTTGAGCGTTTCAGACAGGGCGACGCCCTCGTCATGCAGGATGTCATACTCGGCGACGCCGATCGAGACGGGAGGCAGGCCGGACAGCGCTTGCGGCGCGATGGGTGAAGCGGCCGAGGTCTGTGCAACCTCGTCACCGAGGAAACAGGACCAGAACCACTGCATGGCCTCGCGCGTGAGCATGTGGTTTTCGGCGAACCTGTGCTGGGAGGCCGTGTTGCAGGCCGGGTCCAGGGCCGGGTAGATCAGGCTGACATGGCGCAGCACAATCCCCTGTTGCGTTGCCGCACATGCGGCGGAGAGGGCGAGGTTGGCGCCGGCGCTGTCACCGCAAAGCCCAAGGCGCGTGGCGTCGATTCCGAGGCCGCTAGCGTTTTCCCTGGCCCAGGCGAGCGCGTCGGTCACATCCTGTACGGGGCCGGGATACCGGTATTCCGGCGAGAGCCGGTAATCGACGGCAAGGATCGCGCATCCGCTCAGGGCCGCCAAGGTCCGGCAGAGGGCATCATGGGTTTCGAGATTGCCCCAGACCCATCCACCACCATGGCTGAAGATGATTAGTGGCAAGCCGGCGCCGGGATGCGGACGGTAAAGGCGCAGGGGAATGGTGCGATCCCCGGCGATGGCGGCCAGATCGGCAGTTTCCATCCGCGGGCCCGCCGGAGCCTCCATCATCGCCGCATTGGCGGCCTTTCTCACCTTTTCGATCGGTACATGCGGTGGCGGCCTGCGCACCGTGTTGCGTGGGTCGGCAAGAAGGCTGGAAAAACAGGGGTTCAGTGGCATGTGATAAAAAGCTACTTGCGAGTTTCGATTTATTACGCTTAGTATCAATGCCTGATTTGGGAATGAATTTCAATGTGCCTGGGAGGAAGCAGGCTTGTCGAAACACGCTGCGACGCCGCAATCACGATGGAAGAGCCCACAGGATCGGCGTGCCGCCCTGGTCGAGCGTTTTCCGGTCTGGAAGCCGACCACGCTGCACGGGATGCTGGACCATATCGCGGCGGAATTTCCCGACCGCATCTATGTCGCGACCGACGAAGGCCAATGGACATATGCGCAAGTGGTTGCCTGGTCGCAGCGGCTGGCCGCGGGCCTTGTCGGGACCGGCGTCCGGCCTGGCGACCGTGTCGCCGTCGTCATGGCAAATTATCCCGAGTTCATCGCGCTCAAGTTTGCGATTTCGCGAGCCGGTGCGACCTGTGTTCCGGTCAATATCCTGAACCGGCGCGACGAACTGGCCTATGTACTGCGCCAGGCGGAGGTGAGGGTGCTTGTCACCATGGACCGCTTCCGGGACAACGACTATCTCGCCGCGCTTGACCAGATCGCGCCCGGCTGGGAGACCGGGGGCGGGGCGGACCTTCCGCATCTGGCTTCGGTCGTCGTCTTCCCGGTCGGCGATGCGCCGCTCCGCGAGAAAGCCGGATCCCTGGCCTCGCTCGAGGCGTCGGGCCGCGCCTTCAGCGGCTATCCCGATGCCGACCCTCACGCCGTGTCCGACATTCTCTACACCTCCGGCACGACCGGTTCGCCCAAGGGTGCCATGCTGACCCATGACCAGTATCTGCGCGCGGCTTTCGCAAGTGCCTATTGGCGGGCCTTCGATGATGGCTGGAGGATCCTCTACGCGCTGCCCATGTACCACGTCTTCGGATATGCCGAAGGCATGCTCGCTGCCATGATCGCGGGAGGCGTTGCCGTGCCGCGGGTCCGCTTCGATCCCGACGACATGCTTGACGCTGCGGAACGTCATCGGGCCGATGACATCCTGATGGTGCCGACCATGACCCGGCTGGTACTCGACGCGCAAAGGGCACGGCCGCGTGCGCTTCCCGATCTGAAGGCGGTGCTGTCGTCGGGGCAACGGTCCCCAGAGGGAATGTTCGACGAGATTTTCGAACTGCTTCACCCGCATGAAGTGACGACCGGCTACGGCATGACGGAAACCACGGCCACGACGACGCTGACCCGGCCGGAAGACCCGCGCGACTGGCTGCTGACCCAGGGGCCAATGCGCGAGGCCGGTCCGGCCGGCGATCCGGCGCTAGGCGGCAGGCTGGTGGACTACCGTGTCGTGGATACGGCGACGGAAGAAGTCGCGGGACCCGGCCAGATCGGCGAGTTGCGCGCCAGGGGGCCAGGCATCACGCAGGGATACTACAAGAAGCCGGAGGAAACGGCCGCGGCCTTCGACGCCGATGGCTGGTTCCGGTCCGGCGATCTCGGCTATTTCGACGAAAAGGGACGGCTGATCCTGGCGGGCCGGCTGAAGGAGACCTATCGCTGTGGCGGCGAACAGGTAATGCCGACAGAGGTCGAGGACGTGCTGACCAGCCATCCTGATGTCGTGCAGGCGCATGTCGTTCCTGTTCCGGACGAACGGATGGGGGAGACCGGCGCGGCATGGGTGGTGCTTCGCGACGGCGCCGGCGTGACGCTTGAGGAGCTTCGCGCGCGCTGCGAGACATCGCTCGCCCGGTTCAAGGTTCCCAAATACGTCCTGGAAATCGATGCCGCCGATCTGCCGACCACCGCGTCAGGGCGCGCGCGCAAGTTTCTCCTGTCCGAGCGCGCCATCGCGCAACTCGGCCTGTCGTCCGGCCGATCGGCCGCCCCGTCCGCAAATGTGGACAATTGAGAGGATCGCCATGAACGTCCAGCCCATGCCCATCGCCGAGGCTTGCAAGATCACGCCCGAGACACCGGTCGGTTTCGACCTGATCGGGGTGAAGAAGAAGGCGCTGATCCAGCTGATGGGTTCACGTCTTTGGGGCCGCTTCAACCCGAACCACTGGGATCCGGTCTATGCGCGTGAAACCGGCCTCGCCAAGCCCATCCAGACGGGCGAGATGTGCTCTGCCTATATCGCGGAGATGTGCGTCAACTGGTTCGGCCCGGCGATGTTCAGGAACGCGCGTATTTCCTGCAAGTACGTCGCCTCGATTTATGCGGACGAGACCATCACGACCTATGGCAAGGTCGTCGAGAAGACGCCGAAGGGCAATGGCTACCGGTTCAAGGTCGATGTCTGGGCCGAGAACGAGGACGGCGAAACGAAGACCATCGGTTTCGTCGAAGCCGATGTTGGCGTCTGAAATGAAAGGAAGAACAGCCATGTCCGCTGACAACGAAGTCGCCATCGACAGCCTCCGCCCGATGACGGAGATCCAGATCGCCCAGACCCGCGAATTCATCGAGAGCCTGAAAGAGGAATGCCAGACGTACTGGGACATGGTGGAGATCGGCGACGTGCTGTCGCGGGATCTCTGCGTGACGCCGGAGCTTGTCATTCTCTATGCCGATGCCGTGGAGGATTACTCGCCCTGGTACGAGGGCTGGAAGATGAACACGTGGCGGATCGAGGGCGAGAGCCCGTTCGGCGGAGCCATTGTCCCACCGATGATGATGTCGCATTTCGTTCTTTCGGTTCAGTTCGATCATACCAAGCCGTTCGCCATCGGTTCGGTGCATACCTTTCACGATACCGAGATCCTGGAACCCATCCCGGTCGGCGCGACGGTTCGCATCCGCACCGAGGCCATCGACAAGTTCGAAAAGCGCGGCCGCCGCTATGTGCGCCATGCCGTTTCGGTGAGCGACGTAGACAAGGGAACGCTCTATATGCGTGAAACGCGTGACATCATGTCATTGTGATTGCGATGGCTACTGCCGGCAACGCGTGTCCGGGCGCCGGACGAAAGGGCTTGGTGACAGGCACGGGCCCTGAGTGATAATCCGCATGGAATGCCGGTGAAGCGAGGAGCGGTCAATTGCCGAAACTGTCGAACGAGCGGATGAAGATTCGCGATGAAGTCGCGGCACTCAAACGCGAGCGCACACTTGGCGCAGCAGCCGATCTCTTCTACGAGCGCGGCTATGAAAACACGACGCTTGACGACGTGGCCAAGCACCTTGGTGTGACCAAGCCATTCATTTACGCCAATATCGGCTCCAAGAGCGATCTCCTCGCCAAGATATGCGAGGTCGGCGTCGGCCGCTCGCTTGAAGTCATTCGCGACGTTTTGAAAAAAGGCATGGGACCTGTCGAGAGCCTTGAGGAATTCGCGCCGCGCTATGTCGCAACGATCCTCAGCAGCCAGAAGAGTATCGCGATCTATATCCGCGAGGAAAAGAACCTCGAACCGAAGGATGCCGCGCGGCTTGCCGAACTGCGGCGCCAGTTCGTCGGCGAGATCGAGCGGCTGTTGCGTGCGGGCATCGACAGCGGTGCATTCCGGATCAGTGATTCCCGCCTCAGCGCCCTGGCCCTGATTGGTGCCGTGAGCTGGTCCACATTCTGGTACCGGCCGGATGGAAAGAAGTCACTGGAAGAAATCGCCAGCGGCCTCTCCGATTTCATCGTCGGTCTGGTGCGAAGCGAACCGGCTTCCGCCTAGGCTGCCTTCCGGATTCCTGCCAACGCGGTCGATGCCGCCCGCCTGGAACGGTGGTGCCGTCAGCCATTCCCGTAGCGTGATCTGATCGCCGCGAAAGGCGCCCGTCTGGCGTTTTCTGCTGCCTCTGTCGGGTGCTTCAACCAAAAAAAATTGCGCACCGATTAACAATGGTCTTGAAAAGATACTGGTGAGTAGTTTAACGTCCGTGTCAGTCAGATTGACCTGTTTGGTGGTTTGGGAGGAGCAGGACGGTGGAACAGTTCGATGCGGTCATCATCGGGGCCGGCCTGTCGGGTCTTCGTGCGCTTTACCGGTTCCGCGAGGCAGGGCTGAAGGTGGTCGTCCTGGAAGCCTCCGATGAAGTCGGTGGCGTGTGGAACCACAACCGCTATCCCGGTGCGCGCTGCGACGTGGAGAGCTACGACTATTCCTACAGCTTCTCGCCTGAACTGGAGCAGGAATGGCGCTGGAGCGAGCGCTACCCGACGCAGCCGGAAATCCTGCGCTACATCAATCACGTCGCCGACCGTTTCGATCTGCGCAAGGATATCGAGACGGGAACGAAGATGACGAGTGCCGTCTACGACGAGACCGATGCCCTGTGGACCATCCGGGCGGAGGATGGCCGTACCTGGGTGGCGCGCAATCTCGTCCTGTGCCTGGGACAGCTGTCGGCGACCAAGCTTCCCGATTATCCGGGACTGGCCGCCTTCCGTGGCGAGGTCATTCACAGCGGCAATTGGCCGAGGCGCAAGGTCGACTTCGCCGGCAAGCGCGTCGGCATCATCGGGACCGGTTCTTCCGGGATGCAGATGACGCCGGTCATCGCCGAGACCGCCGCCCATGTCACCGTCTTCCAGCGCACGCCGAACTATTCCGTGCCTGCGGCCAATGCGCCGCTGACAGACGAGGAAGACCGCCGGGTCAAGGAGCGTTACCGGGAACGGCGCGAGCAGTGCCGGAATTCGCCGACCGGCCTCGGTTTCATGCCGCCAAGGACGAAGACGCTGGAAGCGCCGGAAGACGAGCGCAACGCCGCCTTCGAGGAGGCCTACCACCGGCTCGGCTTCGGCTTCGCGCTCGTCTATCCGGATATCCTGCTTGAAAAGCCGGCCAACGATATCGCGTCGGACTTCCTGCGCCGCAAGATGGCCGAGCGCGTCAAGGATCCGGTGGTTCGCGAGAAGATCGTGCCGCACGATCACCCGTTCGGCGCGCGGCGCCCCAGTGTTGACAGCGGCTATTTCGAGGCCCTGAACCGTGACAACGTGGAACTGGCCGACGTGCGCGAGTACCCGATCGTCGAATTCACTGCCGAGGGTATCCGTACCGAGGAAAAGCTGCACAAGCTGGACATGGTGATTTTCGCCACGGGCTTCGACGCGCTGACGGGCGCCCTGCTCAGGCCGGAGATCGTTGGCCGCAACGGCGTGACGCTGCGCGAAAAGTGGGCTTCCGGACCCTTGACCCAGCTCGGGATCGGCGTTTCCGGTTTCCCCAACATGCTGGTCGTGGTTGGCCCCGGCAGCCCGTCCATCCTGACCAATGTTATGGTCTCGATCGAGGAGCAGGTCGACTGGCTGGCCGAGCTCCTGCGCGGCATGAAGACGCGCGGCGAGATCGAGATCGAGGCGACTGAGGCCGCCGAACAGGAGTGGACGAACCACGTCCAGGAGCGGGCGCACCAGACGCTCTACATGACCACGAATTCCTTTTACAACGGCGGCGAGATCAAGGGGAAACCCCGCGTATTCATGCCCTATTCCGGCGGGGTCCGGAATTACCGCCGCCACCTGAAGGAATGCGCCGAGGCTGGCTATTCCGGCTTTGAACTGCGTGCCACCCCCCTGGCGGCCAAGGATGCCGTGTCCGGCGAGAAGGCCGTCCGCCGTGGCTGATTTCTCTGACAGGACCGCCATCGTGACAGGTGCCGGAGGCGAAATCGGGCGCTCCGCCTGCCTCGGGCTTGCGCGTCTCGGCGCGCGGGTGCTGGCCGTCGACCTGAACGAAGAGGCCGCGCGGCAGACCGCGGACGCCATAGAACGCACGGGCGGCGAAGCTGTGGCGATGGCCGCCGATGTCAGTTCTGAAGCCGATGTGGCCGCGTTCGTGGAACGCTCCGTCGATCTGTGGGGACGTCTCGACGTGCTGATCAACAATGCCGGATGGCAGGGGCCGGTCGCACCGTTGACAGCGTGTACGGTGGATGACTTCGACCGCGTCATGGCGATCAACGTACGTGGCGTTTTCCTCGGCATGAAACATGCGCTGCCAGTTATCGCACGACAGGGGGGCGCGGTGGTCAACACCGCTTCCCTCGGGTCGTATGTCGCGACCCGCAACCTCTCACCTTATACGGCCAGCAAGCACGCCGTCATGGGCCTCACAAAGACTGCTGCGCTCGAAGTCGCGCGACAGGGCGTACGGGTCAATGCCGTTTGCCCCGGTCCGGTGGATACGCCCTTGCTGCGCGAGATCGAAACGCGACAGGCCAATGGCGATTTCGAGGGCCTGCGCCGGAAGCGCACCGGATCGATACCGACCGGCCGCTATGCGTTGCCGGCCGAAGTCGCCGATCTCATGATCTTTCTCGTTTCCGACCATGCGGCCCACATCACGGGGCAGGGCATCCATATCAACGGAGGCGCCTATGCTGCCTGATGCCGGGAACGCGAAGAAGGGCGTCGGTGTCGTTGGCGCCGGAACGATGGGTGTCGGCATTGCCTATGTCTTCGCCATGGCCGGTCATCCGGTCGTTGTGGTGGAGCCGGACGGAAGGCGCAGCGTCGAAGCCCGTGCGACAATGGAGCAGGCCGCGGGCGACGCGGTGCGGCGCGGGAAGATCTCCGCCGACGATGCGCGCCGCCGCCTTGCCTCGATCCGGTTTGCCGGCGCGGTTTCCGAGCTTCCGGTCGGGATGGCTCTTGTCATCGAAACCGTGCCCGAACGGCTGGACATCAAGCATCGGGTGCTTGCCGGGATCGACGGCCGTTCGCCCGCCATCATCGCAACAAACACCAGCGCGCTTTCCATAGATGATCTGGCGGCGGCGGTTTCCCGGCCGGACGCCTTCATCGGGATGCATTTCTTCAATCCGGTCTGGTCGCTGCACCTTGTCGAACTGGTCCGCGGTACGGCGACTAGTGATGAGACGCTGGCAACGGCGACGGCCTTTGCAACTGGCATTGGCAAGAAGACCGCCGTGGTCAGCGACCGGCCAGGCTTCATCACCAGCCGCCTCGACCTGATCCTGGCGCTGGAGGCCATCCGCATGGTCGAGGAAGGCGTAGCGAGCCCGAACGATATCGATGTGGCGATCACGACCGCCTACCGGCATCCCGTCGGTCCGCTGCGCCTGACCGACCTTGTCGGACTTGATGTGCGGCTCGATATCGCCCGACACCTCGGCGAGGCAATCGGGCCGCGTTATGCGCCGCCGCGCCTTCTGGAAGAGAAGGTCGCCCGTGGCGAACTCGGCCGGAAATCCGGCCATGGTTTCTACGATTGGTCCGCCGAGGCGGACGCTGGAAGGGCTGGACAAAAGGCATGACACAGTTGTTTCACACCAGCTTGGTTGATACGGCAGAGCACCACAAGATGCTGCGCGAAAGCGTGGGCAAGCTCGTCGGAGGATTTGGCCGGCGTTATTTCCAGGAAATCTACCGGACAGGCGCAAAGCCGGTGGAGTTGTGGAACGCACTGGGCGCGGCCGGCTTTCTCGGGGTTCATGTCTCGGAGGCCTATGGCGGTGCCGGTGGCGGGCTCGCTGACTACAATGTGATTGTCGAGGAAACGGCCGCGCAGGGCTGCCCGATCCTCTCGCTGGTCATCGGCTCGATCTGTGCCCCGATCATCGAGCGCCATGCATCCGACGAGATGAAGCAGACCTGGCTACCGGGCCTGGCCTCCGGCGCCATGCGGCTCGCCTTTGCCATCACCGAGCCGGACGCAGGCTCAAACACGCACAAGGTTTCGACCATCGCGCGGCGCGACGGAAACGGCTGGTCGCTGAAGGGAACGAAATACTGGACGTCGGCCGTGGATGAAGTCGATGCCATCATGGTTGTCGCGCGAGGAGAAACGCTGGACGAACGCGGCCGCGGGGCGCTTTCGCTGTTCCTGGTACCCGCCGATGCAGCGGGTCTGAGCAAGACGCCGATCGAGACCGCGCTGCATGTGCCCGAAACGCAGTTCATGGTCTATTTCGACGATGTGAAGCTGCCCGCCGACGCTCTGGTCGGGCGCGAGGGCAACGGCCTCAAGCAGCTTTTCGACGGCCTCAATCCCGAGCGCATCTGCGCTGCCGCCATCAACAACGGGATCGCCCGCCACGCCATTGAGAAGGCGTCAGTCTACGCGCAGGATCGCAGCGTCTGGGGCGTTCCGATCGGCGCGCACCAGGGCGTCTCGCATCCCCTCGCCAAGGCTTATGTCGGGGTGCAGCAGGCGCGCCTGATGACGGCACGTGCGGCACAGCTCTATGACGAGGGATCGCCGGAAGCCGGCGAGGCCTCCAACATGGCGAAGTTCGCTGCCGCCGACAGTTCGCTGGAAGCGCTCGACCAAGCCATCCAGGTGCATGGCGGCAACGGCCTGTCGATCGAATATGGCTTGGCGGACCTCTGGTTCATTGCCCGCCTGCACAAGACCGCACCCGTTAGCCGCGAAATGGTCCTCAACTTCTTTGCCCAGCATAGCCTGGGTCTTCCGAAGAGCTATTGAGACGTTCATCATGAGCGAACCGGCCCGCCACATTGCCACCTTCGCCGACCGGATCCGCGCCCACGCGCTGAACCGCCCTGACGCTGCGGCTCTGACGTTCGGCGGGCAGACGCAGAGCTTCGCCGATCTCGATCGGGCAAGTTCCCGGGCGGCCAACGCATTGACCGCGACGGGTATCCGGCGCGGCGACCGCGTGGCACTCCTGACCAGGAACCGGCCGGAATACTTCGAACTGATCACCGCCTGCAGCAAGATCGGTGCGATCCTGGTCGGCCTCAACTGGCGCCTGTCCGCCCGCGAAATCGCGGAGATCATTGCCGATGCCCAGCCTTCGATCATCCTGGCCGACGAGACCGGCCTCGGCCTGCTCGCCGGGGCGGCGGCGCCATGCCGCGTCATTGCGTTCGGCCCGGAATACGATGCCTTCCGCGATGCGGCCGACGCAACGGACACAGGCTATTCGGGACCAGCCGACGAAGTCCTTCTGCTGCTCTACACCTCGGGCACGACCGGTCTGCCCAAGGGCGTTATGCTGACCAACGAGAACATGGCCTATACCCATCGCCTTGCCAGCGAAGCGTGGTCCATGAGCGAGCGGAGCGTCAATCTTGTCGCCATGCCCATGTTCCATATCGGCGGCTGCGGCTATGGCAGCAGCACGATGCTTGTCGGTGGCCACACGATCCTGATGGCCGACGTCAACCTGCCGCAGATGATCCAGCTCATCGCGGACTACCGGGTGACGAACACCTTCCTTGTTCCCGCGGTCATCCAGGCCCTGCTCAACCTGCCAGATATAGAAACCTCGGATGTGACCAGTCTCGAACTGCTGATGTATGGCGCCGCGCCGATCGGTGACGTGCTGCTGCGGCGCGCCATGGCGGCCTTCAAGTGCAATTTCATGCATGCTTACGGCATGACGGAAGCCGCCGGGACGGTCGTCATGCTCGACCCGTCCGAGCACGATCCGGATGGCCCGCGCCGCGGCCTGCTCAAGTCCTGCGGCAAGGCCCTGCCATGGGTCGGTCTGCGCGTCGTCAAGGACGGCGCCGACTGCGCGCCGGGCGATGTGGGGGAAATCTGGCTGAAGTCGGCCATGCTGATGAAGGGTTACTGGAACAACCCGGAAGCCACCCGCGAAGCCGTGGTGGAGGATGGCTGGTACCGGACAGGCGACGCCGCCTACCTGGACGAGGAAGGCCATGTCTTTCTCGTCGACCGCTTCAAGGACATGATCATCTCGGGCGGCGAGAATATCTATCCGGCCGAGATCGAGAATGTTCTCAACGCCCATCCGGCCATCCAGGAGGTCGGTGTCATCGGCGTGCCGCACGCGAAATGGGGCGAGACGCCACTCGCAGTGGTCGTTCCCCGTCCTGGGCAAAGCGTGGACGAGGCCGAGGTGATCGCGTTCACACGCGACCGGCTGGCCCATTACAAGTGCCCCACGCGCGTGGCCATTGCCGAGACGCTGCCGCGCAATGCATCCGGCAAGCTGCTCAAGCACGAGATGCGGCGGATCTTCGGCGCGCCGCCGGTTCCCGTGCTGTCCCTGGCGCGGCGTTGGGTCAACGACTACTTCAACCGCCACGATCCGGTCGCTTGCGCGACCTTCATCGCTCCGGACTATGCGCTGGAAATCGGCGATGTCGTCTTCTCCGGACGCGACGAGCAATGGCTCCCCGCAGTCGACAAGCAGATGAAAGCCTTTCCGGGCCTGTCGATGACGGTTCACCGGGCCGTCTGTGGGCCGGACTGGGCGGCGCTCTGGTTCAGCGAACATGGCCGGAGCGAAGGCAAGGCCACAGTCTGGTCGGGTGTCGCGATCTACCGGTCCAACGGAAAGGTGCTGACCGGTTGTGTGGCGCAAGAGGACTATTTCACGCGGCGGCGCCAGTTGAAGTCGGGCATTGCAGATACGCCGGACTGCCCGGCCGTCGCGCCTTGGGACACCGACTGCCTTCCCGCCAATCCGGATGCGGAAGAGGCGGTGCGGACCTGGCTGGCGGCGTCCTGGCCTCTCGCGACGGACGGCGTGCGTGTCGATGACGAACACATCACCGGTGAACCCTTGCGCTTTGGCGTTGACGAGGTCGAGGACCGTACGGTGCTGTCGTCCGGTGACTGGGTGGTCTTCAACGTCCGCCAGCACGGCCGCTACCTCGGCGGATTGCCGGGAGCGTCCGAAGAACCGGCGCCCGCCTTCCTCGATTGCAACGGCATGATCCGTGTCCGGGACGGCAAGGTCGTCGAAGGGCGCGTGATCCGTGACCGGATGGGGCTGTTCGCGCGGCTGAGGAGGGCGTCATGACGTCATCTTCCGCAAACGATGCGGCACCGGTGCTGGTGGAGGCCGCAGAAGGCGTCCTGATCATTACCATCAACCGGCCCGAAGCCCGCAATGCCATCGACCGTGCAACCTCCGAGGCCATCGCCGCCGCCATTCGCCGGCTGGATGGCAGCGAGGGGCTTTCCGTCGGAATCCTGACCGGCGTCGGCGGGCACTTCTCGGCCGGAATGGACCTCAAGGCCTTTGCGGCAGGCGAACGGGTGGAACTGGAGGAGGGCGGCCTTGCCGGTCTCGTCAAGTCACCGCCCCGCAAGCCGCTGATCGCCGCCGTCGAGGGCTACGCACTGGCCGGGGGCTTCGAGATCGCTCTGGCCTGCGACCTGATCGTCGCCTCCGCATCCGCCCGTTTCGGCCTGCCGGAAGTGCGGCGCGGGCTGATCGCCGGTTCCGGCGGCCTGCTGCGCCTGCCGGACCGCATGCCGCCGCAGATCGCCAAGGAACTCGTGCTCACCGGCCGCATGTTCGATGCGAAGGAAGCCGAACGCTGGGGCCTCGTGAACCGCCTGACGGAAGAGGGCGGGGCGTTGGCTGCGGCTTTGGAACTGGCATCGATCATCCGGGCCAACGGCCCCTTGGCGGTCGTGATCTCGAAACACATCCTCGACGAGCAGCACAATTGGCCGGCCGACACCGTCTGGCAGCGCCAGGATGCCTTGCTTGAAGAGGTTCTGAATTCCGCCGATGCCCGGGAGGGAGCCCGGGCTTTCGGCGAAAAGCGCCCGCCCGTCTGGTCCGGGCGATGACGACCGAATTCGATGGCGTGACCGACAGGGAACCATCGGACCACCGCGTGCAGGGATTGCCTGCGCTCAACACATGGGAGGAATGGAAATGAAGGCATATACTTTGAAAGGCCGGTCTCGCGCACCCATGCACAAGGCCATTGTGACTGCGCTGCTGTTCGGCATCGCGTCGACAGCCGCAGTTGCGGCGGATGCCCCGAAGGATGGCGTTCACGCCGACCGCATCGACTGGGGCGTGATCATGGACCTGTCCGGTCCGACCTCAGGCTCGCAGGGCGTCTGGACCAAGGGTCTTCAGGACTACATGGCCATGGTGAACGAGAACGGCGGCATCGGCGGGCGCAACGTCAACGTCCTGGCCGAGGACGGCCGCTTCAACGCGGCCAATGACAAGATCGCTTTCGACAAGCTTGTCGGCCAGACCCCGGTCATCGCGCTGTCCGGCTTCGGCACATCCGCCTCCCAGGTCGCTCTTGCCGAGGAGATCCGCAATGGCTCGGTTCCCGTGATCGGCACCTATACGCCCACGAAGGCCTTGTCGGAGCCGACCAGCAAGATGGTCTACAACGGCTTTTGCGGATACCAGCAGATGGCCGTCGCCGGCGTCGGATACATGGTCGAGAAGCTTGGCCTGAAGAATCCTAAAGTCATGACGGTGGCGATCGAGACCGCAGGCGGCAAGGAATATGCCGACTATGTCGCAGCCGCGGTCGCGAAATACGGCGGCACGGCTTCGTCCACCACCATGAAGATCGCGGCGGTCGATGTCACGCCGCAGGTGCAGCAGATCCTTGCGGAGAAGCCCGACTTCATCACGATCTACGGGATCGAGAATACCGCGATCCTGACGATGAAGACGATGCACCAGTATGGTCTCGACATCCCGGGGTTCGGCATCACCTATCTTGGCACAAAGTCGGTCTACAACGCGCTCGGCGCCGAGGCCGGCGACAACTACAACTTCATCAGCTGCTTCACACCGGGCGGTGCGGATGATTCCGAAGGCAACAAGGAGATGGTTGCCTATGCCGAGAAGGCCGGCCGCGGCGATCTCGCTTCCAACATCAACTATGTCGCCGGGTGGGTCGCCGGCATGACGGCGGAAACCGCCCTGAGGAAGGTTGAGGGAGATCTCAACCGTGCCAGCCTCGTGAGTGCGATCGAGGGCGGCTTCACGGTCGATCCGAAGGGCCTGGCGGCCCCGATCGTCTACACGCCCGAAGACCATACCGGTCCGCAGGTACTGAAGATGTTCGGCTATGACTACGAGAAAGACGCCTTCGTCTCCTATGGCGATTATGCCGACTACGAGAAGTACACCAAGTAATCGGACCTGATCAGGGAAAGGGGACCGGGCGATGTTTGCGCAAGTCCTGTTCAGCGGATTCGCTCTCGGCAGCATTTACGGGCTTGTGGCGCTCGGATTTGCCGTCGTGTTCAAGGCGACCCATGTGTTCAACTTCGCCCAGGGAGCCCTGGCGGTCTGCGGAGCCTATTTCGCCGTGACCGCCATCTCCGTCCTCGGGCTTCCCTTTCCCCTGGCAATTCTCGCGATGCTTGCCGCCTCGGCATTGCTCGGCGTCATCATCCACATGACGCTGATCCAGCCGTTGTCCGGCCGCTCCATGCTCGCCATCATCATGGTGACGATCGCCTTGTCGATCGTCATCCGGGCGGTCATCGAGATCATCTACGGGCCGCAGGGGCGTGTGCTCAGCACGCCCCTGCCAACCGGCGTCTTCATCATCGGCGATCTGCGCATGCCGAAACTTCATCTTACCGCGGCGGCGACAAGCTGGTTCTGCATGGCCGCGTTCGGCGCGTTCTTCCGCTTCACGCGTGCGGGGCTGCTGATGCGCGCCACCGCCGACCGCCATGAGGCGGCCATGGCCGCGGGCGTCAACGTCAACCTGATGAACCGGCTGGCCTGGGCCATCGGTTCGGTTCTCGCAGGAATCGGCGGGCTTTTCCTCGGTCAGCTGCAGATCGTCTCGACCGAACTCGAGCATATCGGCCTTCTTGCGCTGCCAGCGGTGGTCATCGGCGGCATGCAAAGCATCACCGGCGCCATCGTCGGCGGCCTGCTCGTTGGCATGATCGAGCAATTCTCGTCATCCTACATATCGCCGAAATCGACCGACATCGCCATCTACGGCTTCCTGCTGCTCGTTCTCCTGTTGCGCCCCTGGGGTCTTCTGGGTGACCGGGAAACCGGGAGGGTATGACCGTGACCGATGTCCGGATCGACTCCGCGAAACCCATGGCGACCGGCAAGGCATGGGACGCCCGCCGCGCCATACTCGTCACGCTCGCCGTTTTGGGGCTCATCTACCTGCCGTTTCTGCTGACAGAGCGGGCGGTGTTCGGCATTCCGCTGTCCAACGGCATGCTCCTCAACCTCGGCATCACGCAGATCAACCTCATGCTCATCTTCATGCTGGGTGCGCTGTCTCTCAACTTCCTGACGGGTTGCGCCGGCCTGATCTCCATCGGACATGGGGCGTTCTACGCCGTTGGCGCCATGACCGGCGCGATCGTGGGGACACAATGGGGCATGCCTCTCCCGGTCGTGCTGGTGGCCGCCGCGCTTGTCGGTGCATTCGCCGGCATCGTCGCCGGACTGCCTTCACTGCGGGTACGCGGGCTCTACTTCGTGCTGTCCACGATGGCCGCCCATTACATCGTCATCTTCATTTTCCAGGAATACCAGTTCGCGTTCTTCGATGTCGTCGGCGTGCCGTATACCGATCCCGCGCTCGGTCCGCTGGCGCTCGATACGCCGATCCGCTGGTACTTTTTCCTCCTGGTGCTCGTGATTGCTGTCTATTGGGGCCTTTCCAACATCCTGACGAGCCGCGAAGGCCGGGCCATGCGCGCCATGCATGACCATGAATTGGCCGCGACGGCAATGGGCGCCGACGTCCGTGTCCTCCGCCTGAAGGCATTCGCGCTCAGTTCCGCAATCGCGGCCGTCGGCGGTGCGCTCTATGCCTATTACCTGACCAACGCCACGTCGGAATCCTTCGGAATCTCCTTTGCCATCCAATTCATCGCCATGATCATCATTGGCGGGCTGGGATCTTTGGCGGGTTCGCTGTTCGGCGCCGCGATCTGGCTGCTGCTGCCGAGCCTGATTTCCGGCCTCGCCGCCAATGTCGGCGATGCGCCGGCCATTGTTCGCGTGCTGCTGGTCGATCACCGGGCACAGTTCGTCCAGGCGCTCTTCGGTTCGCTGGTCATCTTGCTGCTGATCTTCGCACCGGGCGGACTGCCTGACCTGAGCCGCAAGTTCGGCCGCTTGTTTTCCATGGGGCGCGGACAATGAACGACCAGATCCTCGATATCCGTGACCTGTCGGTCGGCTATGGCCGCAAGGGGCTTGCGCTCGATTCCGTCAGTTTCTCCGTTCCCCGTCACGCCATTGTCGGATTGCTGGGCGCCAATGGCGCCGGAAAGACGACGCTTATCCGGTCAATCACCGGCTTGCTGAAGATCAATGGCGGCCAGGTCGTCAACGGCTCCGTGACCTTCGAAGGCCAGCCGATCCTCGGCCTGCCGGCCCACAAGCGCGTCGCCCTCGGCCTTGCGCAGTCACCGGAAGGCCGCATGGTTTTCTCCCGAATGACGGTGGAGGAGAATCTCATGGTCGGCGCAGCCATGCTTCCGCGCAGCCGTCAGGATGAAGGCCTGTCGTCCATCTACCAGTTCTTTCCGCGCCTGAAGGAACGGCACAAGCAGATCGCCGGGCTTCTTTCCGGTGGCGAGCAGCAGATGCTGGCCCTGGGCCGCGCACTGATCTCGCGGCCGAAACTGCTGCTGGTCGACGAGCTTTCGCTCGGTCTGGCGCCGATCCTCGTCAACGAGATCTACGGCGAACTGGGCAGGATCGCCCGCTCACTGGGCACGACCATGCTGGTGGTGGAGCAAAACGCCCACGTCGCGCTGAAATACGTCGACACCATCCATGTGCTGGATCGAGGCTCGATCGGCTATTCCGGCACGGCGGAAGAGGCCGCCGGCAGCGAGGAAATGAAGCGCGCCTATCTCGGTGAAGGTCAGAAGGAGGGCGCGGCGTGACGGAACCGCTCCTGTCGATCGATCGGCTCGACATGCGCTTTGGCGGCATCGTGGCCCTCGACCACGTCAGCCTGACCGCGCAAGAAGGCGCGATCACCGCCCTTATCGGGCCGAACGGCGCCGGCAAGACGACGATGTTCAACTGCATCACGGGCATGTACCGGCCGACATCGGGAAGCATCCGCTTTTCCGGCAGGGAAGTGGCCGGCCGGCCAGCCTTCGAAATCGCGCGCGCCGGTGTGGCGCGCACCTTCCAGAACCTGGCCCTGTTTCCGAGCCTGACGATTATCGAGAACATCCTGTGCGGTGCCTATCTGAAGGGCAGTTCGGGCCTTCTTCAAGGCGCATTGCGCTCGCGCGCCAGCCGGCGCGAGGAGCGCGAGGCAGAGGCCGAGGCCTGGAACATTCTCGGCTTCCTCGGCATGGAGGATCTTGCCGCCGTCAGGCCGGCCGAATTGCCCTACGGACAGCAGAAGCAGGTCGAATTCGGCCGTGCGCTGATGCAGAAATCGCAACTCGTCCTGCTCGATGAGCCGATGGCCGGAATGAGCGCGGGCGAAAAGAAGGCGATGTCGGACCTGATCCTGCGGGTGAGGGCAGACATGGGCAAGAGCTTCCTGATCGTCGAGCACGACATTCCCGTCGTCATGGAACTGTCCGACAAGATCGTCGTGCTCAATTTCGGCCGCAAGATCGCCGACGGGGAACCAGAGGCAGTCCGCAACGATCCCAAGGTCATAGCCGCCTATATCGGTGGTGAGGACTAGATCTGGATGCTGCACTCGATGCGAGACAGACCCACCTGATGGACCGGGCGCAGCGCGCCCCATGAGACAAAGACCGGAGAAAGAACCATGAGACAAGCCGTTATCGTCAGCACCGCACGTACCGGGATCGGCAAGGCTTACCGGGGCAGCCTGAATGCCACCAAGTCGCCCACCCTTGCCGGCCACGTCCTGCGTCACGCGGTCGACCGGGCAGGTGTCGAAGGCGGAGAAATCGAGGATGTGGTGCTGGGGACGGTCCTGGCCGCCGGCACAGCGGGCATGAACCTCGCCCGAAACGCTGTCTTCGCCGCCGGTCTGCCGGCCGAAGTTGCCGCCCAGACGATCGACCGCCAGTGCGCCTCCGGCCTCATGGCGATCGCGACAGCGGCCAAGCAGATCATGGTCGATGGCATGGATATTGTCGCAGCCGGCGGTCAGGACAACATCTCCGCCGTCCAGGACCGCTACTTCAAGTGGGCGGTCGAGGAAATGGACCCCGCAGTGACGGCCCATGCCGCGCATGCCTACATGCCGATGCTGAAGACAGCCGAGAACGTTGCCCGGAAATATGGTGTCAGCCGCGAGGCTCAGGACGAATATTCGCTGTCCTCGCAGCAGCGAACGGCCGCGGCACAGGCGGCAGGGCGTTTCGATGACGAGATCGTGCCCTTTTCCACCCGCATGGCCGTCAAGGACCGCGAAACGGGTGAGATCGCCATGCATGATGTCACGCTGGATCGCGACGAGGGCAACCGTCCGCAGACAACGCTGGACTCCCTCTCGTCGCTCAATCCGGTGATCGACGGCGGGGTCATCACGGCCGGCAATGCCAGCCAGTTGTCGGACGGCGCATCGGCCTGCGTGCTGATGGAAGCAAGCGTTGCTGAGAAGCGCGGCCTGGCGCCGCTTGGTGTCTATCGCGGCATGGCGGTGGCCGGGTGCGCTCCTGAAGAAATGGGTATCGGGCCGATCTATGCCATCCCGAAACTGCTAAAGCAGCATGGCCTGGGCGTATCCGACATCGACCTTTGGGAACTCAACGAGGCCTTCGCGGTCCAGGCGCTCTATTGCCGTGATCACCTCGGCATCGATCCGGAGATCTACAACGTCAATGGCGGCGGCATTTCGATCGGCCATCCCTACGGTATGACCGGCGCGCGCCTCGTCGGCCACGCGCTGATCGAGGGTCGCAGGCGCAAGGCGAAAAACGTGGTCGTGACCATGTGTGTGGGCGGCGGAATGGGCGCGGCGGCTCTGTTCGAGGTCTTTGCCTGACTGAGACACGCATCGTCCGGTTTAACAGAAGGAAAATCAATGATGAATTTCGCCGCGTACGAAACGCTCGCCTTCGAGCGCCGGGATCGTATCCTAACGGCCATGCGATGGGTCTCGGTGCGACGGTCGGGCTTTTCTGCGGTGTTATCTTCATGTCGGACCCGGCTCGGATTGCCTATCCGCATGTCTTGATGGGACTGGTGGCCGGCGACGGCGGGGCGGTCATCTGGCCGTAATTGATCGGCTTCGCACGTGCCAAGGAATATGTAGTTGCGGGCGATCCCATCGGTGCAAAAGACATCGCACGCATAGGACTGCATACCGTACCGAATGAAGATTTCGACCATCGCGTGGCTGAATTCGTTGACCGAATTGCGGCCAGAGTGACCAGGACTGTTTCCTGGTCAAAGGTCTCGGTGAACATTGCCCTGCGCCAAATCGCCCATTCCGTCCTTGATGCTTCGCTGTCCTACGAGGCGCTGTCCAGCGCCCTGCCGCAGCATGGAGAAGCAATAGCTGCCTTCCGAGAAAAGCGCGGCCCGGATTTTGTTGGGCGCTAGGAACAGGCGCGGGTAAGACGCTGATGCTGTCGCTGAGCATGTGACGCCGATCAGCGCGCACGACGTTCTGGATAGTGCGCGAACGATGGTGTGACGCGAATAATATGGAGTCTATTGCAGGTCTAGTCGTTTGATCCGTATTCTATCTAAATAATTGAAATATATATTTTAATATTTGACTCCCCGGTCCGGATTCGAACCAGCGACCCAATCGGTCAAAAGCTAGCAATCTTTCCACATCGCCTCAGCCAATCCTTTCGCCGTTTCTTCTGCAGCTTTTCGGACAGGGTCGTCGCGGAGGTGGCCATAGCGTGCGGTGGACGTGGCCTGTGAATGGCCGAGGAGCTTGCCGACAATCGGCAGCGAAAGCCCGGCCGAAGCACCTGTCGCTCCAAACGTATGGCGTAAATCGTGGATCCGAACTCCGGAGAGCCCAGCATACCGAGAAATCGATCGCCATGGGCGATTGAGATCGTGACGCGGGCGGGCCGGATCACTGCCCGGAAAAATATATGGCCCGACCTTGTCCAGGGAGAAGATGACCTCCAAGGCAGGTGAGGGGAGTATGACGTGCCGAACGCCGGTTTTGCCAAATACGCGAAGCAGACCGTGCTCCATGTCGAGATCCTCCCATTTGGCATGGAGAATTTCCCGCAGCCGAGCACCGGTGAACAGCAGGCATCGCAAAGCAGCAACGGCGATCGGATCGATGATTTCCTTTTGATTTGCCAGGTCTTTGGGGAGGTGCTTGTGGCCAGGTTTGCTTTCGCCGACATCCCAGGGAATGCCTTCTGTCTCAGCTACCAGGAAGGTATGGCCGAGGCGCGCCAGTTCGGCCTGCGAAAGATACCTTTCCCGTTTGATTTCCTTGAATGCCCGTATCGACCGTGTCGGATTATTCTCTTCTGCAACCAACCCGGCATCGGACGCTGCCCGCCAAAGCGTGCCGATAAACTCGACGACGCGATTGGCAGTCACAGGTTTGGTAAGGCCGATCTTCGCGTGAAGCGCTGAGACATCAGCTTTGGAAAGATCAGACAGCTTCCTGCGACCGATCGCCGGCGACACATGGTTCCGAAGGTACCCTTCGTAATTTTTCAACGTGCTTGTCCTCAGGCGTGCCTGTTGCGGTTGGGACATGGCGATGTCCAGGGCGCGCTTTAGGAAGTCAGTTGCAAAGTCCTGCACAATTGGCATCTTCCGGATGGCGGTGCGTCTAGCCGCTGGATCATCGCCCAACTGGACATTGGCAAGGACGGTCGCGGCTCGCCTTCGGGCTTCCTCTGCAGTGAGGGCGCCGCTTTTTCCGAGAATGAACCGACGGACGGGCGCGCCGCGTCCGCTTCCCGCGCGGTACTCAACACGAAACGTGATGGTTCCATCCGTGTTGCTGCGGGCCTGGAAGCCCTTCAACTCGCTGTCACGCAGGACGGATCCTGCCGGCCTTGTTCTGAGATCATCGATCGCTTTCTTGGTGATTTTCGCCATGTCGCTATCGCTCTTGTTTTCCGCCGTGTCGTCACCGTGTCGTCACCGATGCGAAAACGTGTTCAACAATAGGAAAGCGCCATCATCAGAAAATGCAATAGAAACAGAATGATAAAGAAACCTGAGAAAAGCCGGGTAATTCCCAGAAAGTTTGAAAACCAAGGCTCATAACCTGAAGGTCGCAGGTTCAAATCCTGCCCCCGCAACCAAATTCCCCCAAACCCAGGCCATGTCGCCGGCGCGAAAGCTTCGCTTGCCAATGGCGAGGCAGCTCGTCGTCCTTCGGACCATAACCTGAAGGGTCCGAAGGACGGTTCAAATCCTGCCCCCGCAACCAGCACAAACGCCGCCCGCAAGGGCGGCTTTTTTGTTGGTCACGGGTCCAGGACGCGCGCCTTCCCACGGGCCCGCAAGCCGGCAACGTCCGGCGCGGCGGGACAGAAAACCACAAATCCTGCCTCCGCAACCAAGATTTACCCGTGTTGCCGAACGCTTGCGCGCCGCCCTCCGGGGCGACTTTTGCGTTTCCGGTCATCGGGTGAGCCAATATGTTGGCCGAACTAGCAGCCAGTTTTCACAATTCGCTGGTCGTTCGAATTTGACGATACGGTCGCTGGCAGTTGCCCGCCATGCAGGGCAGGGCGGTGTGCAGCCATGGCCGTGGCCTTGCGGCAGCGATCCATGCAGGGCGCAGTCGATCCGACGCAAAGTCTTCTCCGAGACGGCAGGGCCCTGGCCTGCTTCAATGCGCCCCTCCGTAAACGATTGCGGCTTCAGCGGGAAATGCCCTGGGGTGCCGGACGGGCTTCGGCCAGGTCGTTCCAGACCTTCTGGTCCGTCAGCCTGCCCTCAACCACGGTGAAGCGGTCGATGAAACGGATACCGTCGAAGGGCGTTCCGTCGGGCCATTCGCCGGCCAGGGTTCCGAAACAGTAGACGATCACGCCGCCGGCTCCGACAGCCTCGTCGAAGGCCTCGTAGGTCTTGCGCACGAAGCGGTAGCGCGCGCGGCCCCATTCCACCAGTTCGGCGAGGCTCGAAAAGCGGGCCGGGCCGGGAAATGTCATGGTGAAGCCCTCTGCCAGGAAACCCTGCGCCCGGTCGAGGTCGCGGGCTTCCATGGCCGCCAGGAAATCGCGAACAATGTCGGCGCCGGCCGGTTTCGGCGCGCCGGGCACGCGCGACTGGCGCCCCCGCATGTAGCCGGATGGCGTCACCTCTTCCAGGATCACCGTGATGCCGTCGAGCGGCGCATCGATCGTGGCGCGCACGGCGTCGGTCAGGCGTTCGCAAAGACGGCGCTTCGTCCGGTCGTCATAACCCTCGATCAGCGTGGTGCGAATGACGGGCATGCGATCTCCTCCGGTTTGTCGATTGACATAATGGTATAATGACATACCATTAACCGCAATCCTTCTGGAGGCAGCATGGACTATCCGGGCATCGAGGACAGCGGGGAACGGGTTCGGCCGCGCAACACGGCTGCCAAGCTGGATGTCCATGGCCGCGTTCCGCTCTACCACCAGATATTCCTCATCCTTCGCAACAGGATCTACAGCGGCGCGCTCGGACCGGGCAATCTCGTTCCCGGCGAGCAGGAGCTTTGCGGCGAGTTCGGCGTCTCGCGCATCACCGCCAAGCGGGCCCTGAACGAACTGGCCGATGCCGGCCTGGTGGTGCGCGAACGGGGACGTGGCACCCGGGTGGTCATGCGCCCGCCGGCGCCCGCCGTCACCTCCTCCATCGAGGGCTGGCTTGAAAACATCTCGCTGATGGGCGCGGCGACCGAAGCCCGGGTGCTTGATTTCGCCTATGTTCCGGCCAACGACGAGATCGCCGCGGCGCTGGACCTCAATGCCGGATCGGACGTGCAGCGGGCAGAGCGGGTGCGCCTGCTCGACGGTGAGCCGATGTCCTTTCTGGTCACCTATGTGCCCGCCGCGATCGGCCGGCAATACGAGCGCGCCGACCTGGAAACGACGCCGCTGCTGCAATTGCTGGAGCGCGCCGGCGTGAACGTGGCCTCCGCGCGCCAGACGATCTCGGCAGCCTTGGCCGACGACTATGTCGCCAGTTCGCTGAACATCCACCCCGGAGCGCCGCTGATCGAGGTGCGCCGGGTGGTGCGCGACGCCCGCGAGCGCGCGGTGGAATACATCCGGGTGCTCTACCGGCCCGATCTCTACCGATACGAAATGTCCATGCGCCGCATCCGCGAGAAGGACGGCGCGCGCTGGACCACGGCATCATCGTCTCCGGCCCCCCACGGAGCGAAAGAACCAAGGGAACATTCGGGGAAACGGCAGAACAACGGTTAGACAGGAGGTTTTCATGACCGGGCATACTTTCAGGCGTGGCGTCGATCGCCGCCAGTTTCTTGCAACGGGTGCCGCCGCGCTAGGCGTCGGCATCACGGGCTTTCCGGCCGTGCTCAGGGCGCAGGCACAGACGGTGAAGATCGGGCTGATCCACCCGGTCACCGGCTTCATCGCGTTCTCGGGCACCCAGTGCCGCGAGGGCGCCATGATGGCGATTGCCGACATCAACGCGGCCGGCGGCATCAAGTCGCTTGGCGGGGCCAAGCTGGAAGCGGTTCTCGGCGACAGCCAGGGCAAGCCGGAGCTTGGCGCGGCCGAAGTCACCAAGATGGTGGAAGGCGGCGTGAACGGCATCGTGGCGGGCTACTCCTCGGCCATCTCGCTGGCGACCTCGCAGGAAGCGGCCAAGACAAACACGCCGCACGTGGTCGATGTGGGCGTATCCGACCAGATCGTCAGCCGCGGCCTGGCCAACACGTTCCGCTTCGCGCCGGGCTACGGAAAGATCGCGCAGTTCGCCGTCGACAATCTCGACAAGATCAACCAGGCATCCTCCTCGCCGGCCAAGTCGGCGATGATCATCCACGAGGAATCGCTGTTCGGCACGGGAACGGCGGACCTCTTGTCCAAGGCGCTGCCGGAAAAGGGCATCGAGGTGATCGATGTCATCAAGCACGCCAATCCGACGCGCGACTTCACCAACATCGTGCTGCAGATCAAGTCGAAGAAGCCCGACCTGATCATCCCGGCCAACTACTACAATGAATACGTTCTGCTCGCCCGCACGATGCGCCAGCAGAAGGTCGAGGCCAAGGGCATCTACTCGGTGCTGGGCGGCGCGGCGTCCAGCCCGAAATTCGTGGCCGAGTTCCCGGAAGCCGCCGAGCAGATCATGGACTGCAATCACTGGTACGATCCGACCTCCGACCTGGCGCTGGCCCGCAAGAAGGCAGCCGAGGACAAGGGGCTCATCTACACCTACGAGGTGTTCCTGGCCTACAACGCGGTGGCCTTCCTGGCCGATGCGATCGAGCGGGCGGGTTCCACCGACAAGGACGCGGTGAACGCGGCCATGGCGTCGTCCACCTTTGCCGACCATGGCATGCCCTACGGCCCGACCAAGATGGTCAACGGCCAGAACGAGGGCGCACAGCCCGTCAACACGCAGGTGCAGAACGGCGCCATCGAGGTGATCTATCCGGAGGACTTTGCCTCCGCCAAGCCGATCTTCCCGATGACGCTCTGAGCAGGGCCACAGTCCGGCCGGGTCCCGCCAGGGGCGCCCGGCCGGTTTCGTTTCCCCCAACCGGACGGACCCATGCCGGATCTCGCCATCATCATACCGTCGGTTCTCAACGGGCTGACAACCGGTGCGCTTTACGCCCTGATCGCGCTGGGGCTGACGCTGATCTACGGCGTCCTGCACATCATCAACTTCGCCCATGGGGCCCTTCTCATGGTCGGGCTCTATGCCGTCTGGTTCCTCAATACCCGGCTCGGCATCGACCCGTATGTCGCGCTGCTGATCGTGCCGCCGGCCATGTTCGCGCTCGGCTACGGCCTGCAGCGCGGCATCATCGGCCGGTCGAGCCACGGGCGCGACGAGAACATCCTTCTGGTCACGCTCGGCCTGTCCATCGTCATCGAGAACCTTGCGCTGTTCGTCTTCCGCTCCGACACGCGCATCATCGACACGCCCTATTCCTTCGAGACGGTCGAGTTCCTGGGCGCCTTCCTGCCGCTGCCCAAGGTGATCGCCTTTTTCGGCGCGGTGGTCACGGCGGCCGCATTGTGGCTCCTCATGGCACGCACCGATCTCGGCCGCGCCATCCGGGCGCTGGCGAAGGAACGCAAGGGCGCACAACTCGTCGGCATCGACGCCGATCATGTCTTCGCCATGAGCTTCGGGCTGGGCATCGCCTGCCTCGGCGTCGCCGCCTGCCTGCTGCTGCCGAGCTACTACGTGACGCCGCAGGTGGGGCACGGCTTCGTGCTGATCGCTTTCACCATCGTGGTGCTGGGCGGCATGGGCTCCTTCGTGGGCGCCTTCCTCGGCGGTCTCATCATCGGCGTGGTGGAGGCGCTGGGTGGCCTGTTTCTCGGCGAGAGCCTCGGCCAGATCGGGATCTTCGTCATCTTCATCCTGGTCCTGATGTTCCGGCCGCAGGGCCTGCTGGGCCACAAGGTGTAAGCCATGCGCCAGCTTGTCCTCCTTCTCGCCGTCTTCGCCGTGATCGCCCTGGCGCCCTTCGTCATCGCATCGGAATTCAGCCTGAACCTGGTGATCATGGTGCTCTATGCCGCGCTGCTCGGCCAGGCATGGAACATCCTTGGCGGCTATGGCGGCCAGTTCTCCTTCGGCCATGCGGCCTATTTCGGCACGGGCGCCTACACGGTGGCGGTGCTCCAGGTGCAGCTTGGCGTCAATCCGTGGATCGGCCTGGTGGCGGGCGGCGTGCTGGCCATCGGCGTCGCCGCGTTCATCGGCCTGGCGACATTCCGGTACGGCCTGCGCGGCTCCTATTTCGCGCTGGTGACGCTTGCCTTTGCCGAAGTCCTGCGCATCCTGTCCAACTCGGTGGATTTCACCGGCGCCGGTGTCGGCATCCTCATTCCGCTGGCACCCGGGGCGGCCAACCTGCAATTCGAGACGAAGGCGGGCTATTTCTTCCTTGTCTGGACCTTCACCCTGGCGGCTTTCCTGGCGGTCTGGTGGATCGGTCATTCCCGCTTCGGCGCATCGCTGGCGGCCGTGCGCGACAACGAGGAGGCGGCGCGCGCGCTCGGCGTCAATGCCTTCCGCGTCAAGATGGGCGCGATCATGCTGTCGGGCCTGTTCAGCGGGCTGGCGGGCGTGTTCTACGCGCAGTATTTCCTCTATCTCGATCCCTATATCGCCTATGGCCCGGCCATTTCCGTGGAAAGCCTGCTGGTGCCCATCATCGGCGGCATGGGCACGCTGTTCGGTCCGCTGCTCGGCGCGGCCGCGCTGCATGCGGTCTCGGAACTGACGCGCGAGATCATCGGCGAGGTGCCCGGCATCAGCCTCGTGCTCTATGGCGCGCTGCTGGTGGTCATGGTCATGTTCCTGCCGCGCGGACTGGCGGGTCTTGGCGAACGCCTGTTCGCGCGGCGCAGGCCGAAGGCAGGGGAGACGGGCCATGCTTGAGGTCAAGGGCATCTGCAAGGCCTTCGGCGGCGTCCAGGCATCGCGCAATGTCTCGCTGACCGTGCCGGAGGGAAGGATCACCTCGCTCATCGGACCGAACGGCTCCGGCAAGACGACGCTGTTTGCGCAGATAACCGGGTTTCAGACGCCGGATTCCGGCCAGGTTTCCTTTATAGGAAGGGACATCACGGGGGAGGCGCCGGAGACGATCGCGCGGCTTGGCATGGTGCGCACCTTCCAGATCGTGCAACCCTTTGCCGGCCAGACCGTGCGCGAGAACATCGCGGTCGGCGCGCATCTGCACCGGGCCTCGCGGCGCGACGCGCTGGCCCATGCCGAAGCCGTTGCAAGCCGGGTGGGGCTTGGCGACCGGCTTGATCTGGATGCCGCATCGCTGACGGTGGCCGGACGCAAGCGGCTGGAGGTGGCCCGCGCGCTGGCGACCGACCCGAAGCTCATCCTGTTCGACGAGGTGCTCGCCGGGCTCAACCCTTCGGAAATCCGCGACGTCATCCCGGTCATTCGCGACATCTGCGATTCCGGCATCACGATCTTCATGATCGAGCATGTGATGCAGGCGGTGATGAGCCTGTCCGAATACACATGGGTTCTCAACCAGGGCGAGGTGATCGCCGAGGGCGAGCCGGCCAGCGTGGTGAAGGACGAGCGGGTGATCGAGGCCTATCTCGGAAAGGGCATGGCGCAGCGCATCGCCAAAAGGCAGGTGGTCCATGCTTGAGGTCCGGGCGCTCAGGGCTGGCTATGGCGCGGTGGAAGTGCTGCGCGGCGTCGATCTCGACATTGCACGCGGCGAGATCGTGGCACTGCTCGGCTCAAACGGCGTCGGCAAGACGACCTTCGCCGGCGTGCTGTCCGGTCTGGTGCCGGCCTGGTCGGGGACGGTGATGTTCAACGGAACGGCGATCGCCGGGCTGGGCGCGGGGCGCATCGTCGATCTCGGCCTGATCCACGTGCCGGAAGGCCGCCATGTCTTTCCCAACCTGACGGTGCGCGAGAACCTGGAACTGGGCGCCTATCGCCGCGCCAAGGCAAACCGAGCGCGCAATATCGACCATGTCGTTTCCGTGTTTCCGCGCCTGAAGGAGCGCTTCGGCCAGAAGGCGGGCACGCTTTCGGGCGGCGAACAGCAGATGCTGGCCATCGGGCGCGGCATGATGGCGGAACCGGAACTTCTCATTCTCGACGAACCCTCCATCGGGCTGTCGCCGCTGCTGGTGGAGGAAATGTTCGACCTCATCGGCAATCTGAAGCGCGAGGGTCTAACCATCCTGCTGGTGGAGCAGAACGTGCTGCAATCCATGGAGATCGCCGACCGCGCCTTCGTGATGGAAAACGGCCAGATCAGGCTCTCGGGAAAACCGGCCGACCTGATGGATGACCCGGACCTGCAACGCGCCTATCTGGGGCTGGCATGATGGGAATGACGCTTGCACAGAAGATCATCGCGCGTGCCGCCGGACGCGACAGCGTGACCCCGGGCGAGGTGGTGACCGCGCGGGTCGACCTTGCCATGATCCACGATTCCGGCGGGCCGCGCCGCGTCGAACCGATCCTGAAGGAGCTTGGCGCGGGGCTGTTCGACAAGGACAAGGTCGTGCTGATCTCGGATCATTTCGTGCCGGGCGAGACCGACGAGGGCGCGCGCATCCTGGCGCTGACACGGCAATGGGCGCAGGAGCGCGGCGTCGCCTTTCATGACGGCGAGGGCATCTGCCATGTCGTGCTGCCGGAAAAGGGCCATCTTAAGCCCGGCATGTTCGTGGTCGGCGGCGACAGCCATTCGCCGACCGGCGGGGCCTTCGGCGCCTACATGTTCGGCATCGGCGCCACCGAAATGGCGGGCGTGCTGGCCACCGGCGAAATCTGGATCAAGGTGCCGGAAACGATCCTGATCGAGTGGCAGGGCCGGCTGGGTCCGGGGGTGACGGCAAAGGACATGATGCTGGCCTCCTGCGCGCGTCTCGGCATGGATGGCGGGCAGTACCAGGCGATCGAATATGCGGGCGAGGCGGTGCGGGCGCTCTCCATGCAGGAGCGCATGACGCTGTCCAACATGGCGGCTGAACTCGGCGCGCAGGCGGGACTCATCGCGCCGGACGGGACGACGGCGGCATGGCTGGCGGACATGGGCGGCGATGCCGGCGACTGGCACTGGCTCTTCACCGACGCGGATGCGCCGCTGTTGGCGGATCACGTGTTCGATGCTTCGGCGCTGCAGCCGCAGGCCGCAGCGCCGCATTCGCCGGCCAATTCCGCGCCGGTGGACGAGGCCGGCAAGGTGGCGGTGGATGTCGCCTATATCGGCGCCTGCACGGGCGCGAAATATGAGGACCTGAAGGCCGCGGCGGCGATTTTCAAAGGCCGCAAGGCGGCTGCTGGCGTGGAACTGCTCGTCGCGCCCGCCTCGAAGGCTGACCAGGACAGGGCGCAGGCCGAGGGCATCATGGCCATCCTGGAAGAAGCGGGCGCGCATATCCTGCCCAATGCCTGCGGCATCTGTGCGGGCTATGGCACCCACCGTCTCGGCGAGAACGTGACCTGCATTTCCTCCACCGCGCGCAATTTCAAGGGGCGCATGGGTGCGGCCTCGTCGAAGGTGTGGCTCGCCTCTCCCTATACGGTGGCGGCGTCCGCGGTGGCCGGCCGCATCACCGATCCGCGCGCCATGCTGGGGGAGACAGGCGCATGACGGGGCGCATCTTTCTCTTCGGCGACGATATCGACACCGACCAGCTTGCGCCGGGGCAATACATGCGCGGCGGGATCGCGGACCTGGCCGCGCATTGCCTGGAAGGGGTGCGGCCGGATTTCGCCGCGGCGGTCAGGCCGGGCGACGTGGTGGTGGCGGGCCGCAACTTCGGCATGGGTTCCTCGCGCGAGCAGGCGGCGGAAGCCTTGCGCCACCTTGGTGTCGCCGGGGTGGTGGCGCGCTCGTTTGCCGGCATCTTCTACCGCAACGCCATCAACCTGGGGCTCCCCGTTCTGACAGCGCCGGACCTGGCCGGCGTCACCGATGGCGAAACCGCTGTCCTGGACGTGGATGCAGGCGTCCTGCACCTGCCCGGTCAGGAGCGGGCGGTGGCCCTCGACCCGTTGCCGGACAACCTGAAGGCCCTGCTCGCCGATGGCGGGCTCGTGCCGCACCTGAAGAAGCGTTTCGCGGCCGAAAAGGAGGACCGCCGGTCATGACCATGAGCCTCAGGCAACGGCTTGCCGAGCCCCGCATCCTGGTTGCGCCGGGCGTCTATGACGCGCTGTCCGGTCTGATCGCCGAACAGGCCGGCGCGGAAGCGGTCTACCTGTCGGGTGCTTCCATCGCCTATACGCGGTTCGGCCGGCCCGATATCGGTCTCGTTTCCATGAGCGAGGTGGCCGACACGATCGCCGTGCTGCGCGACCGCATCGCATTGCCCATCGTGGTGGATGGCGATAACGGCTTCGGCAATGCGCTCAACGTGCAACGCACGGTGCGGGTCTTCGAGCGCATGGGCGCAAACGCGATCCAGCTCGAGGACCAGACGCTGCCCAAGCGTTGCGGCCATCTGGACGGCAAGACGCTGGTGCCGCTCGCGGAAATGGCGGGCAAGATCCGCGCGGCCTGCGATGCGCGGGCCGATGACGGGACGCTGATCATCGGGCGAACCGACGCCATTGCCGTGGAGGGCTTCGAGGCGGCGCTGGACCGGGCGGAGGCCTATCTGGAAGCCGGCGCCGACATGCTGTTCGTCGAAGCGCCGCAGTCGCTGGACCAGATCGGCCGCATCGTCCAGCGCTTCTCGGGCCGCGCACCGCTGATGGCCAACATGGTGGAAGGCGGCAAGACCCCGGCGCTCGATGCCGGGCAATTGCAGGAGGCGGGCTTCTCCTTCGTCATCTTTCCCGGCGGCGTCGTGCGGGCCATCGCGGCGACGGCGCGCGACTATTACGCCAACCTGCTGGCTTCGGGCTCGAATGCGGGTTTCCGCAACCGCATGTTCGACTTTGCCGGACTGAACGACCTGATCGGGACGCCTTCCATGCTGGAAGAAGGCAAGCGCTATGACGGAGACAAGGGGCAATGAATATCGACGCCGTGACGCTGGCGATCCTGAAGGGCAGGCTTGAGCAGATCGCCGACGAGATGGACGCCACCCTGTTCCGCTCCGCCTTCAACCCGATCATCGCGGAAGCCCATGACGCCTCGCACGGCATCTATGACGCGGCGACCGGCGAGACGCTGGTGCAGGGCAAGTCCGGCCTGCCGATCTTCGTCGGCGTCATGGCCTTCGCGGTCAAGGCGGTGATCGACAAGGCGGCGAAGACCGGCGGCATCCGCGAGGGCGACGTCTGGATCTTCAACGACCCGTATGACGGCGGCACGCATCTGTCCGACTTCCGGCTGGTCAAGCCCGTCTTCCGCAATGGCGAGGTGTTCTGCTTCCTTGCCTCGGTCGGCCACTGGCACGATGTCGGCGGCAATGTGCCGGGCAACTACAACCCGGTGGCGACAGAGAGCTTTCAGGAGGGCATGCTGATCCCGCCCGTCAAGCTCTATGACCGGGGCGAATGGCGCCAGGACATCGTCGACATCCTGTCGGCCAATTCGCGCCTGCCCCTGTCGCTCTATGGCGATCTCAACGGCCAGATCAACGCGCTCGACCTGGGAGAGAAGCGTCTCCATGCGCTGATCGACGACTATGGCGATGCCACCGTCGCCACCTGCCTTGGCGAGTTGAAGGCGCGCGCGGCCCAGATGATGCGCGCGCAGATCGCGGCGCTGCCCGACGGCACGGTCTCGGCGGAGGATTTCCTCGACAATGACGGGATCGTGGACGAACCGCTGAAGATCGCACTCGACATGCGCATCGAGGGCGAGCGCATGGTGCTGGATTTCTCGCGTTCCTCGCCGGCCTGCGCCGGACCGGTCAACATCTCGCGTTCGACGACGATTGCCGCCTGCTACGTGGCGCTCAAGCATGTGTTCGGCGACGTGCCGGCCAATGCCGGGGTGCTGGAACCGGTCGACTTCCTGATCCCGGAGGATTCGCTGCTCTCGGTGAAGGCGCCCAAGCCGGTCGGCGGTTATACCGAAACGATCCTGCGGCTGATCGACGTGGTGTTCGAGGCCGTGGCGCAGATCGCGCCGGCGGACGCCATGGCCTGCGCCTACGGCACCATCAACGCGCTGTCGCTGGCCGGCCACCGGGCCAACGGCCAGCGCTGGGTGATGTTCTCCTTCTTCGGCGGCGGGCACGGCGCGCACGGGCGCGGCGACGGTCTCAATCACGGCAATGCGCCGATCTCCACGGCGACCATCCCGCCGCTGGAAATCCTGGAGGCCGCCTATCCGGTCTGTTTCAGGCAATGGGCGCTCAGGCCCGATTCGGGCGGGGCGGGCGAGCATCGCGGCGGCCTTGGCGCGATCTACGAGATCGAACTGCTGGAAAAGGGGGCCGACGTCTTCCTGTTCGGCGAACGCGGCAAGTTCGCCCCGCGCGGCGTGGCTGGCGGCGGCGACGCGGCGGCCAACCGCTTCACCTACGCGCAGGATGACGGGATGCATGTGCCGCCCATGGTGTCCAAGATGATCGGCATCAAGCTGAAACAGGGCCAGACGGTGCGCCTTGAGACTCCGGGCGGCGGCGGGCATGGCGATCCGGGCAAGCGGCCGGCGGCGGCCATCGCCCGCGACATCAGGCTCGGCTATGTGAGTGCGGACGCGGCCGCGCGCGATTACGGCTATTCAGCCGGCAAAGGGGAGGCCGGCGAATGAGCGGGCGTATCGTGATCGGTGTGGATGTGGGCGGCACCTTCACCGACATTTTCGTTCTCAACGAGGCGTCCGGTACGGTGAAGACGGGCAAGGTGCCCTCGACACGCGGCGACCAGTCGAAAGGCTTCGTCGAGGGCATTGGCGGGCTGGTGCCGGACTTCGGAAGCATCGGCACCGTGGTTCATGGAACGACCGTGGGAACGAATGCGCTGCTTGAACGCAAGGGCGCGCGCACCGGCATCATCACCACCACGGGCTTTCGCGATGTGCTCGAAATGCGCCGCCGCGACCGGCCGACCACCTGGGGCCTGAAGGGATCGTTCGAACCGGTGGTGGAACGGCCCGACCGCGTGGAGGTGGATGAACGGGTGCTGGCCGATGGCACGGTGCGGCTCGCCGTCGATCCGGAGGCGGTGAAGGCAAGGGCGAGGGCGCTCAGCGATGCCGGTTGCGAGGCGGCCTGCGTCTTCTTCATCAACGGCTATGCCAACGATGCGAATGAACGAATCGCGGTGGAAGCTGTGCGCTCGGTCTGGCCGAACGCGCATGTGACGGCAGCAACCGAGATCCTTCCGGAAATCCGCGAGTTCGAGCGGCTCTCCACGGCCACGCTGAATGCCTATCTGCAACCGGTCGTGTCGTCCTATCTCGACCGGCTGGAAACCGGGCTCAAGGACCGGGGTTTCAGCGGCGACGTGCTGATCGTGCAGTCCAATGGCGGCGTCATGTCGGTGGAGACGGCCAAGCGCTATCCCGTCCGCACCGCGCTTTCCGGTCCGGCGGCCGGGGTGATCGCGGCGACGGCGATTGCCAAGGCCGCGGGCTTCGACAACATCATCACCTGCGACATGGGCGGCACGTCCTTCGACGTGTCGCTGGTGGCCGGCGGGGAAGCGGCGCTGGCCGCGCAAACGGCCATCGACTTCGGCATGGTGGTGCGCACGCCGATGATCGAGATCACCACCATCGGCGCCGGCGGCGGTTCCATTGCCTCGGTGGACAAGAGCGGGCTCCTGCAGGTGGGGCCGGAATCGGCGGGTTCCGATCCGGGGCCGGTCTGCTACGGGCTCGGCAATGACCGGCCGACGGTGACGGACGCCAACCTGGTGCTGGGCCGCATCAATGCCGCGCGGCCGATCGGCGGCAAGCTGGACCGCCTCGACGTGGAGGCCGCGCGCGCAGCGATTGCCCGCGTCGTGGCGGAGCCGCTCGGCCTCTCGGTGGAGGATGCGGCGGAAGCAATCCTGAAACTCGCCAACGCGAAGATGGCGGGCGCCATCCGCCTCGTCTCCATCGAGAAGGGTCACGATCCGGCCCGTTTCGCGGCCATGCCGTTCGGCGGCGGCGGCGCACTGCATACCGGCGCGCTGATCAAGGAAGTGGGCCTCGGCTCGGCGCTGGTGCCGCGTTTCCCGGGCGTCACCTCGGCGCTGGGCTGCGTGGTGGCCGACATGCGTCACGACCGGGTGCAGACGGTCAACCGCCTGCTCGACCAGATCGACACGGGGTCGCTGGGCCGCGAGATGGAGACGGAAGCCGCAGCGATCCGCGGACTGCTGGAGGCGTCGGGCATCGCCTTTGCCGGCATCGACACCGTGCATGAACTCGACATGCTCTATCTCGGCCAGACGCACACTGTTTCAGTGACGCTGGAGGGGGCAGGCGCGGACCTGACGGCCGATGCCATCCGGGCGGCCTTCGAGCGGGCCTACCGGGCGGCCTATGGCCGCCTGCTCGACGGCATCCCGATGCGGGTGATGAACTACCGTGTCGCGGTGATCGGGCGCAGGCCGGATCTCGACATGGCCGTTTTCGCGCCGTCCGAAGGCAGACCCGCAGCGGCCTGCCGCACCGGTACCCGCACGGTCTGGTGCGACGGCGCGGCGCATGAGGCGGGCGTCTACGAGCGGCTCGACCTGGCGGTGGGCGAGCGCATCGCCGGTCCGGCGCTTCTGGAACAGGCGGACACGACCATTTTCGTCGATCCGGGACTGGAGGCGCAGGTGGACCGTTTCGGCAACCTGGTGATCCGCCGCATGGAGGGGCGCGATGGCTGACATGGCAATCGATCCGGCCCGCACAGGGCTTCTGATCGTCGACCTGCAGAACGATTTCCTGCATCCTGACGGGGCCTATGCGCGCGGCGGCCAGACAAGCGAAGCCATTGCGGCCCTGCCTGCCCGCGTGAAGCCCGTTGCGGATGCGCTGCGCGCGGCCGGCGGCTGGGTGATCTCGACGCAGTTCACGCTGGTGCCGGGCAAGGGCGGCGAGCCGTTCATCTCCCCGCACCTGAAGGCCTTGCGGCCATTCCTGCGCAAGGGCGATTTCCAACCCGGCGCCTGGGGGCACCAACTGGTCGACACGTTGCAGCCGGCCGACCTGACGGTGGAAAAGGTGGCCTATTCGGCCTTCTACATGACGCGCATGGAATTCGTGCTGCGCAAGGCGGGCATCGAGACGCTGATGATCTGCGGGATCGTCACCAATGGCGGCGTGGCCTCGACCCTGCGCGATGCGCATGTGCGCGATTTCCGCACCATCCTGCTGACCGACGGCTGCGCGGCCTTCCGGCAGGCGGTGCACGACACGGCGGTCGCCGACCTCTCGACCATCGCCACGGCGATGACCTGCGCCGGCGCGGAAGCCATGCTGCGGGGTGGCTGAGATGGCGGGCCGCGTGGTTTCCGGCAGGCCGGACCGGGTGGACGCCGACGCCCGGGTGGTCGTCATTGGCGGCGGCGCCTGCGGGCTGACGGCGGCGCTGCGGGCACACGCCGAGGGCGCCGATGTGCTGGTGCTGGAACGCGACGGCTCGCCCAGCGGCTCGACCTCCATGTCGTCGGGTTTCGTGCCGGCGCCGGCGACACGGTTCCAGCGTGCCGCCGGGATCACGGACGACACGGCAGAGTTGTTCCTGGCCGACATCATGGCCAAGTCGAAGGGCAGGTCACGCGCGGACCTCGCACGGCTGGCAGCAGACAGTATCGGCCCGGCCGTGGAATGGCTGGGCGACCATGCCGGGATCGAATGGATCGTGCTCGACGATTTCCTTTATCCGGGCCATGCGCGCCACCGCATGCATGCCGTGCCCGAAAGGACCGGTGCCGCGCTGGAAGCGCGCCTGCTGGCAGCGGCGGAAGCGGCCGGAATCCCGGTCGTGACGGATGCGCGAGCCGACCGTCTGTTCATGGAGGGGGACAAGATCGCGGCGGTGGAGATCGAACGTCCCGGCGGCGCGCGCGAGACGATCGGCTGCGGTGCGCTCGTTCTGGCCTGCAACGGCTATGGCGGCAATCGCGACCTTGTCGCCCGACATATCCCGGAGATCGCTTCCGGCCTCTACTACGGCCATGCGGGCAATACCGGCGATGCGGTGTTGTGGGGCGAAGACCTCGGCGCCGCGCTGGATCATCTGTCCGGCTACCAGGGGCACGGGTCGCTGGCCCATCCGCATGGCATTCTCATCACCTGGGCGCTGATGATGGAGGGCGGCATACAGGTGAACCATGAGGGGCGACGCTTTTCCAACGAGCATGGCGGTTATTCCGAACAGGCCGTTCACGTGCTCGCGCAGCCGGGCGGGATTGCCTGGAACATCTACGACCGGCGCATCCATGACTTCGCGTTGTCCTTCCCTGACTATCGCGACGCGGTGGAGGCGGGCGCGATCCGCCAAGGCGAGAGCGCCGGAGACCTGGCAAGCCCAACGGGGTTGCCGGAAGAGGCTTTGGCCGAAACACTGAAGGCCGTGGCGGCGCTTCAGGCGTGCGAGGAAAACGACAGTTTCGGGCGCGATTTCAAGGGCAAGCCGGCGCTCAAGCCTCCCTACTTCGCGGTGAAGGTGACTGGTGCGCTGTTCCATACACAGGGGGGGCTGGTGATCAACGGCAGGGCGCAGGTGCTGCGGCCGGAGGGGACGCCATTTCCGAACCTGTTCGCCGGCGGGGGCGCGGCCTGCGGCGTTTCCGGGCCGGATGTCTCCGGCTATCTCTCAGGCAACGGACTGCTCACCGCCATCGGCTTCGGCTGGCTGGCGGGGGCATCGGCGGCAGCGGCCGCCTTGCCGGCCTAGTCGTCGATCCGGCGCTTGTCGGGCGCCTTGCGGCCGACATAGTGGACGATCTGGGCCGGGTCCGCGTCTGCCTCTTCCACGACGCCGATCATCACGCCCTTTCCGCCCGGTTTCTTGCGGGTGGCCAGCACTTGCGCATTGGGAACCGTGGTGCGCTGGGAGGGCCGGCGCGCCCAGGCGGCGAGTGCCGCGTAGAGCCGGTCGATGGTGGCGCGATGGGCCTCGCTGGCGCCAAGGTCGACAAGTTCGTCCGGATCGTCCCGCAGATCGAACAGCATGGGCCGGAAACCACCCTCGAAATGGATCATCTTCCACCGGGTGTCGGCGATCATGAACATGCGGGCCTCCGCCGGACCGAGGTTCAGCCGGTCCGCCAGCGGCGTCGTCGAATAGTCGAACTCGCAGATCACGTGGTCGCGTAACGGTCCTTCCTGCCGGCCATGGAGGAGCGGGACCAGCGAGCGGCCTTCAAGGATGTGGTCGACCGTGGCGGGATCGCCGCCGGCCACTTCCAGGAAGGTCGGCACAAGGTCTATGCACTCGACGAGTTCATCGCTGACGGTTCCGCGCGTGGCGTCCGCCTCCGGCGAGGGATCGTAGACGATGAGCGGCACCCGGACCGAGGCATCGTGGAAGAAGGTCTTTTCGCCCAGCCAGTGGTCGCCGAGGAAGTCGCCATGATCGGAGGTCACGACGATCATCGTGTCATCCATGCGCCCGGTCTTTTCCAGCCAGCCGAACAGCACGCCCATCTGGTCGTCGCACTGTTTGATCAGCCCCATATAGGCGCGCAGCACCTTCTCGCGCACGTCGTCGCGGGAGAAGGCGCGGCCCACAGGGGCATTCATGAATCCCTTGAAGACGGGATGGGCCTTGTCGAACTCGTCCTGGCTGCGCACGGGCGGCAGGAAATGCTCCGGGCCATACATGGCGTGATAGGGCGCGGGCACGATATAGGGCCAGTGCGGCTTGATATAGGAGAGGTGGCAGCACCAGGGCTTGTCGCCTTGCGCCTCGATGAATTCGATGCCGCGCCGCGTGAGATAGGGCGTCTCGCTGTCCTCTTCGGCGATGTTGGCTGCTTCGGCGGAATTCCCCAGGAACCAGCCGGACAGCACATTGCCCTCGTCGTCGACGCCGGAATTGGCGAAGTCATGCCAGGGATTGTCACTGTCATAGCCGCGCGCGCGCAGGTATTCGTTGTATTTCAGCGCGCCGCCCTCGTCGTAGAAACCGTCGGGTCCTTGCGGGCGCATGCCGTCATCGCGCTCGAAGACGTCGAAACCGCATTCGGCCATGCGCGCGCCGATCACGCTGTCAGGCGCCAGGCCGAGGCGGCGCATGCCTTCGGCATCGGCGGCCATGTGGGTCTTGCCGACCAGCCAGCAGTCCATGCCGGCATCGCGCAGATAATCGCCCATGGTGCGCTCGCCCACCTTCAGCGGCGCATTGTTCCAGGCCGCGCCATGACTGTGGACATAGCGGCCGGTATAGGTGGACATGCGCGAAGGCCCGCACAGCGGCGACTGGATCATGGCGCGGTTGAAGCGCACGCCGCGCGCGGCGAGCCGGTCGATGTTCGGCGTGTGCAGGTGGGGATGGCCATAGCAGGAGAGGTAGTCCCAGCGCAGCTGGTCGAACATGATGAAAAGGATGTTCTTCGCCTTGCCCATGCGCTTAGCCTTTGCCCCGTGCCGGTCCAGAACGTTGTGTGCACATCCGTGGCCATGGAAATCAAGGCCAAAGACGCCATCGGACCGGGCTTTGATGGCGCGGCGTTTGCCTGTGGCGGCATGCGCGGCGGTATGCTAGCTGGACGCCGGGCGCTGCCGTTCCTGTCACGGCGGACCGCCAATTCCCGACACGCCTGGATTAAGCGAGACACGCCGATGCAGACCCATATCCTCACGCTGAGCTGCGATGACAAGCCGGGCATCGTTGCCGCGGTGACGACGGAACTGGCCGCGATCGGCGCGAACATCGCGGAGAGCAACCAGTTCTGGGACCGCGATTCCAACCGGTTCTTCCTGCGCATCGCCATGGATGCGCCCGAGAGCCACGACCGCGAAGCCATCGAGCGGGTGCTGCGCCCGGTCTCGGACCGGTTCGACATGCGGCTGTCGGTTACCGATGCCAGGCGCAAGCCCCGCATCATCATCATGGTATCGAAGTTCGACCATGCCATGCTGCATCTTCTCTACCAGATCCGCGTCGGCTGGCTGGACGCCGAGGTCGTGGCCATCGTCTCAAACCATGAGGCGAGCCGGGCCACGGCGGAAGCGGCGGGCATTGCCTACCACTGCTGGCCGGTAACGAAGGACAACAAGGCGGAGCAGGAGGGCAAGCTGCTCAAGCTGGTGCACGAGACGGGCGCCGACCTCGTCGTGCTGGCGCGCTACATGCAGGTGCTCTCCGACACGCTGGCAAAGCGCTTGTACGGGCGGGTCATCAACATCCACCATTCCTTCCTGCCGTCCTTCAAGGGCGCGCGGCCATACCACCAGGCACATCTGCGGGGCGTGAAGCTGATCGGCGCGACCGCGCATTTCGTGACGCCGGATCTCGACGAGGGGCCGATCATCGAGCAGGAGACGGAACGGGTGAACCATGCCATGAGCGCGGAAGATTTCGTGGCGGTGGGCCGCGACATCGAAAGCCGGGTGCTGGCGCGCGCGGTCAAGCTGCACCTTGAACACCGCGTCATGCTCAACGGACACCGCACGGTGGTCTTCGGCTGAAACGGGCCACACGCCGCGGTGATTGACCGGGCGCGCGCGCTCGGATACCACTCCTTCCGTTCTCAGGGCGGGGTGCAATTCCCCACCGGCGGTGACAGCCCGCGAGCGCTTCCGGAAACGGAAGGTCAGCAGATCCGGTGAAACTCCGGAGCCGACGGTAACAGTCCGGATGGAAGAGAACCGCGGACAGGCAGGCCCTTCCCCGGCCGGCCTCTCCCTGGTCATGCTCTGGGACCTGATGCAACGACAAATGCAAGGGTTCCGCAATGTCACATTCCACCGCTTCCCACCGTATCGCCTTCATCAAGGCCCGCTGGCACGCCGACATCGTCGATCGTGCCCATGAGGGCTTCACCCAGGCCGCTTCCCGGCTGCTGCCGGGCGCTGCCATCGACACGTTTGACGTGCCCGGCGCCTTCGAGATGCCGCTGCTGGCGCGCAAGCTTGCCGGGACCGGCCGCTACGACGCGGTCGTTGCCGCCGCCTTCGTGGTGGATGGCGGCATCTACCGGCACGACTTCGTCGCCGGGGCGGTGATAGACGGCCTGATGCGCGCGCAGATGGACACGGATGTGCCGGTCTTCTCCGTCTCGCTGACGCCGCACAATTACCAGCCGGTCGAAGCCATGACCGACTTCTTCCGCGAGCATTTCGTCACCAAGGGCGAGGAGGCCGCCGAAGCCGTGCGCCAGGTGCTCGACCTCGATGCACGCATGGCCGGTGAAGCCCTGCAGAAGAGCGCCTGAAAGCTTATCGGGTCACCTCTTCCTGCTTGTCCTGCAGCCCCGCCCGACGGGGCTGCAGACGGGTTGCTTGACGGCAGGATTGAAAAAATTTTCAATATGCGCAAAAAAAATCATCTGCACGAAAGCGCGCTGGTGTATAAAGGGAATTGTCCACACTGGACGGTCAGGAGGAGGCAGCCATGACGACGCAGGCTGAGACGGTGGATCTGTTCGTGATTGGCGGCGGGATCAACGGCGCCGGGATCGCGCGCGACGCCGCCGGACGCGGTCTTTCCGTCGTGCTGTGTGAAAAGGACGACCTGGCGCAGGGCACGTCGTCACGCTCCGGCAAGCTGGTGCATGGCGGTTTGCGCTATCTGGAATATTACGAATTCCGCCTGGTGCGCGAGGCCCTGATCGAGCGCGAGGTGCTGCTCAACGCCGCGCCGCACATCATCTGGCCGATGCGCTTCGTGCTGCCGCACAGCCCGGAAGACCGCCCCGCCTGGCTGGTCCGTCTCGGCCTGTTCCTCTACGATCATCTCGGCGGGCGAAAGAAACTGCCCGGCACGCGCACGCTTGACCTTCGCCGCGATCCGGAAGGTGCGCCGCTGCTCGACCAGTACACCAAGGGTTTCGAATATTCCGACTGCTGGGTGGATGACGCCCGGCTCGTCGTGCTCAATGCAGTGGACGCGGCGGAGCGTGGCGCGACCGTGCTGACCCGGACCGCCGCCGTGACCGTTCGCCGCGAAGATGGCGCCTGGAGCGTGACGACGCGCAGCGAGGCGACCGGCGAGAGCCGGCAGTTTCGCGCGCGCTGCATCGTGAACGCCGCCGGGCCGTGGGTCATGGACGTGATCGGACGGGTGGCCGGGGCCAATTCCAGCCGCAATGTTCGGCTCGTCAAGGGCAGCCACATCATCGTGCCGAAATTCTGGAAGGGCGCGAATGCCTATCTCGTCCAGAACACCGACAAGCGGGTGATCTTCATCAACCCCTACGAGGGCGACAAGGCGCTGATCGGCACCACGGACATCGCCTATGAGGGGCGCCCGGAGGACGTCACTGCCGATGAAAGCGAGATCGACTACCTGATCGCGGCGGTGAATCGCTATTTCAAGGAAAAGCTGACCCGCGCCGACGTGATCCATTCTTTTTCCGGCGTACGTCCGCTGTTCGACGACGGGCAGGGCAATCCGTCCGCTGTCACGCGTGACTATGTCTTCGATCTCGACGAGACCGGCGGGGCGCCGCTGCTCAACATCTTCGGCGGCAAGATCACCACGTTCCGCGAACTGGCCGAGCGCGGCATGGGCAAGCTGAAACACGTGTTTCCGCAGATGCGCGGCGACTGGACCGAGCACGCGCCGCTGCCCGGCGGAGACATGGCCGGCGCGGATTTCGAAAATTTTCTCAACGGCCTGCGCGAAAGTCATCCATGGCTGCCGCGCACCCTTCGCGAGCATTATGCGCGGGTCTACGGCACGCGGACGAAGGCCATCGTCAAGGACGCGCGCGCTCTTTCCGGTCTCGGCCGGCATTTCGGCGGCCTGCTCTACGAGGCGGAGGTGCGCTACCTGGTGGCGAAGGAATGGGCGCAGACCCCGGACGACATCCTGGAACGGCGCACCAAGCATTACCTTCACCTGAGCGAGGCGGAAAAGGCGGCCTTCGCCACATGGTTCGAGAGCCAGCGCTTTTCCGACGCCGCCTGAGGGGACCGCCGCATCATGGGCCTGACGCTGTCGCTGAACACCAATCCGCTGGTCAACCGCTTCGCCGAGCCTGATGACCTGATCGAAACCGTGGCGCGCGACATCCGCCTGCGCGACCTGCAACTGACGCATGAATTCATCAACCCGTCCTGGCCGGCGCCGGTCATCCGCCGGCTGACACGGCAGATGGACATGGCCTGCCAGCGCACGGGCGTGCGGATCACCAGCGGCATGACCGGCCCCTATGGGCGGCTCAACCATTTCGGTCATCCCGATGCCGAGGTGCGGCGCTACTACGTCGACTGGTTCAAGACTTTCGCCGATATCATCGGCGATCTGGGCGGCGTGACGGTGGGCACGCAGTTCGCCATCTTCACCTATCGCGACTATGACGACCCGCAGCGGCGCGAAGACCTCATCCGCATTGCCATCGACTGCTGGGCGGAAGTCGCCGAGCACGCCAAGGCGGCCGGTCTGTCCTACGTGTTCTGGGAGCCGATGAGCGTGGGCCGCGAGTTCGGCGAGACGATTGAAGCCTGTCTCGCGCTGCAGGACCGGCTGACGGCCGCCAACATGGCGGTGCCCATGTGGATGATGGCCGATATCGACCATGGCGACGTGACCTCGGCCAATCCGGACGATTACGACCCCTATGCCTGGGCGCGCGCCGTACCGAAGGTGTCGCCGATCATCCACATCAAGCAGAGCCTGATGGACAAGGGCGGCCACCGTCCGTTCACCGCCGAGTTCAATGCGCGCGGGCGCATCCACCCTCAACCGCTGCTCGCCGCTCTGGCCGCAGGCGGGGCCGTCGACAACGAGATCTGCCTTGAACTCAGCTTCAAGGAGCGCGAACCGAATGACCGCGAGGTCATTCCGCAGATTGCCGAGAGCGTCGCTTTCTGGGCGCCGCATATCGACACGGGCGCGGAAAGCCTGAAACTCTGACGGGCGATTCGCCAACAAGGGAGGGGTGCCCGCCGGGCCGGCCATGACTCAGAGCTTTTCCTTTCGCACCGCCACGGAAATCCTGTTCGGGCGCGGGCAGGCAGAGGCCGCGCCGCAGCGCATCGCCGCCTTCGGCACGTCTGTCCTGCTGGTGCATGGATCGAACCCGCGGCGCAGCGCTGCCTTGGCGAACGGGCTTGTGGCCGAGGGCTGCCGGGTCACCGGCTTTTCCGTGGCGGGGGAACCGGATACGGACCTGATCGAGGCGGGCGTGGCGCTGGCGCGCGAGAGCGGCGCGCAAGTCGTCGTATCCTTCGGTGGCGGCGCGGTGGTCGATGCGGGCAAAGCGATCGCGGCGCTGGCGCCGGCGTCGCGGCCGATGATGGATCACCTGGAAGTGGTCGGCAAGGGCATGGCGCTGGAGACGCCGCCATTGCCCTTCATCGCCATGCCCACCACGGCCGGAACCGGGGCGGAAGTGACGCGCAACGCGGTGATCGGCGTGCCGGAACACCGGCGCAAGGTCTCGCTGCGGGACCCGCGCATGCTGCCCGACATTGCCATTGTCGATCCGGCGCTGACCGACGATTGCCCGCGCGACGTCACGCTGGCGTCGGGCCTCGATGCAATCACGCAGGTGATCGAGCCCTATCTGTGCACGCGCGCCAACGCGATGACGGATGCCCTGTGCCGCGATGCGATCCCCCGCGGCCTTCACGCGCTCAAGCGCCTGATGGAGGGCGAGCACGCCAGCGCGCGCGACGAGATGGCCTGGGTGAGCCTGTGCGGCGGAATGGCGCTGGCCAATGCGGGCCTTGGCGCCGTGCATGGCCTGGCGGGTCCGCTGGGCGGGCTTGCGGGTGCGCCGCATGGAGCGATCTGCGGCGTGCTGCTGCCGCCGGTGCTGGTCGCCAACCGGCGAGCGGTGGAGGACCCGGCGGTCATCGCGCGGTTCGACCAGGTGGCCGGATGGATCGGAAAGGCCTTCGGCCTGCCGGAGGGCATGTCGCTTGAAACGGCGGCGTCCGTGCTGGCGCAATGGTCGCGTGACAATGGACTGCCGGTACTGTCAGCCATGGGCGTGGATGCCGGCATCCGGACAAGTGCGGCGGAAGCGGCGGCGACGTCGTCGTCGATGAAAGCCAATCCGGCGGCCCTGTCAGCCGCCGATCTGGACGCGGTAATGCTGGCCGCCGGCTGACCGGCGCGAAGGCTTCTTTTTCGTCAGAGGATCGACTGGCCGCTGGCAGCCCAGTCCCTGGCGAACTGGTCCAGCCCCTTGTCGGTGAGGACATGGCGGGCAAGGCCCTTGATGACGCCGGCGGGGATGGTCGCCACGTCGGCTCCGGCGAGCGCGGCTTCCCTGACGTGGTTGGCCGAGCGGATGGATGCCGCGAGGATTTCCGTCTGGAATCCGTAATTGTCGTAGATGACGCGGATGTCGCGGATCAGGTCCATGCCGTCAATGTGGATGTCATCGAGGCGCCCGACAAAGGGCGAGATGAAGGTCGCGCCTGCCTTGGCGGCGAGCAGCGCCTGGTTGGCCGAGAAGCACAGCGTGACATTGGTACGGATGCCCTTCCGCGAGAAATGGCGGCACGCCTTCAGTCCGTCCAGCGTCAGCGGCAGCTTGATGACAACATTGCCGGCAATGGCGGCAAGATGTTCACCCTCGGCCACCATGCCGTCGAAATCCATGGCGGCGACTTCCGCCGAGACCGGCCCTTGCACCAGCGCCGCGATCTCGGCGATCACGTCCTTGAAGTCGCGGCCGGACTTGGCGATCAGCGACGGATTGGTCGTCACGCCGTCCAGCAGGCCGTAATCGTTCAGTTCGCGGATTTCGTCCACGATGGCGGTGTCGGCGAAGAACTTCATGGTTTTCTTCCTTGCAGGTGCTGGCCGCGATAGGGGGCGGCGGCATTGGTCTGGTCCGGTGTTCCGGCGCGGCAAGGCGATAGGGCAAAATGTGATGTTTCGCAACCAAAAATCACAAAATAACATTATTTGGTTTGATTGTGTGGGAAAACCGGTTATGAAACCGTCATTGAAACCGGTTTCGGAGACACGGCGTGAAGCGGGAGGAGCGCAGGCAGGCGATCATGGATCTGCTGGTCGAGGACCGGGCGGTCGAGCTTGACGCGCTGGCCGAGCGCTTCGCCGTCTCGCGCATGACGATCCACCGCGATCTGGACGATCTTGAGCAAGCGGGCCTCTTGCGCAAGGTGCGCGGCGGCGCAACCATCGAGGCCGGCACGCAATTCGAGAGCGATTTCCGCGTGCGCGAGCGCCAGGATGCCGGGGCGAAGGCCCGCATGGCCCGCGCGGCACTGGAACTGGTCGAGCCGGGCATGACGGTCATGGTCAATGACGGGTCGATGGCCGGGCTGCTCGGCAGCCTTCTGCCGGAAAAGCGGCCGCTAACCGTCATCTCCAACAATGGCGCGGTGATCGACCGGTTGCGCGGCGAGGCGGGAATCACGCTGATCGCCACGGGCGGGGTCTATTCGTCCAAGTTCAACGCCTTTCTCGGGATCGTGACGGAAGAGGCGCTGGCGCGGATGCGCGCCGACATTGCCTTCATTTCCTCCCCGGCTGTTTCCGGTCTCCAGGCCTTTCATATGGACGAGGCGGTGGTGCGGGCCAAGCGCGCCATGATGGATGCGGCCCATCGGCGCTGCCTGCTCGTCAACCATGCCCGTTTCGGGCGCACGGCGCTGCACGTGCTGGCCGACCTTGCGGCCTTCGACGCGATCATTACCGACGACATGCCCGACGCGGGCTCGCGCGAAGCGCTGGAGCGCGCCGGGCTTTCCCTCACAATCGCCAAGGACGATGACGCATGAACGGACCATCGCCGCTGTGGATCGGCACAAGCTGGAAGATGAACAAGACGCTGGCCGAGGCCATGGCCTTCGCCGAAGCGCTGGCGGCGGCAGACGGCGGGCGCGATCCGCGCATCCAGCGTTTTGTCATTCCCCCGTTCACGGCGGTGCGCGAGGTCAAGCGGGCCCTGGCCCAAACCTCGGTCAAGGTCGGTGCGCAGAACATGCACTGGGCCGATGAAGGCGCATGGACGGGCGAGATTTCCCCGGTCATGCTGACCGATTGCGGGCTCGACATGGTCGAGCTTGGCCATTCGGAACGGCGTGAGCATTTCGGCGAGACCGACGAGACGGTGGGACTGAAAGTGGAGGCGGCGGTGCGCCACGGGCTGATCCCGCTCGTCTGCATCGGCGAGACGCTGGCCGAGCGGGAGGCGGGCCGCGCGAAGGAAGTGCTGGAGGCGCAGGTGCGCGGCGCGCTGAGCCGGCTTTCGGATGAGCAGAAACAGGCGCTGGTGTTGCTGGCCTACGAGCCGGTCTGGGCGATCGGGGTAAACGGCATTCCCGCAACAAGCGACTATGCCGACGCCCGCCAAGGCGAGATCATCGCCGTTGCGCAGGATGTACTCGGGCGGCGGGTGCCCTGCCTCTATGGCGGCTCGGTCAATCCGGACAATTGCGCCGAACTCATCTCATGCCCGCATGTGGACGGGCTTTTCATCGGGCGCGCTGCCTGGAATGTCGAGGGCTATCTCGACATCCTGGCGTGTTGCGCCACATCGAACTGACAAGGAGACAGGACCATGAAGATTGCCGTTGCCGGAGACAGCGCGGGCGAAGGCCTGGCCAGGGTGCTGGCCGATTACCTCAAGGACAGGCACGAGGTGGACGAGATCTCGCGCACCGAAGCCGGGCCGGATGCCTTTTATGCCAACCTGTCGGACCGGGTCGCCAACGCCGTGCTCGACGGCACTTATGAGCGCGCCATACTGATCTGCGGCACGGGCATCGGCGTGGCGATGTCGGCCAACAAGGTGCCGGGCATTCGCGCCGCCCAATGCCACGACACCTATTCGGCCGAACGCGCCGCGCTGTCCAACAATGCGCAGATCATCACCATGGGCGCGCGCGTGATCGGACCGGAACTGGCCAAGGCGATTGCCGATGCTTTCCTGAAGGAAACCTTCGATCCCGAGGGCCGTTCGGCGGGCAATGTCCAGGCGATCAACGAGGTCGACGCGAAATACAACGCGCGCTGAGGCGTTCCTTCATCCCCTCCCGGGACCTGACCGGGCCGCCGGTGTCCATGTTATGCCGGCGGCCGGAGATGACCGGCCTCAGTCGACCTGCACGCCCGGCCCGCCGGGGCTGAGCCAGAGGCCGATCATGCGGGCAGCCTCCAGCACCGCGTCCTTCAGTTCGCCATGCAGGCGGGCCTCCTCGACATAGGAATCGACAGCCGTGACATTGATCGAGGCGACCGTCTGGCCGAAACCGTCGCGCACGGGTGCTGCCACCGTGCAGACACCCTTCTCGAAGAAGGACTGGCTGACGGCATAGCCGCGTTCGCGGTCGCCGCGCAGCATGAAGGCCAGTTCGCCAACCGTCTTCGGGGTCTGCGGCGAAAAGGGCGGCAGGCGGTCCTCGGGAAACATGGCGCGCAGGTCCGCCTGTGTCAGATCGCAGATCAGCATCCGTCCCATCACCGTGGCGTGGACGGGAAAGCGGGTGCCCACCTGGACACTGCTGGCAATGGTGGAGCGGGCGGCGTGGCGGATGACATAGACCACTTCCTTGCCGTCCAGCACCGCCATGTGGCTGGACAGGCCGGTCTGGTCACGCAGGCGGCGCAGGATCGGCTGGGCGATGTCCACCAGGTCATCGGAGACGAGGTAGCCGAAGCCGAGCCCCAGAACGGCCGGCCCGAGCCGGAACTTGCGGTCACCATCGGCGACGAGGAAGTTCATCTGCTCCAGCGTGTGCAGCAGGCGGAAGGCGGAGGCGCGCGGCAGGGCCAGTTGCCGCACGATGTCCGGCGCGCCGAGTACCGGCTGCTCACGCGAGAACAGCATCAGGATGCGCAGCCCGTGCTGGAGTGCGGGGACCAGATAGGGGTCCTTTTCCTCCCGGGCCGTGGCTTCGATTTCCGCCGTGTCGCTCATGCCTTGCCGTTCTCGTCAGATGTCCAGGACCAGCCGTTCGCCCTTGCAGCGCGAGACGCAGATCATCATCGTCTTGCCCGCTTCCTGTTCCGATTTGGTCAGAACCGAATCACGGTGATCGGGAACGCCGTCCAGTACGCGCGTTTCGCAGGTGCCGCAAATCCCATCCTCGCAGGAGGTGTCGACGGAAACGCCGGCGCGCTGGATGGCCGAGGCGATGCTCTCGCCGGCGGCCACCTCGATGGTCTTGCCGGCCCTGTTGAGCACAACCGTGATGGCCCGGTCCTCGCCTTCGACCTCGATCGCCTTGGGCGAGAAATACTCGACGTGAACATGGGTCTCCGGCAGGTGCGCCGTCGCAGCCTCGAAAGCGGCAAGCATGCCGGCGGGACCACAGCAGTAGAAATGCGTTCCTTCCGGCTGGCCGGCAATCGCTGCGCCAACATCCATGGGGCCGCCGGCGGTCTCGTCGACATGGAGGACAGGGGCAATGTCCAGTGCCTGCAATTCGCCCAGGAAGGCGGCCCGGTCGGCCGAGCGCACCGCGTAGTGGAAATCGAAATCACGTCCAAGGGCGGCGAGCCGCCGCGCCATGCAGACCATGGGCGTCACACCGATGCCGCCGGCAATCAGAACGACCTTCGGCGCGTCCTCGACCAGCGGGAAATGGTTGCGCGGACCGGCAACGGGAATGACGTCGCCGACGCGCAGCGTGCGATGGATGAAGGACGATCCGCCGCGGCTGGCCGCATCCAGGCCGACGCCCACCGTGATGCGGTCGCGCAAGCCCGGATCGCCCTTGATCGAATAGGACCGGGTGATGCCGTTGGGCAGTGCCAGGTCGACGTGGGCGCCGGGCTCATAAGCGGGGACATCGCCGCCATCGGGCAGGCGCAACTCGATTTCGAGAACGTCGCGGGCGGCCCATTCCATCCGGTGGACGCGCATGTTGCGCGCGGTGTGGTCGGTCATGGCGTTCAGTCCTGTTGCAGCGAGACGTCGAGATTGGCGAAGGCATCCACCTCGACGAGCAGGTCGGGAAAGACGAGCCCGGAGACCTCGACCAGTGTCGAGACCGGGTAGGTGGCGGCAAAGGCGGCCTTGCGCGCCGTGTTCACCTCGTCCTTGCGGGCGATGTCGGTGACGTAGATGACGAGGCGGTAGACGTTGCCGGGATGGCCGCCAGCCGCCTTCACCTGGGCGAAGACCTTGTCGAGACAGGCACGTGTCTGGGCCTCCATGCTGGCGCCGCCGATGGCCTTGCCGTCGCGGCCGCGGGCTGTCACGCCGGACAGGACGATCTCGCGGCCGATCACGAGGCCGTTCGACCAGGAGGCGCCGGGCGGTTCCGGCACCTCCGGGCAGTCGATCTTCCTGAAGCCTGCCATCAGGCGCGGGCCTGCCGTTCGGCTTCGAGCTGTTCGCGGGCGAGCGACGCCATGCGCCGGCGCACGCGCACGAGGCCCAGGTCATGCTGGTAGAGGATCTCGCGGCCGCGCGGGTCGGTCAGGATGTCCTCCAGCATCACGCGGTCCTGTTCGAGCACGTGGTGGTGGCGTTCCTCCAGACGGTTCTTGTAGAGGAAGCGCCAGGCATCGCGCTGCCAGCCGTCCACCTTGCGGCAACGCCAGTGGAAGATCGCCGCCATGCGCTCGTTGATCGGCGTATACATGCCGACGATGTGGAAATTGCCGCCGGGCCCGCCGGTCTTGGGATATGGGATTTCAAGGCGCAGCCAATGGATGCCAGTCTCGCCCCATTCGGAGAAGTCGAAGTTGACGCTGCGCTGGCCTTCCTTCTCGAAGATGAAGCCGTTGTCAGTGTCCGTGATGACGAATTTCGCGGTGGTGTCGCCGAAATTCATGGAATGGGACTGCTTGTGCAGGAAGGTTCCGTGCATCGGGTCCATGACATTGTCGATGACGAAACGGTAGTCGCCCTTCCATTCCGCATAGTTCAGGAAATGGCTGTATTCAGGGTCGGAGAGCTGCTCGGGCGCGACGAAGGGCGCCGGGTCCGGGTTCGGGTTGGCGTCGTCGGACACATAGGCGAAGATGACGCCGAACCGCTCGATGATCGGGAAGGTGCGCACGCAGCGCATGCCTTCCAGCTTGCAACCGGGGCTTCCCGGCACGGAAACCGCGACGCCGTTCTCGTCCACCTGCACGCCATGATAGCCGCAGGCGATACGGTCATCCACGGCAATGCCGCGTGACAGGGGCGCGCCGCGATGCGGGCAGAAATCCTCAAGGCAGGCGACGGAACCGTCATACTTGCGCCAAAGCACCATCCGGTAGCCGAGACGGAACAGCGAAACCGGGCGGTCCTTGACGAAATGCGACGGGCAGATGGCCCACCACTGGTTGCGCAGCCCCACCTTGAGGCGCTGTTCGATCATCTCGTCGGTGACGGGAGCATCATTCCTGGGGGTGTCGAGCATGGTCAGGCTCCTCGGGGTCACGCGCCAAGGCGATTGAGTTCGGAAAGGACCAGTTCGCTGGTCCAGGGGCGGCCGCCGGGCGAGGGCACGGCATCGGCGATCAGGCTGGAGACGATGCCGTCGACATCGGTGACGCCGGCGGCGAAGGCCTTTTCCAGCGCGTCGGCCAGCAGGTCCTCATACTCCGTGGGGTCCCGGTCCCTCGACTGGTGGACCACGATATATTGTTCGGCCATCGTCACTTTCCTCCGTTGCGCACGCGTTCGCGGATCATCTCCCGGACCGGCACGAAATCGTAGGCCGGGAAGCACTGTGTTTCGAAGACGCCCCAGGCGGAGCGCTCCAGTTCGACATTGACGACATTGAGCTTGGAGGGCGGCAGGCGCAGCGTCACGATCTGGCCGAAGCCCATGGCCACCACCCAGGAGACGATCTCCACGCCTTCGGGCGGAAACCGTTCCCACCAGTCGGCCTGCTTGAGTCTCGTCTGGATGGCATCGAGATTGTTCGACTGGTCGTGTTTCAGGAACACGGTCATCAACATCGTCTCGCCGGATGCGTTCACCTGCCCCTCCTGATGCGGTGTTGTTCCAAATATGAAACAATTTATCATTATTGAAACAATGCTACGAGGAAAGCGGCGGCCTGTAAAGAGGCAATTGGAAGGACAGATTCTAGACAAAGCTGGTAAACGGGCTCTTGTTCTGACGAGAACGGATTTTTCATTTATGTCTTGCCAGATCGGAAATCTCGTCATAGCATTTCAATCAAGAACAGATTGTTCAAAAATGAACAGATAACGCGAGGGAAGCGGACGTGTCTGATCCGAAGGCAACGAAGACGGCAGCACGGGCAGGGGCGTTGGCCGCCGCCGGAGGCAGCGGCCATGGCGCTTGAATACCGCAACGTGACCAAGGCCTTCGGGTCGAAGGAAGACGGTACGCTGCTGACCGCGTTGAAGGATGTCTCATTCACCGCCGACGAGGGCGAGTTCGTCGCCATTGTCGGTCCGTCGGGCTGCGGCAAGAGCACGATGCTCAACATGACGGCGGGTCTCTACCAGCCGACCAGCGGCGAGGTTCATGTCTCGGGCGAACTGGTCACGCGGCCCAATTCCCATGTCGGCTTCATGTTGCAGAAGGATCTGCTGCTGCCATGGCGGACCATCGAGCAGAATGTCTGCTTCGGGCTGGAGGCGCGCGGCGTGGGCCGGGCGGAGTGCCGCGAGCGGGCCGCGGCCATGCTGGACCGCTGCCACCTGCACGGGTTCGGCGACTATTATCCGCACCAGCTTTCCGGCGGCATGCGCCAGCGCGCGGCGCTGGCCCGCACGCTGGTCATCGACCCGGCCGTGATCCTGCTGGACGAGCCGTTCTCCGCCCTGGATGCGCAGACGAAGATCATCATCCAGCGGAATTTCGCGGCCACCATCGAGCAGGAGAACATCACCACGCTGCTCATCACCCACGACCTGGCCGAGGCCGCCTTCATGGCCGACCGCATCCTGGTGCTGTCGCAGCGGCCGGGCACCATCGTGGAGGAAATCAGGGTCGACCTGCCGGACCGGGGCAATCCCACGGCGCGGCGGCAGAATCCCAAGGCACAGGTCTACATCAACCGGATGTTCGAGATCCTGAAGCTGAAGGACCAGGAAGAACTCGCGTGAACCGAACCATCGGAAAAACAAAGAGGGTGAACATGAAGAAGCTTTTCAGAACCATCGTGACGGCCGTCTCGCTCGCGGCCATGGCCGGGGCCGCGACGGCCGCGGAGAAAATGACCTATCTCTTCCCGGCGCCGGACTTCCTGCCGGCCTTTGCGCCTTTCAAGATCGCCATGGCGAAGGGCTATTACACCGATGCCGGACTGGACGTGACCTTCCAGGTCGGCAAGGGCGGCGCCGACGTGGCCAAGCAGGTTGGTGTCGGCAATGCGGAACTTGGCGGCGGCATCGGTGACACCGCCATCATCGTGCGGGCCAATGGCCTGCCGATCCGCGGGGTGGCCGTTCTCGGGGCCAAGGCGCTGACGCAGATCTACTGGCGCAAGGATGCCGGCGTGAATTCGCTGGCGGACCTGAAGGGCAAGTCCGTCGGCGTGCTGTCCTTCCAGGACACGACCTATTACAACCTGCTCGCCGCGCTGGCGAGCGTCGGGCTGACGAAAAACGATGTCGACATCCAGGCCGTCGGCCCGGCCGGCATCATCCAGCTGATGATTTCCGGCGACACGCAGGCCATGTCCGGCACGGTCGAGTGGGCGGGCGCGGTGCGCGCGGCCGGTATCGACGTCGGCATGGTGCCGATCAACGACATCTTCCCGGCCATGGCGCAGGCGATCATCGCATCTGACAAGATGATAGCGGAGAAGCCCGAACTGGTGAAGGCCTTCGTGCAGGCCACCATCAAGGGCTATGTCGATGTCATCAACGATCCCGAGCAGGCTGCCAAGGACTATGTCGCCGCCGTGCCGCAGCATGCCGGCAAGGAAAAGGTGATGGAAGGCATCATGCGCGGCTATATCGACCTCGTCTACGGCACCGATACCGAGACCTTCGGCATGTTCGACGAGGCGCGCATGAAGGCGGTGCAGGACTTCTACCTGAAGAACGACATCGTCCGCGAGGCGGTGCCGATCGCCGACACCTACACCAACCAGTTCGTCGCCAAGTGACGGGCTGACCGGCAAGGGGCGCGGCCAGCATGCCGCGTCCCATGCCCGCCCTGCGGCCTGGCTGCCGCGAAACCTTTTCCGCCTGCTGGACCGGGACCGATGAAAAACACCGTTCTCATGACGACACTCGTGGTTGCCCTCATCTTCCTGCTGGTGTGGGAGTTCGTCCCGCCGGCGCTGGGCGTGCCGCGCTACATCATTCCCACGCCCAGCCAGTGCCTGGAGGAACTGATCCGCAACATCCGGCTGGACAACCTTGCGGGCCATACGCTCTCGACCTTCGTCATGACGCTGATCGGCTTTGCCGTCGGCAGTTTTCTCGGCGCGGTGATCGGCTACCTGCTCGGCATGTCGACCTTCTGGGAGCGCGTGCTCTCGCCCTATATCCTGGCGCTGCAGATCGCGCCGAAAGTGGCCTTCGCGCCGCTGTTCATCATGTGGTTCGGCTTCACGTTCTGGCCGAAGCTGCTTGTGACGATCCTGATCGTCTTCTTCCCCATCCTCGTCAACGTGCTGCAGGCGATGAAGACTGTGGATCGCGACATCATCAACCTGGCGCGCGCCTACAACCTCACGCGCTGGCAGATCTTCCGCAAGATCGAGTTCCCGTCCACGCTGCCCTCGCTGCTGGCGGGCCTGCGCATCGGCTCCACGCTGGCGGTGATCGGCGTGACCGTCGGCGAACTGGTGGGCGGCAATACGGGCCTCGGCTTCCTCATCTCCTATGGCGAAGGACAGGCGAACGCGGCCATGGTGTTCAACGCCATCCTGCTGCTCACCCTGATCGGCATCGTGCTCTATTCCGCCGTGACCTGGGCGGAGAGGCGCCTGCTGCACTACATCCCCAAGGCGGAGCACTGAGCGATGGCGCGCGCCGCCCTCTCCGGAACCCGTCTTGACGTACTGGTCGCCGGCGCCGGCATTGCCGGCTGCGCCGCGGCCATCGCGCTTGCGCGGGACGGACACCGCGTGCGCGTGGTGGAGAAGCAGAGCGAATGGCGATTCCTCAGCTCCGGCATCTTCGTCTATTCCAACGGGCTTGAAAGCCTGGCCGATCTCGGCGTGCTCGATGCCATCCTGGAGGCCGGCTTCGCCATACCGGGCGGGCGCAACGCCTATTTCGACCATCGCGGAAACCCGATCGTCGATGTCACCTATCCGCCGGGCGAGCGGCCGGGCGTCCCGGCCATCCTCGGCATCAAGCGGGCGGAACTGCACCGGATCCTGGCCGCCCGGATGCAGGCGCTCGGTGTCCCGGTGGAACTGGGCGTCACGGTCAGCGCCATCGACAACCGCGCCGACGGCGTGACCGCGCGGCTGAGCGACAGGCGGGCGCCAACCGCCGACCTGCTGATCGGTGCCGACGGCATCCGCAGCGCGATGCGCGCGATGGCAGGTATCGAAGTGGAGCCGCGCCATACCGGTTTCGGGGTGTGGCGGGCGGTGCATGAGCGACCGGCCGGACTGACCGACAAGATCATGCTGATGGGACCGGGCAAGCGGTTCGGCATCATGCCGATCAGCGACGACCGGCTCTACACATTCGGCACCGTGGCCGAGCCGAAGGAAAACCGCTTCGATCCGGCGGCCTGGCCTGAAACGATGCGTGCCCGCTTCGCCGAGTTCGATGGCCTGGCGCGGTCCTTCCTCGACGACACGGGGCCGCACAGCGAAGTCTTCTATACCGCTGTCGAGGAAGTGGTGCTGCCGCTGCCGTGGCACCGCGGCCGGGTCCTGCTGATCGGCGACGCGGCGCATGCCTCCACGCCCTTCATGGGGCAAGGCGGTGCCATGGCGATGGAGGACGGGGTGGTACTCGCCCGCCTGCTGGCCGCCACGGACGACGTCGATGCCGCGCTCGACCGGTTCGGTTGCCTCAGGGCGCCCGTCTGCCGCTTCGTGCAGGACGTCTCCCGGGCCGTCGGCGAGGCCGGCGCGCGCGAGGACGCGGCAGCGCTTGCCGGACGCGACGCGCGGATGCGGCGCGAGGCGCAAGCCGCCGTGGACGATTTCTATGCCCGGCTCGCAGCCTTCCGGCGCGAGACGGACACTGCCATTCGCGCCCTTCAGGGCAAGGGCGCGCCGACCGGACAAAACCCCGTTTATGAAACCCCAGGAGGTGTATCATGACTGCTGCCCCGACCATGCCGACCATCAACCCCGACGATGTGCAGATCCCGGAAGGCATGAGCCTTGCCGACTGGATCGAGAGCCGCGTCGCACGCTACGAGACCCGCAAGCTCGACTGGAACGCGCTGAAGTTCCAGGCCGACTACGATCCGAAATACCGCCGCGCGCAGATGCGCTACATCGGCACCGGCGCCACGGGCGTGAAGAGCGACAGCAATGTCATTCCGGCCGAGCACTTCACCTTTTCCACCATGGTGCTGCCGGCCGGCTGTGAAGGTCCGCTGCATATCCACACCGATGCCGAGGAGGTGTTCTTCATCCTGCGCGGTCACAAGATCCGCCTGATGATCGAACACAAGGGCGAGATGGTGGAAACCGTTCTCACCGAGCGCGACATCATCTCGGTGCCGCCCGGCGTCTATCGCGGCCTCGTCAACGAGGGCATCGAGGAGGCGCTGATGTGCGTCATCATCGGCAATCCCAAGCCGGTGACGCCGACCTATCCGCCGGAGCATCCGCTGGCCAAGATCAAGCGCAATTGAGAAAGGCCGGATGTGACCATGCTTGAGAACCGGACGATCCTGATCACGGGTGCTGCACGCGGGCTGGGGCGCGAGATCGCGCTGGCCTGCGGGCGTGCCGGGGCGCGTCTGGTTCTGGCCGACATCGACGAGGCGGGGGCGGCAGAATCCGCGCGCCTCGTCGCCGGGTACGGGGGCACGGCACGCGCCGCGCATGTCGATCTCGCCTCGCCCGACAGCATCGCGGAACTTGCCGCAGGTGTGGCGGAGCAGGAGGGCCGGCTCGACGGGCTGGTCAACAATGGCGCCATCGCCACCGGGATCGGCGGCAAGGCGCTCGACGAGATCGACATCGAAACCTGGGACCGGGTGATGGCGGTCAATGTGCGCGGGCTGTGGCTGATGACGCGCGCCGCCGTGCCGCTGATGGAGGCGGCCGGCGGCGGGCGGATCGTCAACATCGCCTCCGATACGGCGATCTGGGGCGCGCCACGCCTGCTTTCCTATGTCGCCAGCAAGGGCGCGGTCATGTCCATGACCCATTCGCTGGCGCGCGAACTCGGTCCGAAAGGAATCGGCGTGACCGCCGTCGCGCCCGGCATCCTGACGACGGAATCGACCGAATACGTCCCGGCGGAACGCCACAAGCTCTACCAGGACGGGCGGGCGGTGCCCGGCCCGCAGGGACCGCAGGACGTGACCGGCACCATCGTCTTCCTGCTCGGACCCGATGCGCTGACGCTGACCGGACAGATCCTGCCGGTCAACAGGGGGTTCGTGTTCCTATGAGCCGCGCCCGGAAAGACATGGTGATCGAGGGAACGGACATTCGCCTGTCCGAGGGGAAGGGCGGGCCGGTGCTGGTCATGCTGCACGGCATCGGTTCCGACATGTCCTCCTTCGACGGCCTGTCGGCCGCCTTGCCGGAGGACTGGACCCTCATTGCATGGAACGCGCCCGGCTATCGTGCGTCGCGCGCCCTGGAGCAGGCCTGGCCAACCGCCGGCGATTATGCCGAACGGCTGGCGGCGGTCGCCGATGCGCTCGACCTGCCGCCTTTTCTGCTGGCCGGCCATTCGCTTGGCACGCTGATGGCGGTCGCGTTCGCGCGTCTCCACCCGGACCGCGTGGCGGGCCTGGTGCTGCTGGCCTGCGCGCAGGGCCATGGCGCCGCGCCCGGCAGGCTTGGCGAGAAGGCGCAGGCGCGTCTCGATGATCTCAAAGCGCTCGGGGCGGAAGAATTTGCCCGCAGCCGCGCGCCGCGGCTCATGGCCGACGCCAACGCCATGCCGGCGGTGCGCGACCGGGCCATCGCGGCGATGGCGGCGATCAACCCCCAGGGCTACGCGCAGGCGGTGCGGATGCTGGCGACGGGCGACCTGGCGGGCGAGGCAAGCCATGCGCGGGTGCCCTCGCTGGTCATGGTGGGTGAAAAGGATGCAGTGACGCCGCCGGCCCAGAGCCGCGCCGTGCACGCAGTGCTCGCGGCGGCATCGCCGGACCTGCCGCACGTGTTCCGGAGCGTTCCGGATGCGGGGCACATCCTGCACCAGGAATTTCCTGAAGCTGTGGGCGCGGAAACCGTCCGTTTCGAAGCCTCGCTTGCCGGAATCGGGGAGATGGCGCGATGAGCGACGAACACAACGGCTACAGCGTGCCCCCGGTCGAGCGGGCCTTCCGCGTCTTGCGCTACATCGCCGACGGTAATCCCTGCGCCAACCTGTCCCGGGCGGCCAAGGAGACCGGTGTCAACCGCACCACGCTGTTGCGCCTGCTGCATACGCTGGAGCAGGAGGCGATCATCGAGAAGGCGGAGACCGGGCAGGGTTACGTGCTCGGGACCGGTCTCATCAATCTCGCCGCCAGCGCGCTCTATTCACGCGACATCGTGCAGGTGGCGCATCCGGAATTGCGCCGTCTCGTGCGCGAACTGGGGCTTTCGGCGCATCTGGGCATCATGGACGGGCGCGAGATCACCTATCTGCTGCGCGAGACGCCGAACCTGCACCTGGTCTCCAATGTCCGCGTCGGCAGCCGCCTGCCGGCCCATGCGACCACGATCGGCCGCATCATCTTGGCGCATCGCGATTTCGCCGAGGTCGAAGCGCTCTTCGCGACCTCCGCAATGGCGCCGGCAACAGCCAAGACAGCCACGACGCTCGCTGCGCTCGCCGAGCAGCTTGCCACGGACCGAAGGATCGGGATCGCGTGGAGCGTTTCCAATTTCGAGGCCGGGATCGGATCGGCGGCGGCGGCGGTGTTCGATTCGCAGGGCAAGGCCGCCGGGGCCATCAACGTCACCGGACCGGACCATGAATTCGCCGAGAGCGCGGGCCGGCGCGACGAGATCGCAAGGGCGCTCACCGCCGCTGCGCAACGCATCTCCCATCAACTCGGGCATATCCCGTCTTCCGCCCGGATCCGCCATCTGTCAGGAGGCCACCATGACTGACCCCATGCGCGTCGATTTCCTGCGCGGCATCGCCATGCGCGCGCCCGCCATGACCGAAACCGCCGACTTCTACGAGGGCACATGGGGGCTGAAGCGCGTGCCCTCCAATGACGGCACGGTCTACCTGCGGGGAACCGGGCCTGAGCCCTACATCTATTCGCTGACCGATGGCGCCGATTTCGGCATCGAATACATCAATTTCGGCATGACGAGCCGGGCGCGGCTGGAGGCGCTGCACGATCACCTGTCGAAGGCGGGCGCGCCGGTGCTGGGTGACCCCGCGGAACTGACCACACCGGGCGGCGGCATCGGCTTTTGCGTGCGCGATCCCGACAACCGCATCCTGCGCATCGTGGCGGACACGTCCGACAACGGCGATGCGCAAAGCGAATTCGCCATGCCCGTGAAGGTTTCCCATGTGGTCGTCAACACGCCCGACCTCAAGACGACAGAAGCCTTCTACACCGAGATGCTCGGCTTCCGGCTGTCCGACTTCTACGTCGACCGGATGTCCTTCCTGCGCTGCAGCAGCGACCACCACTCCATCGGCCTGTTCCAGAACGCGCATGCCAGCGCCAACCATGTCGCCTTCGAAATGCGCGACATGGATTCCTTCATGCGCGGCATCGGGCGGATGAAGCAGAAGGGTCATGTGCCAAGCTGGGGACCGGGACGCCACGGGCCGGGCAACAACCCGTTTGCCTATTTCGTTTCGCCGTCCGGTTTCGTGATCGAGTTCACCACCGAATTGCAGCAGATCGACGAGGCGACCCACGTGGCGCAGGAATGGCCCTGGGGCGACCCGGAGCTTTCGGACCGCTGGATGACGGCCGGGCCGCCCACGCCGGCGATGCGCGCGGTCATGCTGGGCCGTCCCGACCGGGGCTTCCCGCAGGCGGGAGCGCGCTGAATGGACCTCGGGCTGAAAGGCAAGGTCGCGGTCGTTACCGGCGGTTCCTCGGGCATCGGGCTGGCTGCCGTGCGCCAGTTTCTTGCCGAAGGGGCAAGGGTGGCTTTCTGTGCCCGTGACGCGGAGCGGCTGGAGACGGTCGCGGACGGGCTGAAGGGCGAGTTCGGCGCGGACAACGTGCTGGGCATTGCCGCTTCGGTACTCGACGCGGAAGCCATGCGCGATTTCGCTGCCCGCGTGCGTGACCATTTCGGCGGCGCGGACATGCTGGTCAACAATGCCGGACAGGGCCGCGTCTCCACCTTCGCGGGCACCGATGACGATGCCTGGCGCGAGGAACTGGAGCTGAAATTCTTCAGCCAGATCCACCCGGTGCGTGCCTTCCAGGCCATGCTCAAGGCCAGCGGTTGCGGCGCCATCGTCGGCGTCAATTCGCTGCTTGCCTACCAGCCGGAGCCGCACATGGTGTGCACCTCGGCGGCACGGGCGGGCGTGCAGAACCTCCTGAAATCGCTCGCCACTGAACTGGCGCCGGATGTGCGGGTCAATTCCATCCTGCTCGGCATCGTCGTTTCCGGCCAGTGGCACCGCCGCTTCGAGGCGCGCGAGGACACGTCCGTTTCGCTGGAGGACTGGCTCAAAGCGGAAGCGGCAAAGCGCCACATTCCGCTCGGCCGTTTCGGCGAACCGCACGAGCCGGCCAATGCCATCGTCTTCCTGGCCTCGCCCGCGGCCAGCTACATCACCGGTGCCCGGCTGGAAGTTTCCGGCGGGACCTCAAGATTCGTGTGACACAATGCTCATGAAAACCGACGCGCCGACCAGAACCGAAACCGTGGGCGAGGCCATCGCCCGCCATCTTGCCGAGATCGGCGTGACGCGCGTCTTCGGCGTGATCTCGATCCACAACATGCCGATCCTCGACGCCATCGCCCGGCAGGGGCGCATCCGCTTCGTGCCGGCGCGCGGCGAGGCCGGCGCCATGAACATGGCCGACGCCTATGCCCGCGTGTCGCGTTCGCTGGGCGTCGTCATCACGTCGACCGGAACGGGCGCCGGCAACACGGCGGGCGCGCAGGTGGAGGCGCTGACGGCGGGCTCGCCGGTGCTGCACATCACCACGCAGGTGGACCGCCAGTTCATGGACCGGGACCGGGCCGCAATCCATGATGTTCCGCGCCAGACCGAGATGCTGAAGGGCATTTCCAAGACCTGCCTGCGCCTGTGGGAGGCGCGTTCGGTCCACACGGTGCTGTCGGCGGCGGCGTCGGCGGCGCTCAGCCCGCCATCGGGGCCGGTCAGCCTCGAAATCCCGGTCGACGTGCAGCGCGAAGCCGTGCCGGTACAGGACGCCATCGCCCGGCCGGTCATCGTTCGCCCGCTGGCCGGCGAAGAGACCATCGCGGCGCTGGCCGAAATGGTGAAGAAGGCCCGCCGCCCGATGCTGTGGCTTGGCGGCGGCGCGCGCCATGCCGCGGATGAAGCGAATGCGCTGGTCGCGCGTGGTTTCTGCGCGGTGACGAGCACCAATGGCCGGGCCGTGGTCGACGAGGCGAGCCCCCATACCCTCGGCGCCTTCAACATGACGCCCGAGGCGGAGGCGATCTATCGCGACTGCGACCTGATGATCGTCGCCGGGTCGCGCCTGCGTGGCAACGAGACGCGCAACAACACGCTTGGTCTGCCCGCGCCGCTCGTCCAGATCGACGCCGAAGCAACGCAGGGCGCGCGCAACTACCCGGTGGATCTGTTCATCCACGGGGATGCGAGGGACACGCTCGCCCGATTGCTCGAACTGCTGCCCGAAACGCTGGAAACGGATGCCGAATTCCGCCATTCCATCGCCATTGCGCGGGTCAAGGCGGAGGGCCGCCTGCGCGACCAGCTTGGCGTTTACCGGGTCATCGCAGACGCCTTGCAGGAGCGGGTCGCCGAAGGCGGCCATCCCTTCGTGCGCGACGTCACGATTTCCAATTCCACCTTCGGCAACCGCTATGTGCAGTTTGCCAGGCCCCATCACGGCGTTCATGCGCTGGGCGGCGGCATCGGGCAGGGCCTTGCCATGGGCATCGGTGCGGGCCTCGTCGAGGGCGAGGCGAAATCGGTCGTGCTCGTCGGCGACGGCGGCGCGCAGCTTGGCATTGCCGAACTGATCACGGCGGTGGAGGAGAAGGCCAACCTCGTCTACGTGCTGATGAACGACCAGGCCTATGGCGTCATCAAGAACATCCAGGATGCCCAATATGGCAGCCGGCACCACTATTCTGCCTTGCGCACGCCGGACTTCGCGCTGCTGTGCCAGGCGGTGGGGATGCCGCATGCGAAGGTCACGCACGAGTCGGCCTTTGGCGACGCGCTGGACAGCGCGCTTGCCGCCGACGGCCCCATGCTGGTCGAGGTGGACATGTGCGCCATCGGTCCTTTCGCGCAAGCCTTCGCGGGTCCGCCTGCCGGGGCCGCGGGGAAGGAACGGTGATGATCAGGCGGCTGGCCATCATCGGGGCGGGCGCGATCACCGGCGAAATGCTGACCGTGCTCGGGCGCAGCCTGCCGCAAAGGCTGGAAAGCCTGACCGTGCTGGCTCGACCGGGCAAGAGTTCGGCGGTTGAAAAGGCGCTCGTGCTCCCGGCACAACAGGTGGCGGACGATTTCCGCGTGGTGGAATGCGTGACGGCCCTGATTGCCGCGCGCCCCGACCTTGCCATCGAGGCGGCGGGCCATGGCGCCGTCGCCGAGCATGTTCCGGGACTGCTGGAAGCCGGGATCGAAACGGTGATCGTCTCGACCGGCGCGCTGAGCGATCCCGAACTGGCGGCGCGGCTGGAGTCTGCGGCAAGGGCTGGCGGCACGCGTCTGGAACTGTCGTCCGGCGCGGTGGGCGGCATGGACATTCTCGCCGCGCTCGCCCGCTCGGATATCCGGTCCGTCACCTACACGTCGCGCAAGCCGCCCAACGCCTGGAAAGGTACAAGGGCGGAGGATGCACTCAACCTTGGCGTGCTGACGCGCGAAGCCGTGTTCTTCGAGGGCACGGCGCGGCAGGCGGCGGCCGACTATCCGAAAAATGCCAATGTGGCGGCGACCATCGCGCTGGCCGGAGCGGGCTTCGAGCGCACAACGGTGCGGATGATCGCCGATCCCGCCGTCAGCGCGAACGTGCATGTGTTCGATGTGGTTTCGGATGCGGCGGAGGTGTCCGTGCGCATTGTCGGCAAACCATCGCCGGCCAATCCGAAGACGTCGCTGCCGACGGTCTACAGCCTCGTGCGCGCGGTGATGTACCGCATCAGCCCCATCGTTTCCTGAAGGCCTTTCCATGAGCATCCAGCCCTGCGCCCTGCCTGAAAACCTGCTCTTCATCGCCGGCGAGTGGCGCAAGGGGCGCGGTGCGCCGATCGAATCGCGCTTTTCCGCCGATGGCAGCCTGAACCGGGTGATCGACGGGGCGTCGCGCGAGGATGGCATCGCGGCCATCGAGGCAGCGGTCAGGGCGCAGGCCGATCCGGCCTGGCGGGCGCTGAAGCCACATGAGCGGGCGCGCATCTTCCATCGCATCGCCGACGGCATCGAGGCCAGTGCCGGGCGCATTGCCTGGATCCAGAGCCGCGACACAGGCAAGACGCTGCGCGAGACGGCGGCGCTGGCGGCTTCGGCCGCCGGCACGTTCCGCTATTTCGGCGCTGTCTGCGAGACCATGGACAGCGAGATGACTGCGCCGCGCGGCGATGCGCTGACGCTGTCGCTGCACGAGCCGCTCGGCGTCGTGGCCGCCATCACGCCATGGAATTCGCCCATTGCCTCGGACGCGCAGAAGGTGGCGCCGGCACTAGCGGCAGGCAATGCGGTGATCCTGAAGCCCGCATCGTGGAGCCCGCTGGTGGCGCTGGAACTGGCGCGCATCGTGGAGCAAAGCGGCCTGCCCAAGGGCCTTTTCTCTGTCCTGCCCGGTTCGGGCGCGGAGATCGGCAACCTGCTTGTCGAACATCCGTCCATCGCCAAGGTGTCGTTTACCGGTGGCACGGCGACGGGCCGGCGCATTGCCATGAAGGCGGCGGAAAAACTGATGCCTGTCTCGCTGGAACTGGGTGGCAAGTCGCCGACCATCGTGTTCGGGGACTGCGACACGGATCTCGCCATTGCCGGCATCCTCTTCGGCATCTTCTCCTCCTCCGGCCAGTCCTGCATCGCCGGGTCGCGGCTGTTCGTGCAGCGGTCGATCTACGAATCCTTCGTCGCCCGCCTCGTCGAGGCGACGGAGTCACTCGTCACCGGTCATCCCCATGACGAGGCAACGCAGGTTGCGCCGCTCGTCCATCCCGATCACCGGGCGAGCGTCGAGGACTTCGTCAAGCGCGCGATTGCCGATGGCGGGACTGTCCTGACCGGCGGCAGGCGGCCCGACGATCCTGCGCTGGCCGATGGCGCCTATTACCTGCCGACGATCATTTCAGGGCTTGCCAATGAGGCAGAACTTTGCCGCGAGGAAGTGTTCGGCCCGGTGCTGGCCGTGCTGCCCTTCGACGACGAGGCTGACGTGATCGCCCAGGGCAACGACAACCAGTACGGGCTGGCCTGTGGCATCTGGACCCGCGATTTCCCGAAGGGCTGGCGGGTGGCGCGCGCCATCCAGGCCGGCACGGTCTGGATCAATACCTACAAGCAGTTCTCGATCTCGACGCCGTTCGGCGGCGACAAGGAAAGCGGCATGGGGCGCGAGAAGGGACGAGCCGGCATGCTCGCCTACATGCGGCAGAAATCGCTCTACCAGGATTTGACAGGACAACCGCATCCCTGGGCCCGCTGGCCCAGGATGTGAGGAGGAGAAGGCATGGACAAGAAGCTATCCATCGGCATTGTCGGTGCGGGCATGGGCGGGCTCACCGCCGCCATCGCACTCATCGGCATGGGCCATGACGTAACGATTTTCGAGCAGGCGCGCGAATTCGGCCGTGTCGGCGCGGACATCAACCTGACACCCAATGCGGTGCATGTGCTCGACCGCATCGGCATCGGCGAGCGGTTGCGCGCCACGGCGGCGCGGCCCACGCACCGCATCAGCCGCATGTGGGACACGGGCGAGGAGACATCCCGCCTGGAAATGAGCGACACGGCTGAAGAGAAATACGGCGCGCCGCAACTGACCATCCACCGCGCCGACCTGCTCAGCGCGCTGGAAGAGAAGATCGATCCGGCACGTTTCCGCATGGGCTGGAAGGCCACGGCGGTGGAGGAGACCGCTGACGCGGTATCCGTGACCTTCGCCAATGGCGAGACGGTTTCCTTCGATGTGGTCATCGGGGCCGACGGCATCCATTCGGCCGTGCGCGGCGCGGTGTTCGGGCCGGAAAATCCGCAATTCACCGGGCTTGTCTCGTGGCGGGCGACCTTCCCGCGCGAAAAAGCCGCCGACCTGCCCAATCTCGACGCCTTCACCAAGTGGTGGGGACCGGAGCCCAGCCGGCAGATCGTCACCTTTCCGCTGACGGCGGGGCGGGAAATCTTCGTCTTTGCCACCACGCCGCAGGATGACTGGCGCGAGGAAAGCTGGACGACACCGGGCGACATTGCCGAATTGCGCGCCGCCTATGCCGACTTCAACCCGGAGGCCCGGCGGCTGCTCGATGCCTGCGACAGCGTCACGAAATCCGCCCTGCACGTCCGCGATCCGCTGCCGCGATGGTCAACGGGCCGTGTGACATTGCTGGGCGATGCCGCCCATCCCATGACGCCCTTCATGGCGCAGGGCGCCTGCCAGGCCATCGAGGACGCCATCGTACTTGCACGGGCGCTGGAGCGGGCGGATGGCGCTGGCGTTCCGAATGCGCTCAAACGCTACGAGGCGGCGCGCAAGGAGCGCACGGCAAAGATTCAGATCGCTTCGCGCGGCAATGAATGGCTCAAGAAAGGCGGCAATGCCGACTGGGTCTATGGCTATGACGCCTGGCAGGTGGCCGTCTGAGACCCGGCACAGGGGGCGGCGCCTGCCGTCCCCCCCTCGCTCCATCTCCATCTCCCGGTCGCGATGGGGAGCAAGGCCGGAAAGGCCCGCTTGAAAGGCTTGAAACCCGAGTCAAATCATCTAGTTTGGGAGCGTTCCAATCGGAGCGCCACGAATGGCGTTCGCCGGAGATGCCCATGCGCCTGACCCGCCAGACCAATTACGCGATCCGCATGATGATGTATTGCGCGGCCAATCCGGCGGAACTGAGCCGGGTCCCCGAGATCGCCAGGGCCTACGGCGTTTCGGAGCTTTTCCTGTTCAAGATCCTGCATCCGCTGGTGGATGCCGGCCTGATGGCGACGGTGCGCGGGCGCAATGGCGGCGTGAAGCTGGCCAAGGCGGCAGAAGAGATCACGCTGTTCGACGTGGTGCGTGTCACGGAGGAGAATTTCGTGATGGCCGAATGCTTCGAGAACGAGGCCGCCGACTGCCCGCTGATCGATGCCTGTGCGCTGAATGCGGCGCTGCGCAAGGCGCTGAATGCCTTCTTCGAGGTGCTGGCGGCGCACACGGTCGCCGATCTCGTGCGCAACAAGCCGCATGTCAAAGCGTTGCTGGGGCTGGAACCGGCTGCCTGAGGGCGCGGCGGCATCGCCGAAAGGCTGGACAAGCACACGCATTCCCCTGATACGATGACGGTCGAGGAACAGCGGGCAACGATGCGCTGCTCCTGCGTTGCATGGCCCAACCAGAGGCTGGGGGACCGGACGTGACAATGCCCTTTCCCGTGATCGCGGGCGATATCGGCGGCACGAATTCGCGCTTCCGCGTGATCGGGCCGGACGGCCAGGCCGTCGGCGAGACGGTGGAAATGAAGAACGCCGAATATCCTTCCGTCATCGAGGCGTTGAAGGCAGGCTATCCGGCCGACATCATCCGGGCAGCGCAGACACTCGTGATCGCGGTGGCCTGCCCGGTGGACGATCCGCCCTTTCACCTGACGAATTCGCCCTGGGTCATCGATCCGGCCGCCATCCGCGCGGCCCTGGGCCTTGTGCAGGTGCGCGTGATGAACGATTTCCTGGCCCAGGGGCTGGCCTGTGCCAGCCTGCCGCTCGGCTTGATGCAACAGATCGGCGGGCATGCGCGCGAGGAGGAAGCGCCGCGCGTGGTCATCGGTCCGGGGACCGGCCTCGGCGTGGCGCAGGTGGTCCGTGCTTGCGGCAAGTGGGTGGTGATACCGGGCGAGGGCGGGCACCTGGACCTCGGGCCGCGCACGGCGCGGGAATTCGCGCTCTGGCCGCATCTGGACATGCGCGGCTGCCGGCTGGAAGTGGAAATGGCGGTCTCGGGCCAGGGGCTGGAAAACCTGCATCGCGGATTGAGGCGGCTGGAAGGCCGGGCCGACAGCGAAGAACCCGTTTCCGCCGCCGCGATCACGGCGCTCGCCCATGACGGCGACGCGCTGGCCGTGGAGGCGGTGACACTGTTCACGACCATTCTTGCCCGCTTTTCCGGCGACCTGGCGCTGCTGACGCTGGCGCGCGGCGGCGTCTACCTGGCCGGCGGCATGACCGCACACCTGATCGACCTGGTGCGCGGGCCGGCCTTCCGCGCGGCCTTCGAGGACAAGCCCCCCTTCTCCTCGATCATGGCGGAGATCCCGATGTACCTCATGCCCGGCGGTACGCCGGCGCTGGACGGGATTTCCGCCTATGCGGCCAACCCGCATGCCTTCGAGGTGGAAAGCGCCATCCACGTGACCCGATGAGCGCGGTGGCGGGCGCGGACTTGACGCATTGCGCAAAACAGTAAGTATGCGACCTATTTCCAGGGGCGGCCTTGCGGCACCCTGACCCAAGGGAGGACGCGTCATGAGCCAGCAACTCGGCACGCTGGAGGAACTGCCCCAGGACTACCGCGACGACATGGCGGCTGCCGGCGTGGCCCCGCTCTGGCCGATGATGCGCAACGTGCTTCCGCACGGCCAGCCCAACGCGGTGACGCGGCCGGGCTACTGGAACTATGACAGGCTGCGTCCGCTGCTGCTGCGCGCCGGGGAGCTGACGCCTGTGGAAAAGGCGGAGCGGCGGGTGCTGGTCCTCTCCGATCCCGGCCGCGGCGTTGGCGCGATGCAGGCCACGGCCTCGATCTATCTCGGCATGCAACTGCTGCTGCCGGGCGAGACCGCGCCGGCGCACGTGCACACGCCGAGCGCCGTGCGCGTGGTGGTGGAAGGCAGGGGCGGCTACACGGTCGTCGACGGCGAGAAGCTGCCGATGGAGGAGGGCGACCTGGTCCTGACGCCCGGTGGCGAGTGGCACGATCACGGCCACGAGGGCAGCGAGCCGGTGGTCTGGCTGGATGCGCTGGACCTGCCGCTGTTCCATTACCTCGAAGGCTCATACGCCACGGAAGGGCCGTTGCAGGCGCAGCGCAACCGGCCGGACGCAAGCCAGGTGGAGTATCTCGCGTCGGGCCTTGCGCCATCGCGCAGGCCGGGCGCCGGCACGCGGCGCTATCCCATGATGCGCTATCCGTGGACGCGCACCGAGGCGGCGCTGCGGCAGATGGCCGTCCATGGCGGCGACGCGATTGCCGAACTGGATTTCGTGAACCCCGAGACCGGCGCGGACGTGCTGCCGACCATGGGCTTCACCGCCATGATGATCCCGGCGGGCGGGCGCGACGCGCCGCCGCTGCGCTCGTCCTCCTGTGCCTTTCACGTCGTCAAGGGTCGCGGCCGGACCGTCATCAATGGCGAAACGCTGGACTGGGGCCCGAAGGACACCTTCACGGCGCCGGTCTTTGCCGGGATCACCCATGAAGCGGCGGAGGAGTCCTTCCTCATCCGGGTCCACGACCGTCCGCTGCAGGAAAAGCTGGGCTATTACGAGGAACGTGCACGGTGAGCGCAGACGCATCCCTTCTCTTCGAGGTTCCTTCCAGTCCGGTGGTGCCGGTCAAGGGCGAGACGGCCGGTTATCCGGTCCACCGCATCTTCTGCGTGGGGCGCAACTATGCCGCCCATGCCGCGGAAATGGGGGTGGAAGTGGACCGCGAGGCGCCGTTCTATTTCACCAAGTCGCCCAGTGCGCTCGTGCTCAGCGGGGCCACGATCCCCTATCCTCCGGGAACGGAGAATTTCCACTACGAGATGGAGTTCGTGGTGGCGCTGGGCGCGCCCGTGTTCAGGGTCTCTCGCGAGGCGGCGGCGAAGGCCGTTTACGGCTATGCCTGCGGCCTGGACATGACACGCCGCGACCTGCAACTGGCCGCGCGGGCCAAGCAGCGGCCGTGGGACCTGGGCAAGGACGTCGAGCAATCCGCCGTCATTGCCGAGATCACCAGGGCGGATGATTTCGGCACTGTCGGCGCCCAGGCCATCCGGCTGTCGGTCGATGGCGCCGTCAGGCAGGATGCAACGCTCGATGACCTGATCTGGAGCGTCGACGAACTGGTCTCGCACCTCTCGCACTATTACCACCTGCGTCCGGGCGACCTGATCTACACGGGCACGCCGGCGGGCGTCGGGCCGGTGGAACCCGGACAGACCATCCTCGGGACGATTGACGGGCTGGCGCCGGTGGAACTGGCGATCGGCCAGCCGGAGTAGTCTGACCGACAAGCAGAACGGCTTGAATTCGCGCGGGAGTTGCCGTTGCGTCCGGTCCGGAAATTTGACCAGAGGGTTGACGTTTGCGCCTCCCCCATGCCCAATTGAACACCGGTATTACATCCAACGTTCAAGAATGGGAGAAGCAGCATGATGAAAACCGTAGCTGGCGCCGTGATCGTGGCAAGCGGCATGACCCTGTCGGCATCGGCATTCGCCGCCGACCAGCAATTCATTTCCATCGGCACGGGTGGCGTCACGGGCGTCTATTATCCCACCGGCGGCGCGATCTGCCGTCTGGTCAACAAGAACCGCAAGGAACACGGCATCCGCTGCTCGGTCGAATCGACCGGCGGTTCGGTCTACAACATCAATACCGTGCGCGCGGGCGAACTGGAATTCGGCGTGGCCCAGTCCGACTGGCAGTATCATGCCTACAACGGCACCTCGAAGTTCGAGGACCAGGGCGCATGGGAAGGTGAGCGGGCGGTGTTCTCGGTTCACCCGGAGCCGTTCACGCTGATCGTCCGCGAAGGCTCGGGCATCGCCAAGTTCGAGGACCTCAAGGGCAAGAAGGTCAATGTCGGCAACCCGGGTTCGGGCCAGCGCGCGACGATGGAAGTCGTCATGGACGCCTTTGGCATCACGATGGACGACTTCGCGCTTGCGGCCGAACTGAAGGGCTCGGAAATGGCCCAGGCGCTTTGCGACGGCAAGATCGACGCCATGATCTACACCATCGGCCATCCGGCGGCCGCCATCACCGAGGCTGCCACGACCTGCGACGTCAACCTCGTGTCGGTGGAAGGCGATCCGATCACCAAGCTGGTCGAGGAGAACCCCTACTACCGGACCGCGACCATTCCGGGCGGCACCTACAAGGGCACGGATGAGGACGTGACGACGTTCGGCGTCGGCGCGACCTTCATCACCTCGGCGGACGTGTCCGAAGAGGTCGTCTACACTGTGGTCAAGGCGGTGTTCGACAATTTCGACGACTTCAAGAAACTGCACCCGGCCTTCTCCAACCTGAAGGAGGAGGAGATGATCAAGGACGGCCTCTCCGCGCCGCTGCATGACGGCGCCGTCAAGTACTACAAGGAGCGCGGCTGGATGTGATCCATCCGGCGCGACCGGGTTGAACGCCCGCGTCCGGCATGACGGGCGGGGCAAGACCTTCTCGGGCCGGGTGGCGCTGCCGCCCGGCCCGAACTGTTTTCGCGGCCGCCTTGCGGGGCGTGGCCCGAAGGCCCGCGGGACAGGCGGGCGCCGCCTGACAGGGCGGCAGGACGAGGGGACAGGAGAGGGATGAGGCCATGAGCGAGGCTGCGGACAGGAAACGGCCGGATGTCGATGTCGACATGATGGTCGCGGAGGTGGAAAGCGGGGCGCGCAACGCGTCCGGCATGGCGGGCCGGTTCATCCTGGCGCTGTGTTTCGTCTGGTCGCTGTTCCAGCTTTACATCGCTTCCGACATCCCCTTCATCCTGACCACGCTGACCGGGGCCAATGTTGTCTTCAACAACCAGGAAGCCCGCCAGGTGCATCTGGCCTTCGCGTTAGCGCTCTCCATGCTGGCCTACCCGCTGTTCAAGTCGAGCCCGCGCGACCGGGTGCCGCTCTATGACTGGGCGCTGGCCATCCTCGGTGCCGGGGCCTGCCTCTATCTCCTGTGGTTCAAGCAGGACATCGCCGACCGGGCCGGCCTGCCGACCACGGCGGACCTCGTGATGTCGGCCATCGGCATGGTCACCCTTGCCATCGCCGTCTTCCGGGCCCTGGGCCTGCCGCTGGTGATCGTCGCGTCGGTCTTCGTCTTCTACGTCTTCTTCGGTCATCTCGATTCCATGCCGGACGCGATCCAGTGGAAGGGCGCGTCCTTCGGCAAGGCAATGTGGCATTACTGGATGCAGACGGAGGGCGTGTTCGGCGTCGCGCTCGGCGTGTCGGCCTCCATGATCTTCCTGTTCGTGCTGTTCGGGTCGCTGCTGGAGAAGGCAGGGGCCGGAAACTACTTCATCAAGCTCGCCTTCGCGCTGCTGGGACACCTGCGCGGCGGGCCGGCCAAGGCGGCGGTCATGGCCTCGGCGCTGTCGGGTCTCTATTCCGGTTCTTCCATCGCCAATGTGGTGACGACCGGCACCTTCACGATTCCGTTGATGAAGCGCACCGGCTTCAAGCCGGAAAAGGCGGGCGCGGTGGAAGTGGCTTCCTCCACGAACGGCCAGCTGACGCCGCCGGTCATGGGCGCCGCGGCCTTCCTTATCTCCGAGTTCACCGGCGTGGCCTATCCCGAACTCATCAAACATGCCTTCCTGCCGGCGATCATCTCCTATATCGCGCTGGTCTACATCGTTCACCTGGAAGCGCTGAAGATCGGCCTGAAGGGGCTGGAGCGGCCGACCGTCGTCGGCACGCTGGCGCAGCGCCTTTCCGGCGTGCTGTTCGGCTTCATCGCCATGGCGGTGCTGGCGGCAGCGGTCTATTACGGGCTCGGCTGGATCAAGGTGGCCTTTCCGGGAATGACCTTCTATACGGCGCTCCTGCTTTTCCTGGCCGCCTATGTCGGCCTGGTCTACAAGGCGGCGCAGCATCCGGACCTGGAGATGGACGATCCGAATGCGCCGATGGAAGTGCTGCCGCGGCCCTGGGACGTCGCGATCACCGGCTTCCACTATATCCTGCCCATCGTCATCCTGATCTGGTGCATTCTCGTCGAGCGCCTGTCGCCGACGCTGTCGGCCTATTGGGCGACGGTCTCGATGATCTTCATCGTGCTCACGCAGAAGCCGCTCAAGCGCGCCATGCGCGGCGAGGGCGGTTTCGGCCTGGGCTTCTCGGACGGCTGGCGCGACTTCGTCGACGGCATGATTGCCGGCGCGCGCAACATGATCGGCATCGGCGTCGCCACGGGCGCGGCCGGGGTGATCGTCGGCACGGTCTCGCTGACCGGCGCCCACCAGGTGGTGGGCGAATTCGTGGAGTTCCTGTCGGGCGGATCGCTGATCGCCATGCTGCTGCTGGTGGCGGTGATGAGCCTCATTCTCGGCATGGGCCTGCCGACGACGGCGAACTACATCGTCGTGTCCTCCCTGATGGCGCCGGTGATCGTGTCCGTCGGCGCGGCGCAAGGGCTCATCGTGCCGCTGGTCGCCGTGCACCTCTTCGTGTTCTATTTCGGCATCCTGGCCGACGACACGCCGCCGGTCGGCCTCGCAGCCTTCGCGGCGGCCGCGATATCGGGCGGCGACCCGATCCGCACCGGCATCCAGGGCTTCGCCTACGACATCCGTACCGCGCTACTGCCGTTCCTGTTCATTTTCAACACGGAACTGCTGCTGATCGATGTCTCGGCGGTCAAGGCGGTCTTCATCTTCATTGTCGCGGTGATCGCCATGATGCTGTTCGCGGCGGCGACGCAGGGCTATTTCCTGACCCGGTCGCGCGTCTGGGAAACGCTCGCGCTGCTGCTCGTGGCCTTTACCCTGTTCCGGCCGGGCTTCTGGCTGGACTACGTGCAGCCGCCCTATGACAACCGTCCGGGCGCCGAGGTGATCGAACTCGCCGCCGCCCAGCCCGAAAACGGCACGTTGCGCATGGTCGTTCGCGGGCCGGACTTCGACAAGCCGGACGTGATTTCCGAGCGCACGATCATTGCCGAGCTTGGCGAGGCCGGCGACGGGGCCGACCGGCTGGACCAGGCGGGCCTCATGGTGAGCGTGGACGACGGCAAGGCCGTGCTGGAGGAGCCGCTGGCCGGAACGCAGTTCTTCACCGAGTTCCAGGGCTTCGACTTCTACGGCGACGAACCGGTGGAGATCGCGCTGGTGCAGACCGAGGCCGAGCGGATGCCCAAGGAAATCTTCTACATTCCGGCGCTTGTGCTGCTCGGCGTGGTGGTGCTGTTCCAGCGCCGCCGCCAGACCGTGCCGGCGTTCTGAGGGGAGACATGCGATGTACAGGACCATTCTCGTTCCCGTCGACCTGGGCGACAAGGCGGTGGCCGGGCGCAGCATCGACGTGGCCGCCGACATGGCCAGACGCTACGGCGCGCAGATGCATGTGCTGACCGTCGTGCCGGCCTATGGCTTCGCCATCGTGGGGGCGGGCTTTCCCGCCGACTACGAGCAGAGGATGCTGAACAATGCCCGCAGCGCGCTCAAGGACTTCCTCGAGGAATGCCCGCTCGACGGAATTTCGGTGCAGGGGCATGTCGCGCATGGCACGATCTATGACGAGATCATGAAAGCGGCCAATGCGCTCAAATGCGATCTCATCGTCATGGCCTCGCACCGTCCGGAACTGAAGGACTACCTGCTGGGGCCCAATGCCGCGCGGGTGGTGCGTCACGCCCGGCAGTCGGTTTTCGTGGTACGTGACGCCGGGTGACATGCCATGGGCCAGGCCCATCTATTCGGACGTTCGACGGGAGCCGACATCCCGGTCGCCGTTGGCGGTGACGGCTGCTACATCATCGACGCTTCAGGCAAGCGTTATTTCGACGGATCGGGCGGGGCGGCGGTGTCCTGCCTGGGCCATTCCGACAAGACGGTGGCCGACGCCATCCGCGGACAACTCGACCGGATCGCCTTTGCCCATACCGGGTTCTTTTCCTCCGAACCGGCGGGCGAACTGGCCGACCTGCTGATCGCCCATGCGCCGGAAGGCATCGACCGGGTCTACCTGGTGTCCGGCGGCTCGGAAGCAGTCGAAGCGGCGATCAAGCTGGCGCGGCAATATTTCCTGGAGAAGGGCGAGAGCAAGCGCAGCCGCATCATCGCCCGGCGGCAGAGCTATCACGGCAACACGCTGGGCGCACTGGCCGCCGGCGGGAACGAATGGCGTCGCGCGCAATTCGCACCGCTGCTGGCCGAGACATCCCATGTCAGCCCGGTCTATGAGTACCGGGGGCGCCATGCCGGCGAGAGCGCCTTCGACTACGGCCAGCGCGTGGCCAATGAACTGGAAACGGAAATCCGGCGTCTCGGCCCGGAAAACGTAATGGCCTTCATCGCCGAACCGGTGGTGGGCGCAACAGCGGGCGCGGTGCCGCCCGTGGAGGGCTATTTCAAGCGTATCCGCGAGATCTGCGATGCCCATGGCGTGCTGCTGATCCTCGACGAGGTGATGTGCGGCATGGGCCGCACCGGCACGCTGTTCGCCTGCGAACAGGAAGGGGTGCGCCCGGACATCGTGACCATCGCCAAGGGGCTCGGCGCGGGCTATCAGCCGATCGGCGCCATGCTTTGCTCGGCCGCCATCTATGACGCCATCGCGGCCGGTTCCGGTTTCTTCCAGCACGGCCATACCTACATGGGCCATCCGCTGGCCGCGGCAGCGTCCTGCGCCGTGCTCCGGCGCATCACGCAGGACGGGCTCCTGGACAATGTGCGCGCCAAGGGCGACAAGCTGCGCGCCCGTCTGCATGAGGCCTTCGGCCAGCATGCCCATGTGGGCGACATTCGCGGCCGCGGCCTGTTCATCGGGCTGGAATTCGTCGAGGACCGGGAGACGAAGGCGCCTTTCGACCCGAAGCGCGGGATTGCCAAGGCACTCAAGAAGGAAGCCTTCGGTGAAGGCCTGATCTGCTATCCGATGAGTGGCACCATCGATGGCGTGAACGGCGACCACGTTCTGCTGGCCCCGCCCTTCATCATCGATGACGCCCAGATTGACGAGGTTGTCGGCAAGCTTTCTGCGGCGGTGGCAAGGGTGTTGGGATGAACGTCACGCCGCTGCCTGTCCTGATGGTCGCGCCCAATGGGGCGCGGCGGACGAAGGCCGACCATCCCGCCCTGCCGATGACGGTCGCCGAAACGGTCGAGACGGCGATTGCCTGCCGGGCGGCGGGCGCCGGCGGGTTGCACGCGCATGTGCGAGACGGGCGCGGCGCGCATGTGCTCGACGCGGGACTGTATCGCGAACTGATCGGGGAAATGGATATCCGCGCCCCCGGCATGGCGGTGCAGATCACCACGGAAGCCGTTGGCCGGTATACGCCCGCCCAACAGCGCGCGGTGGTGCGCGCCAGCATGCCGGACATGGTGTCGGTGGGGCTCGGCGAGATGATCCGGGACCCGGCGGACGTGGTGGAGGCGCGGCGCTTCTATCACTGGGCGCAGGAGGCCGGCATTGCCGTGCAGCATATCCTCTATGCGCCCGAGCAGGTGGCGGCCCTGGGCCGCCACGTCGCGGCCGGCGTCATTCCGGACGAGGAATTGCAGGTGCTGTTCGTGCTGGGCCGCTATGCCGAGGGACAACAGAGCAACCCGGCCGATCTCAAGGGCTTCCTCGCCGCGCTTTCTGCCACCGGGCTTTCCGCCGACTGGGCGCTGTGCGCCTTCGGCCAGGCGGAAACGGACTGCCTGCTGGCCGCGCTGAAGGCGGGCGGCAAGGCGCGCTGCGGTTTCGAGAACAGCCTGTGGAACCGCGACGGTTCGCTGGCGCGCGACAATGCCGCGCGGATCGCGGAGGTGGCGCGGCTTGCGGGCCTCGGCACAGAAGGGTGAGGACCGCTACGCCCTGCGTGATCGAAAGTACAAATGACAGGGACCCGGCAATTGTGGTCTCTTGGGACATGGCACGGTTTCTGATCATCGACGACCATCCGCTTTTCCGTGAGGCGCTGCACAGCGCCCTGAAGAGCGTCTATCCGGAGGCGGAAGCCCTGGAAGCGCGCACCATAGCGGAGGCGCAGGAGATCCTGTCGGGGTCTTCCCCGTCCTTCGATCTCGCCCTGCTCGACCTGAACATTCCCGGTGTGCAGGGCTTCGAGGGACTGTTGCAATTGCGCACGGCCTGGCCGCGCCTCCCCGTGGTCGTGGTGTCCGGCCATGAAGACAACCGGATCATCCGCGAGGCGCTGTCCTATGGCGTGGCCGGTTTCATTCCCAAGTCGGTGCGCAAGGCCGATCTCGCCGCCGCCATCAGCGAGGTGATGGATGGCGCTGTCTATGTCCCGGCTTCCTACGAGGCGGGTCCGGCCAACGAGGAAAGCCAGGATCGCGCCGAACTGGTCAAGCGCCTTGCAACGCTGACGCCGCAGCAGTTGCGGGTGTTGCAGATGCTGCGGCAGGGACTGCTCAACAAGCAAATTGCCTATGAACTCCAGGTGGGCGAGACCACCGTCAAGGCGCATGTCTCGGAAATCCTGCGCAAATTGTCGGTCTACAGCCGGACGCAGGCGGTCATCGAGGTGTCGAAGCTCGACGGGACCGAGCTTTTCCGCGAAAGCCAGGAGTTCACGCTTCCGCACTGATGGAGCCGTCGCGGCACCGTCCGGCGTCCGCGCTCAGTCGCCCTTGCCCTCCTTGGGCGCAAACCGTTCGCGCAGGCCTGCGCAATGGTCCTCCACATTGGCGCGCGGCGTCAGGATGACGAAATCGAAGGTCTCGTTCGCCGTATAGTCGCCCACGGTCCGGGATTCCCCGGTTTCGCGCAGGCCAATGGTCAGCACATCCGTGCCGGGCAGCAATTGCGCCAGCACAGCGGGTGCGCCGCGATCCTCGCGCACGTGGCCGGCGCCGGCGACGAGGAAGGCACCGCGACCGGCATGGGCGGCCATGGCAGCCGCGAGCGCCCCGTCGCGGGCGCGCTGGACGGTGATCATCGGCGCGATCATGGCCTCCGGCATCATGCCGCAATGGCTGTCGACGAGTTCCTGCTTCAGGCTCTCCGACGCGGTGGCGGCGAAGGGAAGATCGAGACCGATGCGCGCGGCCTCGCCGGGTTGCAAGGCTTGGCTGCCCTGCCTGCCGATGGCGCGGATCACGTCGCGGTCGAGGTCGCCGGCGACAAGCGGCAGGCCGGCGGCCAGCGCCACTTCGGCAACCGGCCTGTACATGGACCAGGCGGGCCAGCCGCGCTTTTCCCATTCAAGGGCATCGCCGAGCTTTTCGGCACCTGTCTCGCCTGCCTTGTCGAGAACGGACTGAAGCGCGGCGGGAACCATCTCGAAGACCACGGCGGGCCGTTTCCCGGCGTCGACCATGGCCTGGAGGATTTCCGCCTGGATGCGGTGATGATCCGGGTTGTCATGGATTTCCCCGACCGCGACGAAATCCGAGCCACCCACGGCATCCAGCAGCGCCTGGACGGTAGCCGCCTTGCCGTCGCGCGCGGCAATCGTGCCGTTGAGGGGGTTGTCGCGGAAATGCGCCGATTGCCAGGCTGACAGGTCGAGCGCGCCTGCCGGGGATGCCAGGGCAAGGCCGGCGGTGAAGGCGAGGATGGCGGATCGGATCATGCAAGGCTTCCCGTTGTCGTCAGCCTCTCAAGATGGAGCATCGCGGCTTTCGATCAATAAGCGCAAATGACGCATGGTTCACGTCTTTTGATCGGTGCCGGCCAAATGGCATGGTAGAGATGACGGCAGAAGAGAGGTGGAATCATGCCGCAGCTATCCGACCGCATCGCCTCCATCCTGCAGGGCGGGAAAACGGGCTGGGAAATCCATTTCCATGCGCTGGCGCGCCGGCAGGCGGGCGAGGACGTGCTGATGGTGACGGCAGGCGACCACGACTTCGACACACCGGCGCAAACCGTGGCGGCCTGTGAGAGGGCGCTGCATGAAGGTCACCATCACTACACGCAACTGGAGGGCATTCCGGCCTTGCGCGCTGCCATGGCGCGGGTGTCGGAACAGGTCACGGGCGTGACGACCGTTCCTGGCGAGGTGCTTGCCACGGGCGGCGGGCAGGGCGCGCTCTACGCGGCGGTGCAGGCCGTGTGCGATCCGGGAAGCCATGCCATCGTCTGCGCCCCCTATTACGCGACCTATCCCGGCACGTTCCGCGCCGCTGGCGCGGACTTCACGCTGGTCCATGCCCGTCCGGAGGACGGTTTCCAGCCACGCGCGGACGAGATCGAGGCGGCGGTCACGGAACGCACCCGGGCGATCCTGATCAACACGCCGAACAACCCCGCCGGGGCCGTCTATACCCGCGCGACGCTGGAGGGCATTGCCGGTGTCTGCCGCCGGCACGACCTCTGGCTGCTGTCCGACGAGGTCTACTGGAGCCATACCGGCGGCAAGCCCCATCTCTCGCCGCGCGCGCTCGACGGCATGGCGGAGCGCACGCTCGTGATCAATTCCATGTCCAAGAGCCATGGCATGACAGGCTGGCGCGTCGGCTGGCTGACCGGACCGGAAAGCGTGATCGGGCCGCTGGTCGCGCTCAACCTCGTTTCCACCTACGGGCTCAACGATTTCGTCTCCCATGCCGCGGTGGAAGCGCTGGACAGGGCCTATGGCGTCGACGAGATCACCTCGATCTACGCGCGCCGCCGGTCCGCCTTCCGCGCCGCGATGGAGGGATGCGCAGGGTTCACGATCCGCGGCTCCGAGGGCGGCATCTACCTGATGGCCGATATCCGCGAGATCAGCGCGGACGGCGAGGCCTTCGCCTGGGGTCTGCTGGAGGCGGAGAAACTGGCGCTGATGCCGGGCGAAACCTTCGGCCCGTCGACGGCCGGACACGTGCGCATCTCGCTGTGCCAGCCGGACGCCGTGCTGGCGGAAGCGGCGAAGCGCATCCGGCGCCACATCGCCGCGCTGACCGGGCAGGCGCGCGGCGCGGCCTGAGGCTCAGGGCGCCAGCCGTCCGGTCAGGCCGCTTTCGGGATCCGTCAATGCGTCGATCACATTGAAATGATGTTCGCCCTCGATGGCGATGCATTCCGTATCGGCGCCAAGCCCGGCCCAGACATTGGCCAGAAGCGCGTTCTGGCGCACGAATTCCGGCCTTTCGGCGGCGCCCGCCCAGCAGGTGAGCGACACGCCGTCGAGCGGTTCCAGAAGGGCCGGGCTCTCGGCGCGCGATTCGGCGAGGTCGAGCCGGAGCAGGTCGTTCAGTTTCGTGCGCATCAGCGGACGCAGGTCGTGGACGCCCGAAATGGAAACGACATGCTCGATCCGCGCGCGGACATCCGCGCCAAGCGGACTGTCGGCGCAAACCATGCGCGCGGCGAGATGGCCGCCGGCGGAATGGCCGGACAGGCGGACAGGCCCGGCGATTTCGGCGGCAGCCCGTGTCACCGCCGCGCCGGCCTGGCGGGTGATCCGGCTGATGCGCGCCTGCGGAGCCAGGGTGTAGCTCGGCATGGCCACGGCCCAGCCACGGGCAAGCGCGCCGGCGGCCAGATGTGACCACATCGACTTGTCGAAGGCGCGCCAGTAGCCGCCATGAATGAAGACGGACAGGCCCTTCGGCCTGGCCCCGGGGAGGAACAGGTCGAGCCGTTCGCGCTCGTCCCCGCCATAGGCGATATCGAGGCGCGCGCGGTTCTCCGCCAGAAGCGTTTCGCGGAAGGCGGAAGCCCGCTCGCCCCATTGCGGCGGATAGGCGGCTGCATCCGTAATATGGCCGAAATTGTCGTAGGCGTCGTCCCAATCGGTGACGTGCATGGCGTTCCTCCCCTTGCCGGCGCACAGACTATGCGGGATGGGGCGGAACGGGAAGCGGGAACCGCTGACCAAAACCTTCCCTTGCGCGACCGGCCCGGCGGACTTGCCAAACCGGCGCCGATGCTCTTACGTGGCGGACAAACAGATGGCGGAAATGCCGGATGTCCATGCCGAGCGGAGGTCACAGACGACATGAAATGCGTGTTCGTGCAGCTCAGATGCGTGCCGGGCAAGACCTACGAGGTCGCCGAAGAGCTCTACAGGCGCGAAATCGCCTCGGAACTGTTCTCCACCTCGGGCGACTTCGACCTGCTGATGAAGCTCTATGTCGATGACGGTGTCGACATCGGCAAGTTCGTCAACGACAACATCCTGGATATCGCGGGCATTTCGCGCTCGCTGACGACGCTGACATTCAAGGCGTTCTGACAGATTCAAGAACCGGAAAACGGGAGGAAACGGAATGACAAAGACCAAAAAGGTGCTGGCCGCGCTGGCCGGGGTCCTCATGGCGACGGCGGTGCATGCCGAACCGCTCAAGGTGGGCATGATCACGACGCTTTCGGGCGGCGGCGCCGGGCTCGGCATCGATGTGCGCGACGGCTTCATGCTGGCGATCAAGCAGGCCGGCGACACGGAGGTCGAGGTCGTCATCGAGGATGACCAACGCAAGCCGGACGTGGCCGTCCAACTGGCCGACAAGCTGATCCAGTCCGACAAGGTGGATGTGCTGACCGGCATCATCTGGTCCAATCTGGCCATGGCCGTTGTCCCTTCGGTGACCGCGCAGGGCAAGTTCTACCTGTCGCCGAATGCCGGCCCGTCGCAGCTTGCCGGCAAGGGCTGCCACAAGAACTATTTCAACGTGGCCTGGCAGAATGACGCCTTCTACGAGGCCGCCGGCGCCTGGGCCAGCGAGAACGGCGTCAATTCCGTCTTCCTGATGGCGCCGAACTACCCGGCGGGCCAGGATGCCGTGAACGGCTTCAAGCGCACCTTCAAGGGCAAGGTCAGCGCCGAGGTCTTCACCAAGCTCGGGCAAACGGATTATGCCGCCGAGATCGCGCAGATGAAGGCGACGGAGGCCGATGTGGTCTTCATCTTCCTGCCGGGCGGCATGGGCATTTCCTTCATCAAGCAATATGCCGGTTCGGGCGCCGACAAGCCGCTGATGGGACCGGCCTTCAGCTTCGACCAGGGCATCCTGGGCGCGGTCGGCGACGCGGCGCTGGGCGTCAAGAACACCTCGCACTGGTCCAAGGACCTCGACAACGCGGCCAACAAGGCCTTCGTGGAGGCCTTCCAGAAGGAATACGGCCGCCTGCCCTCGCTCTATGCCAGCCAGGGCTACGACACCGCGCAGCTTCTGCTGTCGGCCAAGGGCAAGGCGGCGGTCAGCGACCAGGACGCTTTCCGCGCGGCCTTGAAGGCGGCGGATTTCGCCTCGACGCGGGGTGACTTCAAGTTCGCCGACAACCACCACCCGATCCAGACCATCTACATGCGCGAGGTGGTGAAGGAAGGCGACGTGGTGACCAACCGCATCGTCGGTCCCGCGATCGAGAACCACCAGGACCCGCACGGGGCCGAGTGCCAGATGTGACCTGCCTGTGGCGGGCGGCCGAGCGGCCGCCCGCCAAGGCTCTCCGGGAGCCGGACCGCTGACCCTTCCGCTGTTTCTCGAACAGGTTCTCAACGGCCTGCAACTCGGCGTGATGCTGTTCCTGATGGCCGCCGGGCTGACGCTGGTATTCGGCGTCATGGGGCTGATCAACCTGGCGCATGGCTCGCTCTACATGGTGGGCGCGTTCGCCTGCGCAGGCGTCGCGGCGGCCACGGGCTCGTTCTGGCTCGGGCTCGCCGCCAGCCTGGCGGCCGCGGCGGCCGCCGGCGCGCTGATGGAAATCACCGTGCTGCGCCGCCTCTATGACCGCGATCACCTCGACCAGGTGCTGGCGACCTTCGCCCTGATCCTCGTCTTTTCGGAAGGCACGCGCTGGCTGTTCGGCTCGTTTCCGCTCTATCTCGACATTCCGCAGGTCCTGTCAGGCTCGGTCGCGCTGCCGGGCGGCATCACCTATCCGGTCTACCGGCTGGCCATCATCGTGGCGGGGCTGGCCATCGCCGCCGGTCTGTTCCTGCTGGTGGCGAAGACGCGCCTTGGCATGCGTATCCGTGCCGGTGACGCCGACCGCGAGATGATCGCGGCGCTTGGCGTCGACATCGACCGGCTCTACACCATCGTCTTCATGCTGGGCGCGGCGCTTGCCGGGCTGGCAGGGGCGCTGGTCGGCGCCATACAGTCGGTGCAGGTGGGCATGGGCGAACCCGTGCTGATCCTCGCCTTTGTGGTCATCGTGATCGGCGGCATCGGTTCGATCAAGGGCGCACTGGTGGGCGCGCTGCTGGTCGGCGTGACCGATACGCTCGGCCGCTTCCTGATGCCGCAGGCGCTCGGCCTGTTCATGGACGCCTCAAGCGCGGGAACGGTGGGCTCGGCCATCGCGTCCATCCTCATCTACATGCTCATGGCGGTGGTGCTGGCGCTCAAGCCCGGCGGCCTGTTCGGGAGTGCTGCCTGATGCGCGCGGAAGGACTGTTCACCATCGCGCTGGCCGGCGGTCTCTTGGCAGTGGCGCTGATCGCCTTCGCGGCGGGCGAAACCTTCACCATCACGCTGGCGACCAAGGTGGCCGTCTTCGCCATGGCCGGCATCGGGCTGAACCTGGCGCTCGGGCAGGGCGGGCTCGTCTCCTTCGGCCATGCCGCCTTCTTCGGTCTCGGCGGCTATGCGGTCGGCATCCTTTCGAGCCATGCGCAGAATTACGACCCGCTGACGGAATGGCCCTTCCTGATCGAGGGCACCACCTTCATGCCGGTGCTGTGGCTGGTGGCGGTGATCGTGGCGGGCCTTGCCGCGCTGGCCATCGGGGCCATCAGCCTGCGCACGACCGGCGTCTATTTCATCATGATCACGCTCGCCTTCGCGCAGATGATCTACTACTTCGCCATCTCCTGGCCGGCCTATGGCGGCGAGGACGGGTTGTCGATCTATGTGCGCAACGGGTTTCCGGGCGTCAACACGCTCGATCCGCTGTCGTTCTTCCTTCTGGTCTTCGCGGTTCTCGCCGCCGTGATCCTGTTGGCCTGGCGCCTGAAAGCCTCGCGATTCGGACTGGTCCTGGAAGCGGCGCGGCAGAACGCGCTGCGCGTCACCTCGGCGGGCATCACGCCTTACCGGGTGCGGCTCGTCGCCTTCGTCATTTCCGCCATGATCACCGGTCTCGCGGGCGCGCTCTACGCCGATCTCAACCGCTTCGTGAGCCCCGCCATGCTGTCCTGGCACACGTCGGGCGAAATCATGATCTTCGTCATCCTTGGCGGCGTGGGGCGGCTCGGCGGGCCCATTGCGGGCGCGGCGCTGTTCGTGCTGCTGGAGCATTTCCTGGGCGGGCTGACCGAGCATTGGCTCCTGTTCCTCGGCCTGGCGCTGCTGGCGGTGGTGCTGTTCGCGCGCGGCGGACTGGCCGGCTTCGTGCTCAAGGGGCGCGGCCATGGCTGATCCGGTGCTGCAATTGTCCGGGGTAACGCGCAGTTTCGGCGCGCTGGTGGCGAGCGACAAGGTCGACCTCGATCTCGTGTCCGGCGAGATCCATGCCCTGATCGGGCCGAACGGTGCCGGCAAGACCACGCTGATCAAGCAGGTCGTCGGCGAAATCCTGCCCGATGCCGGAACCATCCGGTTCCACGGCGAGGACATCACGCAGGCGCCACCGGCGCGCCGCGCGCTGGCCGGGCTTGCCCGCACCTTCCAGATTTCGGCCCTGGCGCCGGAATTTTCCGCGCTCGAGAATGTCATGGTCGCGGTCGCGCCGCGCGCGGGCGGCGTGTTCCACTTCTTCCGGTCCGCGCAGCGCGACGGAGCGCTTGTCGAACCGGCCATGGCCGCGCTTCGCCGCGCCGGCCTGGAGAACCGCGCGCATGTGCCGGTTACCGGCCTTTCCCATGGCGAGCGGCGGCAGCTTGAAATCGCCATCGCGCTGGCCATGCAGCCGAAGGTGTTTCTCATGGACGAGCCGATGGCGGGCATGGGGCCGGACGGCTCGCAGCGCCTGACCCGCCTGCTTTCGGAACTGAAGGCGGAAGCGCCGATCCTGCTCGTCGAGCACGACATGGACGCCGTGTTCGCGCTGGCCGACCGCATCTCCGTCATGGTCTATGGCAGGATCGTCGCGACGGGAACGGCGGACGAGATCCGTGCCAATGCGCTGGTGCGCGAGGCCTATCTGGGGGATGCGGCATGAGCGCGCTGCTGGAGGTCGATGCGGTCGAGGCCAGCTACGGCGCGGCGCAGGCGCTGTTCGGGGTGAGCCTGGCCGTCGGCGAGGGCGAGGCCGTGGCGCTGATGGGGCGCAACGGCATGGGCAAGACGACGACCATCCGCACCATCTGCCGGCTGATGCGCCATCATGGTGGCAGGCTGCGTTTCAGCGGGCAGGATATCGGCCCGATGCCGCCGTTCCGCGTGGCTCGGCTCGGCGTCGGGCTGGTGCCGGAAGGGCGGCGTTGCTTCGGCCCGCTGACGGTGCGGGAAAACCTCGTTGCTGCGGCCCGGCCCGGCGAATGGACGCTCGACAAGGTGCATGGCCTGTTCCCGCGGTTGCAGGAACGGCAGGCGCAGCCCGCAGCCACGCTGTCGGGCGGCGAGCAGCAGATGCTGGCCATCGGGCGGGCGCTGATGACCAATCCGCGCCTTCTCGTCCTCGACGAGGCCACGGAGGGACTTGCGCCCGTGGTGCGCCAGGAAATCTGGTCGGCCATTTCGGCGCTGCGCAGGACGGGCCTGTCCATCCTCGTCGTGGACAAGTCGCTGAAGGAACTGAAAGGCTTCGCCGACCGCTGCGTGATCCTGGAAAAGGGCGCGAGCGTGTGGCAGGGGACGCCGGCCGACCTGACCGACGCGGTTGCCACGCGCTATCTCGGCGTCTGAGATCCCGCCTCAGTTCAGCGGGATGGCGTTGCCTTCCTTGGTTTCCTGATAGGCGGCCGACAGTTCGTCATACTTGGCCTTGATGCGGGCGATGCGCTCCAGCGTCTGGCTGCGCTCCGGTTCCGGCAAGGCGTTGGCGCGTGCCGGGATCGACCAGCTTTTCCAGAAGGCGTTCTCGGCATTGTAACCGCCGGGGTCCAGGGTGAAGACCTCTTTCAGGATTTTCAGGTCGTGCGGGATGGCAAAGGAATCGCGGCTGTCCTCATGGCTGAACAGGTAGGCGAAATTGTCGAAGCCGGTCCATGTGATGGCCGAAAGGCACAGCGAGCAGGGTTCGTGGGTGGAGATGAACAGGCAGTCCTTCGTGTCGGGACGCTGATCGGCGGGCATTTCGTAGAAGCGCTTCAGCGTGTGGGTCTCGCCATGCCAGAGCGGGTTTTCCAGCTCGTTGTTGGTCTCGGCGAGGACCAGCGACAGGTCGTCCTTGCGCAGGATGGCGGCGCCGAAGAGCTTGTTGCCCTTCGCGACGCCGGCTTCGGTCAGCGGGATGATGTCGTGCTCGATCACATCGAGCATGCGGTTGATCAGGCGGGCATCTGTCACGTTTCACTCTCCTTGCGGCAAACGGATTTCCCAGGGCTCGGCGAAGGTGAACTCCTCCAGGTTGGAGCCGTCGCCGCCACGGTCGACGACAAGGAAATCCTGCGGTTCGCCGATTGGCGTCAGAACCGCGTGCCATGTGTTGCGGGCATAGTTCACGCCCTGTCCGGGCGCGGTGAGGAAGGCGTGGGGGCGGCCTGGACCATCTGCCGTATCCGGGCAGACGATGACGAGAAAGGGGCGCGGCGAGAGCGGCATGAAGGCCTGGCTGCCGAAGGGATGGCGCTCCACCAGCGCCAGCTTCAGCGGCATCGCATAGGGTGTGCCGCGAAAGATGTTGACGAGCACGCGCGCGCCGGGACCGGCCGCCTCGACCCTTGCCAGGTCGTGATAGCGCTCGCACTTGCCATTGTTGATGGCGAAGTGTTCCGCGCCGTCCGTTTCGATGACGTCGCCGAAGCCCGCGAAAACCTCGCGGGTGAGCGGGCGGGCCGTGATGACGCGGGTCACGGGAAGCGCGTCAGCGGCATGTGCCGGTTGACGTCCTTGTAGAGCAGGTAGCGGAAGGGGCCGGGGCCGCCGGCATAGCAGGCCTGCGGACAGAAGGCGCGCAGCCACATGAAATCGCCGGCTTCGACCTCGACCCAGTCGCGGTTGAGCTTGTAGACGCCCTTGCCCTCCAGCACGTAGAGGCCATGCTCCATGACATGGGTTTCCTCGAAGGGAATGGTGCCACCGGGCTGCAATGTGACGATGGTCACATGCATGTCATGGCGCAGGTCGGCCGGATCGACGAAACGCGTCGTCGCCCAGCGCCCCTGCGTGTCGGGCATGGGCGTGGGCGCAATGTCGCGCTCGTTGAGGAAGAGCGGATCGGGTGCATCGAGCCCCTCGACCGGCTGCCAGGCCTTGCGAATCCAGTGGAAACGGGCATGGCTGGCGCCGTCATTGGCAAGCGCCCAACCGCTGGCGGGCGGAAGGTAGGCATAGCCGCCCGGTGTCAGGCGGTGAGCGGCGCCATCGAGCGTGACGGTGATCTCCCCTTCCATGACGAAGAGCACGGCTTCGGCCCGCTCATCCTCTTCCGGCCTTGCGCTGCCGCCACCGGGTGCGACCTCCATGATGTATTGCGAGAAGGTTTCGGCGAAGCCTGACAGGGGGCGTGCGATGACCCAGAGGCGGGTCTTTTCCCAATGCGGCAGGCAACTGGTGACGATGTCGCGCAGCACCCCCGCCGGCAGGACGGCATAGGCCTCGGTAAAGACCGCGCGGCCGGTCATCAGTTGCGACTGGCCGGGCAGGCCGCCATGCGGGGCGTGGTAGAGGGGTTCGTTCATCGCTCTCACTCCGGCAGCATGTCTTTCAGGCGCAGCAGCGCGATCCGCTCAACCTGTCTGCACGCGGTGGCGAATTCAGTCTCGCGGTCATTGCCGATGCGCGTTTCGAAGGCGGCGAGGATATCGGCCTTCGTCAGTCCCTTGACCGCGATGATGAAGGGAAAACCGAACTTCGCGGTGTAGGCTTCGTTGAGTTCGGTGAAGCGGGCCCGTTCGGCGTCGGTGAGCGCGTCGAGGCCGGCGGAAGCCTGCTCGGCGGTCGATTCGGCGGTCAGCCGCCTTGCCTGGGCCAGCTTTCCGGCGAGGTCGGGATGGGCGCGAAGCACGCCGAGGCGTTCCTCCTCGGAGGCGGAGCGGAAGATGCGGGCCAGCGCATTGTGCAGGCCGCCCGCGCTGTCATGGGCAGGCCCCAGTTCCAGGTCGAAGGCGCGCTCGGCGATCCAGGGCGAATGCTCGAAGACCGAACCGAAGGCGGCGACGAAACCGGCCTCGTCCATGGCCGAGGGTTTCAGGCGCGGGGCCACGTAGGGGTGCACCCGCTTCCAGTGTTCGGCAATGTCGATGCGGCGGGCCACCCAGACCTTGTCGTGGTTGAGCACGTGGTCGATGAAGCGCTTGAGCGCCAGGGCGCGGCCGGGCCGGCCGACAAGGCGGCAATGCAGGCCAATGTTGAGCATTTTCGGCGCACCGTCCATGCCCTCGGCATAGAGCGTGTCGAAGGCGTCACGCAGATAGGTGAAGAACTGGTCGCCGGAATTGAAACCCTGGACGGCGGCGAAGCGCATGTCGTTGGTGTCCAGCGTGTAGGGGATGACAAGCTGTTCACGCCCGTCGACCACGATCCAGTGCGGCAGGTCGTCGTCATAGGCGTCGGAAATGTAGTCGAAGCCGCCTTCGCGCGCCGCCAGCGGCACGGTGTGCATGGAGGCGCGGCCCAGATAGAAGCCGCGCGGCCGCTCGCCTGTGACTTCCGTGTGCAGACGGATCGCCTCCAGCATGTGGGCGCGCTCGTCCTCCTGCGTGAAGTCCTTGTACTCGATCCATTTCAGCCCGTGCGAGGCGATTTCCCAGCCGGCTTCCTGCATGGCGGCGACCTGGTCGGGCGAGCGGGCCAGCGCGGTGGCGACGCCATAGACGGTGGCTGGAATGCCGGCGGCGGTGAACATGCGGTGCAGGCGCCAGAAGCCGGCGCGGGCGCCATATTCATAGATCGATTCCATGTTCCAGTGGCGCTGGTCCGGCCAGTTCGTGGCGCCGGTGATCTCCGAGAGGAAGGCCTCCGACTGGCCGTCGCCGTGCAGCAGGCAGTTCTCGCCGCCTTCCTCGTAGTTGATGACGAACTGGACGGCGATGCGCGCGTCGCCCGGCCACTGCGGATGGGGCGGGCGGGCACCATGGCCCCGCATGTCGCGCTCGTAACGTTTCATGGTTTCCTTCATGCTCCCGGACACGGATGGCGCGGGCGGCCACCGGACAAAGAAATTGCTGGCCGACAGCCTATTTCAACCGGGGCCGCGGCCAACATGCGGAAAAATTTGAAACTGTTTAGAGTGCGGACGCCATGCGAGGGCCTTAAGGCAGCGGCTTGAATGAGGCACACTGTGAACCGTATGGTCAAAAACGAAGCGCGCTGTGCGCAGCGACAGGTGAGGCAATGGGCAAGGCTGGCGGATATCTGACGACACATGTGCTGGACACGGCGCGCGGGGTTCCGGCGAAAGGCATCCGGATCGAGCTTTTCCGCCTTTCCGGCGACGGGCGCGAGAAAATCGCCGAAACCGTCACGAACAACGACGGGCGGACCGACAGCCCGATCCTTCCCGCCGACAGCTTCGGGACCGGGATATTCGAACTGGTGTTTCACGCCGGCGACTATATCCGCATGCACGGATTGGCCATGCCGGTAGCGGGCGGGCCGCTGTTCCTGGAGGAAATCCCGATCCGCTTCGGCATCGACGACGCGGCGGCGCATTACCACGTGCCGCTGCTGCTTTCGCCGTTCGGCTATTCCACCTACAGGGGAAGCTGATGACAAAGCCCGCGATCCGAAAGGAAATCCGCTTCCTGCTCAATGGGGAGAGCGTGGCGCTCGACGATGTGCGTCCCGGCGACATGCTGCTCGACTTCCTGCGCATCCGGCGTTCCCTGACGGGAACCAAGGAAGGCTGCGCGGAGGGCGACTGCGGCGCCTGCACGGTGCTGGTCGGCCGGCTGGGTCCCGATGACACGCTCACCTATGAGAGCGTGAATGCCTGCATTCGTTTCCTCGGTTCGCTGGACGGCTGTCACGTGGTGACGGTGGAGCACCTGAAGCGGGCGGACGGAAGCCTTCATCCGGTGCAGCAGGCGCTGGTCGATCACCATGGCTCGCAATGCGGCTTCTGTACGCCGGGTTTCGTGATGAGCCTCTATGCCTTGTGGATGAACGATCCGGATGCCGATGACCGTGCCATCGAAACAGCTTTGCAGGGCAATCTGTGCCGCTGCACCGGCTACGAGTCGATCATGCGCGCGGCGCGGGCGATCTCGAGCTACGGATCGCCGGACGACGATCCGCTGGCCGGCGAAAGGACCACGGTGGCGCATGCGCTGCGCACGATGGCCGACGGGGCCCGGGTCGAGATCGACAGCGCGGAGGGGCGGATCGTTGTGCCCGCCGATACCGACGACCTGGCGCGCGTCCTCGAAGCCGAGCCGGAAGCGACCATCGTGTCGGGGGCGACCGATGCCGGCCTGTGGGTGACGAAATTCATGCGCGATGTCTCGCCAGTGGTGTTCACCGGACACATGGACGGTCTGAAGACGGTCCACACCCACGGCAACATGCTGTCGATCGGCGCCGGGGTCAGCTACACGCGGGCGCGCGGCGTGTTCGCCGCGCACATTCCGCAGCTTGGCGAGCTGATCGAGCGGATCGGCGGCGAGCAGATCCGCAACATGGGGACGATCGGCGGCAACATCGCCAACGGCTCGCCGATTGGCGACATGCCGCCGCCGCTGATCGCGCTGGGCGCAACCGTGACCCTGCGCAAGCATCACAACCGGCGCTCCATTCCGCTGGAGGATTTCTTCATCGACTACGGCCGGCAGGATCGCGCGCCGGGCGAATTCGTCGAAAGCGTCTCGGTGCCCTTGCCGCCGCGCGATGCACAATTCGCGGTCTACAAGATTTCCAAGCGGCGCGACGAGGACATCACGGCGGTGCTCGGCGCTTTTTTCCTGCGGCTGGATGGCGACAACCGGGTGCAGCAGATTCACATCGCCTATGGCGGCATGGCCGCGACGCCAAAGCGCGCGCGGGCGGTGGAGGCTGCCCTCGCCGGACAGCCCTGGACGCTGCACACGGTGGAGGAAGCGCTCGACGCCTATGCGTCCGACTTCCAGCCGATCACCGACATGCGGGCCAGCGCGGACTACCGGATGCTGGTGGCGAGGAACCTGCTGAAACGGTTCTTCATGGAAACGACGTCCGGCCTGGCCGGCGGCAAGGCGGCGTGAGGGCAGCATGGGCAAGCACGAACAACCGGACCGGACTGCCGCCGCGATCAAGGGCGGGGTTGCCACGCAACAACGCCACGATTCGGCCCACAAGCACGTGACCGGCGAGGCCGTCTATATCGACGACATCACCGAGCCGCGCGGCTGTCTGCATGCCTATCTCGGCCTGTCCACCGTGACGCACGGCCGTGTGCGCGGCATCGACACGGAACTGGCCCTGAAGATGCCCGGCGTGGTGGCGGTCCTGACCGGCGCGGATGTGCCGGGCGTCAACGACATCTCGCCGACCGGGCGCAACGACGAGCCGATCTTCGCTGACAGCATCGTCCAGTTCCACGGCCAGCCGGTCTTCGCGGTGGTGGCCGAGAGCCGGGATATCGCGCGCCGCGCCTGCGCCAGGGTGAAGGTCCATTACGAGGAACTGCCGGCCATCGTGGACTATGCGGACACGGGCGAGACGCCGAAGCTGGTCTGCGATCCGCTGACGCTGCAGCGCGGCGACGTGGCAAAGGCGCTGGAGATCGCGCCGCGGCGCCTGTCCGGCGAGATGCGCATCGGCGGGCAGGACCATTTCTACCTGGAGGGCCATATCGCACTCGCCATTCCCGGCGAGGACGGCGACATGCTGGTGCATTCCTCCACGCAGCACCCGTCCGAAGTGCAGCACATGGTGGCCCATGCGCTCGGCGTGCCGAACCATGCGGTGACGGTCGACGTGCGCCGGATGGGCGGCGGTTTCGGCGGCAAGGAAACGCAGTCGAACCTGTTCGCGGCCGTCGCGGCGATTGCCGCGCGGCGAACGGGGCGGGCGGTCAAGATCCGGCCCGACCGCGACGACGACATGACGGCGACCGGCAAGCGGCACGACTTCCTCGTCGGCTACGACGTGGGCTTCGACGAGGACGGCAACATCCTCGGCGTCGATTTCACCTATGCGGCGCGCTGCGGCTTTTCCGCCGACCTGTCCGGCCCGGTGACGGACCGCGCGCTGTTCCATTGCGACAACGCCTATTACTGGCCGGCGGTGAAGGCCGTCTCGGCGCCGCTCTACACCAATACGGTGTCGGCCACGGCATTTCGCGGCTTTGGCGGTCCGCAGGGCATGGTGGGCGCGGAGCGCGTGATCGAGGAGGTGGCGTTCGCCACCGGGCTCGATCCGCTGGAGGTGCGGCGCCGGAATTTCTACGGCGAACCGGGCCGCGACGTGACGCCCTATCACCAGACGGTGGAGGACAATGTCATCGCGCGCATCGTGGACGAACTGGAAGCCTCGTCGGACTACCAGGCGCGGCGCGAGGCGATCAGGGCGGAAAATGCGAAGGGCGGCATGATCCGGCGTGGCATCGCATTGACGCCGGTGAAGTTCGGCATCTCCTTCACCGCCACGCATTTCAACCAGGCCGGCGCGTTGGTGCATGTCTACACGGATGGCTCTGTGCATCTGAACCATGGCGGCACGGAGATGGGGCAGGGGCTCTACGTCAAGGTCGCGCAGATCGTGGCGGAAGAATTCCAGATCGACATCGACCAGGTGAAGATCACCGCGACGACCACCGGCAAGGTGCCGAACACGTCGGCGACGGCGGCCTCGTCCGGCTCCGATCTAAACGGCATGGCGGCGCAGGCGGCGGCACGCACGATCCGTGAGCGGCTTGCCGATTTCGCCGCGGATTTCTACGAATTGCCGCGCGACCAGATCGCGTTCCTGCCCAACCGGGTGCGTATCGGCAACCAGGAGATCCCCTTCGCCGAACTGGTGAAACAGGCCTATGTGGCGCGGGTGCAGCTTTCCGCGACCGGTTTCTACAAGACGCCGAACATCCACTGGGACCGTGACAGCGGCAAGGGGCGGCCCTTCTACTACTTCGCCTATGGCGCCTCGGTGTCGGAAGTGTCCGTCGACACGCTGACTGGCGAATACCGGGTGGAGCGCAGCGACATCCTGCACGAGACGGGGCGTTCGCTGAACCCGGCCATCGATCTTGGCCAGGTCGAGGGCGGGTTCATCCAGGGCATGGGCTGGCTGACGACGGAGGAATTGTGGTGGGACCGCAAGGGGCGGCTGCGCACCCATGCGCCGTCCACCTACAAGATCCCGCTGGCCTCCGACCGGCCCCGCATCTTCAATGTCGCCCTGGCCGACTGGTCCGAAAACCGCGAGGAGACCATCCACAGGTCCAAGGCGGTCGGCGAGCCGCCCTTCATGCTCGGCATGTCCGTGTTCCATGCGCTGTCGGACGCGGTCGCCTCGGTCGCCGGCTACGAGGTCTGCCCGCGCCTCGACGCGCCGGCGACGCCGGAACGCGTGCTGATGGCCATCGAACGGCTGAGCGGGCGGGCGCGCCGTCACGGGGCCTGAGACTTGGCGGTGGCCGACCTTCGCGCCTTTCTGGAACGGGAGAACCGGGCCGTGCTGGTGCGTGTCGCGGCGGCCAGGGGATCGACGCCGCGCGACATGGATGCATGGATGGCGGTGGCGCCGGACGCCCTGTTCGGCACGATCGGAGGCGGACAACTGGAATTCCTGGCGATCGGGCGGGCGCGCGCCATCCTTGAGGGAGGCGAGGCGGAGGGCGCCTGGTCGCAGCCGCTCGGGCCTGAGATCGGGCAGTGCTGCGGCGGCCATGTGACGCTGGATTTCACCCTGCTGGACGAGACAGGGCGCGGGCGCCTGCTGGCGCAATGGGAAACGGCGCGGGCGGGGATGCCGCATGTCTACCTGTTCGGGGCGGGCCATGTGGGCACCGCGCTGGCGGGCGCGCTGGCGCTTCTGCCTGTCAGGACGGTGGTGGTGGAAACGCGCGCCGATGCGCTGGAGGCGCTTTCGGGGGTCATCGGCGGCACGGTCGAAACCCGCCTTGCCGCGATGCCCGAAGCCGTGGTGCGCGAGGCGCCGGCCGGCTCCGCCTTCATCGTGCTGACCCACGACCATGCACTTGATTTCCTGATCGTCTCGGAGGCGCTGAAGCGTGACGATGCCGCCTATGCCGGTCTCATCGGCTCCGCCACGAAACGGGCGGTGTTCCGCCGGCAATGGCTGGAAGCGGGCGGCGGCGAGGATGCCTTTGCCGGTCTGGTCTGTCCCATCGGGGGGGCGCATCTGCGCGACAAGCGGCCGGCCGTGATCGCCGCGCTGACGGCGGCGGAGGTGATGACTGCGCTGGCCGCGCGGGGCAACTGACCGCACCTGGCACTTGCCGTGCTATCGTGACGGATCATTCGCGAGGCGAATGCGTTGGCTTGCAGGCGGCAGTTCCGCCGCATCCTGCCATCAAGCCGTTCCCCAAGGAGGTGCGCCATGAGCAATCACGTTTACAAGATGGTCGACCTGGTCGGATCGTCGCCGACGAGCATCGAGGACGCCATCAAGGCCGCCATTGCCAAGGCGGCACGGTCGGTGCGTCACCTGCGCTGGTTCGAGGTAGCCGAAACGCGCGGCCATATCGAAGACGGCAAGGTGGCGCATTACCAGGTCAAGCTCCACGCCGCCTTCACGCTCGAAGACGACGACTGACGGCAAAGGCCGGGCCATTGTCGATGGCCCGGCCGCGCCGTTGCGGGCTACAGGTCGATCCGCATGTGCGGCTTGCCGTTCGACGTCTTTTCCGCGGTGACGCCCTCGCCGTTCACCGTCACGGTGACGCGGTGGCGGTAGGCGGAGAAGCTGTCGAAGGTGACGACGTCGACCGGCTCGTCGAAACGGAAGGTCAGACGCCAGCGATCGCCCTCGCCGAGCCTTTGCACGGCGATGACCTCGCCCAGGAATTTCTGGTCGAGATAGGTGCCGGTCAGCACCTGTCCGACGTGGAAGCTGGCCGGCGGACGGTTGCCTGCCGCCGCATGGGCGGTGTTCCAGTCCCGGTGCCCGTGCTGGCGGGCGACCAGTTCCAGCGCCTGGGCGTGGCTGAGCGGCGTGCCGCGTGTTTCCAGATCGGCGCGCAAGCGTTTCGCCTGGGCCTTCATGTCATCGATGGTGGGGAGAATCCCACGATTACCATTCATCACAGACCTCTCTTTCCGGAGGGATGCGATTGTTCGAGCGGGCGCCCGCATTGCCACCGGACCGCATCCGAAAAGGGATCAGGACAGATGGAGTTCGTTCAGGGAGGCTTCACCGTGGCCTTGCGGCCTGCGGGCGGCAGGGGCCTCTGCCCTCATGACGGGCGTCATGTAGGCATGGACCCGGCATTTGTCAAAGGCCGGGCTCGCCCAGCAGGCCGCGCACCATGCGCTGGCAGCGCTCGGCCATGAAATCGAGGAAGAGCCTGATCTTCGGGTCCTGCAGCTTGCGGTGCGGATAGAGCGCGGCAAGCTGCACCGGCTCGGGCGCGAATGACGGCAGGACGGGCACGAGCCGGCCGTCGCGGATGAACGGCTCCACCTCGAAGCGCGGCTTGTTGACGATGCCGCGCCCGTCGATCGCCCAGGAGGTCAGCACGTCGCCATCGTCGGAATCGAAGGGGCCGCGAACCTCGTATTTCTGCGGTCCGTCGGGGCATCTGAGCAGCCAGTGGAAATCGCGCGAGCCGGGAAAGCGCAGCAGCAGGCAATCGTGACCGGCCAGGTCTTCCGGCGTCTCCGGAACGCCGCGCCGTTCCAGATACGCGGGAGCAGCCACCAGGATCCGGTCGCAATGGGCAATGTTGCGGCGCTTGAAGCTGGAATCCTCCAGAACGCCCAGCTTGAAGGCAACGTCGATGCCTTCCTTCATAATGTCGATGTTGTGGTCGGACAGGCGCAGGCGCACCTCGATGTCCGGATAGAGATCGCGAAAGGCGGGAATGCCCGAGGCAATGAAGCGCCGGCCGATGCCGAGCGGCGCGGTGACGCGGATGGAGCCGCGCGGCTGGCCGGAGAGCTCCGACACGGCGGCCTCGGCATCGGCAACGGCCTCCAGCACCTTGCGCGCGCCATCGTAGAAGACGCGGCCCTGCTCGGTGGGCATGAGCTGACGGGTGGTGCGGTTGAAGAGGCGCACGCCAAGATGCTTTTCCAGCTCCTTGATGCGGTTCGAGGCGACGGCAGGCGAGATTCGCATGTCGCGGCCGGCCGCCGACAGGTTGCCCAGTTCCACCACGCGCACGAAGACCGCGATATTGTCCAGATAGGCCATGCCCCCTCCGAGCCAGGGAGCGCGCCGCGCCGTTCCCTTCAAGAAATCACGTTATTACCGTTCTGATTTTTTTGAAAGTCATCGTGAAAGGACATGCTTTTCAAAGCGGCGCCGGGCGGCAATGATCGCGGGGAAAACCGGCACGAGGATCGACATGGACCTTTGGGCAATCACCTGGGACTGGCTGGCGCTCGCCATCCGCTGGCTGCACATCATCACGGCCATCGCCTGGATCGGCTCGTCCTTCTATTTCATCGCGCTGGATCTCGGCCTGCGTCAGCGGCCGGGCCTGCCGGAAGGTGCCCATGGCGAGGAGTGGCAGGTGCATGGCGGCGGCTTCTACCATATCCGGAAATATCTCGTGGCGCCGGCGGCGATGCCGGAGCACCTGACCTGGTTCAAGTGGGAAAGCTACTGGACCTGGATGTCCGGCTTCCTGATGCTGGCCATCGTCTATTACGCGGGCGCCGATCTTTACCTGGTCGACCGCTCCGTGCTCGACATTTCGTCAAACACGGCGATCATCATCTCGCTGGCCTCGCTCGGGGTGGGCTGGCTGATCTATGACGCGCTGTGCAAGTCGCCGCTGGGCAAGAGCGATGTCGGGCTGATGGTTTTCCTCTACGTGGCTCTCGTCGCCATGGGCTGGGCCTATACGCAGGTCTTCACCGGCCGCGCCGCCTTCCTGCACCTGGGCGCGTTCACCGCGACGATCATGTCGGCCAATGTCTTTTTCATCATCATTCCCAACCAGAAGAAGGTGGTCGCCGCGCTGAAGGCGGGCGAGAAGCCGGACCCGGCGCTGGGCAAGCAGGCCAAGCAGCGCTCGCTGCACAACAACTACCTGACGCTGCCCGTGCTGTTCTTCATGCTGTCGAACCACTATCCGCTGGCCTTCGCCACCCAGTACAACTGGGTGATCGCGGCGCTGGTGTTCCTGATCGGCGTGCTGATCCGCCATTTCTTCAATTCCATGCATGCGCGCAAGGGAAAGCCTTACTGGACCTTCGTGGCGGCGGCCGTGATCTTCGCGCTGATCGCCTGGCTTTCGGGCTTCGGCGCGAGCGTGCCGGAAGACCGGGAGGAGGCAGCAATTCCGGCGGCGCAGATGGCCTATGTGAACTCGCCGCACTTCGAGACCGTTCGTGACACGGTGCTGGGGCGCTGTTCCATGTGCCACGCCGCCGAACCGGTCTGGGAGGGCATTCCCGTGGCGCCGAAGAACGTGATGCTCGACACGGACGCGACCATCGTCCAGCATGCGCGGGACATCTACCTGCAGTCGGGCGCCAGCCATGCCATGCCGCCGGGCAATGTCACCGAGATCACGCCGGAAGAACGCGCGCTGATCGTGGCCTGGTTCCGGGACGCACAGTGACGATGAGGGGCCCTGCATGACGACGACGCTCATTCGCGGGCGCCTGCTGACCTTCCTGCGCCGTCCGGAACGCCTGGACGACACGAATGCCTTTTCCTACGAGGCCGATGGCGGTCTCATGATCCGCGAAGGGCGGATCGTCCGGCGGGGACCGTTCGCGCAGGTGCATGCGCAAGCCGGCGGGGATGTGGAGGTCGTGGACCACCGCCCGCATCTTGTCCTGCCCGGTTTCATCGATGCCCATGCCCATTTCCCGCAGATGCAGGTGATCGCCAGCTTCGGGGCCGAATTGCTGGAATGGCTGAACCGTTACACCTTTCCCGAGGAGATGAAGTTCTCCGACCCGGCCCATTGCGAGCGCGTCGCGGCGGCCTTTCTCGACGAGATGATCCGCCACGGCACGACGACGGCAGCGGTCTATTGCACGGTGCGCCCCGAATCGGCCGATGCGCTGTTCGCCGAGGCGGAAGCGCGCGGCATGGCCATGGTCGCCGGCAAGGTGATGATGGACCGCAACGCGCCCGAGGCGCTGACGGACACGCCGCAAACCGCCTATGACGAGACGAAGGCGCTGGTCGCGCGCTGGCACGGGCGCGGGCGGCTTTCCTATGCGATCACGCCGCGATTCGCGATCACTTCCTCGCCGGAGCAGCTTGACGTGGTGCGCACGCTCATTGCGGAGCATCCCGATTGCCACGTGCAGACCCACCTTTCCGAGAACCACGCCGAGATCGCGCTGACGCGCCAGCTTTACCCGGACGCGCCGGACTATTTCGGCGTTTACGAAGCCCATGGCATGGCCGGGCCGAAGAGCCTTTTCGGCCATTCGATCCACCTGTCGGAACGTGAGCTCGATGCCATGGCCGACAGCGGGTCGGTGGCCGTGTTCTGTCCGACCTCGAACCTGTTCCTGGGCTCCGGACTGATGGACTGGCAGCGCTATGTGCGAAGGCCGAAGCCCGTGCGAGTGGCGGCGGCGACGGATGTGGGCGGCGGTACGAATTACTCCATGCTGCGCACAATGGACGAGGGCTACAAGGTGATCGCGCTCAACGGCGAGAAGATCAATCCGCTGGCCTCCTTCTGGCAGATCACGCGGGGCAATGCCGAGGCGCTTTCCATGGAAGACCGGATCGGCTCGCTGGACGAAGGCTCGGACGGCGACCTCGTCGTCCTCGATGCGCGCGCGACGCCGGCCATGGCCTTGCGCATGGAAACGGTGACAACGCTGGCCGAGGAACTGTTCCTTCTGCAGACCATGGGCGATGACCGGGCCATTGCGGAAACGTGGGTGGCCGGGCGCCGGGCCAAGGCGGCGCTCCCGCGCTGATCCTGTTTCATTGTGCGGCCGGACCGTACGGGACATGAAACGGCTTGCGCGGCATGCGGATTGGTCATAGCCAATGGCCATGCCGCGCTTTGCCGCCAACCTGTCGATGATGTTCGCCGAAGTGCCGTTCCTTCAGCGCTTCGCGGCCGCGCGCGCGGCCGGTTTCGGGGCGGTCGAGTATCTCTTTCCCTATGAATACCCGGCCGGCGACCTGAAGCGAGCCCTGGACGAGGCGGGGCTTCAACAGGTGCTGTTCAACGCGCCGCCGGGCGGGGATTTCGCAGCCGGAGCGCGCGGGCTGGCCGCCATGCCCGGGCGGGAGGCCGATTTCCTGGCTTCCATCGATCTGGCGCTTGAATACGCGGCCGTGCTTGGTGTCCGGCAGATACACGTCATGGCCGGGGTCATGCCCGGAGAGGCCGATCCCCGGGAGTGGCGCGCGGCCTATGCCGCCAATCTCCGCCACGCGGCGGCGTTGGCGGGCCGTCATGGGGTCGCCGTGCTGATCGAGCCGATCAACCCGTTCGACATGCCGGGCTATTTCCTCGCCACCGTCGAGCAGGCGGTTTCGGTGATCACGGACACCGGATCCAACAACCTCTTCCTGCAATACGATCTCTACCACCAGAGCCGTCACGGCGGCGAACTGACCGGCACCTTCCTGCGCCACCAGCGGCTGATCCGCCATGTCCAGGTGGCCGGCAATCCGGGCCGGCACGAGCCGGACACCGGCGAGGTCGACTACGGCTTCGTGTTCGCAGCGCTGGACCGGGCCGGTTACAAGGGCTGGATCGGCTGCGAATACCGCCCTGCGGGGCGAACCGAAGACGGGCTTGGCTGGCTTGCGCCGTGGCTGTAGCGCGGCTGCACCGGGACGTCAGGCGCGAATGTCGATGACGCCGCAGTCACCCGTCTCCGAGCCGAAGGCCACGCGGATGCCGTCGCGGTCCCAGCCCATCGACGTGATCGCAGCCTTGCCGCCGCGCCGCAGCACCGCCTCGCGGCCGTCGGCGAAGCGCACGGCCAGGATCATGCCGTCGGCGTAACCGATGGCGACGAGGTCCTCGGCGGGATGGCAGGCAACGCATGTCACCATGGAATCGCCGCGCGTGCCGAGTTCCAGCGGCGCCTTGCCCATCGGGCCGTCCTTGCCCTGGAACGGCCAGACGATGGCTGCCGGCGCGCCGGCGGTGGCCAGCCACTTGCCCTTGACGCTCCAGGACCAGCTTTTCACCTTGGCCGGATAGCCGGTCATGCGCATGTGCTTGCCGTCGGCCAGCTTCCAGCCATGCAGGGCGTTTTCCTGCATGGTGGTGACGAGGAACTCGCCGCCCGGCGAGAAGCTGACATCGATATGCGCGCCGGCCCATTCCAGTTCGACGGGCTTTCCGTCGGTGGCCGGAAAATGCAGCGTGGCGCCGTTGTAGCGGGCGGCGGCAAGGCGCAGGCCCTTCGGCGCGAAGGCCAAGCCTTCCACCGAACGCGAATGCGCCAGCACCTTCGCCTTGCCATCGGGCAGAACCACATGGGCGTTGCGTCCCTCAGCAAAGGCGATGGCACCATTGGGTCCGGCGGCAACCGCGTTGATCCACTTGCGCGGCGCCTCGGCGAGCGTCTTGGCCATGCCATCGGCGGTCACGGCGCAGACCTTGCCGTCCTCGCCGCCGGTCAGCAGGCGGTTTGCCGCGCCGTCGGACGTGGCGCAGAGCAGCCCGTCATGGGCTTCCACGGTCTTGTGGCCATTGTCGAGGCGGTGAACGAGGCCGTCGGCCATGGCGAAGTGCGGGACGCCGGACAGGAATGTGGCGGCGACGCAATGGCCGTCGAGATCGAGCGGGGCAAGCGTGGGCATGGCGTCCTCAGGCCTCGCAGGCCTTGAAGGTGCGTTCCAGCAATTCCGGATCGAGATTGCGGCCGATGAAGACCATGCGGCTTTCGCGCTTCTCGCCTTCCTTCCAGGGGCGCTGGTGGTCGCCCTCGACGATCATGTGCACGCCCTGGACGACATAGCGCTCATCGTCGCCGGCAAAGGCGACGATGCCCTTGAGGCGCAGGATGTCCGGCCCTTGCGTCTGGGTGATCTTCTCGATCCAGGGGAAGAAGCGCTGCGGGTTCATCTCGCCGGCGCGCAGCGAGACCGATTTCACCGTCAGGTCGTGGATGGCGGAAACCGCACCATGGTCATGGTGATGATGTACGTGGTCGTGCGCGTGATCATGGTGTTCATGACCGTGATCATGGTGATGGTCATGGTCGTGGTCGCAATGCGGCCCGCATTCATGGTCCGGGTGATCGTGGTCAAGGAAATGCGGATCGTTGTCGAGGGCGCGCTGCAGATCGAAGGCGCCCCGGTCGAGCACCTGTTCCAGCGCAATGGCCGAACGCTGCGTGCGGTGGATGCGCGCCGACGGGTTGATGGCGCGCACGAGGCGCTCCACCTCGGCCAGTTCGTCGGGCGAAACGAGGTCGGTCTTGTTGAGCAGCACGACATCGGCGAAGGCGATCTGGTCTTCCGCCTCGCGGCTGTCCTGCAGGCGCAACGGCAGGTGCTTGGCATCGACGAGGGCGACCACGGCGTCAAGACGGGTCTTCGCCCGCACGTCGTCATCCATGAAAAAGGTCTGGGCGACGGGGGCGGGATCGGCAAGGCCGGTGGTCTCCACCAGGATGGCGTCGAAACGGCCGGGACGGCGCATCAGGCCCTGCACGACGCGCACGAGATCGCCGCGCACGGTGCAGCAGACGCAGCCATTGTTCATCTCGTAGATTTCCTCGTCGGATTCCACGATGAGGTCGTTGTCGATGCCGATCTCGCCGAACTCGTTGACGATGACGGCGTAGCGCTTGCCGTGATCCTCCGACAGGATACGGTTCAGGAGGGTCGTCTTGCCCGAACCGAGATAGCCGGTCAGAACGGTGACGGGAACGGGATTGGCGGCTTCGCTCATGGGATCTGCCTCGGATCGTGTCTTTGCCTTGCGGCCGGGAAGTCTGTGTCGCCGTCATATAGGCGAGCGCGCGGCGCAAGGCCAGACGCTGCTAAGGCGCCAGCCAGGGCGGATTGAAGGCGTGCATGTCCGCCAGCAGGGCAGCGATGCCATCGGCGGCGGTATCGAGCAGGGCCTGTCCGAGTTCCGGCGTCGCGGCGGCCGCGTTTCCAGTCACGCCGTCGGCGTTCAGGTCGCTCATCTTCCAGCCATAGGCGTGAGGGCCATAGGCCCGCAGGTAGGTGAAGTCGCGGACGTGAGCGGCCTGCGCCGACGGGAAGTCGCGTGCCCGGGCCATGTCGACGAGGTCCGGGCGCAAGGCCAGCATGACGGCGGTCTCGATCTGTCCGCCGTGGATGCCATAGGCCTTTTCCTCCGCGCTGACGCCGCCGCCCGGCGCGATGAAGCGGGTCCAGCTTGTCGCCACGGCGAGCATGGACAGGCGCACGCGCAACTCGGTGGCCACTACGGTCATCAGCGGCGAGTTTCCGCCATGCGCATTGATCATCAGGAACTTCCGGAATCCTTGCGCGAACAGCCCTTCGCCGATGCCGATCCAGCGGTTGACTGCCTCGTCGAAGGCAAGCGTGCGCGTGCCCGCCACGTCCATGTGCTCGACGGAATAGCCGACCGGTTCGGCCGGCAGGACGGTGAAGGGGAGGTTTTGCGGCGCACGCGCGGCGACCCTGTCGGCCACGCCTTGCGCAATGATCGTGTCGGTTTCGAAAGGCAGATGCGGCCCGTGCTGTTCTGTTGCGCCAAGCGGCAGGACCGCGATCCACCTCTGCGCGCGGGCGGGCGACATTTCGCCGGCTGTCATCCGGGTGTAATGGCGGCGGGGCAAAAGCATCACGGCGCTCTCATGGCGGGGAAAGGCGGCGGTGCACGCTATCGTTTTCCGGCGGAAGTGCGCAACCGCTTCGTTGGCGAATCGGTTTCCTGTACGTAAAGTGGACCGGCAACAAAGACAGGAGCAATCCATGGCGAAGACCGGCAAGGGTGCCATATCGACGCGTCTGCAATCGGTCGCGCGTCTGGCGCGCACGGATCTTGCAGCCCGGCTTCTCGAGCACGGCTTCTATGCCGGGCAGGACCAGATCATGCTGGCGCTGAGCGCCGAGGAGGGCTTGACCCCGACGCAACTGGCCATGCGGCTTGGCGTCAAGCCGCCGACCATCACCAAGACGATCAACCGGCTGCAGGCACAGGGGTTCCTCGCCAAGACCGGCTCCGAGACCGATGCGCGCATCGCGCACATCGCCTTGACGGATGCCGGCCGCGACGCGATCAGGGCGATCGAGAAATCGGTCAAGCGCACAGAGAAGGCCCTGGTCAAGGGGCTCGACAAGAAGGAGCGCAAGGCGCTGCTCAAGCTCCTCGCCAGGGTGGAGGCGAACCTTTCGCGGCCCGGCGCGCAACCGGACGAGAACGGCGAAGACGAGGACGAGGCAGCCTGATCTGCCAGGGTGAGGCGGCCTGTCCCGTCGGACAAGGAAATTTGACTTGTGCGCCGCTGCGCGCCGGTCGAAGAGCGGAAGGGCATTTCGAAGGATGACCGCTTGACCCGACCCGACACAGGCGAGACCGCCACGCCGACCGCCGCGATCCTGCTGATCTTTGCCGCCTGTTTCCTCTTTGCCTGCCTCGACACCAGCGCGAAATTCCTCGTCACATCGGGCATGGATGCCCGGTTCGTTTCCTGGGTGCGCTTCGCCGAACACGCGCTGCTGGCACTCGTGCTGCTGCGCGGCTGGTCGCGGCCGGAGGTGTTCCGGGTGGCGAGCATTCCGGCACAGGCCGTCAGGGGCATGTTCCTGTTCGGCTCCACCTTCTGCAACTTCCTTGCCCTCCAGACGCTGCAACTGGCCGAGACGATCTCGATCTTCTTCTTCGCGCCCATGGTGATCACGGCGCTGTCCGGGCCGTTGCTGGGTGAATGGGCCGGCTGGCGGCGCTGGATGGCTGTCGCGGTCGGCTTCATCGGCGTTCTGGTGATCACGCGGCCGGGGGCCGGGGTGCTCGGCATCGGCCACCTCTATGTCACGCTCGCCATGCTCAGCTATTGTTTCTACGTCATCATGACGCGCAAGATGAGCGGCAGCGAGACCCCGGAAAGCCTGATCTTCTATTCCGCCCTCGCGCCAACGGTGCTGATGGCGCCGACGGTTCCGCTGTACGGGTCGCTCCCGGACACCGGCGTGCAATGGGCCGTCCTGATGGGACTGGGGTTCTTCGGCGGGATCGGGCACTGGCTGCTCATCAATGCCTACAAGCGGGCGACCGTGTTCGCCCTGGCGCCCTATCCCTATCTCCAGATGGTCTGGATGGTGCTCTTCGGCTGGCTTGTCTTCGGTGACCTGCCGGACCACTGGACCTTGGGCGGATCGCTCATCATCATCGCGTCGGGTCTCTACATCGTGCATCGCGAACGCATCCTGCGGCGCACGTCGCTGTCCACACCGCCGGTGCGATCCGTCTTGCCGGCAAAAAAGCGTTGAAACGCGGGCACGCCACCGCTAGGACTTTAAAACGTTTAAGTTGACGGTTCGGTCCGAGGCGGGGAGGCTGCGGCCCTGGCGCAAAAAATAAAACTATCGACCATCGCGGAAGCCCTCGGGGTCTCTACGGCAACCGTCTCGCTGGCGCTGCGCGACAGTCCGCTCGTCGCCGACCTGACGCGCGAACGCATCAAGGCGCATGCGCGCGAAATCGGCTACATCTACAACCGCCGTGCCGCCAGCCTGCGGACCTCGCGCTCGGGCATCGTCGGCGTCGTGGTGCATGACATCATGAACCCGTTCTACGCCGAGATCCTGCGTTCCATCGAGGACGAACTCGACCGGTCGGGCCAGACCTTCCTCCTGTCAAACCACTACGACCAGGTGGAAAAGCAGCGCGCCTTCCTCGACACGCTGCTGCAACTGGGGGCCGATGGCATCATCATGTCGCCGGCGATCGGAACGCCGCCGGAGGACATCGAGCTGGCGGAGAAGAACGGGCTGCCGGCGGTGCTGATCGCGCGCAACGTGCCGGGCGCCGACGTGCCGGTCTTCCGGGGCGACGATGCCTATGGAACGGGCCTTTCGACGCGTCATCTCATCGGGCTCGGCCACCGCCGCATTGCCATGGTGGGGGGCACCGACCAGACCTCGACCGGCCGCGACCGCTTCCAGGGCTACAGGGATGCGATGCAGGAAGCCGGCCTGGAAGTGCGGCCGGAATGGCGTATCGCCGGGCCGCGCACCAAGCTTGCCGGGTTCGATGCGACCGAGACGTTCCTCTCCATCAGTCCCCGTCCGACCGCGGCCGTGTGCTGGAACGACCTTGTGGCCATCGGCCTGATGAACGGGCTTGCGCGGGCCGGGCTGAACGTGGGGACCGACGTCTCTGTGACGGGCTACGACGACTTGCAGGAAGCGGCCATCGCCACGCCGGCGCTCACGACCGTCTGGAACGGCCAGCGCGAGGTGGGCCGCCGCGCCGCCAAGGCGCTGCTCGACCGCCTGGCCGGCCACGATGTGCATGGCGGGCAGGAGCTCATCCGCCCGGAATTGCGCGTGCGCCAGTCCACCGGAGCGCCACCGGCGGCTCCTTAACAACCCGTTTACCGTACAGGGGCCATTCTTCCGCGCTGACAAGCAGCGGAAAGGGGCGACATGTTGCGATTCGTCGTTCTGGCGGCGGGACTGGGCAGTGCCGCCATCCTTCTCATCCCCGCCGGCGGGGTGTTCCATGATGACGTCCGGGCGGACGCCCCCGTGCGGCCCATTGCGGCGGCCGTCTCACCGGGCACCCAATTCCGCCTCTGGCTGGCAGGCAGGAAAACCGGTTGCCTGGTGTCCATCGACATGGATACGGGCATGGCCTCGTCACAGGACTGCGGGGACGGCGCCGCAAATCCGCTCGTCGAGGCCACCAGCGTCACGGGGCACAGGGGCGGGCTCATCCTGACCGATGCCAGCGGCGAAGCGGTCGCCGAATTCGCGGTGGCCGAAGGCTTCGCCTACGAGGCGGTTGCGCCGGCCGGGCTGTTGATGGCGCTCTCGGCCGTGGATTGACGGGCGAGCGCCCGTTCGCGCGCCGCATCGCCGAAGGCGCGGAAGATCGCTGCCGATGGCGCATCCGTCCTGGCCCAGTATTCCGGATGCCACTGGACGCCGAGGGCGAAGGCCTTCGCCCCCGCCACCGACACCGCTTCCACCGTGCCGTCGGGCGCAAGGGCGTCGACGGAAAGGCCCGGAGCCAGTTCGCTGACGGCCTGGCGGTGCAGCGAATTGACCTGGATTTCGCCCTTGCCGACGATCGCGGCAAGGCAGGAGCCCGGCTTGACGCTGGCGGGATGGCGGATCGCGAAGCGCTCGTCGTTGTGATCGCTTTGCGGCGCGCGGTGATCGTCGATGCCTTCCAGTTCCTGGATCTCGGTTTCCAGCGTGCCGCCAAGGGCGACGTTGAGTTCCTGCATGCCCCGGCAGATGGCCAGAAGGGGAACGCCGCCGGCGATTGCCGCCCGGATCAGGGCGATCGAGGTTTCATCGCGTGCCGGGTCGAAGGGCTCATGGCGCTCGCTCGCCTCGACGCCGTAGCGCCCCGGATGAACGTTCGTGCGCGAACCGGTGACCAGAAGTCCGTCCATGCGCGCCAGCAGCGCCGCGGCATCGATGTTCCCGCCCATCGCCGGGACGGCAAGCGGCAGAACGCCGGCCACGTCCATCGCGGCGGCAAGATAGGTTTGCGGCGCGCAGTGCCAGACATAGTTGTCGAACTCGCGAATGTCGGACGAAACGGCAACGAGCGGTTGGATCATGAAAGACGACTCCTGGACGACCGGCCCCTACATAATCGGCAAGCTGACCGTCCGCCAGATGGCGGCAGGGGCAGCGGGACAAAAATCCTTGTGCTGCCGAGGGATGGCAACTGGTAAAAAAAATTGGCCACGTATTTCCACGGTGCTGGACAGCGTGCCGTCAACGTGTATTGATAACCTTCGGAAAAGGGCGAGGGCGTGAGGGCGCCGGACGCATTGTTCCTCTGTTCTGATCACCAATGGGAGGATATCCATGGATCGTCGTTCATTCATCAAGAAGGCCGGTCTCGCCGGCGCGGGCGCTGCTGCGGCCACGAGCCTGGCTGCTCCGGCCATCGCGCAGGAGAACCCGAAGATCACCTGGCGTCTGACCTCTTCGTTCCCGAAGGCGCTGGACACCATCTATGGTGCGGCCGAAACGATGGCGAGGTTCGTCAGCGAGGCGACGGGCGGCAATTTCCAGATCCAGGTCTTCGCCGCGGGCGAGATCGTTCCGGGCCTGCAGGCCGCCGACGCGGCTGCCGCCGGCACGGTGGAGCTTTGCCACACTGCTTCCTACTACTACTGGGGCAAGGATCCGGTCTATGCGCTGGGCACGGCCATTCCGTTCGGCCTCAACGCCCGCATGCAGAACGCCTGGTACTACTATCCGAATGCCGAAGGCGTTTCGGGCAACGACCTGATGAACGAGTTCTACGCCACGCAGGGCCTCATCGGATTCATGTGCGGCAATACCGGCACCCAGATGGGCGGCTGGTTCCGCAAGGAGATCAATTCGGTCGCCGACCTGCAGGGCCTGAAGATGCGCATCGGCGGCATGGGCGGCAAGATCATCGAGAAGCTTGGCGTCGTTCCGCAGCAGATCGCCGGCGGCGACATCTACGCGGCACTGGAGAAGGGCACGATCGACGCCACCGAGTGGGTCGGCCCCTATGACGACGAGAAGCTCGGCTTCAACAAGGTCGCCCAGTACTACTACTATCCCGGCTGGTGGGAAGGCGGCCCGGTGCTGCACACCATGGCCAACCTGGAGAAGTACAACGAGCTTCCGGAGCACTACAAGGCTGTGCTGGAAGTCGCCAACCGTGCCGCCAACACCGACATGATGGCCAGCTACGACGCCAAGAACCCGGCCGCGTTGAAGCGTCTCGTCGGCGCCGGCGCCCAGCTGCGTCCGTTCTCGCGCGAGATCCTGGAAGCTTCCTACGAAGCGGCCAAGGGCACCTATGCCGAGATCTCGGCCGAGAACGCCATGTTCAAGAAGATCTACGACCACCAGCTTGCGTTCAAGAAGGACGCCTATCTGTGGATGCAGATCTCCGAGAACACGTTCGATACGTTCATGATGATCCAGCAGCAGGCCGGCAAGCTCTGATCCTCAGCCCGCTGGCATGGCGATCTCACCGGACCCCGGGGCGGCAACGCCCCGGGGTCTTTCATAGGCGGGATGGGCGCCCTCAAGGTTATTGGCCGGTGCTGTCGGGCCGCCGGTCTGCAACAGGCCATGCATGCGCATGAAGGCATGCACGGCAACGGCAACCTCGCCGGGCTTCTCCACCATGGGGAGGTGGCCGGCGCTGGGCAGGAACAGCGTCGTCACCGCCGGCATTGCGGCCTGGATGCCGAACTGGTGACGGGGACGGATGACCCTGTCCATGCCGCCGACGATGTTGAGCGCCGGACAGGTGATCGCCGGCAGGACGTCCGACAGCGAGGTCCGGGAGAGAAGCCGCACCAGCGCCGCGATCTCCGCCGGATTGCTTCTCAAAAGGGACTGCCGGACCCGTTCGATCGCCTCGACATCCCTGCGCCCGCGCGGCGTTTCCCCTTGCGCCACGCAGGTGCGCGCGCCTTCGATGAAGCGCGCCGGCGTCGAAATCCAGAGCGACAGCAGGCGCTCGAATCCCCATTGACCGAAGCCGCGCAGGCGCAGAAGCCGCATGGCGAAGGGCTGGCAGCCATCAAGCCCGCCGCAGGACAGCGCGCCCATGATGACCAGACCCTCAACGAGCGCGGGATGCCGTGCGGCCAGGCCCAGCGCCATGAAAGCGCCGGTGGAATGGCCGACCAGCGTGACCGGACGGCCCTTGAAGTCGCGAACGATGGCATCCGCATAGGCATCAAGGATCGCATCCATGCAGAGCGCTCGGGCACCGGCACCAAGTGTCCAGGGAAAATGACCGGGGAGAGGGTAGGCGATGGCGGTGCCGGTACGGCAGACCGGCGGTGCATAGGTCTGCCAGAACGAGGGCGCCATAACCATGCCATGCAGCAGGACGGTGCGCGGGCCGTCACGGCGGGAGATGACAAGGGCAGGCGGTGTGGCAGGCATGGCGGCGATCCGGATGAGCCCACGTCAACGTGGCAGGCGCCGCCCTGGTTCCAATGAGAAAGCCGGGCGCGAGGCCCGGCTTTCCGTGTCTGGTCCAGAGGTTCCGGTCAATCGGCCGGGGCAGGCTCGATCCGCGGCGGGCCGCTGGGCATCTGGAGGCCGCCGGAGCCCTGCTGCTGTGCGCCATTGCCCGATTGCGGTGCCGGCGGCTGGTTGCCGAAATTCGGCGCGCCCTGCAGTTGCAAGCCCGGAAGCTGGATGGTGTTGCCATTGCCGCCGGTGGCCGGCTGGTTGCCGAAGTTCGGCGAACCCTGCAATTGCAGGCCCGGAAGCTGCAGGCCGCTGCCGCCGCCATCGGTCCCGGGAGCCGTTCCCGGCATCTGCAAGCCGCCGCCAAAACTTGGCACCTCGATCTTGATGTCGTCGGGATTGATGACCTTCTGGTCATCCTTGTAGTGGGTCACAAGGCGCGGATAGGCGATGATCAGCAGGATCACGCAGAACTGGATGATGATGTAGGGAATGGCGCCCTTGTAGATCTCGGTTGTCTTGACGCCCGGCATCGTCAGGTTCGTCGCCTTGTCGACCCATTCGGAGCGCGGCGCGATGGAGCGAAGGTAGAAGAGCGCGAAGCCGAAGGGCGGCGTCAGGAACGACGTCTGCAGGTTGATACCCAGGATGATGCCGAACCAGATCAGGTCGATGCCGAGCTTCTCGGCGACGGGCGCCAGCAGCGGCACGAGGATGAAGGCGATCTCGAAGAAATCGAGGAAGCAGCCGAGAATGAACACGATGATCGTGACGACGATCAGGAAGCCGTATTCACCGCCCGGCAGCGCCAGGAGCAGTTCCTCGATCCAGATATTGCCGTTCAGCCCGTAGAAGGTGAGGCCGAAGACGCGCGCACCGATCAGGATGAACATGACGAAGGCAGTCAGCTTCGTCGTCGAATCGAGCGCCTGCTTGAGAACGGAGAAGTTGATCCGCCGCTTCATCAGCGCCAGGACGAGCGCGCCGGTCGCGCCCATGGCGCCGCCTTCTGTCGGCGTGGCTATGCCGAGGAAGATCGTGCCGAGCACGAGGAAGATCAGCGCCAGTGGCGGGATCAGCACGATGACGACCTGTTCGGCCAGGCGCGACAGGATGCCGAGCTGGAAGCGCCTGTTGATGAGGCTGGCGGCAAGCGCCACGCCGACCGCTGTCGTCGCGGCCCAGACGAGCCGGACCTCGTAGCGCATGTCCGCGTAGACCGTGTGATAGGTGGCGAAATAGATGCCGACGGCCACGGCGAGAATGACAATCAGCGAGGTGACGCCGCCGCCCAGCGTGCGGGCCTCCATCGGCAGGGCCGGCGCCCAGGACGGTTTCACCAGCGTGACGGCGAAGACATAGAGACAGTAGGCGCCGACGATGATGGCGGCCGGCAGCAGCGCGCCGACATACATGTCGCCGACGGACCGGCCGAGCTGGTCGGCCATGACGATGAGGACGAGCGAGGGCGGCACGATCTGCGCCAGCGTTCCCGATCCGGCTATGGTGCCGGTCGCAAAGGAGCGGTTGTAGCCGTAGCGCATCATGATGGGCAGCGAGATCAGGCCCATGGCGATGACGGAGGCGGCGACGACGCCGGTGGTGGCCGCGAGGAGCGCGCCGACCAGGACGACCGCATAGGCAAGGCCGCCACGCACCGGGCCGAAAAGCTGGCCGACGGTGTCGAGCAGGTCCTCGGCCATGCCCGAACGCTCCAGGATCAGCCCCATGAACGTGAAGAAGGGGATCGCCAGCAGCGTATCATTGTACATGATGCCGTAGATCCGCTCCGGATGGCTCTGGAGCAAAGGCCAGAACAGGCGGATCTCGCTGGAAAACAGCGACATTTCCACGCCGATGGCGAAGAAGAGCAGGCCGCCGGCGGCCAGCGTGAAGGCCACCGGATAGCCGATCAGCAGCATCACCATGACGGAGACGAACATGATCGGCGCGAGTTCGTGTGCGATCAGGTCGAGCATCAGCGGGCCTCCTCGATGTCGAGTGCGGCTTCCGCCTCGGGCGGCAGGTCATGCTGGGGCATGGGGTCGTCGATGTCGCCGCGAAGCACGGCAATGCGCTTGATGATCTCGGAAATGCCCTGGGCCGTGAGCAGCAGGAAGCCGATCAGGACCATCATCTTGGCTGGCCACAGGATCAGCCCGCCGGCATTGGCCGAGATCTCGCCGCTGTTGTAGGAGCGCCAGAACCAGGGCCAGGCAAGCCAGACCATGAGCAGGCAGAAGGGCATCAGGAAGAAGGTGTGGCAGAAGAGGTCGACCCAGTCGCGCGTGCGCTTCGACAAACGGTTTGAAACGATGTCGATGCGGATGTGTTCGTTCTTCAGCAGGGTGTAGGCGGCCGCAAGCATGAAGACGGTGCCGTAGAGGTACCATTGCAGTTCGAGCAGTGCATTCGATGCACGCGGGATGGGCAGGAAGTCCGGCAGGCCTTCGCCGAGATAGCGCACGGTCGCGTTGTAGGCCGATACCAGGACGGCAGCGAGGATAAGCCACGATACCTGCCTGCCGATGAAATCGTTAATTCGGTCGATGAGTCGCGAGACCGCCAGTAGAACCGTCATGCATGCCCTCCCTTGCACCGGCTGCCCTGCCGGCGTGTTCTCCCGGACTCCCGGCTGCGCCGACAGTGCAACACAAGGGGTCGCTTGTCGACAGCAATACCGGTTCCCGCACGCCTGGCGGACCGCCCGGAATTTCCGGTTAGCAGATTTCAGGCGTGGCGAAAAGAAACTGGATAAGTTTTTTTACCAATTCATGCGTGTCCGCCAGGCACGGCGCATCCCGGCCCGTGGCACAGCCGGCAATTCCGTTACGCCAGACGGTCCATTCCGGTATTTTTCCGAATGGTTTCTGCTGGTTGGCTTCAACGGGCTTGCCAATATCAGCATTGGCGGCGAATTCGATTGACTGGATTTGCCCGGCGCAGAAAACTGCCCATGTATTGGGAAGGGCCACGCAGAGGGCCCGCGCCGGAGGAACGACAAAATGACGCTTCACGCGGTTAGCCTTGCCGACAAGTTCGACCTGTCCAGGAACCGGATCTTCGTGTCCGGCGCGCAGGCGATCGTGCGCATGCTGATGATGCAGCGCGAGCTGGACCGGCGCAACGGACTTGATACGGGGGGCTTCGTTTCCGGCTATCGCGGTTCGCCGCTCGGCGGGCTGGACCAGCAATTCTGGAAGGCGCGCAAGGAATTCGCCGCCAACGACATCGTCTTCAAGCCCGGCCTGAACGAGGAACTGGCTGCGACGGCCTGCTGGGGCAGCCAGCAGACGGAACTGCTCGGCGAAGGCACCAAGGACGGCGTTTTCGCGCTGTGGTACGGCAAGGGCCCCGGCGTCGACCGGTCCGGCGACGTCTTCCGCCACGCCAACCTGGCCGGAAGTTCGAAGCATGGCGGCGTGCTGGCGCTGATGGGCGACGACCACACGGCGGAAAGCTCGACCAATGCGCATGCCACGGAATTCCTCTTCGTTGACACGATGATCCCGATCTTCAACCCGGCCGGCGTCCAGGAACTGATCGATTATGGCCTTTACGGCTATGCGCTGTCGCGTTTCGCGGGCACCTGGTCGGCCCTCAAATGCGTCAAGGACAACATCGAATCGACCGCCTCCGTCGACGTTTCGCTCGACCGGCTCAACATCGTGCTGCCGGAATTCGACATGCCGAAGGGCGGGCTGAACATCCGCCACGAACTCAACCAGATCGGCCAGGAAGAGCGGCTGCACAACTACAAGCGGGCCGCGGCGGCCGCCTTCATCCGTGCCAACGGCCTCAACCGCATCATCTATTCGGGCGGGGCGAACGCCAAGCTCGGCATCATCACGGTGGGCAAGAGCTACCTGGACGTGCGCGAGGCGCTGGACGAACTGGGCATCGACGAGGCACGGGCGAACAGGATGGGCATCCGCCTGTTCAAGGTGGCCTGTCCCTGGCCGCTCGACCTTGAGCATATCAAGGAATTCGCCCTTGGCCTCGACACGATCATCGTGGTGGAGGAAAAGCGCTCGCTCATCGAGGTGCAGGTACGCGAGGACCTCTACGGCACGGCGAACCAGCCCGTGGTGGTGGGCAAGAAAGACGAGCGCGGCGACTGGCTGTTCCCGGTCAAGGGCGCGCTCGATCCCAATGACATCGCGGTGGCGATCGGGGAGCGCGTGCTGAAGGTCATCGGCCCGTCGGAGGAAATCGAGGCGCGCGTGAAGCAGATGCGCCAGTTCCAGGCCATGCTATCCGACACGAAGGACGTGGCGGTGCGCACCCCCTATTTCTGTTCAGGCTGTCCGCACAACACGTCCACACGGGTGCCGGAGGGGTCGCTGGCGGGCGCCGGGATCGGCTGCCACTTCATGGCCCTGTGGATGGACCGCAGCACCGTCGGCTTCACCGCCATGGGCGGGGAGGGCGCGCAATGGGTGGGCCAGGCGCCGTTCTCGAAGCGCAAGCACATGTTCCAGAACCTGGGCGACGGCACCTACAACCATTCCGGTTCGCTGGCGATCCGCTACGCCATCGCCTCGGGCGTCAACATCACCTACAAGATCCTTTACAACGATGCCGTGGCCATGACCGGCGGGCAGCCGCACGAGGGCACGCTTTCGGTCGACCACATCGCGGCGCAGGTGCGCGCGGAGGGTGTCGAGCGGATTGCTGTCGTCACCGACGAGCCGGACAAGTATGCCGGCGTGGTGGCGTTCCCGGAGCGCACGACCATCCATCACCGCGAGGAGATGGACGCCGTGCAGCGCGAACTGCGCGAGGTGCCGGGCGTCTCGGTGCTGATCTACGACCAGACATGCGCGGCGGAAAAGCGCCGGCGGCGCAAGCGCGGCACTTTCCCCGATCCCGACAGGCGGGTCATCATCAACGAGCTCGTCTGCGAGGGCTGCGGCGATTGCGGCGTGAAGTCCAATTGCGTCTCGGTCCAGCCGGTGGACACGGAGTTCGGCCGCAAGCGGCGCATCGACCAGTCAAGCTGCAACAAGGATTTCTCCTGCCTGGAGGGCTTCTGCCCCTCCTTCGTGACGGTGCATGGCGCCAGGATCCGCAAGTCCGAAGGCGCGAGCCTGGAGCAGGACCCGCTGGAGGGCGTGCCCGAACCCGCGCTGTTCGATCTTGGCAAGGGCGGATGGTCTTCCGTGGTCGACGGGGTCGGCGGAACGGGCGTGGTGACCATCGGCGCGATCCTCGGCATGGCGGCGCACCTGGAAGGCAAGGGATGCGGCATGATCGACATGGCCGGCCTTGCCCAGAAGGGCGGGGCTGTCTACTCCCATGTCCGCATCGCCGGGACGCCCGACGACATTCATGCGATCCGGGTCTCGGCCGGCAAGGCGGACCTGATCCTGGGCTGCGACCTCGTCGTTTCCGGTTCGGCCAAGGTGTTGGCGGCGACACGCGAGGGCGAGACACTGTTCGTGACCAACACGGCGGAAGTCATGCCCGGCGACTTCACGCGGTCGCCCGATTTCTCGCTGCCCACCGAACGCCTGAAGCAGGCGATCCGCAAGGCCGCAGGCGAGGAAAAGGCCCATTTCTTCGACGCCACGCGCACCGCGACGACGCTTTTCGGCAATTCGCTGGGCGCCAACATGTTCATGCTCGGCTTCGCCTACCAGCACGGCGGACTGCCGGTTTCGTCGGAAGCGATCGAGCAGGCGATCCGCCTCAACGGCCAGGCCGTGGACATGAACATCGCCGCCTTCCGCTGGGGCCGCCGCGCGGCCCATGACCGGGACGGGGTGATGGCGCTGGTCGACCGCCTGCGCGGGCGGCCGCGGCCGGACTTCTCGGCCGAAACGCTCGACGAGATCATCGCGCGGCGCGAGGCCTTCCTGACAGGCTACCAGAATGCGGCCTATGCGAAACGCTACCGGGCCTTGGTCGAAAAGGTGCGCGCAGCGGAGGCCAAGGCGGCGCCGGGATCCACGGCGGTCACGGAAGCCGTGGCGCGCAACCTGTTCAAGGCCATGGCGATCAAGGACGAATACGAGGTCGCGCGTCTCTACACCGACGGGGCGTTCAGGCAGCAGATGGCCCGCGAGTTTTCCGGCTATGACCGGCTGGAATTCCATCTGGCACCGCCCATCCTGGCGCGCAAGGACAACAAGGGCCATGCCCGCAAATCGCATTACGGGCCGTGGATGATGAAGGCTTTCGGCGTGCTGGCGCGGCTCAAGGGCCTGCGCGGCACGGTCTTCGACATCTTTGGCCATACCGAGGAACGGCGGATGGAGCGGGCGCTGCGCGAGCGCTATGCCGGCGACGTGGAAATGCTCGCGAAGCGCCTGGACAGCAAGCGGATCGCCGCAGCCGTCGAGGTGGCGGGCATTCCCTCCATGATCCGCGGCTTCGGCCACGTGAAGGCGGCGAATGCGGCCAAGGCGGATGCGGCGCGCGAGCAGGCACTCAAGCGCTTTGAAAACCCTGAACCGGACATGGCGCTCGCAGCGGCCGAATAGGCCGGAAGAGAGATGAAAAAGTCAAAAAAAAGGCGGCAAACCGTCGTGAAATAAGGGTTTCTTAAGCCGGAAATGCGAAAAGCCGGGTCCCGGGTACCGGATCTGGCGCATGCAGGACAAGAACAGAAAAACAGTCCAGGACCAGACGCACGACGAGTTCTATATCGCGTTCGTGCAGTCGCTCTTCGAGAATGGGCGCACGCTGATGATGGGCGTGGTGACCCAGATCGCGATGCTGTTGCTTGTCTACTGGAAGACCGGCGATCCCGTTTTCGCCTATATCGCGATCGGAATCCTCCCCGTCGGGCTCTTGCGCTCCTACACGGTCAACCGCTACCGCAATGCCGGCATCGCCCAGACGCTGGCAGAGGCCAAGCGCCGCGAATGGGCCTATATCGCCGTCGGCGCGCTGCATGGCGCGGCACTCGGCGTCTTCACCGTCTACAGCATCTATTTCGTGCGCGACGAATTCGCCGAGGTCGCCTCGATCAGCCTTGCGCTGGCGACCGCGGTCTCCATTCCGGGCCGCAATTACGGCTCGTCGCGCATGGTGTTCGTCCTCAACACCTTCCTGTCGCTGCCGATCTCGGCAACACTGATCGCGCGCATGGACGTCTATCACGTCGTCCTGGGCCTGCTGCTGGCGCCGTTCCTGTTCGCAATCCAGACCTTTTCCACCGACATCCGCGACAAGGTGCTTTCGCTTCTCAGGGAAAAGAAGAAGGCAAGCGCACTGGCCGTCCGCTTCGACAAGGCGCTCAACACCATGTCGCACGGTCTCGTCATGCTGGATGCGCGCGAATCGATCGTCGTGGCCAATTCACGGGCGTCGGACTTCTTCGGCCTGCGCAGCGCGCAGCACATGCAGGGGCGCACCTTCCATGCCCTGCTCAATCGCGGCGTCGCCGCGGGATTGCTGGACCGGCGGGACGCCCGCTACATCGCCGTCGAACTCTCTCGCGCCATCCGCGAGGGGCGCAACCGCAAGGTGCTGATCAAGCTTACCGACGGGCGCTATTTCGAACTGTCGGCCCGCGAGGGCGACGACGACCTTTCCGTGATCACGTTCGAGGATGTTTCCTCGCGCATCGCATCGCAGGAAAAGATCCGCTACATGGCGCGCTTCGATGCCCTGACCGGCCTCGCCAATCGCGGCTACTTCCAGGAGATCGTGGCGGAATCGCTGGCCGAGGGCGACCCGGAGCGGATGTGCGCCATGCTGGTGCTGGACCTGGACGACTTCAAGGGCGTGAACGATTCGCTGGGTCATCCGGTCGGCGACGCCCTGATCTTCGCGCTCGGGGAGCGGCTGAACGCCCAGAACGAGGACCACCTGAAGGTTTCACGGTTCGGCGGCGACGAGTTCATGGTGTTCTTCGACGAGATCCATGACGAGGAAGACCTGAGGGAGAAGATCAACGCCCTCTACCAGCGGCTCAAGGCGCCGGCCGACGTCGCGGGCAACCTGCTGTCGTTGCAGGTGAGCGGCGGCGCGGTCATGGCCAAGGTCCGCGACACGAGCGTCGACAATCTGATCGTCAAGGCCGACCTGGCCCTCTACAAGGCCAAGGGGATGGGCAAGAACAGCTGGGAACTGTTCGAGGAAACGCTCGACCGGGCCTTTCGCGAGCGGCAACGGCTGAAGGGCGAGTTGCGCGGTGCCATCGAGCGCGACGAACTGACGGTGCTGTACCAGCCGATCGTCGATGCGCGGACCCTGCAGGTTGCCAGTTGCGAGGCGTTGTGCCGCTGGCATCATCCCGAACTCGGCAACATTCCGCCATCGACCTTCATTCCGCTCGCCGAGGAAATGGGCATCATTTCCTCGATCTCTGCCTTCGTGCTGAAGCGGGCGACCCTCGATTGCGCCGAACTGCCGGGCGATATCCGCATTTCCGTGAACCTGTCGGCAAACGATTTCCGTTCGCCCGAGATCGTGGCGACGGTCGAGCGGGTGCTGAAGTTCTCGGGGCTGGAACCTTCGCGCCTGGAGATCGAGGTCACGGAAACGGCGCTGGTGGACGACAAGGCGAAGACCTGGGCCTATCTGGAGGAACTCAAGGTTCTCGGCGTCACCATCGCGCTCGACGATTTCGGCACCGGCTACTCGAATCTCGGCTATCTGAACGCCCTGCCTCTCGACAAGATCAAGGTGGACCGGTCGTTCCTCTCGGAGATGGAAACCAACCCGAAGTCACTGGAACTGCTCAAGGGCGTTGTCGAATTGTCACGGCGCCTGCAGCTTGGCGTGACCATCGAGGGCGTGGAAACCGAACAGCAGTTCCGGCTGCTGGTGGAAACCGTGCACCCCGATTTCATCCAGGGCTTCCTGTTCGGCGCGCCGCTTTCCAAGCGCGGCATTGCCGCCATGATCCAGGCAATCAGACCCCTCAAGGACGCGACCCGCAGGGCCAACGTCACGACACGCTGAAGGGCCGGCGGAAACACTGCCGGAGAACGATTTTTTCTAATTAACCAATTGTTAAGGTTAACGATAGGTAAATGGAACCCACCCATTTGTGGGCTTTTTCCGAAGCGTTTGTTTGCCTACACTCTCCCTCTGGTTCTTTTACGAGGGGAAGGCCATGAATGCGGCAAGCGAACCCGCCGTCGTCGGCCAGTTGACGAGAACGGCGTCTGCCCAGGGCGCCATGCTCAAGCGCTTTCTGGCCTATCTGGACCGGATCGAGTACAGGCGCGTGACCTGCGGCGAAGCCCTGGAAGAGGTCGCCCGTCTCCGCTACAAGTCCTATCTCCAGAACAGCCTCGTGACCCGGAACGAAACCCGGCAGATCATCGACCAGTATGACGGCGACGCGAACGCCTACATCTTCGGGGTCTATCTGGACGAGGAACTCGTGGCGACGATCCGCCTCCATCATGCCTCGAAGGCGTTCCCGCGTTCGCCCGCCATGGAGATGTACAGAGACATCCTGATGCCGCGACTGGAGGCAGGAGACAGCTATATCGATCCCAGCAAGCTGGCTGTCGATCCCGACATCGTGTCGGGATCCATCATGATACCCACCGTGACCATGCGGCTGGCCTATATCGCCTGCCGCTACCTGCAGGTTCCCTACTACATCACCATGCTGCGGGACGACCACGAGGTCTTCTACAAGAAGATGTTCGGGTTCTACAGGATTGCGGAAGCCCGCGACTACAAGGGCGCGGTCAACTGCAGCGTGCCGCTGTACGAAGGCGACATCGCCCGGTTCGGCGCCACGACAGTCGAGCGTTTTCCCTTCTTCCAGTTCACGGAAGCGGAAGGGCGCATGCTCTTCGAGCGCCCGGTCGTCGGCGCTGGCGCGCCGCTCTCGATCCTGCCATCGGCGAAATACCTGATCGGCGAACCCGCGTGATACCGTTCCGCCGCGGCACTTGCGGTGGAGTCGCCTTGCGGCGTATATGATCCAGCCCACGCCACTCCGGACCGGTGCGGCGCGATTGTGGCATCACGGCATGGCGGCCAAGGCATGAACGACAAGGTGGCACTGGTCCGGGGGGTCATCTGGGCCTCGGACCTGACCGAAGGCGAACTCGAACGCGCCGCGCAGGGAATCACCGAACGCACCTACGCCAGGGGTGCCTATGTCTGTCACCGCGGCGACCAGCTTTCCCACTGGGGCGGCATTCTCGAAGGGCTCATCAAGATGAGCACGATCGGGCGGTCGGGCAAGGCGGTCACGTTTGCCGGACTCGGCAACGGGGCCTGGTTCGGCGAAGGCTCGGTCATCAAGAACGAGCCGCGAAAGTATGACCTGGTGGCGCTGCGCGAGACCCGCCTGGCACTGATGAACCGGCAGACCTTCATGTGGCTCTATGAAAATTCCGTCGGATTCAATCACTACCTGCTGCGCCAGATCAACGAGCGGCTGAGCCAGTTCATCGCAACCGTCGAACATGACAGGATCCTCGATTCCAAGGCGCGCGTGGCACGCAACCTGTCCTGGCTGTTCAATCCCGTGCTCTATCCCGGCGTCGTCAGGACCGTCGAGATCACGCAGGATGAACTCGCCCTCCTGACCGGCGTGTCCCGCGCGGTCACCAATCGCAGCCTCGGCGAATTGCAGGACGAGGGCCTGCTGACCGTGGAGCACGGCAGGATCACGGTTCACGATGTCCGGGGACTGATGCACTACGGCGACTAACCTGCCTCAAGGCGACCGGACGCTAGAACCCGCTCGCCGACACCGGGCATGATTCGCACTCGCCAGCGCCGCACGCTTTGCGGCCTGTAAAGCATCACTACGACCTTTGTCTGTCAACCGGAAAGTTGCCAGCGGGCTGTTTTCGTGAAATTTTCAGCGGCACATAAAAAGTCCTGTCCGGAAAGGACGGGCGACCACGGGAGAAACACTGCCTTTCTTGCAAGAGGGGCAGATCGGCAAGGAGGAGGCCGCTTTGACGCAGCATCACGCGTCTTTGGACACGTTTCCCAAATACCTGCTTCTCAACGCGAAGCGGTTCGCAAACCGTCCTGCCATGCGTCACAAGGACCTGGGCATCTGGCAAAGCTGGACCTGGGCGGAGCAACTCGACGAGGTGCGCGCGCTGGCGCTCGGCCTTCAGGCCATGGGCGTGGTGGCGGGAGACAAGATCGCCATCGTCGGCTCCAACCGGCCGCGCCTTTACTGGTCGTTTGCGGCGGCCCAATCGCTGCAGGCCGTGCCCGTGCCCGTCTATGCCGATGCCGTGGCGGAGGAAATGGCCTATGTGCTGGACCATGCCGGTGTGCGCTTCGCCGTCGTGCAGGACCAGGAACAGGTCGACAAGATCCTCTCCTTCCGCGAGAAGATCCCGATGCTCGAACAGGTCGTCTATGACGAACCGCGGGGCCTGCGGGACTACGACCACGACCACATGCATGCCTTCGAGGCCGTGCAGACGCTCGGACGGTCGCGGCTGAAGGAGGATCCCTCGCTGGGCAAGGCGTGGGAGGAGGGCATCAATGGCGCCTCCGGAGAGGATCTGTCCATCATCCTCTACACGTCGGGCACGACCGGACGCTCCAAGGGCGTGATGCTCAAGGCCGTCTCGGCGGTCAGGGCGGCGCAGGACACGGTGGCCTTCGACAGGCTCTCCGAGCGTGACGAGGTGCTGGCCTACCTGCCGCTGGCATGGGTCGGCGACCACTATCTCAATTATGCGCAGGGCTATGTTTCCGGCTTCTGCATGGCCTGCCCGGAAAGCCCGGAAACGGTTCCGCAGGACCTCAAGGAAATCGGACCGAGCTTCTACTTCGCGCCGCCGCGCGTGTTCGAGGGGCTGCTGACTTCGGTGATGATCCGCATGGAGGATGCCGGAGCGCTCAAGCGGCGGCTGTTCCATTACTTCATCGACGTCGCCAAGGCGTATGGCGAGGACCTGCTGGAGGGGCGGCCGGTTCCGTTCTCCGGCAAGCTCAAATACTGGCTGGGCAACCTGCTCGTCTACGGGCCGCTCAAGAACACGCTCGGATTTTCCAACATCCGCGTGGCCTATACCGCCGGCGAGGCGATCGGTCCGGACCTGTTCTCCTTCTTCCGTTCGCTCGGCATCAACCTGAAGCAGCTTTACGGGCAGACCGAGGCCTTCCTCTATGTCACCTGCCAGAAGGATGCGGATGTGCGCGCCGACGCGGTCGGACCCGCGGCGCCGAATGTCGATATCCGGATTGCCGAGGATGGCGAAGTGCAGTTCCGTTCGCCGGGCATGTTCTCGGGCTATTTCAAGGAAGAGGAAAAGACGGCGGAGACGCTGACCGAGGACGGCTACGTCAAGACCGGCGATGCCGGGTTCTTCGACAAGGACGGACAGCTCAAGATCATCGACCGCGCCAAGGATGTCGGCCGGCTGACGACCGGCGCGCTGTTCGCGCCGAAGTTCATCGAGAACTCGCTCAAGTTCTTCCCCAACATCAAGGAAGCGGTCGCCTTCGGGCACGGGCGCGACAAGGTGGGCGTGTTCCTGAACATTGACCTGACGGCGGTCGGCAACTGGGCGGAGCGCAACAACATCTCCTACGCCTCCTACCAGGAACTGGCAGGCCACCCCAAGGTCTACGAGATGATGGCCGAGCATGTGGCGGAAACCAACCGCAAGCTGGCCGAGGTCGAGATGATGGCCGGCGCCCAGATCAGCCGCTTCCTCGTGCTGCACAAGGAACTGGACGCCGACGACGGCGAACTGACGCGCACGCAGAAGGTGCGCCGTTCCTTCATCGCCGAGCGCTACGGAGAACTCATCGAGGCGCTCTATGACGGCTCGACGGAGAAATATGTCGAGACGGAAGTGACCTACGAGGACGGGCGCAAGGGCAAGATCCGCGCGACGGTCCAGATCCGCGACGCGAAGACCTTTCCCGTGAACGCGGCACAGACGCACAAGGAGGCAGCGGAATGAACGCACCGCTGAAAACCGCCGACCTGAGGGCTTCGGAACGGTTCCGCATGACCGCCCACCAGGACGGCATCGCCAAGGGCGAGGTGCTGCTCGAAGTGGAAAACGTGTCGCTGTCCTTCGGCGGCGTGAAGGCGATCACCAACATTTCCTTCGACATCCGCAAGGGCGAGATCCGCGCGATCATCGGCCCGAACGGTGCTGGCAAGACCTCGATGCTCAACGTCATCAACGGCTTCTACCATCCGCAGGAAGGCACGATCACCTATCGCGGACAGAAACGCTCGCAGATGCGTTCCACCGAAGCCGCGCGCCAGGGCATCTCGCGAACGTTCCAGAACATCGCGCTGTTCAAGGGCATGTCGACGCTCGACAACATCATGACCGGGCGGATCACCCTGCAGAAACGCAACATCTTCTGGCAGGCGCTGTGGCACGGGCCGGCGATGAAGGAGGATCTGGAGCATCGCGAGGCGGTGGAGCACATCATCGACTTCCTGGAGATCCAGCATATCCGCAAGACGCCGGTCGGCCGTCTCCCCTACGGCCTGCAGAAGCGGGTGGAACTGGGCCGCGCCCTGGCGGCCGAGCCCGCGCTGCTGCTGCTGGACGAGCCCATGGCGGGCATGAACCTGGAGGAGAAGGAGGACATGAGCCGCTTCATCCTCGACGTGAACGACCAGTTCGGCACCACGATCGCGCTCATCGAGCACGACATGGGCGTCGTCATGGACATTTCCGACCGGGTCGTGGTGCTGGACTACGGCCGCAAGATCGGTGACGGTGCGCCCGACGAGGTTTCCAGGAACCAGGATGTCATCGACGCCTATCTCGGCGTTTCGCACGACTGAGGCGGGGGAGAACCATGTCACCAGAATTTCTCTACTTCATCGAAACGGTGCTCAACGGCCTGATGGCCGGCGTGATGTATTCGCTCGTCGCGCTCGGCTTCGTGCTGATCTTCAAGGCCTCCGGCATCTTCAACTTCGCCCAGGGCGTCATGGCGCTGTTCGCGGCGCTGACACTGGTCGGCCTGCAGACCGGGCAGGTGCCGTTCGCCCATCTCATCAACGCCATCTTCGGCACCGAACTGCACCATTTCGGCTGGGAACTGCCGGCTGTCGTCGCCATTGCCGGAACGCTCGTCGTCATGGTGGCCTTCGCCTGGCTCTTCGAGAAGCTCGTGCTCAAGCATCTCGTCAACCAGGAGCCGATCATCCTGTTCATGGCGACCATCGGGCTTGCCTACTTCCTGGAAGGTTTCGGCGACCTGATGTGGGGCTCGGACGTCAAGACGCTGGATGTCGGCATCCCGTCGGGCGGGTCCTTCTGGTGGGAGGACGTGACGCGCGAATGGGCAACCGAGGGCTCCGACTATTTCGGCATGTATATCGACGTGCTCGATGTCTATGCCGCCGTGATCGCCGTCATCCTCGTGGTCGCGCTGACCTTGTTCTCACAATACACGCGAACGGGCCGCGCGCTTCGCGCGGTGGCCGACGACCATCAGGCAGCGCAGTCGGTGGGCATCTCGCTGCGCAGCATCTGGGTCATCGTCTGGTCGATCGCGGGCTTCGTGGCCCTGGTCGCCGGCATCATGTGGGGCTCGAAATCGGGCGTGCAGTTCTCGCTGTCGCTCATCGCGCTCAAGGCGCTGCCGGTGCTCATCCTGGGCGGCTTCACCTCCATCCCGGGCGCCATCGTCGGCGGGCTGATCATCGGCGTCGGCGAGAAGCTGGCCGAACTCTACATCGGACCGCTCGTCGGCGGGGCGATCGAGAACTGGTTCGCCTATGTGGTGGCGCTGGTGTTCCTGCTGTTCCGTCCGCAGGGGCTGTTCGGCGAAAAGATCATCGAGAGGGTGTGACGAACAATGCTTTACCGTGAAGCCGGCGATTTCAAGTCGACCTACGCCGCCGACCAGCAGACCTTCCCGATCAAGTCGGAACGCGTGCTCTTCTGGGCGGCCATGGCCTTTGCCTTCATCGCCATGCCGCTCCTGCTGGGCGCCTATCCGGAAGGCTCCACCTACTGGGTGAAGGCCATCCTGCTGCCATTCCTGGTGTGGTCGATGATCGCGCTGGGGCTCAACATCCTGACGGGCTATTGCGGCCAGGTGTCGCTTGGCACCGGCGGGTTCATGGCTGTGGGCGCCTTTGCCTGCTACAAGCTCATGACCGCCTTTCCGGACCTCAACATCATCATCTGCATCGTGCTGTCGGGCGCGGTGACGGCCGGGGTCGGCGTCCTGTTCGGCCTGCCGTCGCTGCGCATCAAGGGGTTCTACCTGGCGGTGGCGACACTGGCCGCACAGTTCTTCCTGGTGTGGATGTTCAACAAGTTCTCCTGGTTCTACAACTATTCGGCCTCGGGCCAGATCACGGCGCCGGAGCGCACCATCCTGGGCGTGGCGGTGACGGGGCCGAACTCGGCGCCCTGGGCGACCTACCTGCTGGCGCTGACGCTGCTGTTCATCTTTGCCTGGGTGGCGCGAAACCTGACGCGCGGGCGCATCGGGCGCTCCTGGATGGCCATGCGCGACATGGACATCGCCGCCGAGATCATGGGGGTCTCGCCGCTCAACGCCAAGCTCTCGGCCTTCGCCGTCTCGTCCTTCTACATCGGCATGGGGGGCGCGATGTTCTTCGCCGTCTATCTGGGTGCTGCGGAAGTGACGGAAGCCTTCGGCATCGACAAGTCCTTCGATGCGCTGTTCATGGTCATCATCGGCGGGCTGGGTTCCATTCTCGGCGCCTTCCTCGGAGCCGGCTTCATCGTGCTCTTCCCGATCTTCCTGACCGTGGTGATGCGCGACGGCCTTGGCTGGCCGACCGCCACCGTGGAGCATTTCCAGATCATGATCGTCGGCGGGCTGATCATCTTCCTGCTGATCGTCGAGCCGCACGGCCTGGCGCAACTCTGGCGCCTGACCAAGGAGAAACTCAGGCTCTGGCCATTCCCCTATTAGGGGATAGACTGCACGCAACCGGCCGCGCAGCGGCCGGGTGCATCCCTTCGGATCGTCTCACAAATGGGAGGAACATTCATGAGACTGAAGACAATACTTGCAACGGCGGCGATGGTGGCCGTCATGGGAACGGCTCCGGCCATGGCCGAACTGGTGTTCCCGGCCCTGTCCTACCGGACCGGCCCCTATGCGCCGAACGGCATTCCCTTTGCCGACGGCTATGCCGACTACCTGACGCTCGTCAACGAGCGCGACGGTGGCGTCGAGGGCGAAAAGATCCGCATGATCGAGTGCGAGACCGGCTACAACACGGAAAAAGGCGTGGAGTGCTACGAGTCCACCAAGGGCGAAGGCGCGCTCATCTACCAGCCGCTGTCCACGGGCATCACCTACCAGCTGATCCCCAAGGCGACTGCCGACAATATCCCGGTCCACTCCATGGGCTACGGGCGCACCTCGGCAGCCAATGGCGCGATCTTCCCCTACATTTTCAACTATCCGGCGACCTACTGGGATGGTGCCTCGATCATCATCAACCACATCCTTGCGGAGAACGGCGGCGACATCAACGGCAAGAAGATCGCGCTCGTCTACCACAATTCGGCCTATGGAAAGGAGCCGATCCGCACCCTGGAGGAACTCGGCAAGAAACACGGCTATACGCTGTCGCTCTACCCGGTCGACCATCCGGGCCAGGAGCAGAAGGCGACCTGGCTGCAGATCCGCCGCGACCGTCCCGACTACACGCTGATGTGGGGCTGGGGCGTGATGAACCAGGTGGCCATCCAGGAAGCCGTCAACATCCGTTACCCGATGGACCGCTTCATCGGCATCTGGTGGTCGGGTTCGGAAAATGACGTGCTGCCCGCCGGTCCGGGCGCCAATGGCTACAAGCACGTGACCTTCCACGGCGTCGACGCCAACTACCCGGTCTTCGCCGACATCAAGAAGTATGTCACGGACGCCGGCAAGGCAGCCGGCGACGGCACCAATGTCGGCACCGCGCTTTACAACCGCGGCCTCTATGCCGCCATGCTGGCCGTCGAGGCAGCGCGCACGGCGATGGGCATCCACAATACCAAGCAGATCAACGGCGAGATGATGCGTGACGGCATGGAGGCCCTGAAGCTCGACCAGGCGCGCATGACGGAACTCGGCCTGCCGGGCTTCGGTCCGGAGATCAATGTGAGCTGCGCCGACCATGGCGGCCCGGGCCTGGGCGCCATCGCCCAGTGGGATGCAGAGGCCAAGACGTGGAAGCTGATCAGCGATTTCGGCCCGGCCGACCGGGAAGTCATCGACGCGCTGATCAAGGAAGACTCCGAGGCCTATGCCAAGGAGAACAACATCGAGCCGCGCAGCTGCGAGTGACGCGGACCTGACAACCACTCCGGCGCGGGACCCGTGTCCGCGCCGGGGATCCGGAGCATGTCCTGACCCGCTCGGGTGCTCTGTCTCATTTTTCCTGCAATTCCGGACGCGGAACCGGTTCCCGGTTTCGCCGGAATTGCCCTAGTGACGGCCGGGAGCCGGTGATCGGGAGGATTTCGCATGGCGGAAGCGGCAAGGGCCACGAACACGGCCGAAACGCTCTTGCAGGTCAACAATATCGAGGTGATCTACAATCACGTGATCCTCGTCCTGAAGGGCGTGTCGCTCTCGGTTCCCAAGGGCGGCATCACGGCCCTGCTCGGCGCCAACGGCGCCGGCAAGACGACAACGCTGAAAGCCATCTCCAACCTGCTGCATGGCGAGCGCGGCGAGGTGACGAAAGGATCCATCTCCTTCAACAACGAGGTGGTGCACAACCTGTCGCCGAACGACCTTGTGCGCCGCGGCTGCATCCAGGTGATGGAGGGCCGCCATTGTTTCGGGCACCTGACGATCGAGGAAAACCTGCTGACGGGCGCCTTCACCCGCAAGGACGGAAACGCCAATGTGAAGCGCGACCTGGAGATGGTCTATGACTATTTCCCGCGCTTGCGGGAGCGGCGGGGAAGCCAGGCGGGCTACACGTCGGGCGGCGAGCAGCAGATGTGCGCCATCGGGCGGGCGCTGATGAGCCGGCCGAGCATGATCCTTCTGGACGAGCCGTCGATGGGCCTGGCGCCGCAGCTTGTCGAGGAGATTTTCGAGATCGTGAAGAAGCTCAACGAGGAGGAGGGCGTGTCCTTCCTGCTGGCGGAGCAGAACACGAACGTCGCGCTGCGCTACGCCAAATACGGCTACATCCTGGAATCCGGCCGAATCGTGCTCGATGGCGAGGCCTCGGCCCTGCGCGAGAACGACGACGTCAAGGAATTCTATCTCGGCATTGGCGGCGAGGGGCGCCGCTCCTTCCGCGAGGTCAAGCACTACAAGCGGCGCAAGCGCTGGCTGGCCTGAGGCTGGACCGTTTTTCAGAAAATCATCAAGGGGCTGCCATCGGGCGGCCCTTTTCGTTGGCGGCCGGCCGATGCTTCAGCATCCGGCGCCGTTCCCGATCGCGTCGATGAGCGCGGGAAGATCGCCCAGATGCGCGATCTCGCGAAAGCGGGGGTGATCGACGGGCGCGGGCGCATGCTCCAGTTCCCAGGTCAGTTCATGGGGAACATGAACGGCCCAGCTTCCGGCCTCCAGGGCCGGGAGAATGTCCGATTTCAGCGAGTTGCCTACCATCAGCGCATTGCCGGCGCCGGTCCCGTGGCGGCGGAAAAGGTCGCGATAGGTCCGGCTTGTCTTTTCCGACACGATTTCCACGGCATCGAAGAAATCACCGAGGCCGGAGGCGGCGAGTTTCCGCTCCTGGTCGAACAGGTCGCCCTTCGTGATGAGCACGAGGCGATGCTTTCCGGCAAGGGCCGTCAGCGCCGCGCGGGCATGGGGCAGCGGCTCGACAGGGTGTTCATGCATCTCCCGCGCCGCATCGAGAATCAGGCGGATCTCGGCGCCGGAAACCGAATTGTCCGTCACTTCCAGCGCCGTCTCGATCATGGAGAGCGTGAATCCCTTGATGCCGTATCCGTAGCGGGCAAGGTTTCTCCGCTCGGCCGCGAGCAGGCGCTCGGACAGGCGTTCGGGGGAAACATGATCCGCGAGGATGCCGGCAAAGCGTTCCTGGGTCAGCCGATAGAAACGTTCATTGTGCCACAAAGTGTCATCGGCATCGAAACCGATCGCGTCCAGGTGCGGCATTTTCACCTCTTCCAATCACGGTGTGGCAATCTGGAACGCCCAAGCGCCATTGATGCCATTGCCCTTGGGGGCAGGATTCGCTAAGGGCAATAAAAACAGATTTCGGAAGGGGTTGATACGATGGCCGACAATACGCCGACGGGTCCTGTGGAAATGGGCGCGGAGATGGACTACGCCGAGCACGAAAAGACTTATTCCCTGTTCCTCGCCCTGGCAAAATACGGCACGATCGCCTGCGTGGCGCTGCTGATTGCCATGGCTTTCGGCTTCTTCACGACGGCCGGCTTCATCTCGTCGGTCATCCTTTACGTGATCGTCTTCGCACTCGGCGTGTATCTTCTGAAGTAAGGCACGCCGTGGCCGTGAGGCCGGAGCACCTGCGCCGCGACCTTGGGGGACATGGCGCGGGCCCAGTCATGTAGTCCGTCCCCCTGGGGAGGAGCTGAGGGTGGCTCACACAGTTTTCATTCCGGTTGAGTCCGACAGCGCGGAATCGCGCGTGGCGGCGTCGCCGGAGACCGTCAAGCGCCTCAAGGGGCTGGGCCTCGATGTGGTCGTCCAGAAAGGCGCGGGGCTGAAGTCGCGGATCACCGACGCCGAATACGAAAAGGCGGGCGCAACGCTCGGCACGGCCTCGTCGGCTGGAAAGGCCGATGTCGTGCTCAAGGTCCGCCGGCCGGACGCCAAGGAAACCAAGACCTACAAGGCGGGTGCGCTGGTCATCGCGGCCATGGACCCGTTCGGGCACGAGGACTCGGTGAACGCCATGGCGCAAGCCGGCCTGTCGGCCTTCGCCATGGAGTTCATGCCGCGCATCACGCGCGCGCAGGTGATGGACATCCTGTCCTCCCAGGCGAACCTCGCCGGATACCAGGCGGTGATCGACGCCGCGGCGGAATTCGACCGCGCCATGCCGATGATGATGACCGCCGCCGGCACCGTGCCGGCCGCCAAGGTCTTCGTGATGGGCGCGGGCGTCGCCGGCCTCCAGGCCATCGCCACGGCCAAGCGCCTGGGTGCCGCGGTCACCGCGACGGACGTGCGCCCGGCTGCCAAGGAACAGGTCGCCTCGCTGGGCGGCAAGTTCATTGCCGTGGAGGACGAGGAGTTCAAGGCTGCCGAAACCGCCGGCGGCTATGCCAAGGAAATGTCGAAGGAATACCAGGCCAAGCAGGCGGCGCTGGTGGCCGAGCACATTGCCAAGCAGGACATCGTCATCACGACGGCGCTCATTCCGGGCCGGCCGGCGCCGCGGCTGATCTCCGCCGACATGGTGAAATCGATGAAGCCGGGGTCGGTGATCGTCGACCTGGCCGTGGAACGCGGCGGCAATGTCGAGGGCGCCAAGGCCGGCGAGGTCGTGGATGTCGACGGCGTGAAGATCGTCGGCCATCTCAACATGGCCGGGCGCATCGCGGCCTCGGCGTCGCTGCTCTATTCGAAAAACCTCTATGCCTTCCTTGAAACCATGGTGAACAAGGAAACCGGCGAGGTCTCGATCAACCGCGACGACGAACTGGTCAAGGCGACGCTGCTGACGCACGGGGGTGCCGTCGTGCATCCGGCCTTCGCGCCGAAAGAGGCGCCAAAGGAAATCCTCGTGGCCGATGACGCCGCGAACAAGAAGGGAGAGGCGTGATGTCCGCCGAAAAACTCAACGACAGCCTCGACCAGCTTGAGCAGGCGGTTCAGGCGGTGCGACAGGCTGCCACGTCCTTCCAGGTCGACGTCCGCAACGGTGTGGCCGACGCCGCAGCCGCTGCCCATACCGTAACCGGCGGGATCGACCCCTTCGTATTCCAGTTCTCGATCTTCGTGCTGGCGATCTTTGTCGGCTACTATGTCGTCTGGTCGGTGACGCCGGCCCTGCACACGCCGCTCATGGCGGTGACCAACGCGATCTCCTCGGTGATCGTGGTGGGCGCGCTGCTGGCGGTGGGCATATCGGCCTCGGGCATGGCGACCGGCTTCGGCTTCATCGCCCTCGTCCTTGCCTCCGTGAACATCTTTGGCGGGTTCCTCGTCACCCAGCGCATGCTGGCCATGTACAAGAAGAAAGAGAAGTGAGGACCTGACCGATGAGTGTCAATCTGGCAGCATTTCTCTATCTCGTATCCGGCGTCCTGTTCATCCTGGCGCTGCGCGGGCTTTCGCATCCGACGACGAGCCGGCAGGGCAACATCTACGGCATGACCGGCATGGGCATCGCCATCCTGACGACGCTGGCGCTCGCCACGCCGTCGGCTGGCGGCCTCGGCCTGATCGTGCTCGGCCTCGCCATCGGCGGCGGCGTGGGCGCCTATATCGCCCAGCGCATTCCGATGACGGCGATGCCCCAGCTCGTCGCCGCCTTTCACAGCCTCGTCGGCCTCGCCGCCGTCATGGTGGCCGCGGCCGCGCTCTATTCGCCGGAAAGCTTCGGCATCGGCGCGGTGGGTGAAATCCACGGGCAGGCGCTGGTCGAGATGAGCCTTGGCGTGGCCATCGGCGCCATCACCTTCACCGGGTCGCTGATCGCCTTTGCCAAGCTGGACGGACGCATGTCGGGCAAGCCGATCATGCTGCCCATGCGCCATGCCATCAACATCGCCATCTTCGTGGCGCTGGTCGTGCTCATCGCCATGCTGGTGATGACCGAGAGCCACACGGTGTTCTGGCTGATCGTGCTGCTGTCGCTGGCGCTCGGCATCCTGATCATCATCCCGATCGGCGGCGCCGACATGCCGGTGGTCGTGTCCATGCTCAACTCCTATTCGGGCTGGGCGGCCGCGGGAATCGGCTTCACGCTCGGCAACATGGCGCTGATCATTACCGGCGCGCTGGTCGGCTCGTCGGGCGCGATCCTGTCCTACATCATGTGCAAGGGCATGAACCGGTCCTTCATCTCGGTCATCCTCGGCGGCTTCGGCGGCGAGACGGCCGGCGGCGGCGCGGATGACGGCATCGACCGGACGGTCAAGCAGGGCTCGGCCGACGACGCGGCCTTCCTGATGATGAACGCGTCCAAGGTCATCATCGTGCCGGGCTACGGCATGGCGGTCGCACAGGCACAACATGCGCTGCGCGAGATGGCCGACAAGCTGAAGGAGCATGGCGTGGAGGTGAAATACGCCATCCACCCGGTGGCGGGGCGCATGCCCGGCCACATGAACGTGCTGCTGGCGGAAGCCAATGTGCCCTATGACGAGGTGTTCGAACTGGAAGACATCAATTCCGAGTTCGCGCAGGCCGACGTGGCCTATGTCATCGGCGCCAATGACGTGACCAACCCGTCGGCGCGTGACGACAAGACCTCGCCCATCTACGGCATGCCGATCCTCGACGTTGACAAGGCCAAGACCTGCCTTTTCGTCAAGCGTTCGCTCGGCTCCGGCTATGCCGGCATCGACAACACGCTGTTCTACAAGGATGGCACGATGATGCTGCTGGGCGACGCAAAGAAGATGACGGAAGAGATCGTCAAGGCGATGGACGAGTAACGCCGCCGCGCTTCGCGCAGACGGCCGCGAAAGCAAGGCCCCCGCTGACAACCGCAGCGGGGGCTTTTTTCGTTGCTAGCCGGACGCCGGCTCTGGGCGACGGGCGCAAGAGCGCGTCAGCGCGCGACCGGCCGGATTTCCAGTTCCGCGATCCCGGCTGCGATGTTCACGCCTTCCTGGACCTGGACGGATACGGGCTGAAGGTTGATCGACTTGTCAAAGCCGCCGACGAGGACCGATGCGCCGGCCCCGGCGGCCGCGGACGCTTCCGCACTGGCGCCGACATAGGTCCCGGCCAGCGCGCCGGGTTCGAGCGGCGTCGCGGAAGAGGGCGCAAGCACCAGCCACTTCATCAGGGCCGTTCCCGTCACGCCGATGTCGATGCCATATTTGCTGATGGTGCCGGCATAGGTTTCCACCGCTCCGTCAACAGGGGTGAAATCGCAGACCAGGTTCTTGGTCGAACCGAAGACGAAGCCGGCGCCGCCTTCCACCCGGCAGTCGAGGGACCCGGCTTCGACCGTCTGGGCCGTCCCGGGCGTGATGGCGGCGAGCAGAAGCGCCGTTGCAATGGCGGTTGCCGCGAGAATGGATGATATACGCATGGTCTTTCTCCTGTGCCGAAAGGTATCGACGGGAGAAACACCGCATCAGGGCAACAGGTTCCCGGCAGCCCGGATCACGGTTTGTTGCCGTGTCCGGCCGGTCCCCGCGTCAGCTTCCGCGCGTGCGTTCCAGGCCGGCGCGGGCAGGGCCGTAATTGGGGTCGAGCGCCGCGGCGCGCGAATAGGAGGCGCGGGCCTTCTTCATGTCGCCGCGCTTTTCGTAGACCAGGGCCTGGTTGGCCCAGCTTTCGGCCTTCCTGTCATCGAGCTTGATGGCAAGGTTGAAGTCCGCGAAGGCGTTTTCGTCGTCGCCAAGCGCCATGTAGGAGATGCCGCGGCCGTTATAGGGTTCGGCGGCGTCGCCGGATAGCGATATGGCGGTCGAGAAGTCCTCGATGGCATAGGCATGCTGGCCGCGCGACTGGTAGATGAGGCCGCGATTGTGATAGGCGCGCGGGTCGGTGGTATCGAGCTGGATCGCGCTTTCGAAATCACGGAACGCATCCAGATCGCGGCCCATCTTGCGATAGAGATTGCCGCGTCCGATATAGGCGACGTCATAATTCGGATTGATCTGCAGGGCGCGGGAATAATCGGCCTGCGCTTTCGCGTGGTCGCCCTGGAGCCGGTGGATAAGACCCCGGTTGGCATAGGCCTGGTAGAAACTGCCGTTCAGACCGATGGCCGTGTTGAAGTCCTGCAGCGCCTCCTGGTAACGGCCGGCGCGGCCATAGGCGGAGCCGCGTACGTTGTAGGCTTCCGGGTCGCGCGGACTGCGCTCGATCACCGCTGTCAGGGAGGCGATGTTTTCCTCGGACCCCTGGGCCTTGTCGAAATTCGTCGATTCGATCGGTGCGGTCGTGTTGCAGCCGGCCAGAAGCGGCAGCGCGAGAACAAGGGCAATCGCAACCGCGAAGCCGGTCGGGCGTGGGGCGAACTGGCCGCTCCAGGAGGACAGTCTGCTATACACGGTCGAACTACCCCTTCCGGATCCCCGTCCGGCTGTGGCGCGTTCCCGCACTTGGCGGCGGGACGGCCCGATCAACAAAAAAGGTGGAGGCGATAAATCGCCGCCACCTGCGGTACGTCCGGAAATGGACAAAAAAACGGCGGGATCAGCGACCGGTGCGACCGCCGAGCAGACCCTCGCGCTGGGCACGCTTGCGAGCCAGCTTGCGGGCGCGGCGGACGGCTTCGGCCTTTTCGCGGGCGCGCTTCTCGGACGGCTTCTCGTAGTGACCACGCATCTTCATCTCGCGGAAGATGCCTTCACGCTGCATTTTCTTCTTGAGAGCGCGGAGCGCCTGGTCAACGTTGTTGTCGCGTACGAGTACCTGCACGTGTCGATCCTGTCCTGGTCTGTTGTCTGGAAGCGGGCCGTCCGGTGAACGACGGCCTGCTCGTGGAGAGACTGCTCCCCGCGATTTGGAGCGCTCCATAGCAAAAGCCACCCTGTTTGTCGAGAGGTGCCTGCAAAAAAGCGAAGGCCTTTGCGGCGCCCAAGGCTCTGCCGTCCGGGAGCGGCCTCCAAAGGGACATGCGACGGGTTGCCGCTCACGCCAACACGTCACGCGTGGTCGCAAACAGAGCATCGGCTTGCGGCCGCGGCCGCTAGTGATACCCTCGAAACTGTCGTGACAGGGAACAGGTGACGGGGCCGAGACATGCGCAAATATTCCGCTTTCGCCATTGCGCGCGAGGCGCTGCGCAGCCACAAGGGCTGGGAAAAGCAGTGGGACTCGCCGGAACCGCGCGCGGCCTATGACGTGGTGATCGTCGGTGCGGGCGGCCACGGGCTGGCGACGGCCTACTACCTGGCCAGGGAGCATGGCATCACCAATGTCGCCGTGCTGGACAAGGGCTGGCTTGGCGGCGGCAATACCGGCCGCAACACCACGATCATCCGTTCCAACTATCTCTACGACGAATCGGCGGGTCTCTACGATCACGCGGTGAAGCTGTGGGAAAACCTGTCGCAGGACCTGAACTACAACGTGATGTATTCGGCGCGCGGCGTGATGATGCTGGCGCACAACGTCCATGACGAGCAGGTGTTCAAGCGTCACATCCATGCCAACCGGCTCAACGGCGTCGACAATGAATGGCTGACGCCGGCAGAAGCCAAGGCTTTCTGCCCGCCGCTCAACATTTCGGCGACAGCGCGTTACCCGGTGGTGGGCGCGGCACTGCAAAGGCGCGGCGGCACGGCCCGTCATGACGCCGTGGCCTGGGGCTATGCGCGCGCTGCGGCGGCGCGCGGCGTGCATGTCATCCAGAATTGCGCGGTGACCGGCATCCGCCGGTCCGCCGATGGCGCGGTGGAGGGCGTGGAGACGACGCGCGGCTTCATCGGCGCCAGGAAGGTGGGCGTCGTTGCTGCCGGCAACACCACGCCGATCATGGAAATGGCCGGGCTGCGCATGCCGCTCGAAAGCTTCCCGCTGCAGGCGCTGGTGTCCGAGCCGGTCAAGCCGGCCTTCCCCTGCGTGGTGATGTCGAACACGGTGCATGCCTACATCTCCCAGTCCGACAAGGGCGAACTGGTCATCGGCGCGGGCACCGACCAGTACACGTCCTATTCGCAGACCGGCGGGCTGCACATCCTCAGCCACACGCTGGAAGCCATCTGCGAGATGTTCCCGATCTTCAGCCGCATGAAGATGCTGCGCTCCTGGGGCGGCATCGTGGACGTGACGCCAGACCGCTCGCCGATCCTGGCGAAGACGCCGGTCAAGGGCCTCTATGTCAATTGCGGCTGGGGCACGGGCGGCTTCAAGGCCACGCCGGGCTCGGGGCATGTGTTCGCGCACACCATCGCGCGCGACGAGCCGCACCGGATCAATGCCGCCTATACGCTGGAGCGTTTCCGCACCGGCCGGCTGATCGACGAAGCCGCGGCGGCGGCCGTGGCGCACTGAGCCATGGGGGCGGCTATGGCCATGGCGTTTTCAATCGCAGCCTCGGCGGCAATCGTGCCCGCAAGCGATGAGCGTGACCTGTTTGCCATGCCGTCCCAGGAGGATTTCCGGCTTCAGGAAATCGAGCGGCAACCCGGCGAGACCGACTGGCCCTTCGTGAGCGCGCGCGGCATGCTGGCCTGCGCCTTCGTGACCGGGCGGCGCCAGGGCTATTTCGTGCCGCGCGATGACGCCGGCGTCATTCCGGACGACGCGCCCGGGGTGCCCCTGTCGGGCGACCCGGTGGAAATGCTCACCTTCTACCTGATGATGCGGGATGCTTTCGTGCGCATCGACAATCCCGCGGAACTGGTGCGGCGGGTCGCCCCGCTGGCCGATACCGCCAAACGCCTTTGCGACCAGCCCCGCGGAACCGACGTGCCGCGCGGCGACCTCTAGGAAAAAGAGCCTGCCATGCTGCTGATCCGCTGTCCCTATTGCGAAGAGGAACGTCCGGAACTGGAGTTCCGCGGCGCCGGCGAGGCGCATATCGCGCGCCCGGCCAATATCGCGGAGATTTCGGACGAGGAATTCGAGGCCTTCTTCTTCCTGCGTGACAATCCGCGCGGGATCACCTTCGAGCGATGGAGGCATATCCATGGCTGCGGGCGCTTCTTCAACGCGGCGCGTGACACGGTCTCCGACAAGTTCCTCATGACCTACAAGGCTGGCGAACCGAAGCCCGATCTCGGCACCGGCCGGGGAGACAAGGCATGAGCCAGAGCTTCCGCATTGCCGGCAAGGGCCGGCTGTCCCCGTCGCGCGGCCTGCGCTTCTTCTTCGACGGCAAGGCCTATGACGGGCTCGAAGGCGACACGGTGGCGTCCGCGCTGCTCGCCAACGGGGTTCACCTGGCGGGCCGCTCCTACAAGTATCACCGGCCGCGCGGCATTCTCACCGCCGGCTCGGAGGAGCCGAATGCCCTCATCGGCGTGACCAACAGCGCGGCACGGCACACGCCGAACGTGCGCGCGACGGTGCAGGAAGTCCATGACGGGCTGGTCGCGCGGTCGCAGAACCGCTGGCCGTCGCTGGCCTTCGATGTCGGGGCCGTCAACAGCCTCGGCGCGCCCTTCTTCTCGGCGGGCTTCTACTACAAGACATTCATGTGGCCGAAGGCCGCCTGGAAGAAGATCTATGAGCCCTTTATCCGGCAAGCGGCCGGTCTCGGCACCGCGCCGAACGAACCGGACCCGGATCACTATGCGAACCGCAATGTCCATTGCGACGTCCTGGTCGTGGGCGGCGGCGCCGTGGGGCTGGCGGCGGCGCTGGCGGCGGCCAAGGCCGGGGCCTCGGTGATCCTGTGCGACGAGCAGGCGCAATGCGGCGGCGCCATGCGCCATGAAAGCGGTGCGCGCATCGACGGCCGGTCCGGCTGGGACTGGGCGCAGGAAACCGCAGCGAAGCTGAAAGCCATGGACAATGTGCGCGTTCTGACGCGCACCACGGCATTCGGCTATCACACGCAGAATTTCGTGGCGCTGGCCGAGCGGGTGACGGATCACCTGGCGGACGGCAAGGGATTGCCGCGCGAACGGCTCTGGCAGGTTCGTGCCGCACGCGTCGTGCTGGCGACGGGCGCGATCGAGCGGCAACTCGTCTTCGGCGGCAACGACCTGCCCGGCGTGATGTTCGCGGGCGCGGCGCGCACCTATCTCAACCACTACGGTGTCGCGGCGGGCCGCAAGGTCGGCGTCCATACCGCCTGCGATTCGGCCTATGGGGCGGCTTTCGACCTGGCGCGGGCCGGCGTGGCCGTGCCGGTCATCGTCGACTGGCGACACGACGTTCCGGAAGCGCTGGTGCGCGAGGCGCAGGATCTCGGCATCAAGCTGCTGACCGGGCACCGGGTCGTGCAGGCGCGGGGCCGGTTGCGCATTGCCTCCATCGCGGTGGCACATCGCGACGGCGGTCAGGAACGCTCCTTCGCCGTCGATGCGCTGATCATGTCCGGCGGCTGGACGCCCTCGGTCCATCTCTATTCGCAATCGCGCGGCAAGGTAGTCTGGGACGAGGCAACGCAACGCTTCCTGCCCGGTGACCCGGTGCAGGATTGCGTGACGGTGGGTGCGGGCAACGGCACCGACGACCTTGCCGACGGCATTGCCGAAGCGCTGGAGGCGGGCAGGGCCGCAGCGGCCGCCGCAGGTCATGCGGACGGCGAAGCCCCCGTTGTCCATGTCGAGGCCAGCGAGAGCTTTGCCGGCGGGCTTGCCGGCGATGCCGGGGAGATCAAGGGCAAGGCCTTCGTCGACTACCAGAACGACGTGACCGCCAAGGATATCCGCCAGGCGGTGCGCGAGGGGATGCATTCCATCGAGCACGTCAAGCGCTTCACGACCAACGGCATGGCTACCGACCAGGGCAAGCTGTCCAACATGCACGGCCTTGCCATTGCCGCCGATTCGCTCGGCCGTCCCATCCCGGACGTGGGCCTGACGACGTTCCGCCAGCCGTTCACGCCGGTGACCTTCGGCACCATCGTCAACCACGGGCGCGGCGACCTGTTCGACGTCACCCGGCGCACGCCGATCGACGGCTGGGCGCAGGAGCATGGCGCGGTTTTCGAGGATGTCGGCAACTGGAAGCGGGCCCGCTTCTTCCCGCAGGGCGGCGAGGACATGCATGCGGCGGTCAACCGCGAGTGCCGCACGGTGCGCGAGACGGCCGGCCTTTTCGATGCCTCGACGCTGGGCAAGATCGAGGTGGTGGGACCGGATGCCGGCGCCTTCATGGACCTGATGTACACCAACCCGATGAGCAAGCTTGGCGTCGGCAAGCTGCGCTATGGCATCATGTGCCGGGAAGACGGCTTCGTCTATGACGACGGTGTCGTGGGCCGCGTCGCGGAGGACCGGTTCCACGTGACCACCACGACGGGCGGCGCGCCGCGCGTGTTGCATCACATGGAAGACTACCTGCAAACGGAGTTTCCGCACCTGAAGGTGTGGCTGACCTCGGTGACCGAGCAATGGGCCGTCATCGCCGTCCAGGGGCCGAAGGCACGCGAGATCGTCGCGCCCTTCGTTTCCGGCGCCGACATCTCGGCGGACGCGCTGCCACACATGTCGATGGCCGAATGCGAGGTCTGCGGCGTGCCGGCGCGGCTGTTCCGCGTGTCGTTCACCGGCGAGACGGGCTTCGAGATCAACGTGCCGGCGGACTATGGCCGCTCGGTCTGGGAGATCATCGAGGCGCGGGGTGCGGAACTCGGTGCCTGCCCCTATGGCACGGAAACCATGCACGTGCTGCGCGCGGAGAAGGGCTACATCATCGTCGGGCAGGACACCGACGGCACGGTGACGCCCTTTGATGCGGGCTATGGCTGGGCGGTGTCGAAGAAGAAGCCCGATTTCGTCGGCATCCGGGGGCTGAAGCGCCCCGACCTGGTGGCCGAAGGCCGCAAGCAGCTTGTCGGGCTTCTCACGAGCGATCCCGCCACCGTGCTGGAAGAGGGCGCGCAAATCGTCGCCGATCCGAACCAGGCGGTGCCGATGACCATGATCGGTCATGTCACCTCGTCCTACTGGTCGGAAAATTGCGGCCGGTCCATCGCCCTGGCGCTGGTGGCGGGCGGACGGGCGCGCATGGGCGAGACGCTGCATGTGCCGATGCCGGACCGCACCATCGCGGTCACGGTCACCGAACCGGTGTTTTTCGATCCGAAGGGAGAGCGTCTCCATGGCTGAGACAGCAATCGTGAAAGCCGACCGGCGCGAGCCCATGGCGGGCGCGGCGATGGCCAATGCCGCGGTGACGGTAAAGGCGGTCGCGCCCATGGCACGGCTCAGCCTGCGCGCCGGCGCCGATACCTTGCCCGCCCTGTCGAAGGCCCTCGGACTGGACCTGCCGCAGCGGCCAAAGCAGACCGCCGGCAATGGCGAGCGGACAGCGCTGTGGCTCGGCCCGGATGAATGGCTGCTGATCGACAGCAGCGGCGCCGACCTGATGGCAGCGGTCAGCGGTGCCGACGGCGTGTTCAGCGCCGTCGACGTCTCGCATCGCAATACCGGCTTCGCGATTTCCGGACCGGGCGCCGCCGACACGCTTGCCTGCGCCTGTCCGCAGGATTTGCGTCTTCCGGCCTTTCTGGCAGGCGCGGCCAGCCGCACCGTTTTCGGCAAGGCGGAAGTGGTACTGTGGCGGCAATCGGAGACGCAATGGCACCTGGAATGCTGGCGTTCCTTCGCGCCCTATGTCTTCGGCCTTCTGAAGGAAGGCGCGGAGGATGCCGTCCTGACCTGAGCATTGCCATGCTCTGAAGACGAGGGAACCCCTGGCCCTGCATCCGCGTTTCACCATCGGAAGCAGACAGGAGACACCTCATGGAACGCGAACTGTTCGACCTGATGCCGCAGACCCGCTGGCCCGCTCCCGAGGGATTCCTGGCCAAGCTGTGCATGGGCGGCGGAAAGTCCTACGATCCGTCCGAGGACAAGGACCGCGAGGGCCTGGACGACGAACTCGACGAGGGCCTGGACGATACCTTTCCGGCTTCCGACCCGGTTTCGGTGTCGCAGACCACGACCACCGGCGCGCCCGGCGAGTTCCGCAAGAAGGGCGAAAAAGAGGCGGAGGATGACTGAAATCCGTCCGATCCTCATTCAAGCGTTTGACGATACTCACCTTTTGTTAACCATAATTTCACCACGAAAAGGCGATGTCCTTCCCTTGAGGAAGGAGGCGCCGATGAACCGGATACAGACAGGGTACAATCCCCCGGATCCGCGGTGGCCCATGCCGCAATCGCTGCTGGACAAGCTGACGGCGGCACGGCCTTGCGAGCGCAGCCTGCCTGCAAGCCCCTGGGTCGGGAATGCAAATCCCGCGGTTCAACCCCAGCCTTTCCTGACAGCCGCGAGGCCCGGCTGATCAGACCGCGGAAACGCCGCCATCGATGGTGAGCGTCTGTCCGGTCATGAAGCCGTTCGCCGGGTCGCAGGCAAACAGCACAGCTTCCATCACCTCGTCGATTTCCCCCAGGCGCCGCATCGGTACGCCCCGCACGATGTGGGCAATGCCTTCTTCCATGCTCTGCGACGTGTCGCGCAGGCCGCCGAGCACCATGTCGGTGCGCGCGAAGGCCGGGCATAGCGCGTTCACGCGGATGCCCTTGCGGGCATATTCGGCCGCCGCCGATCGGGTGAGGCCGACCACACCATGCTTGGCCGCCGAGTAGATGGCCAGTTGCGGCGCGCCCGCCACGCCGGCCAGCGACGACGTGTTGAGGATGGCGCAACCACGCCCGGTTGCCTTGGCGCGTTCCACCATGGCCGGGATCTGGTGTTTCATGGCGTAGAAGACACCCATCAGGTCGATGTCCACGATGCGCCGGGCAAGCGCGCTGTCGATGGCGGGCAGGGGCGTGAAGCCCTGGGCGATGCCGGCATTGTTGAAGGCGATATCCGGGCCGCCAAAACGCTCCCTTGCCAGCGCGACGAGGCGCGCGCTCGTCTCCTCGGCGGCGATGTCGCCTGCCTCGTAGACATGGCGCGCGGGATCGAGGGCGGCGAAGGCATCGCCCGGATCGGTGGCGAGATCGGAGAGCACGAGGTTGGCGCCCTCCGCGTGGAAGCGCTCGGCGGCGCGCTTGCCGAAGCCGCCCGTCGCGCCGGTCACGATGACCGTCAGTCCGTCGAACCGCGCCATTTTCCTCATCCTTCCCTGTGAATGCCGGCCACGGCGAGCCGTGCCAGCAGCGGCACTGCCTGGCCATAGAGCTTCGCCTTTTCCGGATTGGACGCATTGCCGTCCAGCGAGCGCTTGTAGACGCCCTGCAGGATCGCGCCGAGCCGGAAGAAGGAGAAGGCGATGTAGAAGCCCCAGCCGGGAATGCCCGAAAGGCCCCGCCGCGCGCAATAGCTTGCGACATATTCCTCCTCGGTCGGCAGGCCTATGGCATGGCGGTCGACGCCGCCCAGGCCCTTGAACCCGGAATCGTGCGGCAGGCGCCATTGCATGCACTGGTAGGCGAGATCGGCGAAGGGATGGCCCAAGGTCGACAATTCCCAGTCGAGCAGCGCGATGACGTCCGGGCGGTCCTTGGCGAACATCATGTTGTCGAGCCGGTAGTCGCCGTGGACGAGGCTGACCGTGCCGTCATCGGGCGGCGTGTTGGCTTCCAGCCAGGCGATCAGCCCGTCCATGTCGGGCAGGGTTTCGGTCTCCGAGGCCCGGTACTGCTTGGTCCAGCGGGAAAGCTGGCGCTCGAAATAGGAGCCCGGCCTGCCGAAATCCGACAGGCCGACAGCATCCACATCGACCGAATGGAGGGCCGCCAGCGTGCGGTTCATGGCGTCGTAGATACCGGCGCGTTCCTCGTTTGAGGGCAGTTCGGCGAGCGCGGGGTCCCAGAAGATGCGCCCGTCAAGGAATTCCATGACGTAGAACATGCGGCCGATGGGGCTTTCCCCGCCTTCGCCGGACAGGGCGAAGACGCGCGGCACGGGCACGCCGGTTTTCGCAAGCGCTGCCATGACACGGAATTCGCGGTCCACCTGGTGGGCCGACTTCAGCAGTTCGCCGGGCGGCTTGGCGCGCAGGACGTAGCTGCCGCTGGCCGCATCGACACGGTAGGTCGGGTTGGACTGGCCGGCGGAAAACTTTGTGACCGAGCGCAGGCCCGAGAATCCCTCGACATGGGCTTCCAGCCAGGGGGCGAGACGGGTGTCGTCGATGGCGTTGGGATCGCTCATGCGTTGACCACTCCTTCTTCCATGATGGCGATGGTCTTCCATTCCGCCGTCAGGGCCGGCTTGACGACGCCCTCGATCTCGACGGTCACGCCATAGGTCATCTCGACATAGCCGGAGGGACGGATCTTCAGGTGGTCGAGGGTGAAGCGGCCGCGAATGCGCTTGCCAGCCGGCACCGGGTTGACGAAGCGCACCTTCTCGAAGCCGAAATTGACGCCCATCTTCCTGCCCTCCAGCCGCGCGAGCGCCTGGTAGGCGAAGACGGAGAGCATGGACAGGGTAAGAAACCCGTGGGCGATGGTTCCGCCGAACGGCGTTTCGGCGGCGCGTTCCGGATCGACATGGATGAAGTTGTGATCCTTCGTCACGTCGGCGAAGGCGTCGATCATGCCTTGGGTGATCTCGTGCCAGGGCGATATGCCGATCTCCTTGCCGACCACGCCGCGCAGGTCGTCAAGCGTGGCCGGCGGCCTGCCGCTCTGGTCTGTCGGGTCGTTCATGCCGGTTTTCCTTCGCTCAATCCTTGAAGAGGCTCATTCCGTGCTGGACGGACTGTCCGCCGTCAAGCGGGAGGATGCAACCGGTGACATAGGCGCCCGCCCTGGAGCACAGGAAAAGCGTTGCGCCGGCGATGTCGGAGGGCGCGCCGATGCGGCCGAGCGGAACGCGCGCGCCGATGCGTTTGGCGTTCTCGTCGCCGGCCGTGGCGAAGGCGGTCATCTTCGACTGGAAAGGACCGGGGGCAAAGGCATTCACGGTGATGCGCCGTTCCGCGAACTCGATGGCGAGCGTCCGGGTGAGATGGTGCACAGCGGCTTTCGAGGCCGTGTAGGAATAGGCGCCGTCGGCGATGGGCTGGGTCCCCATGACCGAGCCGAGGTTGATGATGCGGGCGGGGTCCTCGTCGCTGGCCGCGGCATCCAGAAGGCCGGTCAATTGCCGCGTGAGATGGAAAAGCCCGGTCACGTTGACATCCATGACGCGCGCCCACGCCTTGTAGGGAAAGCTCTCATAGGACTCGCCCCAGGACAGGCCGGCATTGTTGACGAGGATGTCGAGCCGGTCTGTCCGGCCCTTCACTTCGGCGGCCAGGGCGTCCACGCCCTCCTCGGTGCCAACATCGCCGCCGAAGCCTTCCACCGTGCCCGGCAGGCCGAGCGCGTTGATCTCCGCGGCTGTCGCGGCGCAGGCCTCGGCCTTGCGTGATGCGATGAGGACGCGCGCGCCGCCCATGGCAAGTCCGGTTGCGCACATGCGGCCGATGCCCGTGGCGCCGCCCGTGACGAGCGCAACTTTCCCCTCGACAGAAAACAGTTCTTCCAGCCCGCTCATGACGGCTTCCCTCCTGTGCGTCTTTCCCTTGCGTGATCCCGTCGCGGTTCTTTCCGGAAGGATCACGTTGACAACATACTCAGTAGTATGTTCATATTTTCCGCAGCCGTAAAGAGCCTTGGAGAAAAGGCCGGCGGCCGGGAGAAGGGCTGGGAGGAGCCGGTTGGACACGGTGCCGGACATTGTCGCGCTGAACGAGCATGAGCCGCGATTCGAGATCCTCGAGGCGGCGGCCGCCTGTTTCGAGGCGCGCGGGTTTGCCTCCACCTCCATCGATGACGTGGCGCGCCGGCTGGGATCCACAAAGGGCCGGATCTATCACCACTTCTCGTCCAAGACGGATCTCTTCACCGCTGTCTACAGGCACGGCATGGAAATGCTGCATGTGCACCTGCAGCCGCTGGTGGAGCGCGAGATGGAACCGCTGGCGAAGCTGAAGCTGCTGGCCACCGAACACGTGCACATGATGCTGGCAACGCGCGCCTTCCAGCGCGTGGTCTGGGAAGGCGTGGAGCTGCATCTGCGCGGCGCCACGACGCCGGAGCAGCGCGAGGCCTTCGATGCGCTGATCGCCACGCGGGAGCGCTATTCGGCCTATTTCCGGCAGGCGGAGGAGGCGGCGAAGGCCGCCGGCCTGCTCGATTACGAGAATCTCTCGATCGCGAACCAGGTCATGTTCATGACGCTGAACTCGCCGATCTTCTGGTACAAGCCCCGGCCCGGCGAAACGGACGCGGACCGCGAGGCGCTGGTGCGCCAGATCGTCACTTTCGCGCTGAGGGGCCTTGGCGCACGCAAGGAGCTGATAGAATGACCGACATGAACCTTGGCATGAGCGAACGGGTGAAGCCGCTGCATGCGGCTGTGCGCCAGATGGTGCAGGAGGAAATCCTGCCACTGGAGGAGGAATATCTTGCCGAGGTGGCCAAGGGCAACCGGTGGGAATACACGCCGCGCCAGACCGAGATCCTGGAGGGCCTCAAGGCCAAGGCGAAGGAACGCGGCCTCTGGAACTTCTGGCTGACCGATTCGGAGCGGGGCTACGGCCTGACCACGGTGGAATACGCCTACCTGGCCGAGGAAATGGGCAAGGCCCATCTGGGCGGGGAAGTGTTCAACTGCTCGGCGCCCGACACGGGCAACATGGAGGTGTTCGAGCGCTACGGCACCCAGGCGCAGAAGGACGAGTGGCTGGCGCCGCTGCTGGAAGGCAGGATCCGTTCGGCCTTCCTGATGACCGAGCCGGACGTCGCCTCGTCGGACGCCACCAACATTTCCATGTCCTGCGTGCGCGATGGCGACGAATACGTCCTCAACGGCGAGAAGTGGTGGTCGTCGGGCGCGGGCGATCCGCGCTGCAAGATCTACATCACCATGGTCAAGACCGGCGGCGACGACGCCCCTAAGCACCGCCGCCATTCCATGGTGCTGGTGCCGGCGGGAACGCCGGGCGTCACGATCCTGCGCGCCATGGAGGTCTATGGCGAGGATGACGCCCCACATGGCCACATGCATATCCGTTTCGAGAACGTCCGTGTGCCGGTTTCCAACCTCATCAAGGAGGAAGGGGCGGGCTTCGAGATCGCCCAGGGCCGGCTCGGGCCGGGCCGCATCCACCATTGCATGCGCGCCATTGGCCAGGCGGAAAAGGCCCTGGAACTGATGTGCACGCGGGCGCTGCGCCGTGAGGCCTTCGGAAAACCGATCGCGCATCTGGGCCAGAACTACGATATCATCGCCGAAGCGCGCATGGAGATCGAGCAGGCGCGCCTGCTCTGCCTGAAGGCGGCGTGGATGATGGACCAGGGCGATGCGCGCGCGGCGGCGCCATGGATCAGCCAGATCAAGGTCGTGGCGCCGCGCATGGCGCTCAAGGTCACCGACGAGGCGGTGCAGATGTTCGGCGCGCAGGGCATCAGCCAGGATGCGCCGCTTTCGCGGATGTGGACGCACCTGCGCACGCTGCGGTTCGCCGATGGCCCGGATGCGGTACACCGTCGCCAGATCGCGCGCCAGGAACTGCGCAAGTACACCCAGGAAAAGGTCTGAATCGGAATGAAGGCTATCATCGCGAACGACTTCCAGCCGCTTGACAAGCTCGTCTATGGCGACTGGCCCGAACCGGAGGCGGGGAAGGGGCAGATCGTCATCGAAGCCGAGGCCATCGGTGTCAATTTCCCCGACGGACTGCTGGTGCAGGGCCTCTACCAGTCGCGGCCGGAGACCCCCTTCGTTCCCGGCATGGAAACGGCTGGGAAGGTGGTGGCCATTGGCGAGGGCGTGGACGGTTTCGCCGTCGGCGACCGTGCCGCGGCCATGATGCCGCTTGGCGGCTATGCCGAGCGTGTGGCGGTGCCGGCGGCAAGCGCCATGAAGCTGCCGGAAGGCATGCCGGCCGATCACGCCTGCGCCCTGCTCGTGGGATTTTCCACCTCGCATTACGCGCTGAAGCAGCGGGCGAACCTGAAGGCCGGCGAGACGCTGTGCGTCCTCGGCGCGGCAGGCCTTACGGGATTGGCCGCCATCCAGATCGGCAAGGCCATGGGCGCGCGCGTCATCGCGGTTGCCTCCAGCGTGGAGAAGCAGACGGTCGCGAAGGACAATGGCGCCGACGAGGTGCTGGGCTATGAAAACCTCAAGGATGAATTGAAGCGCGTGACCGGCGGCAAGGGCGTGGACGTGGCCTTCGATCCCGTCGGCGGCGATGCCTTCGACACGCTGTCGCGTTCGATGGCCTGGGGCGGCCGGCTGCTGGTCATCGGTTTCGCCTCGGGCACGATCCCGAAGCTGCCGGTCAACCTGACGCTGGTGAAGGGCTATTCGGTCGTCGGCGTTTTCTGGGGGGATTTCACGCGGCGCGAGCCGGAGGTCTACGCCGAGAACATGCGCGAGCTGATCGGGCTCTACATGGAAGGCAAGGTCAAGCCCGTGGTGGACGGAACCTACAAGCTGGCCGATGCGGCCTCGGTGCTGGAGCGGGTGCTCGGGCGCGGGGCCAGCGGCAAGATCGTGCTGACACCGTGAGGCGACCATGACCAGGACGATGCAGGCCCTGCTTCAATTGGCCGACGGCTTCGCCAGCAAGCCTTCGCCCATGCAACTGGAAAGCCTCGACCCCTATGTCGAACTGGCGCAGACGCCGGTGCCGGAGCCGGGCGAAGGGCAGGTTCTGATCAAGGTCACGCTGGCCTCGGTCAATCCCGCTGACGTGATGTTCATCAAGGGCATGTACGGCCAGCGGCGCGTGAAGGGAAATCCGGCCGGATTCGAGGGCGTCGGCGAGGTGGTCGCCTCGGGCGGCGGCGGTTTCGCCGACAGCCTGAAGGGCAGGCGCGTGGCCTTCATTGCCACGCATTCGGGAAGCTGGGCCGAATATGCCCTGACCGACGCGTCCGTCTGCATTCCGCTGCGCGACGACATCCGCGATGCCGACGGCGCGGCCATGATCGTCAATCCGCTGACCGCCCACGCGATGTTCGGCATCGTGAAGGAGGAAGGCGAGAAGGCCTTCATCATGAGCGCGGCGGCAAGCCAGTTGTGCAAACTTATTGCACGCATGGCGGCCGACGAAGGATACCGGCCGATCGCGCTGGTGCGCCGCGACGACCAGATCGATCTGCTGAAGAGCCATGGCGCGGCGCATGTGCTGAATGTCACGGCGCCGGATTTCGCCGCGCAACTGGCCGCGGTCCTGAAGGAGGAGAAGCCACGCATCTTCCTGGACGCGGTGACCGGGCCGCTGGCCGGCCAGGTTTTCGCCGCCATGGGGCGGGGTGCCCGCTGGATCGTCTATGGCCGGCTGGAGGCCGCCGAGACCGTGATTCCGGAGCCGGGACAGCTCATCTTCATGGACAAGCGGATCGAGGGCTTCTGGCTGACGCAATGGAAGCGCCGGGCCTCGCCCCAGGAAAACATGGCGGCGGCGCAGGCCGTGCAGGCGCGATTCGCATCGGGTGAATGGAAGACCGACGTGACCGCGGTCATCCCGCTGTCGCAGGCGCATGACCGATTGGCCGGCGAATTGGCAAAACCGAACGGAAAGGTATTCCTGATGCCCGGATAAGGTGACTTCAATCCGCTTTGCCAAGGAGGGGCAAAGCTGATTAACTTGCTGAAACACTACGGCACAAGACCGTATCGCGACAATGGGAGGAAACTGTCGTGGACGTATCGCAGCTGCTGGTGAGCGGCCTTGCGAATGGCTGTATCTACGGCCTGATCGCACTTGGCTTCGTGCTCATCTACAAGGCAACCGAGGCTGTCAATTTCGCCCAGGGCGACATGATGATGCTGGGCGCCTTCGTCACGCTCTGGCTGACCAATTCCGACCAGCTCGGCCTGCCCTTCTGGATCGCGGTACCTTTGGCCATCGCCCTGATGGGCGTCATAGGATACGTCCTCGACCTGGTCGTCATCCGCCAGATGTTCGGGCAGAGCCAGGTCGCCGTCGTCATCCTGACAATTGCGATCGGCTTCGTGATGCGGTTTGCCGCCGGGACCCTGTGGGGTCATGAGCCGCAATCGCTGGAAACGCCGTTTGCCGGCAAGGACGTTTCCTTCGGTGGCGTGGTGCTCGGTGTCGACGAGGTGGCGGTGATCATCTCGACGCTGGTGCTCACCGTGCTGTTCTATTTCTACTTCAACAACACCCGCCTCGGCGTGGCCATGCAGGCCTCGTCGCAGAACCAGCTTGCCGCCTATTACATGGGCATCCCTGTCAAGCGGGTGCAATCGCTGGTCTGGGCGCTGGCGGGCATGATGGCGACCGTGGCCGGCATCCTCTACGCCGCGAAGGGTTCCATCGACCCGTCGGCCGGCCTGCTGGGCATCAAGGCCTTCGCGGCCGCGGTCATCGGCGGCATGGGCTCGCTGCCCGGCGCGCTGATCGGCGGGCTCATCATCGGCGTCATGGAACCCTTCGCCGCCTATTACATCGCCGCCGGCTACAGCCAGATCGCCCCCTACCTGCTGCTGTTCCTCGTGCTCGTTTTCCGGCCACACGGAATCCTGGCGCAAGTTCATCGCAAGAAGGTCTGAGGACGCCATGCGGATACTCTTCAAGACGTCCTACGACCAGGACATCCGGCTCTTCAAGGACTGGCACCAGGCGCGCTGGTACCTGCTGCTGCTGATCCTCCTGATCGCGATGCCCTATCTCGTCAGCACCTTCGTTCTGGGCGAGGTGACGAACGTGCTCATCTGGGCGCTGGCCGGCATGGGGCTGATGATCCTGGTGGGCCAGACCGGCCAGGCCTCGCTCGGCCATGCGGCCTTCCTGGCCATCGGGTGCTACGCCAATGCGATCCTGCAATCGCGGCTGGGGCTGCCGTTCCTCGTCACATTTCCGCTGGCCGGCCTGATTGCCGGGCTCGCGGGTGTACTCATCGCCATTCCGACGACGAAGCTTCACGGCATCTATCTGGCCATCGCCACGCTGGCGGTCTCCATCCTGGTGGAAGACCTGATCGTCATCGCCGAGCCGCTGACCGGCGGCGTTGCCGGCATCCTCGTGCCCGACATCTCGATTTTCGGCTTCAACATCAACCGCTACGGCAATCCGTTCGCCTTCTACTGGGTCGTTCTCGTCGTCGCGCTGATCGTGACCCTGTTCTACCGCAACATCCTGCGCTCGCCGCTGGGCCGGGCCTTCGCGGCGGTGCGCGATTCGGAAATCTCGGCGCAGGCCATGGGTGTCAACGTGGCGCGCACCAAGGCAATCGCCTTCGGGGTCTCGACCGGTATCACAGGCCTGGCGGGCGCGCTGATGGGCCACTTCATCGGCTTCGTGAACCACGAGGCCTTCCTCATCCTGATCTCCATCCAGTTGCTGCTGATGGTGGTGATCGGCGGACTGGGCACGATCCACGGCGCCTATTTCGGCGCCATCCTGGTGGTGTTCCTGCCCCAGGTGCTGGCCTTCCTGCGCGACTGGATCGGCCAGGCGACCGGCGTCGGCTCGATCGTCATCCCTGGTATCGAGACCGCGGTGTTCGGGCTGATCCTCATTCTCTTCATTCTCTACGAGCCGCGCGGCATGTACGGATCGTGGATCAAGATGCGGACCTATTTCGAGCTGTTCCCCTTCTACCGCCGCGACATGTTCCGCCGCCAGAAAAGCTACCTGAAGACGGAGCGCATGCGATGAGCCTTCTGGAAGTCCGCAACGTCACCCTGAAATTCGGCGGGGTCATCGCTGTCAACAATGTCTCGTTCGACGTCGAAGAGGGGGAGGTCTTCGCGCTGGTCGGGCCGAACGGAGCCGGCAAGTCGACCCTGTTCAACCTGATCTCGCGCTTCTACGATCCGGTCGAGGGCGAGATCATCTTCGACGGGGAGAACCTGCTGAAGCATCCGCCGCACGACATCGCCAAGCTCGGCATCGCGCGCACGTTCCAGAACATCGAACTGTTCGAGCAGGCGACGGTGCTGCAGAACCTGCTGGTCGGGCGCAACCGCTTCCGCAAGACCAACCTGTTCTCCGAACTGCTGTTCCTGCCTTCGGTGCGCCAGGCGGAAATCGAGAACCGGCGCGCGGTGGAGGACGTGATCGACTTCCTCGACCTGCATGCCTATCGCGAGAAGTACATTGCCGGCCTGCCCTATGGCGTGCGCAAGGTGGTGGAGATGGGCCGTGCGCTCGCACTCAAGCCGAAACTGCTTCTGCTCGACGAGCCGGCCTCAGGGCTTTCGGTGGAAGAGACCCAGGATGTCGCCTTCTGGGTGGAGGATCTCAAGAAGCAGATGGGGATCACCGTGCTGATGGTCGAGCATGACATGCATCTCGTCGCCTCGGTTTCGGACCGGGTGATGGCGCTGGCCGACGGCAAGACATTGGCGCTTGGCACGCCGCATGAAGTGCAGAATCATCCGGCGGTGATCGAAGCCTATATCGGCACCGACGACACAACGGAGGACGCGGCATGAACGTGATGAGCCAATCCGCGGCCAGCCAGGCGGCGCAACCGGTGCTGCGCATCGTCAACCTGGAAAGCTATTACGGGCCGATCATGGCCCTGCGCGGGGTTTCGCTGTCCGTCCGCGAAGGCCAGATCGTCACCGTGCTGGGCGCCAATGGCGCGGGCAAGACGACATTGATGAAGACGATTTCGGGTGTCATGGACCCGGAAAAGGGCCAGGTGCTCTATGGCGGCCATGACATCGCCGGCCGCGAACCGGACCAGGTCGTGCGCGAGGGCATCGTCCATGTTCCGGAAGGGCGCGAGGTGTTTCCGCTGCTGACCGTGGAGGAAAACCTCGAGATGGGCGCCTTTACCCGCAATGACAGCCGCGGCGTGGCAGACGACAAGGAGATGGTCTTCTCCTATTTCCCGATCCTGAAGGAGCGCCGGCGGCAGGCGGCGGGCACGCTATCGGGCGGCCAGCAGCAGATGCTGGCGATCGGGCGTGGACTGATGGCAAGGCCGAAGGTCATGCTGCTCGACGAGCCGAGCCTCGGGCTGTCGCCATTGCTGGTGAAGGAAATCTTCGCCATCGTGCGCCGTCTCAACAGGGAGCAGGGCGTCACCATGCTGCTGGTGGAGCAGAACGCCAAGGTGGCGCTTGACGTGGCGGATTACGGCTACGTGATGGAACTGGGCCGCATCGTCATGGAAGGCGAGGCGAAGCGGCTCAAGGAATCCAAGGACGTGCAGGAATTCTATCTCGGTGTCCAGGAAGAGAGCCAGCGCGGGCAGAAGCGGTGGAAACAGAAGAAGACCTGGCGGTAGGAAACAGGGAGGCGCAGATGACGGTTCACCAGAACATCCCGCAGCAACAGGTCGTCAACGGCCTTTCCATCAATGCCGACCTGTCGAAGGGGCCGTTCTTCATCGACGGATGCGACACGCTGCCAAAGCTCTTCCTGGAACGCTGCAAGGAGCTTGGCGAGCGCACCGCGCATCGCGAGAAGGATTACGGCATCTGGCTGTCCTATTCCTGGAACGATTTCCGCGACCATGCCCGGCTGATCGGCCTGGGCCTGCACCGTCTCGGCCTCAAGCCCGGTGACGTGGTGTCGATCCTGTCGGAAGACAACAAGGAATGGGTCTACATCGACATGGGCGTGCAGTGCATGCGGGGCATCTGCTCGGGCATCTACACGACCGATTCGGCATCGCAGCTCAAATACCTCGTCGACGATTCAGACAGCCGCTTCCTGTTCGTCGAGAATGACGAGCAACTGGACAAGTTCCTGGAAGTGAAGAAGGACCTGCCGGGTCTGAACCGGGTGATCGTGCTGGATCCCGAGGGCCTGCATGATTTCTCCGACGAGAAGGTGATCTTTCTCGACGAGCTATACCGCCTTGGCCGCGAGCAATTGAAGGAAACGCCGGACCTGTTCGAGGCCGAAACGGCAAGGACCGATCCGGAGGCGACGGCCATTCTCGTCTACACGTCGGGGACGACCGGCATGCCGAAGGGGGCGATGATCTCGCATTCCAACATCATGTGCTCGCTGTCGACGGGCAACGTCGCCGCGCCGATCCATCCGACCGACGAGCAGGTCTGTTTCCTGCCGCTCTGCCACATCCTGGAACGGCTGTTCTCCGCCTTCGCGCCGATTGCCGGCAAGTCGACGGTCAATTTCGCCGAAAGCCCGGAAACGGTGTTCGACAACGTGCAGGAGGTGAGCCCGCACACCTTCGTGGCCGTGCCGCGCGTCTGGGAGAAGATCTATTCGCGGGTGATGATCCTGATCGGCGACGCGACGCCGGTGCAGCAATGGGCCTTCAAGCAGGCCATCGCCACGGGCATGAAGAAGGCCGAGGCGGAACTGGAAGGCCGGCCGGTGCCGGCGGGCACGGCGTTCGCCTGGAAGGTCTGGGATTTCCTGGTGCTGAAGAACCTGCGGCGCATGCTTGGCATGGACCGGCTGAGGCGCGGCGGGTCCGGCGCGGCGCCGATCTCGCCGGACCTGCTGAAGTGGTACCGGGCCGCCGGCGTGCCGATCCTTGAAGGCTACGGCATGACGGAAAGCTCCGGGGTCATCTCCATCAACACCTTCGAGGCCAACAAGAACGGCACGGTGGGCCAGCCGCTGCCGGGGACGCAGGTGCGCATCGCACCCGACGGGGAAATCCAGTACAAGGCCGGCAACGTGTTCCAGGGATACTGGAAGAAGCCTGACAAGACCGCGGAGACCATGACCGAGGATGGCTGGCTCAGGACCGGCGATATCGGCATGCTCGACAACGAGAACTTCCTGACGATCACGGGCCGGCTGAAGGACATCATCATCACCGCCGGCGGCAAGAACATCACGCCAGCCGAGATCGAGAACCGGCTGAAGTTCTCGCCCTACATCTCCGATGCCGTGATCATTGGCGACAAGCGCAAGTATCTGACCTGCCTGATCATGATCGATCAGGAGAATGTGGAGAAATTCGCGCAGTCGAAACGTGTTCCCTTCTCCGACTACCGCTCGCTTTGCGCGGCGCCGGAGGTGCGCGAGCTGATCGGCTCGATCGTGGAGGACACCAACCGCGCCTTCGCGCGCGTCGAGCAGATCAAGGATTTCCGCCTCATCGATACCCTGTTGACGGCGGAAGACGAGGAATTGACGGCCACCATGAAACTGAAACGCGGTTTCGTGGAGAAAAAGCACAAGCCGCTGATCGATTCCATGTATGGAAAAGAGGGATAACAAGGTTCAACCGGAACGGAGGAAATCGGATGAAGACTGCAATCAGGAAGTCCATTCTCGCACTCGGCATCGCTGCCGGCATGACGTCCGCCGCGATCGCCCAGCAAGGCGTGACGGACACGGAAGTGCTGATCGGCTCCAATGGCGACCAGTCGGGCATCTTCGCGCCCTTCAACGTGCAAGCCATCAAGGCCGCGCAGATGAGGTTCGACGAGGTCAACGAGGCAGGCGGCATCCATGGCCGCAAGATCCGCATGATCGTCGAGGATCACCAGTACCAGGTGCCCAAGGCGGTGGCGAACTTCAACAAGCTGATCAACTCGGACGGCGTGTTCGCGATGATCCTGAACCTCGGCACGCCGCACAACATCGCCGGCTTCCCGCTGATGCAGGCCAAGAAGGTGGCGAATATCGCGCCTCTGACTTCGGCCCGCCAGATGCTGGAAGGCGACATCACCTACAAGTATGCCGGATTCTCGTCCTACTATGACCAGATCCGCGCCGGCGTCGATTACCTGGTGAAGGAGAAGGGTGCCGAGGAAATCTGCGCCATGTACATCCCGTCGGATTTCGGCAAGGAAATCCAGGAAGGGGCGGTGGACCAGGCCAAGGAACTGGGCAAGACATGGGCAACGGAGACCACCCACAAGCCGGACGAGACCGACTTCGTGGGCGCGCTGACCAAGCTCAAGGACGCCGGCTGCGACATCGTCGCCACGGCGCTCGGCGTGCGCCAGACCATCATCGCGGTGGCCACGGCCAAGAAGCTGGGCTGGAACGACGTTTCCTTCCTCGGTTCCTCGGCGGCCTATCACGAGGCCATCGCCTCGCAGCCGGGCGGCATCACCGACGGCTACTATGCGGCCGGCGGCTGGGCAGACTACAAGCCGCGCATGGACAACCCGGAGGTCAAGGCGTGGCATGACGCCTTTGTCGCCAAGTACAACGAGGAACCCGGCATGGCCGCGATCCTGGGCTACGGCGCAGCGGAGACGCTGGTCAAGGCGCTCGAAGCAGCCGGCAAGGACCTGACGCCGGAGAGCTTCCAGAAGGGCATGGAGTCGCTGGAGTTCCGTGACGTGATCGCTGACGCCGACATCAAGTTCGGCCCCGGCGACCACCAGGGCGGCGACATCATCGTGATCTCCAAGGTCGAGGACGGCGTGTTCAAGGAGCAGGCCCGCCAGTAATCGGCCGTCGTTCCCTGCGCTGAAAAAAGAGACGCCGCGGACATCCCGTCCGCGGCGTTTCCATTCGCAATGAACGGACCGCCAGGCCCGGAACCCTGGCCTCCTCAGACCGCTGCGGAATGACGTGCCGCGCCCCTGTGAAGGTAGGCATCGAAATGGGCCGCGATGACGCGGACGAAAGGCCGTCCGGTTTCGGTGACGCGATAGGTCGCACCGTCGCGCGCGAACAGGCCGTCTCGGTCGGACGCGACCAGGCCGTCGGCTTCCGCGAGGATCGCGCGCGCGGATGCGCCGAAGGTGTCGAGCACCCATTCGCGGCTGAAGGCGAAATCGCACATCAGCTTCTCGATCACGGCGCGGCGCATGACATCCTCGCCGTTCAGGCGCACGCCACGCACTGTGGCGAAACCGTCATTGGCGATGCGGCGCTGGTAGTCGCCGGACGCCGGCGAATTCTGGACGTAGCCCTGGGGCAACTGCCCGATCGCGGAAGCGCCCAACCCGATGAGGACCGGCGCGTCATCGGTGGTATAGCCCTGGAAATTGCGCTTGAGGGTTCCGTCCTCCAACGCCCTCGCCATGCTGTCGGAGGGTCTGGCGAAATGGTCGAAACCGATGGTCACATAGCCCGCCTCGCGCAGGAGGCCGGCCGCATGGTCCTGCTGGCGGAAGCGTTCCACGAGGCCGGGCAGGACCGACTCGTCGATCATGGTCTGATGCTTCTTCATCCACGGGACATGCGCGTAGCCGAACAGCGCGATCCGGTCGGGCTCCATGGCGAGGCAGGCCCGTACCGTTCTCTCGATGCTCTCCACCGTCTGGTGCGGCAGGCCGTAGAGGATGTCGAGGTTGACCGATCCGACGCCGCGCCGGCGCACGCCGTCAACGACCGCGCGGGTCTGTTCCACGGTCTGTTCGCGGTTGATCGCCTTCTGCACGGCCGGGTCGAAATCCTGGACGCCGAGGCTCGCGCGCGTCATGCCGATGGAGGCATAGGCGTCGAAACGATCCTCCGTCATGTCATTGGGATCCATCTCGACCGAGATTTCGGCACCGGGCGCGAAGCAGAAGTGGTCGCGCAGCGTTTCTCCCAGCAGGCGGATGTCGGCCGCCTTGAGCATGGTCGGCGAGCCGCCGCCGAAATGCATGGCGGTCACGGAGGCCTGGCGGGTGACCGCATCGCCGGCATGGGCGATCTCGGCGCGCAGCGATCCGAGATAGACCTCCACCGGATCGTAGCGCTGCACCTGTTTCGTGGTGCAGCCGCAGAACCAGCACAGGCGGTCGCAGAACGGGATGTGGGCATAGAGCGAGACGGGCGTGCCCGGCGTGATCGCCTCGAGCCATGACCGGTAGGCCGAGGCGTCGATATCGGGCGTGAAATGCGGCGCGGTGGGGTAACTCGTGTAGCGCGGAACCGGCTTGGCATACCGCTCGATAAGTCCGCTGTGCATGGCGCATCCGTTCCAAAAAATCGACCAGATGGCCTCCATACGCAATCAAGGGCATTAAATCGTTGATCCGCATCAAACAACGGGAAAATGCAGGCAAGCCGGTGTCCGTGACATCGCGCGTCAGATTGTCGCGTCAGCTGCTAAAATGATGCAATTGCGGTATGGCTATTGCAAAGCAGCGCTGGTAAAAACCGAGCATGGACAAGAAAGTGCGCGACGACGTACATACGACCGGTGTACCGGCCCTTTGCCAGGCGTGTGAAGCACGCCATCGTGGCGTGTGCGGCGCATTGAACACCGAACAGCTCGTCAATCTTTCAAAGCACTCCGTGCGCCGCAAGGTCACGCCCGGGACCGAACTTGTCGGCGAGGAGCAGGATGTCTCCCAATATGCCAACGTGATCGGCGGCGTGGTCAAGCTGACCAAGATGCTGTCGGACGGACGCCAGCAGATCGTCGGGCTGCAGTTTGCCCCGGATTTCCTGGGCCGCCCCTTTTCGCGCTCGAGCCGGTTTTCGGCGGAAGCGGCGACCGAGGTGGAGCTTTGCAGCTTCTCCAAGGGGCTGATCGACCGGATGATCGACCAGTCGCCGGATCTGGAGCACAAGCTGCTGGAGCAGACCCTGAAGGAACTGGACGAGGCGCGCGACTGGATGCTCACGCTCGGCCGCAAGACGGCGGCGGAAAAGGTGGCCAGCTTCCTTCACCTGATCGCGATCAATGTCGATCCCGACGCGCCGACGCATGACGGCCCGATCACGTTCGACCTGCCGCTCACGCGCGCGGACATCGCCGATTTCCTTGGCCTGACGATCGAGACGGTCAGCCGGCAATTGACGAAGCTGCGCAAGGACGGCGTGATCCACATCGAGAACAACCGTCACATCACGGTGCCCGATCTCGAACGGCTCGACGAACGCGCCAGCATGTAAATTCCGCTTTCGCGGCGCCTCGATGCCTCAATGGGTCTGCCGCCCGGTGTCGCCTGCCATCTCCCTGTCGTTGACAAGGCGGAGGACGATTTCGCGCTCGAAGGCGACGTGGCGGCGCACCGATTCGAAGAATCCGCGCAGCATGTAACCCACCGCGTCGAAATTCACGCCCTTGTCCCCGGCGCCCAGCAAGAGCAGCGTATCGGTGAGTTCCTCGGCATAACACTCGTCCTCGGCATGTTCCGATTTCAGCCGGGCGATGGTTTGCTCGATGCCGGAAAGGTGTGCCAAGCGGTCGGCCAGTGCCGGGAAGATGATCTTCTCCTCGAAACTGTGGACGCTGCGCAGGAGGGGCCAGATCTCGCGGGCAGCGAGCTTGCACTTCTGCTTGTCCACCTCGTCGGGCAGCGAATCGGCGATTTCCTCAAGCGTCTGGCAAAGCGACAGCTTGTCTTCGTGAGCCCGCGCGAAGGCCTCGATGGCGTCGCCGCCGAAGCGCGACAAACCCTGCTGGTCCCACAGGCTGTCAGCCTTGATCGTTGTGCCTGCCATGCCCTGACCTACTCAAGAGGAAACTATGCCGCATGGTTTATGCCAACGAACCAATTTACCGACCTTGATCAAGATCAATGCGGCTGTCACCCTTGCATCGCATTGCTCAGCTCAAGATCGCGGAGGCGTGCTCCGGGATCGTTTAACCCGTACAGACTCGTGAGGGGGTCAAACTCATGACATTCGCGGCCGAAATCGTCGCGCTGGTGATTGCCACGTTCCTGGCAGTTCTCGGTGCGGCCTTCGCCCATGACAGCCTCTTCCAGGCACACATGGGCATTCTTGCTCTAACGCTCGCCATCTTCACCGTCATCCTGATGCGGCGCACCTCCTTCGCCGGAGCGCCGAAAGAGGATACGTCCGGCTACATGGACGGACCGGTGCGCTATGGCACCATCGCCACCATGTTCTGGGGCGTGGTCGGCTTCCTCGTCGGCGTCGTCGTCGCCGCGCAGCTGACCTGGCCGGACCTGAACATCGAACCGTGGTTCAACTTCGGCCGCATGCGTCCGCTGCACACGTCCGCCGTCATCTTCGCCTTCGGCGGCAACGCCCTGATCGCGACGTCGTTCTACGTGGTCCAGCGCACCTCGCGGGCGCGCCTGTTCGGCGGCAGCCTGGCCTGGTTCGTCTTCTGGGGCTACCAGCTCTTCATCGTCATGGCAGCGACCGGCTATCTGCTGGGGGGCACCGCCGGCCGCGAATATGCCGAGCCGGAATGGTATGTCGACCTGTGGCTGACGGTGGTCTGGGTGGCCTATCTGCTTGTGTTCCTGGGGACGATCTACAAGCGCAAGGAACCCCACATCTACGTGGCCAACTGGTTCTATCTCTCCTTCATCGTGACCATCGCCATGCTGCACGTGGTCAACAACCTGGCCATCCCGGTCTCGTTCCTGGGTTCGAAGTCCTATTCGGCCTTCTCGGGCGTGCAGGACGCGCTGACGCAGTGGTGGTATGGCCACAACGCGGTGGGCTTCTTCCTGACCGCGGGCTTCCTGGGCATGATGTACTACTTCATCCCGAAGCAGGCCGGCCGTCCGGTCTATTCCTACCGGCTGTCGATCATCCACTTCTGGGCGCTGATCTTCCTCTATATCTGGGCCGGCCCGCACCACCTGCACTACACGGCGTTGCCGGACTGGGCGCAGACGCTGGGCATGGTGTTCTCCATCATGCTGTGGATGCCGTCCTGGGGCGGCATGATCAACGGCCTGATGACGCTCTCGGGCGCTTGGGACAAGATCCGCACCGACCCGATCATCCGCATGATGGTCATCGCCGTCGCCTTCTACGGCATGTCGACCTTCGAGGGTCCGATGATGTCGATCAAGGCGGTCAACTCGCTGTCCCACTATACGGACTGGACCATCGGCCACGTGCATTCCGGCGCGCTCGGCTGGGTGGGCATGATCTCGTTCGGCGCGATCTACTACCTGGTACCGAAACTGTGGCATCGCGAGCGGCTTTACAGCCTGCGTCTCGTCACCTGGCATTTCTGGCTCGCCACGCTCGGCATCGTGATCTACGCCGCCGTGCTGTGGGTTGCCGGTATCCAGCAGGGCCTGATGTGGCGTGAATACGACGATCAGGGCTTCCTCGTGTACTCCTTCGCGGAGTCCGTGGCCGCCATGTATCCGTATTACGCGCTGCGCACGCTCGGCGGGCTGCTCTACCTCGTGGGCGCGATCATCATGGCCTACAACCTCACCATGACCATTCTCGGCTACCAGCGCGAGGAGCAGGGCTTCGTTTCTGCCCCTGCCGCCGCGCCGGCCGAATAAGGAGGTCCATTCATCATGGCAAACGAAGAGAAAAAGGGCCTTCTTGCGAAGCATGACAAGGTGGAGCGCAATGCCACGCTCCTCCTCGTCCTCAGCTTCCTCGTGGTCACCATCGGCGGTCTGGTCGAGATCGCACCACTGTTCTGGCTGCAGAACACGATCGAGAAGGTGCAGGGGATGCGTCCCTATTCGCCGCTCGAACTGGCCGGCCGCAACATCTACATCCGCGAAGGCTGCTATGTCTGCCACAGCCAGATGATCCGTCCGTTCCGCGACGAGGTGGAGCGTTACGGCCATTACAGCCTGGCCGCGGAATCGATGTACGACCATCCGTTCCAGTGGGGTTCCAAGCGCACCGGGCCGGACCTGGCGCGCGTGGGCGACCGCTATTCCAACGAATGGCACGTCCAGCACCTCATCGAGCCGCGCTCGGTGGTGCCGGAATCGATCATGCCGAGCTATTCCTTCCTGGCGACGACGGAGCTTCGCACCGACGACATCGCGGCACATCTGAAGACCAACGCCATGCTTGGCGTTCCCTATGATGACGCGATGATCGAGAACGCGCAGGCGGACATGATCGCCCAGGCCAATCCTGACGCCGACACGTCGGGGGTGGAGGAACGCTATCCCAAGGCCAAGCTCGGCGATTTCGACGGCGATCCGGCGAAGCTGACGGAAATGGATGCCCTCGTGGCCTATCTCCAGATGCTCGGCACGCTCGTCGATTTCGAGAGCTACGACGCCGAAGCCAATTATCGCTAAGGGAGCCCAGGATATGGACCTCGATTACCAGACCATGCGCACTTTCGCCGACAGCTGGGGACTGCTCTTCCTGTTCCTCGTCTTCGTGGGTGTGGTTGCGTTCGTCTTCCTGCGGCCCGGCTCGAAACGCCAGGCCGACGAGGCTTCCCGTATCCCGCTCCGAGAGGACTGAACCATGAGCGAGAAACACATTGACGAAGTCAGCGGCGTCGAGACCACCGGTCACGAGTGGGACGGCATCCGCGAACTGAACAACCCGCTGCCGCGGTGGTGGCTGTGGACCTTCTACGCCACGATCATCTGGGCCATCGGCTACACGATCGCCTATCCGGCCTGGCCGGGGCTGACGGGCAACACGCAGGGCGTGCTCGGCTGGTCCAGCCGAGGCGCCGTGGCCACCGAAATGACCGAGGCGGAGGCCGCCAAGGCGGGCATGGTCGAAAAGATCGCCAATACCGATCTGGCCGGCATCCTGGCGGACGACGAGATGCGCACCTTCGCCACGGCGGCGGGCGGTTCGACCTTCAAGGTCTATTGCTCGCAGTGCCACGGTTCCGGCGCGACGGGCGGTCCGGGCTATCCGAACCTGAACGACGACGACTGGATCTGGGGCGGCGACATCGAAGCCATCCACCAGACCATCGCCCATGGCGTGCGCTATGACCAGGATGACGATACGCGCATCTCGGAAATGCCGGCCTTCGGCGAAATGCTGGAGGGCGACCAGATCCGCCAGGTCGCGGCCTATGTCGCCAGCCTGTCGGGCACGGCGTCCGATCCCGCGGCCGCCGAGGAAGGCGCGACGATCTTTGCCGACAATTGCGCGGCCTGTCACGGCGATGACGGCCGGGGCATGGTGGAACTCGGTGCGCCGAACCTGGCCGATGCGCTGTGGCTCTACGGCTCCAGCGAGGAGGCCATCGCTTCCCAGATCCGCAATCCCAAGCATGGCGTGATGCCGGCATGGGTATCGCGCCTGGGTGAAACGAAGGTCAAGGAACTGGCCGTCTACGTCCATTCGCTGGGCGGCGGCAGCTGATCCGGCGCGCCTCCCGCTTGGGCTGGCGCCACGCATCGAGACGGCCCGGCATGCCTAGCCGGGCCGTCTTCACATCAGCCGGTGAGTGAAAACGTCGCGTCTGTCCATCGGGGGTTTGACCCATGTCAACGCAGGGCTCATCTTCGGCGCGTAAACGTGACGGCAAGATACATCATTAGCGTTGCGTTGCTGTTCCAGGCGGCCGGTCCATTCTTCCGGGACACTGGCCATTTGGGGACACAAGCCACGCAACGGGAGCGGAGCAAGACCGGGCATGGATACGGCGACACCTGACATCAAGCACACCAAGGCCAACGAGGCGGAAGCCGGTACGCCGGCAGAACAGCCGGATGTCCAGCCGCTGGATGCGACGCCGGTCAATTCGGCCAAGGTGCGCCAGCCGCTCTACGCGGCGCGCAAGAAGGTTTTCCCCAAGCGGGCCGAGGGCCAGTTCCGCCGGTTCAAGTGGCTGGTCATGGCCATCACCCTCGGCATCTATTACCTCACGCCCTGGCTGCGCTGGGATCGCGGACCCTTCGCTCCGGATCAGGCGATCCTGATCGACATGGCGAATCGCCGGTTCTATTTCTTCTTCATCGAGATATGGCCGCAGGAATTCTTCTACGTCGCCGGCCTGCTCGTCATGGCGGGCATCGGCCTGTTCCTGGTCACCTCCGCGGTGGGGCGCGCCTGGTGCGGCTATACCTGTCCGCAGACGGTCTGGGTGGACCTGTTCCTGGTCGTGGAGCGCGCCGTCGAGGGCGACCGCAACGCCCGGATGCGCCTTGAGAACGCGCCATGGACCTTCGACAAGATCTCAAAGCGTGTCGTCAAGCACGCGATCTGGCTCCTGATCGCGGTGGCCACCGGCGGCGCCTGGATCTTCTATTTCGCCGATGCCCCGACGCTGCTTGTCAATTTCGTGACGGGGCAGGCCGCGCCTGTCGCCTACATCACCGTCGCGATCCTGACAGCGACGACCTACACGTTCGGCGGCATCATGCGCGAACAGGTTTGTACCTACATGTGCCCCTGGCCGCGCGTGCAGGCGGCGATGCTCGACGAGCATTCGCTGACCGTCACCTATAATGGCTGGCGCGGCGAGCCCCGGTCCAAGCACGCCAAGAAGATGGCGGCGCGCGGCGAACTGGTCGGCGATTGCGTCGATTGCAATGCCTGCGTGGCGGTCTGCCCGATGGGCATCGACATCCGCGACGGCCTGCAGCTCGAATGCATCACCTGCGCGCTGTGCATCGACGCCTGCGACCAGATCATGGACAAGCTGGGCAAGGAACGCGGGCTCATCTCCTACACCACGCTCAACACCTATGCGCACAACATGGCGCTTGCGACCGAGAACGGCGCGCATCCGGCCGACCCGCGCCGGGTCTACGGGGCGGACGGCAAGCTGGTACCCGATGTGCGGCATTTCCGCTGGCGCACACTGGCGCGGCCGCGCACGCTCATCTACCTGGCGGCATGGTCGGCCATCGGCGTGGCGTTGCTGGTTTCGCTGGGATCACGCGACCGGCTGGAAGTGAATGTGCTGCATGACCGCAATCCGCAGTTCGTGAAGCTCTCCGACGGGTCGATCCGCAACGGTTACTCGGTCAAGCTGCTGAACATGATCCCCGAGCCGCGCACGATCCTGCTGAAGATCGAGGGCCTGCCGGGCGCCATGCTCGACATCCCCGAACTGCCGCAGTTCTCGGGCGGCTACAGCTATGCCGTTCCGGTCGAGCCGGACAGGATCCGCAGCCTCAAGGTATTCGTCACCATGCCGCGCGACTATGCACTGGACGGCGACGCGACGTTCCGCTTCATCGCCGAGGACAAGCAGTCCAACGAACGTGACGTGTACAGCGCCAATTTCTTCAGCCCGGAGCAGTGACAATGGACGGCAAGACGGCAGGACGCGAATTCACCGGAAAGCACATGCTGGCCGTGCTGGTGCTGTTTTTCGGCACCATCATTTCGGTCAATCTGACGCTGGCTTATTTCGCCAATTCCACCTGGTCGGGGCTGGTGGTCAAGAATTCCTATGTGGAGAGCCAGCTCTTCAACGGGAAACAGGACATTGCCCGCGCCCATGCCGCGCTCGGCTGGCATCCGTCCGTCGCCTATGAGGGCGGCCAATTGCGTTTCACGCTGCTGGACGCCAAGGGCGCGCCGGTTGTCACCAATGGGATCAAGGTCAAGCTGATGCGGCCTGCGCACGAGGGGATGGACCAGATCGTCGTGCTCGCGGATGCCGGAGACGGGATACACACTGCGACCACGCATCTGGCAGATGGCCAATGGGTGGTGGAAGTGCTGGCCGAAGCCGGACTGGATACGCCCTACCGCCACGCCGTTCGCATCTTCGTGAAGGGCGAAGGAGCACAATAGCATGAGCTGCTGCGCGCCCGGAACGGAAGGCGAAGCCTGCGAACTCAACTCCCTGCCACTTGACGAGGAGTTGCGGGATGCAAGCCGGCCCGTGGGCGAGGGCGTGCGCCAGAACGATCTTTCCGTACCGGGCGTGCATTGCGGTGCCTGCATCGTCGCCGTCGAGAACGCGCTCGCAAAGGTCGAAGGCGTGGTCTCGGCGCGCGTGAACCTGTCGACCCGCCGTCTCGTGGTGCAATGGCGCGACGACGGCGCGACAGTGCCGCCGTTCTGCCAGACCCTGGCGTCGATCGGCTATCCGGCGCATATCTTCGATTTCGAGGCCCAGGGCCGTGACAGCGAATTGTCGAAGCTGCTGCGCGCCGTCGCGGTGGCCGGGTTCGCGGCCGGCAACATCATGCTCCTGTCGGTCTCGGTGTGGTCCGGCGCGGAAGGGGCCACGCGCGACGTCTTTCACCTGATCTCGGCAATCATCGCCATCCCGGCGCTTGCCTATTCCGGCCGGATCTTCTTTTCCTCGGCATGGAGCGTTCTCAAGCACGGGCGCACCAACATGGATGTGCCGATCTCCATCGGCGTGCTGCTCGCCTACGGGATGAGCCTTTACGACACGCTGAACCACGGCGAACATGCCTATTTCGACGCAGCGGTCATGCTGCTGTTCTTCCTGTTGATCGGCCGCACCCTCGACCATGTGATGCGCGAGCGCGCACGCACGGCGGTCAAGGGGCTGGCGCGGATGGCGGCGCGGGGCGCTCTGACAGAGGACGGGGCGGGCAGCCGGCGCTGGGTGGCGGCCGGCGAGATCGAGCCCGGAATGCGCATCCTGCTCGGCGCCGGCGACCGCGTGCCCGTGGACGGGCGCGTTCTCGAAGGCCGGTCCGATCTCGACTGCTCGCTGGTTTCCGGCGAGAGCGCGCCGCAGGCGGTGACGCGTGACATGGCGGTGCGTGCCGGCACGCTGAACCTCACCGGACCGCTGACCATCGAGGCGACGGCGCGGGCAGAGGATTCCTTCCTGGCGGAAATGGTGCGCCTGATGGAGGCGGCGGAGGGCGGCAAGGCCCGCTACCGGCGCATCGCCGACCGCGCCGCGCAGCTTTACGCGCCGGTCGTGCACCTGACCGCCCTGCTTTCCTTCATCGGCTGGTTCTGGGCGACGGGCGACTGGCACCAGTCGCTGACGATTGCCATCGCGGTTCTGATCATCACCTGCCCCTGCGCACTCGGCCTTGCCGTTCCCATCGTGCAGGTGGTGGCGGCGCGGCGGCTCTTCGAGCGCGGCATCATGGTCAAGGACGGAAGCGCGATGGAGCGGTTGGCAGAAGCGAACGCGGTGCTGTTCGACAAGACCGGAACGCTGACCATGGGCCGGCCGCGGCTGGCCGATGCCGCGAGCATTCCGCCCCATCTCCTGGCGGTGGCGGCCGATCTTGCCAGCCATTCCCGTCACCCGCTGGCGCAGGCGCTCGCGGCCTATCGCGGCGACGGCGCCCAGGGCTTTGACGGCATTCGCGAATTCCCCGGCCAGGGCCTTGAGGCGTCAAGCGCCGACGGCGTCTGGCGTCTTGGGCGCAGGGACTGGGCCGTGCAGAGCGATAACGGCAGCCCGACCGACGGCCTGACCGCGACCACGCTCTCGCTCGATGGCAAGGAAATGGCCGTGTTCCGCTTTTCCGACCAGTTGCGTCCCGGCGCGGCGGAAGCGGTGCGCGCGCTGGCGGGTGCCGGCCTGCCATCGCGGATCGTGTCGGGCGATCACCGTCACGCCGTGGCCGACATCGCCAACCGGCTGGCCATTGCCGATTTCGACGCCGGCATGATGCCGGCAACCAAGGTGGAGGCGGTGCGCAGCCTTTCCGCGCAAGGCCGGAAGGTGCTCATGGTGGGCGACGGACTGAACGACGCGCCTGCACTGAATGCCGCCCATGTTTCGATGGCACCCGCGACAGCCGCCGATATCGGCCGCAATGCGGCGGATTTCGTATTCCTGCGCGATTCGCTCGAAGCCGTGCCCGTGGCGCTCACCGTCTCGCGCAAGGCCGGCAGCCTGATCCGGCAGAATTTCGCCATCGCCATCGTCTACAACATCATCGCCGTGCCGCTGGCGATCATGGGCCTGGTCACGCCGCTGGTCGCGGCTGTGGCCATGTCGGGATCCTCGATCCTTGTCATTTCCAACGCCATGCGCCTCATGGCGTCGCGCACGCCGGACCTGCCGCAGCCCCAAACCGCCGCCGGCGGCGCGGCGCGGCTGGAGCCTGGCGAATAGGAGCGGGCACATGAATGTGCTGATCTACCTCATCCCCATCGCCCTGCTGCTTGGCGCGCTCGGCCTGGGTGCCTTTCTCTGGTCGCTGAAGAGCGGCCAGTATGAAGATCTCGACGGAGCGGCCGAACGCATTCTCCACGACGAGGACGATGACCTCGAGCCCGGCAGGCGCGGGGCGGACGGAATGAAATCAAGCTCACGGCGCTGATGCCCTTTCCCTGGCCGCGTCCGACCGGCGGACAATGACAGGCGCTAGCCCGGTACCGGCGCGTTCGAATTCAGCGAAGGACGGCTGGCCGGCAAAACGGCTCCATCCGATGTCTTGTTTTCAATCAATCGATTGATTAAAAAGGTATGGGAAAGGGCGTGGCATGACAGAGACCAGAAGCAACAGGAGTGGCGCGGACGAAACGCGCGAAGCCCTTGTCCAGGCAGGGCTCACGCTGTTCGGGCGCGACGGCTTTGCCGCCACATCGACACGCGCAATCGCGGCCATGGCGGGCACGAACGTGGCGTCCATCGCCTATCATTTCGGCGGCAAGGAAGGACTGCGCCAAGCCTGTGCCAAGGCGGTGGCGTCGCGCATTTCCCATGTCGCGGGTGCGGCGGCGCAATTCGATCCGGGCGGCGATCCGCAGCGTGCGCACACCTTTCTCGAGGGCGTCATCGACCGCTTCATCGACCGGATCATCGCCAGTCCGGAGGGCCGGTCCCTCAGTTCCTTCATCCTGCGGGAAATCGGCGAGCAGGGGGCGGTGTTCGATGTGTTGCTGAACCGGTTCATCACCCCGGTTCATACGGGCCTTTGCCGCGTGTTCGCCGCGGCGGCGGGCACGGATCCTGCCAGCGCGGATACCCGCCTCGCCGTCTTCGCGCTGGCTGGCCAGCTCCTGTATTTTCGCATCGGCCAGCCGGTCGTGCTGGCCCGCATGGACTGGGAGGCGATCGGACCGGCGGAGCGCGAGCAGCTTTCCCGGACCGTGAAGGCCAACCTTGCCGGGATGATCGCGGCGAGAAGGGAGAGACTGCCATGATGGAACTCGTGTGCGCCATACCGTTCGTTGCTGGCTGGTTCATGGCCTGCGCACCGGCGGAAAACCTCGTCACCGGCTATGCCGAGGCTGAAACGGTGCTGGTGGCGCCCATCGAGACCGCACGGATCGACGTCCTGCATGTCAGGCGCGGCGACCGTGTGGCGAAGGGTGCGCCGCTGGCGGAGATGGAAAAGCGCGACGCGAAAATCGCCGTCGCCCAGGCGGAGGCAGCGCTGGCGCAGGCCGAAAGCCAGCTTGCCAATATCAGCCAGGGAAAACGGCCGGAGGAAATCGCGGTCATCGAAGCCGCGCTCAATTCGGCGGAAGCCCAGCGCGAGGAGGCCATGCGCACCGTTTCGCGCATGGAAGACCTGGAACGGCGTGGCGTCGCCACGAAAGCCTCGCTTGACGATGCGAGCACCGCCCTGGCGGTGGCGCAGGCCAAGGTGCGCGAACTGCAGGCCAATCTGAAGGTCGCGCGCCTGCCGGCCCGCGCCGACGAGATCAAGGCCGCCAAGGCCCAGCGTGACCAGGCCGGTGCCGCGCTGGAAAACGCCCGCTGGCGGCTGGACAATCGCGAAATCATGGCGCCGGAATCCGGGCAGGTCACCGACGTGATCCGCAATCCGGGCGAACTGGCCGGTCCGCAGGCTCCCGTGCTTGCCCTGCTGCCGGACGGTGCCGTCAAACTGAAGATCTATGTTCCGGAGGGTTTCTTCCGGGGCATCGGCCGGGGCACCGTGCTGCCGCTCTCCTGCGACGGCTGCGCGGACGGCATGACCGCCACCGTTTCCTATGTGGCCGATGAGCCGGAGTTCACGCCGCCGGTCATCTATTCGCTGGAGAACAGGCAGAAGCTCGTCTACCTGGTCGAGGCAAGGCCCGACGGCGAGGGCGCGGCCCGTCTCAAGCCGGGCCAGATCGTGGATGTGCGCCTGCCGGACCGTCCGTGATGAGCGAGCCGGCGATCTCGGTCAGGGACCTTGTGAAACGCTTCGGCGGCCGGGCCGTCGTGGATCACGTTTCGATGGATGTTGCAAAAGGGGAAATCGCCGGATTCCTGGGTCCGAACGGTTCGGGCAAGACCACGACCATTCGCTGCATGTGCGGATTGCTGACCGCCGACGAAGGCGAGGGCACGGTGCTCGGCCATGACATGCGCACGGAGGCCCGCGCCATCAAGCTCAAGACCGGCTACATGACGCAGCGCTTTTCCTTTTACGAAGACCTTTCCATCGCCGAGAACCTGCGCTTCGTGGCAAGGCTCTACCAGTTGCCGCGGGGCGCGGTGGCCGACACGCTCGAGGATCTCGGCCTGACCAGCCGCCGCAACCAGCTGGCCGGCACGTTGTCCGGCGGGTGGAAACAGCGGCTGGCGCTGGCCGCCTGCCTCATGCACAAGCCGGACCTGCTTTTGCTGGACGAACCGACGGCGGGCGTCGATCCGAAGGCGCGGCGTGATTTCTGGGACGAGATCCATGCGCGGGCCGCCGACGGGCTGACCGTGCTCGTTTCCACCCACTACATGGACGAGGCGGAACGCTGCCATCGCATCCACTACATTTCCTATGGCAGGCTGCTGGCCAGCGGCACCGTGGCTGAGGTGGTCGCGGACGCCCGGCTGACCACCTGGGTGGTGGAGGGCGGAGACCTGACCGCGGCGGTCCGGGCCCTGTCGGGTGCGCCGGGCGTCGACCAGGTGGCGCCGTTCGGGGCGACGATCCACGTCGTCGGCGCCGATGCCGAAACCCTGGAACGCACGGTCAAGAGCGCGGCCCGGCAGACCGGCTCGCGGGCGCGGCGCGGCGAGACCAGCCTGGAGGACGTCTTCATCCGTTTCATGGCACAGTCGCGGGACAACATGACATGAACCGCTGGTTCTCCCTCGCAAGGCTCGGGGCCATGCTGGCCAAGGAATTCATCCAGATGCGCCGGGACCGCGTCACCTTCGCCATGATGCTGGGCGTGCCGCTGATGCAACTCGTGCTGTTCGGCTACGCGATCAACAACGACCCCAAGGGCCTGCCGGCCGCGCTTGTCGCCTTCAGCCAGGACCGGTTCACCCGCGCCATGGTGACGGCGCTGGAAAACACGGGCTACTACCGCTTCGTCCTGCACGGCTCGGATGCGCGCAAGGCAGAGGCGATGCTGGCTTCGGGCGATGTGTCCTTCGTCATCACGATCCCCTCCGATTTCGGCACGCGGGTGCTCAAGAACGATCATCCGCAATTGCTCATCGAGGCCGATGCCACCGACCCTTCCGTCGCATCCGGCGCGATCTCCACGCTTTCCACCGTGGCCGCCCAGGCATTGCAGCGCGAGCGCGGCGACAGCGCCGTGGACGGCGCCGGTGTCCCGCAGCCGCCCGACATCGTCGTGCACCGGCGCTACAATCCTGAGGGAATCACGCAATACAACATCGTTCCCGGCCTGCTCGGCGTGATCCTGCAGATGACGATGGTCATGATGACCTCCATGGCGCTGACACGGGAATCGGAACGCGGAACGATGGAAAACCTGCTCGCCATGCCTGCGACACCCGGCGAGATCATGCTGGGCAAGGTGTTGCCCTATCTGGTTGTCGGCTCTGTCCAGGTGGCGGTGGTGCTGGGGGCGGCGCGGCTACTTTTCGCCGTGCCGTTCTTCGGCTCGATGGGCCTGCTGCTGACCGGCATCTTCATCTTCGTGCTCGCCCTGGTGCTTCTCGGCTATACGATCTCGACCGCCGCGAGGAGCCAGATGCAGGCCATGCAGCTGACATTCTTCTTCTTTCTTCCGTCCCTGCTCCTGTCCGGGTTCATGTTTCCCTATCGCGGGATGCCGGTCTGGGCGCAGTACCTCGGCGAGATCTTTCCGCTGACCCATTTCCTGCGCCTGATCCGCGCCGTCATGCTGAAGGGCGCGGAGCTCCCGGCGGTGGCTTCCAGCATGCTGGCGCTGATCCTGTTCGTGCTGATCTATGCCGGGCTTGCGCTCATGCGTTTCCGGCGCACCCTGGACTGATCATCTTGTGCAATGCACTTGCGCAGGACCGCATAAATCGCGACAAAGGCGCCGAGATTTCCCCAGGGAGAGAAACCACCCATGGCTGACGCCTTCATCTGCGACTATGTCCGCACACCCATCGGCCGCTTCGGCGGCGTGCTTTCCTCCGTCCGCGCCGACGATCTGGGCGCCGTACCGATCCGTGCGCTCACCGAGCGCAACAGCGGCGTCGACTGGAGCGCGGTGGACGACGTCATCTACGGCTCGGCCAACCAGGCCGGCGAGGACAACCGCAACGTGGCGCGCATGGCGCTGCTGCTGGCCGGCCTGCCGGTGGATGTGACGGGCACCACGGTCAACCGGCTGTGCGGCTCGGGCATGGACGCGGTCATCATGGCGGCGCGCGCCATTAAGGCCGGCGAGGCGGAACTCATGATCGCCGGCGGCGTGGAAAGCATGAGCCGTGCGCCCTTCGTGATGCCCAAGGCCGATACGGCCTTCTCGCGCAACGCCGAAATCTACGACACGACCATCGGCTGGCGCTTCGTCAATCCTCTGATGAAGAAGCAGTATGGTATCGATTCCATGCCGGAAACGGCGGAGAACGTGGCCGAGGACTTCAACATCTCGCGCGAGGACCAGGATGCCTTCGCGCTGCGCTCGCAGATGAAGGCGTCCGCCGCGCAGGAAAACGGGCGGCTGGCGAAGGAAATCGTGCCGGTGACGATCCCGAGCCGCAAGGGCGATCCGGTTGTGGTGGACAAGGACGAGCATCCGCGTGCCACTACACTGGAAAAGCTGGCTGCGCTGAAGGCACCGTTCCGGGCCGGCGGTTCGGTGACGGCGGGCAATGCGTCGGGCGTCAACGACGGTGCGGCGGCGCTGATCATCGCTTCGGAAGCGGCAGCGAAGAAATATGGCCTGACGCCGGTGGCGCGCATCCTCGGCGGCGCAACCGCCGGCGTGCCGCCCCGCATCATGGGCTTCGGCCCGGCACCGGCGACGAAGAAGCTGTGCGCGCGGCTCGGCCTCACGCCGCAGGCCTTCGACGTGATCGAACTCAACGAGGCCTTTGCCTCGCAGGGGCTGGCGACGCTGCGGGATCTCGCAATCGCCGACAACGCGGATCATGTGAACCCGAATGGCGGGGCCATTGCGCTCGGTCATCCGCTCGGCATGTCGGGCGCGCGCATCACCGGTTCGGCGGCGCTCGACCTGCATCACCGTGGCGGCAGGCTGGCGCTGGCGACCATGTGCATCGGTGTCGGCCAGGGCATCGCCGTGGCGCTGGAAAAGGTCTGACGGCATCTGACGGCATGGGCCGGGTAGTTCCGGGCGGCGCGGGTCAGGCGATTTCGTGGATCCTGACGCCGTCCGGACAGACTTCGCGGGCGATATCGACGACGTGGCGGTGGTGGGTCAGGTAGATGGCCTGCCCGCTGCGGCCGATCCGCTCCATGATGCGGCAGGCGGCACGGGTGCGGTCCTCGTCGAAGGTTTCAAAGATATCATCGCAGAAGAAGGGCAGGCGGATGCCCTGTTCGCCAAGCTGTTCGTAGGCGGCGGCGCGCAGCGCGAGATAGAGCTGGAAGCGCGTTCCCTTCGACAGGTCCTCGACGCGCTTGGCAGCGCCCGAGGCGTCAACCACCAGCAGTACCTCCGACGCGCCGTCCGGCTGGCTGCGCAAGTGCTGGTAGGCGCCATTGGTGAGCGTGGCGAACACGGCCTCGGTGGCCGCCATCATGCCGCTGCGATGCGCATCGCGATAGCTGCGGATGGCGGCATCGGCCAGGCGCAGGCCGAGCGTCAGTTCCAGGTAGTCGAGCGCCGTTTCCTCCATTTCGATTTCGAGCGTCGCCTTGCGTTCCACCAGCAGGGCGATGTCGGCATCGCCGGTGACGGCGGCGAGATCGCGCTCGGCCGATGTCCGGGCTTCTGTCGCCCTTGTCAGGCGGTCATCGATCGCTTCAAGGTCGGCGGCACGTTCCTGCGCCCCGGCCAGCAGGCCGGCCGAGGTTTCGTCCCGCAACGCCCCGCGGGCGGCTGCCATGTCCGGCACCGAAAGGGCGTCGAGCACCTGTCGGACAAGGGCATCGCGCTGATGGCGCTTGTCGATGATTTCCTGCGTGAGGGTCACGGCGGCGCGCAATTCGATGAGCGTGGCAACCGGAATCCCGTCCGGGAACAGGGCTCCCCACTGGCGCACCTGCAGGTCGATGTCGTCCAGTTCCTGGCGGGCGCCCGCCAGCGCCGCGGTCTTCCTTTCCAGGCTGGTTTCGATTTCCTGTCGCCGGAAAAATGCCTGCGCGGCCGCTGCGGCACGCTGGCGCAGCGCATCGAAGGTGGCCAGCGGATCGTCACCGGCGGGCATGGCGCGGCTGGCGGCAAGCGCGGCGATGCCCTCTGAAAATTGCCGCCGGTCTTCCTCCATCGCCGAAATCTGGCGTTCGGCGGCCGCGCGCCGGGTTTCCAGTTCGCGCAGGTCGCGCAAGGGTTCCAGCGACGTCTCCAGCACGCCCGGCGCGATGCGCCCCGCGAAGAGGTCAGTGACGAGTCCCGTCCAGCTATCGCTCATCCTGCCCGCCTCCGCTTCCAGCGCGGCAAGCCTTTCGCGCCGCGCGGCAAGTTCGCGGTCCAGCGCGCCGAGCCTTTCTTTGGCTGCCCGGACCTTGTCGCCATGTTCCCGCTCGGCCACCGCCAGACGGCGGGCCGCATCGAGACAGGTCTCGAAATCCGGGTCGGCGCGGTCGAGAAGGGGGCGCAAGGCCGACAGCAGCGCATCCGCCTTCTCCAGCACCGGGCGGTGCTGTTCGCGGATGCGCCCAAGCCGCTGATGGGCGGCCCCCGCCGCGGCCAGGCGGTCGACCCACGGAAAGAACGCGGCCGGGCTTGTTTCCGGATCGAGGCCCGCGGCCCTTGCGGCGCTGGCAATCCCGGCTTCGAGGCCGGCCCTCTCAGCCTCCAGCCGGGCCAGTTCCCCTTCGGCCTGTGCACGCAGCGTATCGGCTTCCGCCAGCGCCTTCTCCGCCTGGCGCAATTCGGCCAGTTCGCGGGCCTGGGCGAGGCGGTTCTGCGCCATGTCGTCCACGCGCCGCATGGATGTCTCGAAGGCAGCGGCACTTTCATCGCTCAGCGCTGCGCGGTGGGCCGACCATAGCCTGTCGCGCTCGCCGATCGCGGCCATCGCGTCGTGGTCGGCGATCACGGCCCGGCCGGCGGTCAGCCGCTCGATCTCGCCGGCGCTCAAGGCGGACGTCTCGCGATGGCCGGCAATGCGTTCCCGCAGTTCCGCGATCTTCCGGTCCAGGGCATCCAGACGCCCGGCCGTGGCGCGGGCGTCTTCCGGCGAAAACGGACAGTGCGGAACGGTGTCGAAGCTGCGGCCTGCCAGTGCCAGTGCGTCGAGGGCTTCGCGCAGTTGCAGGCGCGCGGCTTCCACCGACTGCAGGGCGGCGGCGTGCGCCGGCGCGAGACGGTCGGCGTCGTGGCGCTCAAGCAGGGCGCTCACGCCGGTTGCGGGCGGAGCATCCCGTTCGAGGTCTTCCAATGCCTGCAAGGCTTCCCGGCGGCGCGCTTCCAGCGCCGCCACCTCGCGGGCCTCGCCGTCGCGATCGCGAAGGGCCGTGCGCAATGCCTCGCGCGCCGCTTCCAGCGCGGTCAACCCCGCAGCCGGGCAGACCAGCGAGGCGGGAGAAACGTCGTCGCCCACGCCCAGTTCGGACGCCGCGCGGCCCATGTCATGAAGGAGGTCGCGAAGGGCGATGCGCCGCCTGGGCAGGTCGAGGCCGGCTGCCGCGTAGCGGCTGCGCAACGTGTCGAGGTCGTCCAGTTTTCCGGCGAGGCGCAGGTCTTCCGGGTCCGGGGCAATGCCGGCCAGCAGATCTTCCAGTTCGGCGATTTCCTGTTCGAGCCGTTCGGCGTCGCGCAGGGCCCGCGCCTGGACGGTCAGCAGGGATACAAGGGTTTCAGCATCGATGTCGAGGCGGCCGGGCAAGGCGGCATGGGGAGCGATGGCTTCCTCCAAGGCATCGATTTCGGCCAGAAGGGGCAGGGCACGGCGGCGGGCGTCGATGGCCGCGGCTTCCCGGCGCAGGCGCTCGCGCTCCGCGCGGATGGTTCCTTCCTCCGCGGCCGCCTGGTCGCGGGCCATGCGCAGCCTGCGCCAGGCGCTGGCAGTGACGTCGCCCTCGCGGATCTGGCGTTCCACATCGGCCAGGTCCTTCTTCAGGGCGGCCATGCGGGTGGTGCTGGCGCGCTTGCGGTAGAGCGTGTCGGCCTCCGCGCGCGCGTGATCCAGCACGCCGGACAGATCGGCGACGCCCGCGGCTGCGGAAAACAGCAACCGTCCGATATCGCCCCTGGCATTGGCGATGTCCTCGCCGCCACGCTCGATGGTCTCGTCGTCGAGGCACAGGAGATTGCGGTAATCCTCCTGCGTCAGGCCGCCCAGATGAGCCGAAAGCGCGCTCTCGGGCAGCGGCGTGCCGCCGGCGTCAACGAGGGAAGCGTTGCGGGTGGACAGGCGGGTGAAGGCGCGCAGGCCTTCCGGCGTCTCCAGCAGGCCGGAAACGCGCAGGTTCTTGCGCTGATGCTGGAAATCATAGGGCTCGCGCAGCGGAAAGCCGTAGAGCAGGCGCAGGAACGCCTCCTTGGTGGTGGTCTTTCCCGCCTCGTTCGGGCCATGGATGATGTGGAAGTCGGCGCCGCCACCGGTCTCGCCGAAGTCGAAGCGGCGGGCGGTGAAATGGCCGAAAAAATCGAGATCAAGGCGGCGGATCCGCATTATCCGGCAGCCCCCTTCATCCGGGCGATCAGCCGCCTGGCACCCGACGCGAGGAGACGCTCGCCAAGCGCGGCCGCCGCGTCTTCTTCCGGTATCAGCGCGTTGCGGCGATGGGCCGGAAGTTCCGAGAGGACGGCTTCCACCTCTTCCCCGACGGATGCGGCAAATCCCGGTTCCCGGCTGATCGCGTCCATCAGGCGTGCCAGTTCGTCGGTCGCGGCCGCTCCCGGCGCCGTCCTGGCCGGGGCGGAAAGTTCAAGGACCAGCTTTTCCAGCCAGAGACGGCCGGTCTGGCGCGCCAGGTCGGCCGCGGTTTCCTGCCAGATGTCGCGGTCGCGCAGGATCTGCCAGTGCCGGGCCGGCGTGCCCGTCAGCGTGACGCGCACGATGCCCGCATCGGCTTCCGTGGCGGAGGCCAGGGCGGCAAGGCGCTCCCTCAGCAGGGCACGAAGGCCGTCGTCGTCCCCGATGGCGGAAACGTCGATCTCCAGCGCGGCGAACTCGGCCACCGACGTCGCGATCTCTCGGATCTCCAGCGCATGGCCGTCGATGGCGATCAAGGTTGCCGATTTCGGTCCCGCTTCACCGATGTCGCGGCCCTGCGGCATGCCGGGCATGACGATGAAGGGCGCCCGCGCATGGACCTGGCGCTTGTGGACGTGGCCCAGCGCCCAGTAGTCGAAGCCCATGGCGGCGAGTTCGGCCACCGAACAGGGGGCATAGACGTCATGGCCCTCGGCACCTGCCAGCGAGGTGTGCAGCATGGCGATGTTGACGGCGCCGGGAACGGGTGGCGGAAACTTGTCGAGCAGGCTCTCGGGCGCCTGTGCGCGCGCGAAACTGACGCCGTGGATCCAGACGCCGTCGGCCAACTGTTCCTTGCCGCCGCGACCGTCGAAGACGTGGACGTTGTCCGGCAGCGACAATTCGCCGGTGACCGGGTTCTCCGCGTCATGGTTTCCCTTGATGTAGAAGGCCCGGATGTCCGCCTGGCGCAAGCGGTCGAACTGGCCGGTGAGAAAGGCGGCGGTGCGGGCGCTGCGTTCGGCGCCGTCGAAGAGATCGCCAGCGATGAGCACTGCCGCGACCTCCTCGGCGATGGCCGTATCGACCAGGCGCGCGAATGCATCCCGTGTCGCCGCATGCACCACATCGCGCAAGGCCTCGCTGCGAAGGGCAAGCGACTTCAGCGGCGAATCGAGATGGATGTCGGCGGTGTGCAGGATCCTGATCAAGCGTTGTCCCTGTTTCCGGCAAGACCATGGGCGGCCGGCCGATTCGTTGCGTTTTTCATTTTGGCCGAGCAAGCAGATTATGCGCATCCATTTCAAGGATGAAGATCACCGGCAGCGGCTGCCTGCCGGTCATTCCTGCCGCACGAGCACGAAATCGAATTGCGTTTGCCATTGCGTCCCGTCATCCACCCGTTCGAAGCGCGCGACGAGTGTTTCCTTGACGCCGAAGACGGCATCGGAGGCGAGCCACGGATCGCCTTCAACGAAGATGTGGGTGACGAGTTTCTCATGACCCGGCGCGGTCACAAGGAAATGCATGTGGGCGGGACGAAACGGGTGACGGCCCAGCGCCGCCAGCATGCTGCCCACCGGTCCGTCATCGGGGATTGGATAGGATACGGGCTTGATGCCGACAAAGCTGTAGTTCCCGTCAGCACCCGTCGTGAAGATGCCGCGATTGTTCCACTTCGGCTGGATATCCGGTTGCTGCACATCATAAAATCCCTCCGCATTGTCGGACCAGACATCGATGCGCGCGCCTTCGACGGGTTTTCCGTCCAGGTCCGTCACGCGTCCGCGGAACAGGCAGGTTTCTCCCTTGCCGTCTTGCACGATGCTGTCACCCATGGCCCGCTCGGGGGCACCCTCGACGTGAAAGGGGCCGAACACGGTGTTTTCGGTCGCTCCGGGCGGCCGCCGGTTGTTGATCGCGTCGACGAGCATGGAAAAACCCAGCACGTCGGACAGGAGAATGAACTCCTGGCGGTTCTCGGAGCACATCTGGCCGGTCCGTGTCAGGAAGCCGATGGCCGTTTCCCACTCTTCCTGCGTCAACTGAACGTCGCGGGCAAAGGCATGGAGGTGGCGGACAAGGCTGGTCATGATCTCCCGGAGGCGCGGGTCGGTGGCGTCGTCCATTCGGGCATTCACGATCTCTGCCGATGTCTCCTCGGTGAAATAGTCCATGGTCCGTTTCTCCCGTTCCGGCCGGTCACTCCTCGAAGGCGGCAGCATGTGTTGCGGTCTGCCTGCAAGCTGGAATGTGACATGGCCGGGGCCTGGCGGAAAAGCGCTTTCGCGGCGTGGTCATCGCGGTCGAGCGGTGCTAAGCAAATCGGCAAGGCAAACAATGGCATGGATCACATGGCAACGGGCACAGGCGGCGGGAACGGGGAGACGGATGGCGTGCCGGCCAGGACGCGCGCGCCACGTGGCGTGCAGTCCATCGAGACGGGCGGCGCCATCCTCATGGCGCTCGCCAAGGCCGGCGGTCCGGTCAAGCTGCGGGACCTGGCCGAGACGCTCGGCATGGCGTCGGCGCAACTGCACCCCTATCTGGTCAGCTTCCGCAACATCAACATGGTCGAACAGACCGAGACGGGCCAGTATCAGCTCGGCCCCTTCGCGCTGCATCTCGGACTGACGCGCCTGCGCAACCAGAATGCCTATCGCGAAACCATCCGGCGCCTGCCGGAACTGGCCGACACGCTGCAGCTCATGGTGTCGATCAGCGTCTGGGGCATGCACGGGCCGACCATCGTCTACCTGCAGGAATCGGAAGCGCGCATCCATTCCAACGTGGTGGTCGGCGGAACCTACATGGTCACCATGACGGCGACGGGCCGCGCCTTCGCTGCCTTCATGCCGGGCAAGATCACCGAGCCGCTGGCGCGGGCGGAACTGGAGGGACGGGCGCCGTCGCTTTACGCCATACCCGGCGTGAGCGAGGACACTTTCCGAAGGGAAGTCGCGGCGGTGCGCCGGCTCGGCTACTCGATCACGCGGGACGCGCCGATCCCCGGGGTCAGCGCGGTTGCCGCACCGGTTTTCGACCATACCGGGACCGTGCAACTGGTCGTCACCGCCATCGGGCCGTCGAACTATATCGACCTTTCGCCCGACGGCCCCTGCGTGACGCGCCTCATGGCGTTCACGCAGGCGCTTTCACACGATCTCGGTCATTTCGACAGCGTATGATCCTTGTCAGGCGTTGGCGCCGGACATGTGCCGCGCGGCGATATAGCCGAAGGTGATTGCCGGCCCGAGCGTGATGCCGCCACCGGGATAGTTGCCGCCCATGATGGATGCAGCGTCATTGCCGGCCGCGTAGAGCCCCTGGATCGGCTTGCCGTCACCATCGAGAACGCGGGCGTTCTCGTCGCAACGCAGGCCTGAAAAGGTGCCGAGATCGCCAATGAAGAGCTTGACCGCGTAGAACGGGCCCTTCTCGACCGGGGCAAGGCACGGATTGGGCTTGTGCTCCGGATCGCCGAGCGAAAGGTTGTAGGCGGTGGAGCCCTTGTGGAATTCCGGGTCCTCGCCACGGCGCGCCGGTTCGTTGTAGCGGGCAACGGTGCGTTCCAGTTCGTCGCCATCCACGCCGATCTGCGCCGCGAGTTCCCTGAGCGTCTTGCCCTGGAAGAGGTATCCGGAGCGGATGTGCTGGCCGAAAGGAACCGGCGCCGGCTTGACATAACCCAGCCCGTATTTGCGCAGGGTCTTGTGGTCGGCGATGAAGAAGGCGCAAATCTCGCCGTCTTCCTCGCGGCAGCGCTTCACCATGGCCTGGCAGAAGTCGTGGTAGGAATCGGCCTCGTTGACGAAACGCCTGCCGGACCGCGTCACGGCGATGACGCCCGGTTTCGAGCGGTCGACGAAATGGGGGAAGACACCCAGGGTTCCATCAGCGCGTGGCGGCCGCGACACGGGCACCCAGGCCGCCGAATGCGGCAGCGTGTCGTCCACCGTGGCGCCGACGGTCTCGCCCAGGCGCAGACCGTCGCCGGTGTTTCCGGGCGGGGCTGGGGAGACATGCTCATAGCCGGACGGCGCGTGCGGAAACAGCGCCTTGCGGCGCACCGGGTCCTGCGGAAAGCCGCCGGCCGCCAGCACCACACCCTTGCGCGCGGTCACTTCCACCGGTCCTTCGCGCGTGTCCACGATGGCGCCCGTCACGCGGCCGGTGCCGTCCTCGACCAGTTCGCGCACCGGCGCGTCGGTCCAGATGGGCACGTTCCTGTCGAAGCAGGATTTTGCAAGGCGCCCGACCAGCGCATTGCCGTTCATCAGGCGCATCGGCCGGCCGTGAAAGGCCATGTCGCGCAGGAATTTCAGGAACAGCTTCGCGACGTAGAAGGCCGAGACCGGCGACTTCGTGACGTTGAAAAAGTGCAGCAATTCCTTGCCCGAGCCGATCATCATGCCGAGAAAGGTGATCTCCGACAGCGGCGGGCGCAGGCGGCGGATCTCGCCCTTCAGTTCACGCCCGTCGAACGGCCGTGCCACGATGGAGCGTCCGCCCGGCATGCCGCCTGGCGCGTCGGGATGATAGTCGGAAAAGGTCGGGCCGAGGTCGAATTGCAGGGCGGTGTTCTGCTCGAAGAATTCCACCGCCTTGGGTCCGGTTTCCAGAAAGGCATCGACGCGCGCGGCATCGAAATGATCGCCCGCCTCGTGCCGGAGATAGGTCCGTGCCTTCTCGATGCTATCCTCCACGCCTTCGCGCCGGGCCGGTCCGTTGCAGGGGATCCACATCCAGCCGCCCGAACGCGCCGTCGTGCCGCCAAAGACGTGCTCCTTCTCGACCACCAGGACATCGAGGTTGCGGTGGGCGGCCGAAACTGCCGCCGAAAGCCCGCCGGCACCGGATCCGACAACAAGAACGTCGCAGGTCTTCGTCTTCATGACAGGGTTCCTCCCGTTCGATCCGGTTTCATGCTGTGAGATAGCCGCCGTCGACCGGCAGAATGGCGCCCGTGACATAAGTCGACATACCCGATGCCAGGAACAGCACGGGGCCGACGAGTTCCTCCGGCCTGCCGGTGCGTCCCATCGGGGTGTGCGCCATGAAGCGGCCGATGGCATCCGGGTTGGCGCGGGTGGTCTCCGTCATCGGCGTGTCGATGACACCCGGCGCCAGCGCGTTCACGCGGATGCCGCGCGGGGCCAGTTCGTGGGCCAGCGCCTTGGTGAACTGGGCGATGGCGCCCTTGCTGGCCACATAGGCGGGGATGCCGGGGCCGGCGGAGAACGCCATGATCGAGGCCAGGTTGACGATGCGGCCGCCGGTTCTCTCAAGCTGGGGCAGGAATGCGCGTACCATGTTGCGCGTGCCGTCGACGTTTATCCGGAACGTGTCGTCCCAATGCCGGTCGAAGTCCGCGTCGTCGATACCGTTGCGGCGGATGATGCCGGCATTGTTGACGAGGATGGCGGCATTCCCGAGTTCGGCCGCGACGCGCGCGGCGAAGGCATGGGCCCCGGCGCCATCGGCGACATCGAGACGGGCGGCAAGCGCGGTCCCGCCGGCCGAGGCAATCATCGCGGCGGTTTCGCCAGCGGTTTCGCCGTCGATGTCGGCGACCGCCACCTTCGCACCCGCATCGGCCAGGCCAAGCGCGATGGCGCGGCCATTGCCCTGTCCGCCGCCGGTGACCACGGCGACGCAACCCTCGATGTCGATCATGCTCCGGCTCTCCAAATTAGGTTATTGCTAACACGTTTGATTATCGCTAATGTTGGTTCCAGGCAAGACGGCCGGGAAAAATTCTGCCGCCTTGACGGAAACCGGCGCGACCGAGGCGCCGGGGAGGAAACCGCGCCCGACGGGCGCAAACCGGGAGGACATCATGACGAAACGGCTGATGGCAGCGGCGCTGGCCGCTGCAACCATGCTTACCACCGCTCCGGCTCTTGCCGAGAGCTATGATCTTCAGAGCGTCTTCGGGCTCCAGGTGCCCTCGATCGGCCAGAGCCCGGTCAAGTGGGCCGAGCGCGTGAAGCTGATGACCGGCGGCAAGGTCGACATCAAGGTTCACGGCGCGGGCGATTTCGTGCCGGGCTTCGAGGTGTTCGGCGCGGTCTCTTCCGGCGCCCTGCCGATGGGCTTCGACTGGATCGGATACTGGGCGCAGTCCATCCCGGTCGCCAATCTCGTGGGTTCCATGCCGTTCGGCCCGAGCCCCGACGTGGCGCTGGCATGGATGTTCGAGGGCGGCGGCATGGAGATCATCCAGAAGGCCTATGACCCGCACGGGGTCAAGGTCATTCCCTGCCACCTTGTCGTGCCCGAGGCAGGCGGCTGGTTCAACAAGGAGATCAACTCGGTCGACGACTTCAAGGGCCTGAACATGCGCATCGCCGGCCTGGGCGGCAAGGCGCTGGCGAAACTGGGCGCCAATACCCAGCTCGTGCCGGCGGGCGAGATCTACGTCTCCCTGGAGACCGGGCGCATCGACGCGACGGAGTTCTCCGCGCCGCAGCTCGACATCGGCCTCGGCTTCCAGAAGGTGGCCAAGTATTACTACTTCCCGGGCTGGCACCAGCCGTCGAGCTGGGATTCCATCATCATCAACATGGATGTCTGGAACGGCTTCGACGAGGCGACGCAATCCATCATGGTCGAGGCCTGCAAGGCCAACATCACCTACAATCTCGGCGACCAGCTCAACGCCCAGGCCGATGCCATCGCCAAGATCCGCGAAGCCGGGGTCGAGGTGCGCCGCTTCCCCGACGAAGTGCTTGCCGGCATCCGCGAACAGGCCGAGGCCGTGCTGGCCGAGGAAGCCGAAGCCGACCCGATCTTCAAGGAAGCCTATGAATCGCTGACCGCCTACATGGACCGCGTCGGCGAGTGGGAAGCCCTGCAGGCCATTCCCAAGAAGTGACATGGACCCCGACCCGGTTCCGGGTCATGCTGACAGGACGTCCCGGCAAGCCTTGCCGGGACGTGCGGCCGGTCCATCCAGACCGGCTGACGGCACACATGCGCGCGAGATGGCTTCCATGACCGCATTGCTCAACAGGATATTCGCGGCGTGCACCTGGCCGGGCCGGATTGTCGGCTGGCTCATCCTGCCGCTGATCGCCAGCGTGTGCCTCACCGTGCTTGCCGCGCAACTGGGGCTCAACGTGCTGGCCGAATGGGGCGTGGCGGTTCCGGTCTTCGGCAAGGCGCTGACGGTCAACTCCCTGCTGGACCTGCAATGGCACATCTTCGCACTGATCGTGCTGTTCGGCGGCATCTATGCCTATCGCGACAATACCCACGTTTCCGTCGATGTCTTTTCGTCTGCCCTGCCGGACCGCACGCGCCTCATCGTGCGCACGGTCGGCGATCTCATCTTCCTGCTGCCCTTCTGCGTCATCATCGCCTGGTATGGCGCCAGTTTCGCCGAGAAGGCCTTCATGACGGGCGAGGGGTCCACCTATGGCGGCCTCATGGACCGCTGGCTGATCAAGGCGGCGATCCCCGTCTCGTTCACGCTGCTCGGCATCAGCGCCGTGATCCGGGCGGTGCTGACCTTGCGGCGCATCATGGATATGCGCGGGGAGAGACCATCCCATGGGTGACGCCTATCTGATGCCCATCCTGATGCTGCTCGGCCTGATGGCGGGCATCTTTTCGGGCTATCCGGTGGCCTTCGTGCTGGCCGGGGTCGGTCTCATCTTCGCCTTCATCGGCGGCGTGCCCATGCTGTTCCTGTCGCTCGGCGTGTCGCGGATCCATTCCGGCATCCTGACCAACTGGCTGCTGATCGCCATTCCGCTGTTCGTCTTCATGGGCCTGATGCTGGAGCGCTCGGGCGTTGCCCAGCGGCTGTTGCGCTCGCTCGCCTCGCTGTTTCGCGGCCTGCCCGGCGGCTATGCCTTTGCCGTGGCGATCATCGGGATCGTCATGGCGGCCTCCACCGGCATCATCGGCGCGTCCGTGGTCCTGATGGGCATGATGGCGCTGCCGACCATGCTGAAGAACGGCTATGACGCCCGCATCTCCACCGGCCTCATCGCCTCCAGCGGAACGCTGGGCATCCTCATTCCGCCCAGCGTCATGCTGATCGTGCTGGGCGACCAGTTGCGGGTGTCCGTCGGCGACCTGTTCATGGGCGCGGTGGGTCCGGGCCTGCTGCTCGGCTTTCTCTATATCGGTTTCCTGACCTTCGTCGCGATCTTCCAGCCGCACCGCATGCCGGCCGCCAGGCCCGAAGGCGGGCCGTCCAGCATGGCGGAAGCATTGTTCGACCTGACGCGCGACCTGCTGGCGCCGGTGGCGCTCATCGCCGCCGTGCTGGGCACGATCGTCACCGGCATTGCCACGCCAACCGAATCCGCGGCGATCGGCGCGCTCGGCGCCATGATCCTTGCGCTGATCTCGGGAAACCTGAACCTGGCCGTATTCACCGACGCGCTGCGCGACACGACCAAGACGACGGCGATGATCATCTTCGTGATGATGGGGGCCACGGTGTTCAGCGTCATCTTCCGCAAGCTCGGCGGCGACCAGATGGTGATGGACGCCTTTTCCCTGCACGGGGACAATCCCTACGCGGTGCTTCTCACGATCATGGCCCTGGTCTTCATCCTCGGCTTCTTCCTCGAATGGGTGGAAATCTCGCTTGTCGTGGTTCCGATCGTGGCACCAATTGTCGCCGGGCTCGATTTCGGACTGACACAGGAACAGACGCTGATCTGGTTTGCCATCGCCTTGTCGGTCAACCTGCAGACGTCCTTCCTGACGCCGCCTTTCGGCTATGCGCTTTTCTACCTGCGCGGCATTGCCCCGGAAGGGGTGGGGATCGGCACCATCTATCGCGGCATCATTCCATTCGTGATCCTGCAACTCATTGCCCTGACCATGGTCATCCTCTGGCCGCAGATCACGCTCTGGCTGCCCGGCTACCTGGCAGGATAGAGGGTCCGCACTTCGCATCGCACGGCCACCCTTGCCCGTTCGCCTCCGCCGCCGTGTCCATTGCCTTCATCCATGGGAGCAACGCCCGGAACGTCGTCGCGGACAGTGGCGGGATGCCGTGCAACTACAGCAGCGTCTCCGAAGCCGTGGTTGCGGCCGGAGAGGACCGGGCGCGCGACGCCGCGCAGGCCCGGCCGCCGCCCGGTGTCAGCGATGATGTTCGCCGACCGGGCAATCACCTTCTTCGGTGAAGCAGGCATCCGTGCGCAACTCCAGCCACATGGCGTTCATGACGGCGAAGAGCGCGGCAAGGGGAAGACCAAGAAGCCACGAAAAATACCACATGGGCTCAACTCCTTCAGTAGAGCGTGTCTGCGTTGCCGGTGACGTCATCCTGCGTGACCTTGCCCCACAGCACCTTGTAGACCCAGGCGGTGTAGGCGAGGATCAGCGGCATGAAGATCAGCGTGCAGACGAGCATCACGAACAAGGTCTGGTGCGAGCTTGAAGCGTCCCACACGGTCAAGGAACTGTTCGGGTCCACCGTCGAGGGCAGGATGAAGGGGAACATCGTCAGCCCGACGCTGGCAATGATGCCGGTGATGGCCAGCTTGGACCAGAGCAGGGTCGATACCTCCAGGCCCGCGCGCAAGCCGCGCACGGCCATGGCGATCCCCGCAAAGCCCATCAGCGGCGCGACCGCGATCCAGGGCCGCTCGGCATAGGCGCCGAGCCACGATCCGCCGCGCGCAACCTCGCTGTAAAGCGGGTTTGACGGGCCATCCGTGACTACAGTGCCAACGATGGCAAAACCGTCGACGCCGAAGGCAAGCCACAGTCCCGCCAGCGCATAGGTCACCGCGGCCACGATCCCCGCAACGGTGCCATAGGCGCGGGCGCGCTTGGCAACGGGGCCATCCGCCTTGAGACTGAGCCATGCGGCGCCATGCATCAGCAGCATGGAGAGCGACACCACGCCCGCCAGCAGCGCGAAGGGGCGAAGCAGGCCGGCGAACTTGCCAAGGGCACTGCCGTCGTACATCGGCATCAGGTCCGGGGTCAGGTGGAAGGGCACGCCCAGGAGCACATTGCCCACCGCCACGCCGAAGAGCAGCGCCGGCACCGCGCCGCCGACGAACAGCGCCCAATCCCAGCGTGCGCGCCAGGCGGCGCTTTCACGCTTGGAACGATACTTGAAGGCCACCGGGCGCAGGATGAGCGCGGCCAGCACGGCGAACATCGCCAGGTAGAAGCCGGAGAAGCTGACCGCGTAGAGCGGTGGCCATGCTGCGAAGATCGCGCCGCCGCCAAGGATGAACCAGACCTGGTTGCCTTCCCAGACCGGGCCGACGGTATTGATCGCCTGGCGCCGTTCGACGTCCGTTTTCGCGACGAAGGGCAACAGCGCGCCCACGCCCATGTCGAAGCCGTCGGTGAGCGCAAACCCGATGAGTAGGACACCGAGGAGCCCCCACCAGATCACGCGCAGGATTTCGAAGTCGATCATTTCATAAAGGATCATGTCACTTACTCCGCCGGGGTGGTTGCGAAGGGGCCTTGCCCGTCATGGGTGCGCAGCCGGTGCTCGTGGCGTCTCTGCCAGGCCTCGGTCTCCTCCACGTCCTGGAACGGGCCCTTGCGGATGTATTTCACCATCAGGCTCATCTCGATCACGAACAGGACCGAGTAGAACGTGAGGAAGCCCGCCAGCGTGATCAGCAGATCGGTTATGCTGAGGTGGCTGGCCGAGAGCGCCGTCGGCAGGACACCGTCCACCGTCCAGGGCTGGCGCCCGAACTCGGCGACGAACCAGCCCAGTTCCGCGGCGATCCAGGGCGTCGGAATGATCGCGACTGCCGCGTAGAGGGACCATCGCGGGAACTGCATATTCCGGAAATTGGCCCGGTAGAAGAAATAGAGCATCACCGCGATGAAGCTGAAGCCGAGGGCGACCATGATGCGGAATGCCCAGAAGAGCGGGGCGACGCCCGGGACCGTATCATCGGCGGCCTGGGCGATCTGTTCGGGTGTCGCGTCGCGGGGGTCGTCGACATAGCGCTTCAGCAGGAGGGCGAAGCCAAGGTCGCCGGAATGCGTCTCGAAGGTCTCGCGGACCGATGCCGGCGTGTTGTCGCGCTGCTCGCGGATGGTCATCAAGGCGTCATAGGCGACGATCCCGCGTTCGATCTTGTGGCGGGCTTCCTCAACCAGATCGTTGATCCCGGGGATTTCCTCGGTGAGGCTGCGCGTGCCGATCAGGCCCATGACCCAGGGGATCTCGATGGCGTAGTGCGTCTCGCGCGCTTCCTGGTCGGGAAAGCCGATCGCCGTGAAGGGCGCCGGAGCCTCGTGGGTCTCCCACATGCCCTCGATCGAGGCCAGTTTCATCTTCTGGGTATGGCTGGCGGAGTAGCCGGACTCATCGCCCAGGACCACGACCGACAGCGCCGCGGCAAGACCGAAGCTGGAGGCCACCGCGATGGAACGCCGCGCCAGATCCTTGTGCCGGTCCTGCAGCAGGTAGAACGCAGAGACGCCCAAGACGAAGATGCTGGCCGTGACATAGCCGGCCGAGACGGTGTGAACGAACTTCGCCTGCGCCACCTCGTTGAAGACCACGTCGAAGAACGAGGTCATCTCCATCCGCATGGTGTCGGGGTTGAACTCGGCGCCGACCGGGTTCTGCATCCAGCCATTGGCGATCAGGATCCAGAGCGCCGAGAAGTTCGATCCGATGGCCACGAGCCAGGTGACGATGGCATGCTGCACCTTTGTCAGCTTGTCCCATCCGAAGAAGAACAGGCCGACGAAGGTCGCCTCGAGGAAGAAGGCCATCAGGCCCTCGATCGCCAGCGGTGCGCCGAAGATGTCGCCGACATAATGGCTGTAGTAACTCCAGTTCATGCCGAACTGGAATTCCATGGTGATGCCCGTGGCAACGCCGAGAACGAAGTTGATTCCGAACAGCGTGCCCCAGAATTTCGTCATCTGCCGCCAGATCGGGCGGTTGGTCATGACGTAGACGGTCTCCATGATGGCGACGAGGATCGACAGGCCCAGCGTCAGCGGCACGAAGAGAAAGTGATACATGGCTGTCAGCGCGAACTGCAGGCGCGACAACTCAACCAGTCCGATCTCCATGATGCGTGTCCTTTCGACGATTTATCCGCATCGCAGATGCGAATTTATGCGTCTCTTCTATTTCACATGCGGAATACTGAATTGATCCATGTCAAAAGACTTATCTGAAATGCACGTTTTATGTTGCCGCGTATGGTTCAATCCTGACGTGGCGGTCGGCGTTCCCGATTTCTTCCGATTGGTGGGCCGCGATCAGGATGGCGGCGTGCGGACAGGCACGGCGCAGCCCTGCCATGACGGCGTGAGCGGTGGCCGCGTCCAGGCCCTCGGTCGGTTCGTCCAGAAGCAGCAGATGCGGTTGGCGCAGGATCGCCCGTGCAAGGACGAGACGGCGCGCCTCGCCACCCGAAAGCCCCGATCCGCGGAAGCCGAGGCGGGTTTCCAGTCCGTTTCGCCGCTTCAGCGTTTCTGTCAGACAGACGGAATCCAGCGCCTGCCACAGGACGTCGTCCGGAGCGTCCGGCGCGGCAAGGCGCAGGTTGTCGGCCACGCTTGCGGCGATCAGGGCGTGACGCTGGGGCACGAGCGCGACACTTTCCGTCAAGGCCTCGACGGGCAGCGCGGCCGGATCGGCATCACCGAAACGCACCCGTCCGGAGGATGGCACCAAGGCACCGGCCGCAAGGAGCAGCGCCGTGCTCTTCCCGCTGCCGCTGGGCCCTTCCAGCACGACGGTTTCGCCGGGAGCGATGGTCAGGCCGAGCGGTGCAAAGACCGGCTGCGCATTCGGCCCCCTCGCGTAAGTGACGTTCTGGAAGACCAGCAAGCCGGCAGGCGGTTGGCCGGGCGTATTGCGGCGGCCCGGAACGGGTTCGACGGCGGGCAGGATGCGGCGCGCGGCCTGTGTCATGCGGCCGAGTTCCGCCAGGGCCCGACGGACCGGCGCCACGGTTTCACCGAGGGCGAGCGCGGCAAAAATCGCGATGGCCGCTTGCGCCGCGGTGATGCTGCCTTGCTGAACCAGAAAGATCCCGATCCCGAGGGCCAGTGCGGTCACGCTGGCTCCGGTCATTTCGAGGACAGCCCCCGTCGCGCGCTCGATCCGGTCCAGCCTGGCGCGTGCCAGCCGGTGGCGCGAAAAGGCTGTTTCGATGGCGGCGGCGCTGGCCGGCAACTGGCCAAAGACCGTCAGGTCGTCCCGGCCCGCGATCATGTCGACCAGGCGGCTGCGCGTGGCCTGCATCGCTGCTTCGGCCTGACGCGCTGGCCGGGATGCCACGCGCTGGCCGATCAGGAACACGCCTGAGGGAAGCAGGAGATAACCCGCGCCGATCACCGATGCGACGGCCGGGTGCACCAGCCACCAGAGCAAGGCCGTGCTCAACAGGATCACGGACCATCCCGCCAGGGCGGGCAGGACCAGCCGCAAAAGCGCCCCGTCAAGCGCGTCGGTATCCGCGGTCACCCGGTTCAGGAAGGCATTTGCCCGCAAGCGCTCCAACTGCCGGTGCGGACTTTCGAGCAGGCCACGCAGCAGGCGAATGCGCAAATCCGACAGCGCACGCAGCGTCGCATCATGGGTCAGCACGCGTTCGCCGTAGCGGGCGGCAGTCCGCCCCAATGCCAGGAAGCGCACCATCGCAGACGGTGCGAAGACGTTGAACAGGATTCCCAGCCCTGCCATGCCCGCGGCTGCCGCGGCGGTGATGAACCAGCCCGACAGGCCCAGCAGGGCGACACCCATTGCCAGCACGGTCGCGGAGAGAAGCAGACCGCGCAGCAGCGCCCGGCGTTCGTTGCGGACAAGGAGAAGGACAAGCCTGACCAGCGCGCTCATGCCCCGTCCCTCATGCCGTCCAGGGCGATGCACCGGTTCATGCGGCCGGCCAGAACGGGGTCATGGGTCGCGACGATCAGCGTTCCGCCATTCCCGACATAGCGTGTCAGGCTTTCGGTGATGGCCTTGGCTGTCGAGGCATCCAGGTCCGCTGTCGGTTCATCGGCAATCAGCAGGCGCGGCGCGCCATGCAGCGCCCGCGCAAGGGTCACACGGCGCGCCTCACCGCCTGACAGTCCGGCGCCGCGTTCGCCGATCAGGGTCAGGTCCCCCCTCGGCAGCGCTGCCATGACACCGGAAATCCGGGCGTCCGCCATCACCTTCGGATCGAGCGGCGCGCCGAACCCGATATTGTAGCGCAGGCTGCGATTGATGAAATGCGGCGCCTGCGGCATCCAGCCGAGGCACGCGCGCCAGGCATCGGCATTGCCGTCATCCAGAGGTTCGTCATCCAGCAGGATCGCCCCGCGGTCCGGCCGCTCTAGCCCGGCAAGAAGGCGCAGAAGGGTGGTCTTGCCACAGCCGCTGGGGCCGGTGATTGCGATGGCTTGGCCGGGCGCGACGCGAATGCCGGGATAGGAGATGCCGCGATGCGTCATATCCTGCACCCGGATGACCGGCTGCGGCGTCAGCGGGCCGGCGGAGATCCCCTGGCCCAGACGAACGGGTCGCTCCTCTGCCCTCCATCCTTCCAGTTCGTCCAGGACGGCCTCGGCGGCGGCGCGGTCGTGCCAGGCGGCGGCCAGGTCCCTCAACGGCTGGAAGTAGTCCGGCGTCACCAGCAGCAGGTAGATCCCCACGGCAGGCGTCAGTCCGGCGCCCCATGTTCCCCAGTCCAGTTCCCCCAGAAGCGAGAAGCCGACCCAGACCGCGACCATTGCCACGCCAAGGGCGGCGAACAGTTCAAGGACGGTCGACGACAGGAAGGCGATGCGCAGGACGGCCATGGTCCGTTCGCGCAATTGTTCGGAAGCGCGGGCAAATCCGTTGACGGTTTGCGGACCCGCGCCGATCAGCCGGAGATCGGAAAGCGCGGCAAGCCGGTCCACCAGCAGGTCGTTCAACGCGCCGATCTCGGACATCTGGCGTTGGCTTGCCGCCTTTGCCGCCCAGCCGACAAGTGCCATGAACAGCGGGATCAGCGGCCCCGCCAGAAGCAGGACCAGGGCAACCGCCCAGCTGTGCCATGCGGCGATCGCGAGGATCACGACCGGGACCACGGCGGATCGCATCCGTGCAGGCCGATAGCGCATGAGCCAGGGACGCAGGGCTTCCAGTTTTTCCCCTGCCAGTGCCGCCAGGGCTCCGGGGCCACCCAGTCCGGAAATTGTCACCGCCATCGACTCGACGCGGGTAATCTCTTCGCGTAGCTCTGCAATGCGCATGTCCGCGGCTGATGCGAGACGGCTCTGAGCCAGGGCCTCGAGCCAGCTCCGCAAAGCGGCAATCACGAAAAAGGCAGCGGCCATGGCAAGTGGCGACAGCGATCCCGGATCCGTGAGCAGGGCGCCGAGGGACAAGGCGATGGTTCCGGCGGCGGCCAGCGACATAAACGATGCCGCAAGGCTGAGCCAGGTTCCCTGTCTTTCCTGCCGGGAGGAATGGGCGGTGCGCGCGTTCACGAATGCTCCGGAAAAATCTGGATCCTGATGCGCAAATATGGCGCTTTGGCCGATGCCGATTTGATCTTTCTCAATGTCTAATCCCCATCTGCGATGCAGAAAACACCCGTTGTCAGCCAGGAGAGACGATGAGACTGACCACGCGAACCAATCTTGCCGCGCGCATTCTCATGACCTGTGCGACGAATGGCGACCGGCTCATGCGCACCGCGGAGATTGCCGAGATGTGCAATTGCTCGACCAACCATGCGGCGCATGTGGTCCAGCGTTTGCAGATCGAAGGCTACCTGACCACCCTGCGCGGAAGGTGTGGCGGGATCTGCCTTGCCCTGCCACCCGACCGGATCTCCATCGGCGCGGTATTCCGCCTCTTTGAAAGCGAAATCCCTTTTGCGGAATGCTTCGACAGCGCCAACAATGCCTGCCCGCTGACAGGAGCCTGCCGCCTGCGAAACTATATCCAGCGCGCCCTGGATGCCTTCTATCATGAACTCGACATGGTCACGCTGGACGATCTCGTGCGGGGCAATTGCGGTCTTGGTGAGCTGCTCTCAATGCGGCCGGCACCGCCCCCGGGTTGCGCCAGCGGACCGGCCGGCATCAACTGACATGGCAGCGCGCGTCGAAACGGCCCGGCGTCAGTTTCGGACAGAAGCGGCTACAGGTCCGGCGACGGGCAGGCGGGCCGCAAGGACCCGCCTGCTGGTTCTGCTCGTTTCTCAGAGCGCGCGGGTCGAAAAATACCAGTCGACCGTGAGGCAAGCTGATGCAGACGGGTTCGTAGAGAGTTGCAACGTCCGCTCCCGAGGGGCCGAATGCCCGCTGGTTCCTGACGCTTGCCGAAGCGGGTCAAAAGTTGGAGGATCAACAAGGATATACAAAGAGTAGCGCCCATACGGCGCTATCGGTCACAGGACGGCGATCTCGTCGATCGATTCCGATGGCGCCACCAGCCCGCCAGCGTCCGGCGGTGCAGGGAATTGTATCAGGACATGGACAAGCTTTCCGTCATGCACGCCTTTCGCCGGATTGTCGAACGCCACAGCTTTGCGCGGGCGGCAGAGGATCTTGGCGTCTCACCTGCGCTTCTGAGCCGGGAGATCAAGCTGCTCGAAGAGAGCCTTGGCACAACGCTGCTCACACGCACGACACGCTCCATGTCGCTCACCGATGCCGGGCGGCTCTACTACGACGAGTCGAGCGGCATCCTCGATGCGGTGAACGAGGTCGAGACGCGCATCCGAGAGGGGGCCGGGGCGGTGCGCGGTCACCTGAAGGTCAATGCCTCCAGTTCATTCGGGCAGACGGTGATCGCGCCGATCCTGCCAGGTTTCCTTGACGCCCATCCCGACTTGCGGCTCACGCTTTCGATGGACGACCGGGTCGTGGACATGGTCGAGGGCGGGTTCGACGTCTCGATCCGCATCCGCCCCGCCATGCCGGACTCGGCACTGGTGGCGCGCAAGATCGGGACGATGCGGCAACGGATCTTCGCCGCGCCGGCCTACCTCGAAAAAGCTGGCGTCCCGCACACCCCGCAGGACATCGCGCAGCACCGGGTGATTGGCTTCCTGCTTGCCGATCACCTCACATCATGGGCCTTGGAGGGCCCCTCCGGCGCGACCGCCATCGACCTCGATCCGGCGGTCCGCGTCGGAAACAGTCTCGTGCTGCGCGATCTCCTGATCGCCGGCCAGGGCATCGGCACGCTCCCGGACTTCGTCTCCAACGAGGCCGAGCGGCGGGGCGAGCTTGTGCGCGTCCTGCCCGGCTGGGAGCTCCCGGCCCCCGACATCTTCGCGGTGACGGCCTCCCGGCTGGGCATGGACGCCAAGGTCACGGCATTTCTCGACCACCTGCGTGCCGCGCTATAGCCCTGACATTCTTCAGCCCACGTAAAGAATGAAGTGACAGCCGGCCGGTTATTCCGGCCCCGCCATTCCCCGATCCTCTCAGGCAACGAAACCCGAAGCCTTGAGAGGATACCATGACCCGCGTTCTCGTTCTCTACTATTCCAGCTACGGCCATGTCCGCGCGCTAGCGCAGGCCGAGGCCGAAGGTGCCCGCAGCGTGCCCGGCACCCATGTCGACCTTCGCCGCGTGCCCGAGACCGTCCCTGAGGACATCCGGCAGAAGGCCGGCTTTGTTGGGGACGACACGCCCGTTGCCAGCCCTGCCGACCTGGCGTCCTATGACGCCATCATCTTCGGCACGCCGACACTGTTTGGCATGATGGCCGGGCAGATGAAGTCCTTCCTTGACCAGGCCGGCGGTCTCTGGGCGCGGAACGCGCTGGTGGGCAAGGTCGCCGCCGTCTTTGCCTCCACCGGTTCGCAACACGGGGGGCATGAGGCGACACTGCTCTCCACTCAGATCCCGCTCCAGCACTTCGGGATGCTGATCGTCGGCATGCCCTACACCTTTGCCGGTCAGAAGACGGCCGAGGGAATTGTCGGCGGCGCGCCCTATGGCGCGGGAACGATTGCCGGTGCCGACGGCTCGCGCGTGCCCACTGGGACCGACCTCGCCGGTGCGCGCTTCCAGGGCGCCCGTGTGGCGCGGATTGCCGCGCGCCTCTCCGGGGCCGGCCTGGCCGAGGAGGCTGCGTGATGACCTCCCTCACCATCGATTTCTTCCACGACGTCGTCTGCTGCTGGTGCTTCAACATCTCGTCGCGCCTGCGCAGTCTTGGTGATGAGTTCGATCTCGACATCCGGCACCGGACCTTCGTCCTGCAGGCGAGCACCGCCGAGATGGCCGCGCGCTGGGGCAGCCCCGCAGACGCCCGCGAGACCATCCTCGGCCACTGGGCGGTCTGCCGTGAGAACAGCGACCAGCCGGAGCGCGTCGATATCGACGCCATGCGTGCGGCTCCGTTCGACTATCCGCACGGCATGACCGCGGCGCTGGGGTGCAAGGCAGCCGAACGGCTTGGCGGACAGGCCGCCCATTGGGACATGTTCGACCGGCTGCAGCGTGCCCATCTCACCGAGGCGCGGAATGTCGCCGATCCTGCCACGGTGTTGCACGTTGCCCGAGACCTCGGCTTCGAGACCTCGGCCTTCGCCGAGGTCGTCGACGATCCGGAAACCATGCGAGCCGTGGAGGCCGATCGGCAATATGCCCGGGCTCTTGAGGTCCGGTCCATCCCGACGCTCATCATTCGCGAAACCGGCACCCGGCTCGTCAACGGACCACGCGAGGACCTCGCCGCGCAGCTGCGCTCCGTCCTTCGCCTCGTCGCCTGAAAGGAAATCCAATGACCCTCTGGTTCCTCCGCCCAGGTGCGCGGCACCGCCGGCACGTTCCGCGCGGCGTGCCGCCCGACATGACGCCCCACCTCTTGCGCGATATCGGTCTCGAGCCCTGGTCCGAATGTCCGCGTCTTCCGCTTTTCCATTTCTGCTGAGCCAGTCCCGGAGACATGACCCATGTCACGCACCACCGATACTCTTCTTACCGCGCTTGCACCGGCCGTCTGGGGCAGCACCTATCTCGTCACGACCGAGGCGCTGCCCGCAGGCTACCCCATCACGATGGCGGCGCTGCGAGCCTTGCCGGCCGGGCTCCTCTTGCTCGCGTTCACGCGCTGTCTGCCGCCCAGTGCCTGGCTTGGCCGTGCCTTTCTGCTCGGCAGCTTCAACTTTGCGCTGTTCTGGGTGCTTTTGTTCGTGGCTGCCTACAGGCTTCCCGGCGGGGTAGCGGCCACACTGGGGTCGTTGCAGGCAATGATGGTGATCTTCTTGGCACGGGGCTGGCTCGGCACGCCGGTCAGGGCGGGGGCGGTCGCTGCGGCAGGGGCGGGCGTTCTGGGCGTGGCGCTCCTTCTCCTGGGTCCTGAGGCCGAGCTCGATCCCGTGGGTGTAGCGGCTGGCCTGGGCGGCGCGGCGTCCATGGCAGCAGGCACGGTCCTCAGCCGGAAATGGCAGCCGCCGGTCTCTGCGCTGAGCTTTACCGCCTGGCAACTGACTGCCGGCGGGCTGATCCTGTTGCCGCTGGCGCTGGTCATGGAACCCGCGCTGCCGCCCCTGACTGCGACAAACCTCGCCGGGCTCGCCTGGCTCGGCCTCATCGGCGCTGCGGCCAGTTATGTCATCTGGTTCCGGGGTATCGCCCGGATAGAGCCCGGCGCCGTCTCGATGCTCGGCATGATGAGTCCCGTGACGGCCGTGCTGCTGGGGTGGGTGGTTCTGGGTCAGTCCCTGTCACCGTTGCAAGGGCTCGGTGCCGCCATTGTCCTCGGCTCCGTCTGGGCGGGGCAGTTGGCAAACCGCCCAACCGCCGAAGGCCCAAAAGCGCACACGGTCTCGAGCCGGGCAAGCGTCGCCTGATCGCCCTCCCGGAAAGGACCTTCCGAATGTTGCCGCTGACACTGACCCGGAACCTTGCGCGCAAGGCGCGCCTCGCCGGCCTGCTCTGCCCCGTCATCCTGTCTTGGCTGGTCTCGGTGCCAAGCTGGGCCCATCCTGTCTGAGGTCAGCAAGTAGGAGAACTGCAGCTGCGCGAGGTTGGCGGGAGGGCAAGACACCGGATCGGCGAATGTCGTCAAAATTCGTCAATCTTCGGGCTTGAGCGCTACTCGTTCCAAGATCCACGCCACCATAGCGGTGGATCCGGCCCGGGATGCTCTCGGCGCCAGAACGCATCCCCATGGCACTGCCCTGCGTGGCCGCCGGCCGACAGATGCGGCGCACACGCTGATGGGGACTTCGGTGGCCATGAACCTTTGAAGGCGAACTTTCGCTTCGAGCCCGATGCAGACCGGGTTGGCAGGGCCCGGACCTATCGCGCTCGATCCGATTTCGCCTTCATTGCGTTGCGCACGAGCTTGCCGAAGGCGCGGTCCTTTTCGCGGCGCTCGGCGAGGGTGGCGGAGTTGAAGGCGTCCTCGGCCTGGAGCTTGCGCCAGCGGGCGAGCCGTTCGGAATCGAGCCTGCCGTCCTCGATCGCGGACCGGACGGCGCAGCCGGGCTCGGTCTCGTGCCGGCAGTCGGTGAAGCGGCAGTGGGCGGCCAGTGTGTCGATATCCTCGAAGACATCGGCGATGCCCGCGGCGGCGTCGGTCAACTGCAATTCTCGCATCCCCGGCGTGTCGAGGACCAGGCATCCACCCGGCGTGGCGTGCAATTCGCGTCGGGTCGTGGTGTGCCGGCCCCTGGCATCGTCCTCGCGGACGCCCTGGGTCGCGATGATCTGCGCACCGAGCAGCGCGTTCGTCAGGGTGGATTTGCCGACGCCGGAGGAACCGAGGAAGGCAACGGTGCGGCCGGGCTTGCACCAGTCGGCCAGCGCCTCCGCGGGCTCGGCGCCGCGCGCGTCCAGCGCCACGACCGGCACCCGCTCCGAGACGGCGCTGGCCGCTTCGACATAGGGCGCGGTGTCGTCGGTCAGATCCGCCTTGGTCAGGACGATCACGGGGGCGATCCCGGCCTCGAAGGCCAGCGCGACGTAGCGCTCCAGCCGCGCCACGTTGAAATCCGCGTTGCAGGAGGTGACAACGAAGACGGTGTCGATGTTCGCCGCGACAAGCTGCACCTCGCGGCCGGTTCCCGGTGCGCGGCGCTTGATCAGGCTCTCGCGCTCCAGCACGCGGCTCGACCTGGGGCGTGCGCGGTCCAGCAACAGCCAGTCGCCGACCGTGGCGTCCGGTCCCGGCGGGATCGTCTCGTCTATGCCGTCGCCCGCTACCTGCAACCCGCTGCGATGCACGGCGACCACGCGCACCGGTGGCGTGGCGGTCAGCGCATCGGCGTCGATCTGCCGCGCGAAGGCCGGGCCCCAGCCCAGCCGCTCCAGCGCCGTGGGCTCGCGCCGTTTTGGCGTGGCTCCGGGCATGAAGGCGGAGTAATCGCGGACCATGGGACTACCAGAGCGCTGGATCGTCGAAGGCGGCGACGCAGCGCGCCGGCCCTCGCAAGGGCGTCAGCGGCGCCCGAGTCAGGGATTGCGCGATCCAGCCCTGCGGCTGCTGGAGCGGCTGCGGCGCGGGCAGATCGGCCTCCGAGACGGGCTTGAACCCCACGCGGCCGTAGAAGGCCGGGTCGCCATAGGTCACGGCGATGTCCACGCCCTCCTGCCTGAGCGCATCGAGGCCGTGGGCGATCAGACGCTGCCCGATCCCCAGGCCTTGCCGTTCGGTCGCCACCGCCACGGGCGCCATCATGAAGACCGTGCGCGGATCGCCTTCGTAAGTGAGGCGCGTGAAGAAGATGGCGCCGAGGAGCGTTCCGTCCTCCCAGGCGGTGAAGACACGCAGATCCTCGGGCGGCGTCTCGGCGATCAGGCGGCGTGCGAGGGCACCGATCAGCGCGCCTTCCTCCGCGCCCTCGGAAGCGCTGAATGCCGCCGCGAAGAGCTCCGCGATCGTCTCGGCATGGGTCTCGTAATCCGTTGAATAGTCCATGACTCGATCCTCTCTGGTGCCAGGCGGGGTCAGACCCGCTCCAGCACAAACATCTCGTAGCTGAACTGCCCGCGTCCGGCCTCGAACACGGCGATCTCGCGGCGCAGGTCGTCAAGGACACGGCTCCCCGCGAGATCAGGCTCCAAGGCCTCGAGCCGCGCGGCAAGCGGGCGATAGTAGGTCTCCATCCCATCCGGCCCGATGTCGAAATGGCCGAGGACGCGGTAGCCCGTGCGCTTGGCCTGTGCGACGCGGGTCGCGGGCGTCGTCATAGCCGGGTATTCCGCGGTCCAGAATTCGCGGATCTCGTCGTCGGGTTTGTCGGTCCGCCAGACCATGTCGGAGACCACGAGGACGCCGCCTGGGCGCAGGAGCGCCCGCCAGTCCGCAAGCGCCTTTTCCACGCCGAGGATATAGGCGCTGCCCTCCGACCAGATCACATCCCAGGGACGCTTTGGGGGCGGGATTGCGGCCATGTCGACGTTCTGCACCTCGATCCGGTGGGCGAAACCGCGCGCTGCGATCCGCGCCCTGAGCTTGTCGAGCGCGACCTCGGCGGTGTCGGTGGCCGTGATCCGGGCTTTGCTCGCTTCGGCCAGCGTCATCGTCGCCATGCCGGGGCCGCAGCCGATCTCCAGGATCGTCTCGGGCTCGAACGGCAACATTGTCAGCGCCCGGCGTGTCGCCTCGGCCGTTCCCGGGCCCCAACAATCGAGCCCGGAGAAGACCTGCATGAAACCGGCCATGTAGGCGTCGTGGGCGTTCATGTCCTTGGAGACCAGCGCGACCAGCCCCGCCTCCGCGCTGGAAAACCCTTGTGACATGAGCCAGGCGCGGTGCAGATCGGGCGCGACCCGTTCGACCTCCTCGTGCCAGCCCTTCAGGCTGGCGCGGCCGAGAAGTGCTGCGAGCAGGTCGCGCGACCGCGTCTTCTCGGCGGTCTCGCGCTCCAGCGTCTCGAGCCGATGGCCCAGCATCTCGCGGTCGAGCTTTCCATCGAGGCAGGCCTGACACTCCTGCAAGCTGAGGCCGCCCGCCTGGAGCTGTTGCATCAGACGCAGCCGCTGCCGGTCGGCGTCGGAATAGACGCGATAGCCGTTCGCCTGCCGCTTCCCCTTCAGCAGGCCGAGCTTCTCGTAATAGAGCAGCGTCGCGCGCGACAGGCCCACGCTCTCCGCCAGTTCCGAAATCCGCATCATCCGCCGCCCTGTCCGCTCACACCGATTCTCGACCGTTGAAACCGTCATAAGGTGTGAAGCCATAGTCAGGTCAAGCTTCGGTGAGGATGAAAGCCTGCTTCGTCCGCAAAGCGGCCGCGTCATCGTCCGACGCGCTTTGCTTCCTTTCGTGGAAAACAAGGACAATTTTGATGCACACAATGCGTTCAGGGAGTGATGCGGCCTGAGAATCGGTGGCATCCGGCCGGTCGAAACCTCGCGGTCCATGCCTTCTTCAGCACGCGCCGGAGTAACTGCACTTACTTCAAAGTGGGGGCGGGATCGCTTCCACCCTCACTCCCACTCCATCTGCTGGAACACGGCCTGCGCATTGCGGCCGGCAAGAGCCTCGAACTGCTCAAGATGGCTGAACGCCGACTGGTCCACCTTGACCGAGCCGATGATGTCGCCGCCCGCGTCGATATGCGCGCGCATCCGGTCACGCAGGTTTGCGAGGTAGTCCCATGTGTCCGACCGTGCCCGTTCCAGCGTCGTGGGATCGCCGTGGCCTGGAACGACGTGCAGCGGGTCGAGTGCTGCCATCGCCTCGAAAGCCTCGAGCCAACCCGCCGAGCTTGAGAACTCCAGCACGCCCAGAAGCCGCTCGGTGAACACGATGTCACCCGCGAAGACGACCCGTTCCCCGGGCAGCCAGACGAAGGCGTCACCCGGCGTATGGGCGGGTGCGGGGTGAACAATCTCGATCCTGCGGCCACCGACCGCAAGCCCGAGCCTGTCCTCGAACGTTTCGGCGGCATGGACGGGTTCCGTGCCGGCAAGGCCCCCGCCGATCAGCTGGCTGAGCATGGTCATCTGCATGGAGGCGCGCGCCTTCTGGTCCTCGACCGCCGCTGTAGAGGCGATGATCCGGGCACCCTGTCCGGTCCAGTAGCCGTTGCCCATCCAGCGGTGGTCCTGCCCGCCGGTGTTGATGACCAGCGTCACGGGTTTGTCGGTCAGGTCCCGGATCGCCGCGTGCAACTGTTCGGCCCCCTGGTAACTGCCGCCCGCGTCGACCAGGACCGCGCCCTCGTCGGTTTCGATCAGGCCGAAGGTGGCATTGTTGCCGAGATTCTCCGGGCTGCGCTGACCCTTGTCGCCCACGATGGCCCATACGCCCTCGGCCACCGGCAGGCTGCGCAATTCAGCGAGCGCCGGGGTGGCAAGGGTCAGCGCGGCCAGAAAGCCGAGTGCGGCGCACGTGCGGGTCAAAAGGAACTGCATGGGGCGCTCCTCATTCGCAGTTGTTGTGGCGGCGCCACATCGCCGGATCGTGGCCTTCGGGCACGTTGGCGCAGGGGTCCGCCGCGCCGTAGCCCCGCAGTTGGTTGTAGCGCGCGACCTGTTCGGCCGTGAGCAGGGGCGGCGTTTCCAGATGCCGCGAGAGATGAATCAAGCGCAGTTCGGCACGCGCGGCAGCGGCGGTGTCGATCAGGTCGCGCAAAGCCTGCGACGTCAGATCGCCGTCGCTAAAGGCCGCCTCGATGGCCGCCTCAGCCGCGATCAAGCGTTCTCCCGCCGCCTGCGCCTCGGCCTGCATGGCGGCGAAGATCGCTTCGATGGCGGTCACCTGTTCGGGCGACAGACCGATCCGGTCTTTCAGTTCCAGAAGATGCGCCGGCCCCGGCACACCGTTGAGTTCCGCTGCAAGCGCGAGGCCCCAGCCGCGGCCTGCGCGCAGATCCTGGATGTCCCCGGCAGACAGGCTCTTGATCTCGCGGCCTTCCATGCCGGCATAGGGGGAATGGGCCTGATGCTGCGCAACCGCAGTGAGGGGAATGGCCAGAACGAGACAAGCGAGCGCAAGACGGATCATCGGGAGACTCCTGTGATTTTCTTTCCTCTCTCGCATCTGCCGGCGGCGATGCATATGATTGGTATCATGTCAGACCTGTTCGAGCCTGTCTTTGCCGATGCGGCCGCGCGCGAGTTCGCGGCTGGAGACGTGCTGTTCCGCGCCGGCGACCCGGTGGCGTGGATGATCCTGCTGCGGGCCGGACAGGCCGATCTGGTCCGCCATACGGGCCATGGGCTGACGATGATCCTGCAACGCGCCGGGAGCGCGCAGATCCTCGCCGAGGCTTCCGCCTGGTCGGACGCCTATCATTGCGATGCGGTAGCGGTCGAGCCCTGCGTTGCGGCGCTCCTGCCGCGCGCGGTGTTCCTGGCGAGGCTGAGAGCTGATCCCGACCTTGCGGAACGTTGGGCGAGGAACCTGGCGCGCGCGGTCCAGGCGGCGCGCTTCAGGGCCGAACTTCGATCATTGCCGCGGGTCGCGGATCGTCTCGATGCCTGGCTCGCCGAGGGCCACAACCTGCCGGACAAGGGCCGCTGGCAGGAGGTGGCCGCCGAACTGGGCGTCACGCGGGAAGCGCTCTATCGCGAATTGGCCCATCGCCGCTCGAAGAGCCGCGCGTGATTTTCGTCTGGTATCCCATTGCGGCCTTCATCGGGGCGCGCCTCTATCGCCTGTAGCGGCGTCCCTATCGCGAACTCTGTTCCGTGGATGTAGGCTGCGGTCACCGCCTTGGCGCGATACAGGCTGTCCTTGACCCGGATCACGGTGAGCGGCAACGCCAGCAAGACCATGACCATGCCGCAGACCAGAAGCCCCGGCCGCGCGCCCGGCCACCTTGCGGTACAGGCCGTCAGGATGCCGGCAAAGCCTCCTGCCCGGTCATCACCCATTGCCCTTGATGGCCAGGCGGAGCTGCTTCTCGATCTCGATGATCGCGAACAGCAGGACCCCCACGCCGACAATGATCATGCCGTCGAAGAGCGGGACCGCCTGCGTGGAGAAGACACGCTGCAAGGGCGGCAGATAGGTGATGGCGAACTGGGCCGCGGTCACTGCGATGACGGTTGCCCAGATCACCGGTGTCGCCCGCACCGCCTTCCAGGTCAGGGATGTGCCGTAGATGTTGCGGACAATGAACAGGTAGGCGATCTCCATCACCACCAGCGTGTTCAGTGCCATCGTGCGCGCAAGGTCGATCGAATGGCCCCGGTCCGTCGCATAGGCATAGATGCCGAAGACGCTGGCAAAGAACAGGCTGGAAACGAGCACGATCTGCCACGCCATCTGGCCCGTCAGGATCGGTTCGTCGCGCGGACGCGGCGGGCGGCGCATCGTGTTCTCCTCGGTCGGCTCGAAGGCCAGCGCAATGCCCAGCGTCACCGCGGTGATCAGGTTGACCCAAAGGATCTGGATCGGCGTGATCGGCAGCGTCATGCCGAAGAGAAGCGCGACGACAATCGTCATGGCCTCGCCGGCATTGGTGGGCAGCGTCCAGCTGATGACCTTCTTGATATTGTCATAGACGGTCCGCCCCTCGCGCACGGCCGCCACGATGGAGGCGAAGTTGTCGTCGGCGAGCACGAGTTCGGCGGCTTCCTTCGCCGCCTCGCTCCCCTTCATGCCCATCGCGATTCCCGCGTCCGCGCGCTTGAGTGCGGGTGCGTCGTTGACCCCGTCGCCGGTCATGGCGGCCGTGATGCCCTGCGATTGCAGTGCCATGACGAGGCGCAGCTTGTGCTCCGGGTTGGTGCGGGCGAAAATGTCGGTCGTCGAAATTGCCATGGCCAGTTCCGCGTCGTCCATGGCGTCCAGTTGGCGGCCAGTGAGCACATCGCCTGGATTTTCCAGGCCGATCATGCGGCCGATCGCGGCTGCCGTTCCGGCGTGATCTCCGGTGATCATCTTGACGCGGATCCCCGCCTCACGGCACTGCGCCACAGCCTCGATGGCCTCGGGACGCGGCGGGTCGATCAGTCCGACAAGGCCGATCAGCACGAGGCCGCCTTCCACATCCGCGAAATCGAGGGCGGTCTGGTCATTGCCGACCTGGCGTGTGGCGATTGCCAGCACACGCTGGCCGCTTTCCGCCATGCTGTCGGCGGCCCCGGTCCAGAAGGCTTCGTCCAGCGGTTCGCTCCGCCCGTCGGGGCCGCGCTGCTCGGCGCACATGGCCAGGACCTGTTCCGGCGCGCCCTTGACGAAGATGTCGGCATGGCCCGGATGGTCGTGATGAAGCGTGGCCATGAACTTGTGGCGGGAATCGAAGGGGATCGTATCGGTGCGGGTGCGTGCCGACAATTCACGGCTGACATCGACGCCGACCTTCCCGGCCAAGGCCAGCAGCGCGCCTTCCATCGGGTCGCCTTCCACCACCCAGCCTTCGTCACGCCGGTGCAGCGAGGCATCGTTGCAGGAGGCAGCTGCGCGCGCCAGTGCTGCCAGGTGAAGCTGGTCCATTCCCCTGACCGGTGCCTGTGCCAGCAGCACGGCGCCTTCCGGTTCGTATCCGTTGCCTTCGAATGCGTAGCGATGGCCGGTGACAGCGACCGACGCCACCATCATCTCGTTGCGCGTCAGCGTGCCGGTCTTGTCCGTGCAGATGACCGAGACGGAGCCCAGGGTCTCGATGGCCGGCAGACGGCGCACAATGGCATTCCGCCTGGCCATGGCCTGGACGCCGACGGCAAGCGTGATGGTGAGGACAGCCGGCAGGCCTTCGGGGATCGCGGCAACCGATAGCCCGACAACGGCCATGAACATGTCGTTGAAGTCGTGATGCTCGACGAAATAGCCGAAGACAAGAAGGATGGCCGCGATCAGCAGGATGAGTATGGTCAGCCAGCGGGCAAAGACGTTCATCTGCCGCACCAGCGGCGTCGTCAGCACCTCCACCGTGGACAGGAGGCCGCTGATGCGTCCGATCTCGGTTCCGGCACCGGTTGCAACGATCACGCCGCGGCCCTGGCCGCTGGTCACCATGGTTCCGCTATAGGCCATGCAGGAACGGTCGCCGAGCGGTGCATCGGCCGGAACGGGTGCGGTTGTCTTGTCCACGGGCACGGATTCGCCGGTCAGGATCGCTTCCTGCACCTGCAATCCATGGGTGCGTATGAGCCGCAGATCGGCCGGCACCTTGTCGCCGGCCTCAAGCAGGACGATATCGCCCGGCACCAGCACTTCGCCGTCGACGCTGCGCCGCTCGCCGTCGCGCAGGACGGCAGCATGGGGTGCCAGCATGCGGCGGATGGATTCCATCGCCTTTTCCGCCTTGCCTTCCTGTATGAAGCCGATGACCGCATTGGCGATCACGACCGCCAGGATCACCGCGGTATCCACGTAGTGTTGCATGACAAGGGTGATGGCGGCCGAACCAAGCAGGACGTAGATCAGGATGTTGTGGAAATGGGAGAGAAAACGGAGCGCCGCATGGCGTTTCGGCGGCTCGGGCAGGCGGTTGGGACCGTGCTTTTCGAGCCGGCGCGCGGCGTCCTCGCCCGAAAGACCCGCTGCCGTGGCGCCGAGGCTCTCCAGGCATTCGTCGATCGTGCCGGAATGATGATGGGATGTCATATGTTGCTCTTGCCAGGTTGATTGACGGGCGAACGCCATGTGCGGTTCACCAGAGGATCAGAGCAACTGTGCTAATGTTCAAGGGTGCAAGGGCGCATATGCCGGGGTAACTCACCATGACGTGCTTGAGGCGCGACGACCGGAGACGCATCCGCAGTTTCATATCCAACTGGGTTCGGTCTTACCGCCACATTGACTTCTTCCGGCTCAGCACGCACCGCAGCAACTGCACCCGCCTCGGTGTCGGGGCGGGGTCGCGGCCGTCCGAGATCATCCTCAGGAAGGTGATCCACGCCTTCTCGTTTTCGCCCAATCCCGAAATCGTCATTTGCCGAAAATCCCCCTGATGGCCGCACGCGCCCGGGTCGTCAGCGCGGGGTCGCTGTTGTCGCTGGCGTCGCGCAACTCGTCCAGCCAGGCGGCCTCGTTCACGGTCACGACCGCGCGGAAGATCTGCCGGATCGCCGTCTCCGTCGTCGGGCTGTCATGCTGGTCGAGGGCCATGCGGAACAGCAGGGCCGCGTCGCATTCGAGTGCCTTGGCCAGCGCAGGCACGCGGTCTAGCGCCAGCTTGGACGATCCGTTCTTGATCAAGGACATGATATTCGCGTTGGTGAAACCAGCCTCGGCGGCGATCTGCGCCTGCGTCTTGCGATATTTCAGTTCCAGCACCCTCCTGGTGACGAACTTCGCCAGGAGGGTGTCTGCGTAAGGGCGGCCAGGCTTGCGGGTGGACATGATCAGCGTCTCCATCTGCACACGCGACATGAGTGCTTCTGATGAGCGCCATGCAAGGGGTCAGCGGAGAGTTGTCAGGGGGAAGAAAACTTGTGAGAACAACAGGTTGTCGCAATTGCGGCGATGTGAGGGTAACAGCCTTCAGGTTCACTGAACCTAAAGGGAACTACGTAGAATGCCGCCAAGTGCTTGAAAAGGATGGTGGGCGTGACAGGGATTGAACCTGTGACCCCTACGATGTCAACGTAGTGCTCTCCCGCTGAGCTACACGCCCATCCGTGGAGCGGCATAGACCACAAAGCGGGTGCGCCCGTCAATAGGTTCGCGAAGCAAAAAAACCGGGTGCCCGAAGGCCAATAAAAAAGCCCGCGCAGGGCGCGGGCCGCATCGGCTTGAGCTTCCTGCGGACAGGTGTATCAGGCCGCTTCCAGCATCTTGGAAACCTCGGCGACGAGGTCTCGCAGGTGGAAGGGCTTGGACAGGATGCGGGCATCCTTCGGGGCCTTGGAATCGGGATTGAGCGCCACGGCGGCAAAGCCCGTGATGAACATGACCTTCAGATCGGGGTCGATCTCGGTCGCCCGGCGGGCAAGTTCGATCCCGTCCATCTCCGGCATGACGATGTCGGTGAGGAGCAGGTTGAACGGTTCCTCGCGCAAACGCTCGAAGGCGGAAGCGCCATTGTCGAAATCGCAGACGTCGTAGCCTGCCTTCTCCAGCGCCTTCACCAGGAAGCGGCGCATGTCGTTGTCATCTTCTGCCAGTAGGATGCGCGTCATGGTTCCATGTCCGTTGGCGCAGGGACCGTCCTGCGTATCTTGACCATGCCTCTTCTATGACGCGGCGGGGGTAAACATCAAGTGAATGAAAGCCCCGCCGGTTTCACCCGGCAAGCCGTCCTCCGGCGGCAGCCCGTGACTGGACAGAGGGCACGCGGACTGCCATTGTCCCGTTGCTGGGATACGGAGACGGCATGAGCGACATGGCAAGCGACGTGGCGGATGATTTCCGGACGGTTGCGCCGTTTCACGCGCTCATGCCGGATCGCCAGACGGTTCCCTTCGTCTTCAATTCGCCGCATAGCGGCCGTCATTATCCCAGGCGCTTCCTCGACATGGTGCGGCTTGACGCCCAGGCGATCCGCAGGTCGGAAGACTGCCACGTGGACCTGCTGTTCCGGCACGTCGCACAACAGGGGGCGCCGCTGCTGTCGGCCGGGTTCCCGCGCGCCTATCTGGATGTCAACCGCGAAGCCTACGAACTCGATCCGAAGATGTTCAGCGACCGGTTGCCGCCCTTCGTCAACATGCGCTCGGTCAGGGTCGCCGGCGGGTTGGGAACGGTGCCGCGCATCGTGTCGGAAGGCGTCCATATCTACGATGGAAAGCTGCGCGCGGCCGAGGCCCTGCTGCGGGTGGAGCATTACTACAAGCCCTATCACGCCCGCCTTCGCCGGATGCTGCTGACCACGCACGCCCTGTTCGGCATGGCCGTGCTTGTCGACTGCCATTCCATGCCTGCCTCCGTGCGGGTTCCCGACAACGGGGGGGCGGCCGATTTCATCATCGGCGACCGGTTTGCGACGGCTGCCAGTCCGGCACTCAGCGACCATGCCATCGCGCTGCTGAAGGGCATGGGCTACCGCGTGGCCTACAACAAGCCCTATGCCGGCGGATTCATCACCGAACACTACGGCCGCCCGGCCCGGGGCCTGCACGCCATCCAGGTGGAGGTCAATCGCGGCCTTTACCTGAACGAGGCGACCTATGAGCCGACGGCGGGTTTCGATGCCCTGCGCGCCGATCTCGAACGGTTCACGGATGCCCTTGCCGCATTGCCGCGCGAAATGCTGGCGCCACCCGTCCTCGCGGCCGAGTGAAACAGCCGCGACGGACCGAAAAAAAGACCGCGACGCAGGGCGGCGCGGTCCAAGTCTAGGGAGGAAACGCCCAAGGAGGGCATGGACAGGACTGGCCTGTCCGACTACAGGTTATGTTGCATCGCAAAAAAGTCAACCGGGATTAACTATTCCTCAATTGTACCTTGGTGCAGGGTCGGCTGTGTCCTGCCGCCCGGGGGCATCACTCACCGCACGGACAGACCCCATGACCGGATTTGCCGATTTCTTCCGACAGGCCGCCGAAGCCGCCGCGCGCGAGGGGCTGCCCCGTTTCCGTACCGGGCTTGGCGTGGACAACAAGCTCGACGAGGGGTTCGACCCGGTCACGGAAGCCGACCGCGCCATCGAGCGGGCCATCCGCGCGCTGATCGCCAGCGCCTATCCGGATCACGGGATCCTGGGCGAGGAAGAAGGCGGAGAGGGGCTGGACCGCGATTGCGTCTGGGTCATCGATCCGATCGACGGGACGCGGGCCTTCATCTCCGGCCTGCCGGTCTGGGGAACACTCATGGGCCTGACCGAACAGGGTGACGCGGTGGCCGGCATGATGGCGCAGCCCTTCACCGGCGAACTCTTCTACGGCGACGAGACCGGCGCCCATTACGAAGGCCCCGGCGGACCGCGCCGGCTGGCGACACGCAAGACACCTTCGCTTTCGCAGGCATCGCTGTTCACCACCTCGCCCGCTCTCTACCAGGGCGACATGCGGCGCAGGTACGATGCGCTGGAACGCGTGGTGCGCCTGCCGCGCTATGGCACCGACTGCTATGCCTTCGCCATGGTCGCAGCCGGTCACGCCGACATGGCCTGCGAATGCGGCCTGAAGCCCTACGACATCGTCGGACTGATCCCCATCATCGAGAAGGCCGGCGGCGTCGTCACGCGATGGGATGGCGGTCCGGCCGAGACCGGCGGGGACATCCTCGCTTCGGGCAATCCGGCGCTCCATGGCGAGGCCCTGGCGCTGCTGAACGGCTGACGGGGGCCGGCCGGACCATGGCCGGTTTCAGGCTGCCGGTTCCCCGTCGAAGAAGGCAAGCATGGCAGCCATGAAGGGCGCGCGGTAGGCGTCGGCTTCCTGCATGATTTCATGGCGGGCACCGTCGATGGTCAGGCAGGACCCCGAGCGCATCCGCCGGCCGTAATCCTCCACCGCGCGCAGCGGCACGATCTGGTCGGCGCCGGCGGCAACCAGCAGGGCGGGTATGCGCAGGCCGGCAATGAATTCCGGGTCGCGCACCGTCTCGATCGCCTGGATCGCGGCGTTCACCCAGCCGGCGGTCGGTCCGCCAAGCGCAAGTTCGCGGTGCCTTTCATAGAGGGTGGCATTGCGCATGTAGCGGTCGTAGTCGCTGGTCAGCTTGTTTCCCATGAAGGGTGCGATCTCGCGCGGGCGCTTTCCTCCGGCGATATACATGGTGCCCAGCCCGATCATGGTGAGGAAGCGCGCCACGAAGGCGATGCCGCCTTGCGACAGTGGCGGATGGCTCAGTTCGAGCAGCGGCGAGGCCAAGACCATGCGGCGGATGCGGTTGACCATGCGGTCGCTGGCCAGCAGCGCGACCAGCGCGCCGGTCGAATGGGCAAGGACGTGGAACGGCGCGCGGCAATCGGGAAGGATCACGTCGGCGAAGACCTGCTCCAGGTCGTTCACATAGCCGTCGAAATCATCGGCATGGCCCTTGCCGCGATCGCGCAGCAGGCGGGTGGAGCCACCCTGGCCACGCCAGTCGAAGGTGGCGCATTCATAGCCGGCAGCCGAAAGCTCGGTGATCGTCTCGAAATACTTCTCGATGCACTCGTTGCGGCCATGCAGGATGATGATGGTGCCGCGCAACGGCCGGCCCGTGGCCGGAAACCGCGCATAGCGCAGGCGCATGCCGTCGCCCGTCACCACATGGCCCGCAACGGCGCCCTCGGGCACCGGGTTCTGCGGCATTGCGACAAGCAGATCTCTTTCCTGTCCGGCGGCAACGTCCATGCAATGGCCATGTCTTTGCGAGTAACAGCGCTCCGGCATAGTCAGGCACGGCTGCAAAAGCAAAGAAAATGTGGCGGGCGGGAGGAGATGCGGCGGACGCCAGGCGGTCGGGCCGGGGCCTTTCGCAGGTCGGGAAGAACGCGGATCCGGGAGGAAGGGACGATACACCCGGATCCGCTCCGCCATCCGGCCTTGTCTGCCGTCCGAGCGTTGAAGGGAGAATGCCACGGTCTGCCTGAACGCAGGCGGAAGGAGCTGTTCATGTGCCGTTCATGCGCTGTGGGCGTGGCAATCCCGCGCCGTCTTGAAACCGGCACGCCGCCTTCCCAAATGGTGGATGCAGCCGCCGAAATCGGGGCTGCTGGTCCGCACCGGAACGCCAATACGGGTTTCATGCGCGGGGCCAAACGCAACAACACGTCGCTTCCCATGGAGGACTTACCATGCGTCACGTCGATTTTTCCCCCCTCTACCGTTCCACCGTTGGCTTCGACCGTCTCTTCACCATGCTCGACAGCCTTGCCCAGCCGGACAATGGCCAGTCCTATCCGCCCTACAACATCGAGCGCACCGGCGAGAACGCCTACCGCATCACCATGGCGGTGGCCGGTTTCTCCGAGGCCGACCTTACCATCGAGGCCAAGCGCAACACGCTGACCATCAAGGGTGAGAAGAGCGAGGAAGAGAAGGACGAGGGCCGCGAATTCCTGCATCGCGGCATTGCCGCGCGCAGCTTCGAGCGCCGGTTCCAGCTTGCCGACCACGTCGAGGTAAATGGCGCGGAACTGGTCAACGGCCTGCTGCATGTCGATCTCAAGCGCGAAATCCCGGAAGAGATGAAGCCGCGCAGGATCGCCATCGCCGAAGGCGGCCGCAAGGACGCCAGGCAAATCGAGGCCAAGGCCGAGTAATCCGGACGGTCCGTTTACGGCTTCCAGCCATGACAGGGCGGCGCTTCACGGCGCCGCCCTTTTCGTTTGCGCGGTCAGGCCGCGCGCCCTGCCATGACGGCCGGTGCGGCTGCCTGGCGGCGGGCAATCAGCCCGTCAAGGGACACGAGGCCGGCGCCCTTGAAGACCAGATAGGCAAGCGGCAGGACCCAAAGCAGGCGCTGGTCGGCGATGATGGCGTCGGGGAAGCGGTCGAACAACGCGCCCGTGGCCTCCGCGCCGATGTTGTGGAACATGACGTCGACATAGCTCTGCACCGCGATGAAGCCGATCATGCCGAAGGCGGCCAGGCGGGTGGCCAGTCCAAGGACAATGAGCAGGGGCAGCGCGAACTCGGCATAGGTGCCGAAGATGACGATGATCTTCCAGGGGAAGAAGGCGACATTGGCGGTATCGTAGCCGGCCGCCTCGATAACCGGCGGCAGCATCTGGTAATAGGCGCCGTCGGAAATGGTGAAGAAGCCGGCAAACCCGGCTCCGACCTTGGTAAGGGCGGAATTCCAGTAATAGCCGAACAGGACGGAGGCGAAGGCCATACGGGCTGCCAGGCCCATGAGCCAGCGGTCGCTGATGGCTTCCAGCCTGCCGGCCACGGCCGCGTGGAGGCCGGCCATCCGTTCGATCATCGCGTTCATGTCAGTTTTTCCTCTCCTGTTGCGCAAGCCGATTCGATGCCGGCCAGGGCGCCCGCCGCCAGCAGCAGGCCCAGGCTGACGCCGATATCGAATGCTCCGGATCCGGCGGCTTCTCCCGCCGTGTGGGCATCTTCAAGGGTCGCGCCTGCCAGCAGGCGGGCAGCGAAGACGCCGGCGGCCTCGTCGAGCACGCGTGTTTCCACGTTCAGGTGCGGGCGCGTCACGAGCACGGTCTGTGGGCCGCCGGGACTGGCGGGCAAGCCCGCGCGCCCTGCCTCCATCAGGTCCGCGATGGCGAAGGGCGCGGCAATGATGCGGGCGGCGGGGTGCGGCCTGAACCGGGTTTCCGCCAGGGATTCCGGCGCGATGGCGGAAAGGGCGCCCGCGTCCATTGGCGCGGCATCGGCGGCGTGCCAGGCATCGAGCCAGGCGCTTTCCAGCCGTGCCAGATGGGCCAGCCATGGCATTTGCTGGCGGGCCGGGGGAAAACGGTCCAGAAAGGCCGGAAAATCGCGGCCGAGTTCCGCCAGGACGGGCGAGCGCGGCGGGCATTCCTCAAGGTAGAGGCGGGCCACATGGGCGAAGCGTTCCTTGCCCGCCAGCGCGGCCACGGCCGGGAAGATGTCGGCGATGGCCGTCACCAGCGAATGGACGACATTGTTCCGGTAAACGGCAAAGCGGCGAACGGCCTTGCCGCCACCGCGCCGGGTGACGCCCGCCGGCATGGGTGCCAGCGGGTCGGTCAGCGCGCCGGCGAAGGCGTTGCGGTTCCAAGCGGTTTCAGAGGCACGCATGACGCTTGCCCATCATGTATGTAGTGGCGGCGTCGTCGAGTATGGCCTGGGCGGCTTGCGCCTCGGCCTTGAGAACCGGCCATTCCGGCAGGTCGGCGTCCCATTCCACCAGGGTGGGCAACGGGCCGGTCTGGCCGATGATGGTCCGGTAGAGCGCCCAGACCGGATCGGCGACCGGGCGGTCATGGCTGTCGATCAGCAGCGGTTGGCCGTCGTCATCGGCCTGCGTGTCATGGCCGGCCAGATGGATTTCGCCGACATGGTCGAGCGGAAAGCGGCCGAGATAGGTCATGGGCGAAAAGCCGTGGTTCGTCGCGGACACGAAGACGTTGTTGAGGTCGAGGAGCAGGCCGCATCCGGTGCGCCGCACCACCTCGGCGAGGAATTCGGTCTCCTCCCAGTCCGATTGGGCGAACAGCACATAGGTGGCGGGATTTTCCAGCAGGATGGTGCGGCCGATGGCCTCCTGCATGCGGTCGACATGGTCGCAGACGCGCGCCAGCGTCGCATTGGTATAGGGCAGCGGAAGCAGGTCGTTGTAGAACACGCCGTCATGGGTGGACCAGGCGAGGTGTTCGGAGACGAGGGCCGGCCGGTAGCGGTCGACCAGTGCCGCGAAGCGGGCAAGATGGTCTTCGTCGAGCGGGTTTTCGCCGCCGATCGACATGCAGACGCCATGCAGGGACAATGGGAAGCGGTTGCGGATCCCGGCGAGCGCGGCATGGGGCATGCCGCCGGCGCCCATGTAGTTTTCGGCATGAACCTCGAAGAACAGGCCCGCGGGCGCATCCTCAAGGATGGCGTTCAGGTGCTGCGGCTTGAATGAGGCGCCGGCGAGGCCGGCAATCGCGTGATCCGGAAACGAAGGCCGCGGGGCCATGGCGAGAGGTGAGGGGATCATGGAACGGGCCTCCTGTTTCCGGATCGACGCTGCGCTGGAATCAGGACTGCGGGAGGTCACGGTCCAGTTCGGTCAGCGAGCCCATGCGCCCGTCCGGAAGCATGGTCTTCTCACCGGTCTTGGCGAGCACCGGTTCGGCGCTCTCGCAGGTGCCTTCCTCGACCAGCGTCCAGGCATTGCCCTGGTAGTCGACCTTGGAGGAACCGGCGCAGGTGGTGCCGGGCCCGGCGGCGCAATCGTTCTGGCCGGCAAGCGAAACGCCGAAGCACTTCACGTTGGCGGCGTGCGCCGCGCCCGTCGTGCCCATGAGGGCGGCGCCGGAAATGGCGGTGGCGACAGCGCCGGCGAAGAAGGCGGCATTGAGCTTGGATTTCGACATGGATAACTCCTCTGACTGTGATCTCGGGCCGGCCCGTTGCCGGCATCGCAACCATCGTCAAAGGGGCAGTCACTTGGAAATAAAGCGGGCGTTATTTCCTGTCACTTGGGCGTGAGCCGGGCGTCAGCCACAGCTCACGGTTTTGTCAGGCTCAGACGTTCAGCATGCGGGCGAAAGCCTCGATTTCCCTTGCATCCGTGGCAAAGGACGTCACGAGGCGTGCCAGGGTTTCGCCTTCAGCGATCCGGTCCTCGAAGCCGTGCGGCGGGTTCCAAGGGTAGAAGACTGCGCCGCCTGCCTGGAGGCGCTCCATCTCGTCCTTGCCAAGGATGGCGAAGACCTCGTTGGCCTGCGGGCGCCATGCCAGGCGCATCGTCGCGGAAGCTTCGATCATGTCTGCGAGCCGGGAAGCCATGGCGTTGGCGTGGGCGGCTGTCTCCAGCCAGAGCCCGCCATCGAGATAGGCCTCGAACTGGGCCGCGATGAAGCGTGTCTTGGAGAAGAGCTGGGCGGCGCGCTTGCGGATGAAGGGCAGGTCGCGCGCTGCCTGCGGATCGAAGAAGACCAGCGCCTCGGCACACCAGCAGCCGTTCTTGGTGCCGCCGAAGGACAGGGCGTCGACGCCGGCCTTCCAGGTCATGTCGGCGGGCGAACAGTCCAGCGACACAAGCGCGTTGGCGAAGCGGGCGCCATCCATGTGCAAGGGCAGGCCATGGGCCTTGGCCACACCGGACACGGCGCGGATGTCGTCGAGCGTGTAGAGCGTTCCGGCTTCCGTCGCCTGGGTGACCGAGATGGCCATGGGCTGGCCGGCATGGACGAAATCCGGGGGGAAGCGCTTGAGTTCGCGCGCCAGCAGTTGCGGGTCGATGCGGCCCGCCGGGCCGTCGACGGGATGCAGGCGCGCGCCGCCGGTGAAATATTCGGGCGCGCCGCATTCGTCCTCGATCATGTGCGCCTCGCGGTGGCAGAAGGCGACACCGCCGGGCCGGTTCAACGCCGCCAGGGCAAGCGAATTGGCTGCCGTTCCGGTGCCGACGAAATAGACCGCGACCTCGCGCTCGAAGAGTTCGTTGAACCGTGCCTCGATGGCCTTGTCGAGGTCGCTGGCACCATAGGCGCGGGCAAAGCCGGATGCGTGGCGTTCGAGATTGGCGGAGATGGCGGGATGACAGCCGGACCAGTTGTCGGAACCGAAATACATGGGACGTGACGACCTTCGCGTGACTTCATGGAGCGATGTGTTGACGGGCCGCGACATTGGCCCGCATCGGCGCAAGCCGCAAGACCCGGAATGGCCGGCATGGGGCCATCGCCGGGGGCATGACCGCATGCGTGGGTAATTAAATTTCGCAACACGGCCTTCTGCCGAAATCATCTTGCGTGGCAGGGCGCCATTTTTTGCGTTTCCGTCTTGTGTCAACAAGCGCTTTATGGCATACGCTCTGGATAGGACAGTAATGCTGTCTTATTTCCGCGTGGAAGCACCGGAACGGGTTTTGCGCCCGGTTCGGTTTTCCGCGCGCGGAATGCGCTATATAGAGCGTTTGTCCGCGCTGCCATCGGCAGGCCGCGGGCCGGGGCCGGCAGCCAGCGGGGCGCTGGCGCCAACGGCTCCTTGAATTTCAGCCCCGCCGGCTTTTCGAAAGATATGCCGAGACCAAACAGCCGGGACGGTTTCCCATTTCGGGGCGTCCCACGTGTCAGTGACCGCTCCTGACAGATGCCGGGAGCACCTTGGAGGACAATGGCGATGACGGACAAGACGCCTTCTGCAACGACCGGGTTCGACGCGGCCGCTCAGACGAAAGCCGCCGCCGCCAAAACCCGTGCCGGGCTGCCTTCGGCGCGCGGCCTCTACGATCCGCGCAACGAGCACGATGCCTGTGGCGTCGGGTTCGTCGCCCACATGAAGGGCATGAAGTCGCACCAGACCGTGCGCGACGGCCTGCAGATGCTTGTCAATCTCACCCATCGCGGCGCGGTGGGCGCCGACCCGCTGATGGGCGACGGCGCGGGCATGCTCGTGCAGGTTCCCGACCGGTTCTTCCGCGAGGAAATGGCTGCCCAGAGTGTCAGCCTGCCGGAGGCGGGCCATTATGGCGTGGCGCATCTGTTCCTGCCGCAGGAGGCGGACCTGCGCGCCCATTGCGAAGGCATCATCGCCGACGTCTGCAAGGCCGAGGGCGTGGAACTGATCGCGTTCCGCGATGTGCCGGTGGACAATTCCAGGCTTTCCAAGGCGCCGGACGTGGCTGCCGCCGAACCCTTCCACCGCCAGGCCTTCTTCGGCCGGCCGGCCGGGCTGGACGAGGAGGAATACGAGCGCAAGCTCTACATCGTGCGCAAGGTCATTTCCGGCCGTGTCCATGCCGAGACGGAAGGCCGCGACAACGGCTTCTACATCGTGTCGATGTCGTCGCGCACCATCGTCTACAAGGGCATGTTCGAGGCCTGGCAGGTGCCGACCTATTACAAGGACCTGACCGACGAGCGCTTCGAGAGCGCGCTGGCGCTGGTGCACCAGCGGTTCTCCACCAACACCTTCCCGTCCTGGAAGCTGTCGCATCCCTACCGCATGGTCGCCCACAACGGCGAGATCAACACCGTGCGCGGCAACGTCAACTGGATGGCGGCGCGCCAGGCGTCGGTCGATTCGGAGCTTTTCGGCAACGACATCGAGAAGCTCTGGCCGATCTCCTACGAGGGGCAGTCGGACACCGCCTGCTTCGACAACGCGCTGGAGTTCCTCTACCAGGGCGGCTACTCGCTGCCGCATGCCATGATGCTGCTGATCCCGGAAGCCTGGGCCGGCAACAAGCAGATGGATGCCAAGCGCAAGGCTTTCTACGAATACCATGCGGCGCTGATGGAGCCGTGGGACGGTCCGGCCGCCGTGGCCTTCACCGACGGGCGGCAGATCGGCGCGACGCTGGACCGCAACGGCTTGCGCCCGGCCCGCTACATCGTCACCGACGACGACCGCGTGATCATGGCCTCGGAAGCCGGCGTGCTGACCGTGCCGGAGGAAAAGATCGTCAAGAAGTGGCGGCTGCAGCCCGGCCGCATGCTGCTCATCGACATGGAGAAGGGACGCATCGTCTCCGACGAGGAGATCAAGGCCGAAATCGCCGGCATGAACCCCTACCGCGAGTGGCTGAACAACACGCAGCTGATCCTGGAAGACCTCAAGCCGGTGGAGCCGCGCGCGCTGCGCAAGGACGTCTCGTTGCTCGATCGCCAGCAGGCCTTCGGCTATACGCAGGAGGACACCAAGATCCTGATGGCGCCGATGGCCACGACCGGCCAGGAGGCCATCGGATCGATGGGCACCGACACGCCGATCTCGGCCATGTCGGACAAGTCCAAGCTGCTCTATACCTATTTCAAGCAGAACTTCGCCCAGGTCACCAACCCGCCGATCGACCCGATCCGCGAGGAACTGGTGATGAGCCTTGTCTCCTTCATCGGTCCGCGCCCGAACATCCTCGACCATGAGGGTGCCTCGCGGCGCAAGCGGCTGGAGGTGCGCCAGCCGATCCTGACCAATGGCGACCTGGAGAAGATCCGCTCCATCGGCCATACCGAGGACCGGTTCGACACCAAGACGCTGGACATGTCCTATGCCTCGATCGAAGGGTCGGAAGGCATGGCGGCAGCGGTGCAGCGCCTCTGCGAGCGCGCCGAGGCGGCCGTTCACGGCGGCTACAACATCATCATCCTTTCGGACCGGCAGATCGGGCCGGACCGGATCGCCATCCCGGCGCTGCTCGCCACGGCGGCGGTGCATCATCACCTCATCCGCCAGGGGCTGCGCACCTCAGTCGGCCTCGTCGTGGAATCGGGCGAGCCGCGCGAAGTGCATCACTTCTGCTGCCTGGCCGGATACGGCGCGGAGGCGATCAACCCGTACCTGGCCTTCGACACGCTGCTCGACATGCATGCGCGCGGCGAGTTCCCGCCCGAGGTCGATCCGCAGGAAGTGGTCACGCGCTACATCAAGTCCATCGGCAAGGGCATCCTGAAGGTCATGTCCAAGATGGGCATCTCGACCTACCAGTCCTATTGCGGCGCCCAGATCTTCGATGCCGTCGGCCTCTCGTCGCGCTTCGTGGAGAAGTATTTCACCGGCACGGCGACCACGATCGAGGGCGTCGGCATGGACGAGATCGCCCGCGAGACGGTGATGCGCCACACGGACGCCTTCTCCGACGATCCGGTGCTGCGCAGCGCGCTCGATGTCGGCGGCGAATACATGTTCCGCATGCGCGGCGAAGCGCACATGTGGACGCCGGACAACATCGCCACGCTGCAGCATGCCGTGCGCAAGAGTTCGTTCGAGACCTACAAGGAATTCGCCGGACAGGTGAACGACCAGACGGCGCGCGCCAAGGCCATTCGCGGCCTGTTCCACATCCGCACGGCGGAGGAGAGCGGGCGCAAGCCGGTGTCCATCGACGAGGTCGAGCCGGCCGCCGAGATCGTCAAGCGGTTCTCCACCGGCGCGATGAGCTTCGGCTCGATCAGCCGCGAGGCGCATACCACGCTGGCCATCGCCATGAACCGCATCGGCGGCAAGTCCAACACCGGCGAAGGCGGAGAGGAGCCGGACCGCTTCTACCCGTTGCCGGACGGCTCGCCCAATCCGGAACGCTCGGCCATCAAGCAGGTGGCGTCGGGCCGGTTCGGCGTGACGACGGAATATCTCGTCAATTCCGACATGATGCAGATCAAGGTGGCGCAGGGAGCCAAGCCCGGCGAGGGCGGACAGCTTCCCGGGCACAAGGTCGATGCGACGATCGCCAAGACGCGTCACTCGACGCCGGGTGTCGGCCTCATCTCGCCGCCGCCGCACCATGACATCTATTCCATCGAGGACCTGGCGCAGCTCATCTACGACCTGAAGAACGTCAACCCGGCGGGCGACGTGTCGGTGAAGCTCGTCTCGGAAGTGGGCGTGGGCACGGTGGCCGCGGGCGTGGCCAAGGCGCGCGCCGACCACATCACCATTTCGGGCTATGACGGCGGCACCGGCGCATCGCCGCTGACCTCGCTCAAGCACGCCGGCTCGCCCTGGGAGATGGGCCTTGCCGAGACGCACCAGACGCTGGTTCTCAACGGCCTGCGCTCGCGCGTGGCATTGCAGGTCGACGGCGGATTGCGCACCGGCCGCGACGTGGTGATCGGGGCGCTGCTGGGTGCCGACGAGTTCGGCTTCTCCACCGCGCCGCTGATCGCGGCGGGCTGCGTGATGATGCGCAAGTGCCACCTGAACACCTGCCCGGTGGGCGTGGCGACACAGGATCCGGTGCTGCGCAAGCGCTTCAAGGGCGCGCCGGAGCATGTCATCAACTACTTCTTCTACATCGCCGAAGAGGTACGCGCGCTGCTGGCCGAGATGGGCTACACGAAGCTGGACGACATCGTCGGCCAGTCCGACCTGTTGTCCAAGGAAGCGATGATCGACCACTGGAAGGCGAAGGGGCTGGATTTCAGCCGCGTCTTCTTCAAACCGGAGGCGCCGGCGGAGGCGATCCGCTGGACCGAGCGGCAGAAGCATCCCATCGACGACATTCTCGACCGCAAGCTGATCGAGGAGGCCGCACCGGCCCTGGAAAGCAAGCAGCCGGTGGTCATCGAGGCGGAGATCCGCAACACCGACCGCTCGGCGGGAGCCATGCTTTCGGGTGCGGTGGCCAAGCGCTACGGCCACAAGGGTCTCAAGGACGACACGATCAAGGTGACGCTGCGCGGCACCGCCGGCCAGTCCTTCGGCGCCTTTCTTGCGCGCGGCGTGACCTTCGAACTGGTCGGTGACGGCAACGACTATGTCGGCAAGGGCCTGTCGGGCGGGCGCATCATCATCCGTCCGCCGGAGAATGCCCGCATCGTGGCCGAGGAATCGATCATTGCCGGCAATACGGTGCTCTACGGCGCCATCGAGGGCGAGTGCTTCTTCCGCGGCGTGGCGGGCGAACGCTTCGCGGTGCGCAATTCCGGCGCGGTGGCCGTCGTGGAGGGCGTGGGCGACCACGGCTGCGAATACATGACGGGCGGCGTGGTGGTCGTGCTCGGCCAGACGGGGCGCAACTTCGCGGCCGGCATGTCTGGCGGCGTGGCCTATGTGCTGGACGAGGCGGGCGATTTCGCCGAGCGCTGCAACATGGCCATGGTCGAACTGGAACCGGTGCCGGAAGAGGACGACCTGCTGGAGAAGCTGCACCACCATGGCGGCGACCTGGCGCACAAGGGCCGGGTGGACGTGATGGAGAACATGACCAGCCATGACGAGGAACGCCTCTATGCGCTGATCGCCGCCCATCATCATCACACCGGCTCGACACGGGCAGCCGAGATCCTCAACGACTGGCCGGTGTTCCGGCCCAAGTTCCGCAAGGTGATGCCGGTGGAATACCGCCGCGCGCTGGAGGACATGGAGCGCATGAAAATGGGCGTGGCCGCGGAGTGAACGGAATGATCACGACGACGACAAACACGATCGAAGGGCACCGGATCGTCGAGTATCGCGGCATCGTGACGGGCGAGGCGATCCTGGGCACCAACATCTTCCGGGATTTCTTCGCCGGCATCCGCGACATCGTGGGCGGGCGTTCCGGCTCCTACGAGCGCGTGCTGCGCGAGGCGCGGGAAACGGCGATCCGCGAACTGGAAGACGAGGCGCAGCGCGTCGGCGCCAATGCCGTGATCGGCATCGACATCGACTATGAGAACATTTCCACCGGTTCGAGCGGCTCCATGCTGATGGTTTCGGCATCGGGCACGGCCGTGGTGATCCGGTGAAGAGGGTGTAAGCAATGGGTAAGGTAACAGGATTTCTGTTCTCTTCTCTATTGGTCCTTTTTGCTTCTTTTGTATTCGCCGAAGAGACATCTTATTCAGATGAGAAATGCCTTGAGAGTATTGAATGTAAATATTTGATGAATCAAAAGCCAGATTACTTTGTAGAAGGCGTGATCGAGGATATAATTGATGGGGATACCCTTTCTATAAGAATGTTTCTAATTCCCGGACTTGAGGGGGTTTACAATATCCGCGTCCGCGGCGTGGATGCGCCAGAAAAATTTAAGCCGAAGTGTGCTGAAGAGAAAAAGTTTGGCGAGGAAGTCACGTTGTCCGTAAGCCGGAAATTTGGGCCCGGTCGCTGGGTGCGGCTTAGCGACATATCTTATGACAAGTATGGCGGGCGTCTAGTTGCTCGCATAGATCGCAGAGACAGTGATCGTTTGAAATCACTTGGAGAAGAACTACTTGAATCGACTTCGGCGCGGTGGAATGGACACCCGCATGGCGTGGTTGATGAGGGTTATGATTGGTGCGAGGCCTTGAAGAATGGGTAAGGTAACAGGATTTCTCGAAATCGACCGGCAGGTGCACAAGTACCAGCCGGCTTCCGACCGCATCCGGCATTTCCGGGAGTTCACGCTGCCGATGTCGGACGAGGCGGTGCAGAAACAGGCTGCCCGCTGCATGGATTGCGGCATTCCCTATTGCCACGGTCCGACGGGCTGCCCGATCCACAACCAGATCCCCGACTGGAACGACCTCGTCTACAATGGCGACTGGGACACGGCTATCCGCAACCTGCATTCCACCAACAACTTCCCGGAGTTCACCGGCCGCATCTGCCCCGCGCCCTGTGAGGAGGCCTGCACGCTGAACCTGGAAGACATCCCGGTGGCCATCAAGACGGTGGAGCAGGCGCTGGCCGACAAGGCCTATGAACGCGGCTACATCAAGCCGCAGCCGGCGGCCGCCAAGACCGGCAAGCGCATCGCGATCATCGGTTCCGGCCCGGCCGGCATGGCGGCGGCACAGCAGCTTGGCCGCGCCGGCCACGAGGTCCATGTCTACGAGCGCGAGAGCAAGCCCGGCGGGCTGCTGCGCTTCGGCATTCCGGACTTCAAGATGGAGAAGCACTTCATCGACCGGCGCGTGGCGCAGATGGAAGGCGAGGGCGTGACCTTCTTCTGCAACGTCAATGTCGGCGTCGACAAGACGGTCGACTCGCTGCTGTCGGACTATGATGCCGTACTCTATTGCGGCGGGTCGGAAACGCCGCGCGCGGCCGGGATTCCGGGTGCGGAACTGGACGGCGTCCATGACGCCATGCCCTTCCTGGTGCAGGCCAACAAGCGCATGGGCGGCGAGGACATCCAGTCCACGGCCTGGCCGTCGGAACCGGTTGTCGCGGGCGGCAAGCACGTGGTGGTCGTGGGCGGCGGCGACACGGCGTCCGACTGCGTGGGCACCTCCTTCCGCCAGGGCGCTGTGCGCGTGACTCAGCTCGACATCCGGCCGCAGCCTCCTGCCATGGAAGACAAGATGACCGTCTGGCCCTACTGGGCGACGAAGATGCGCACCTCGTCCAGCCAGGCCGAAGGCGCGGAACGCGAGTTCCAGGTCGCGACGCTGGAATTCGTCGGCGACGAGGACGGCCGCCTGACCGGCGTGAAATGCTGCAAGGTGGACGAGAAGCGCAATCCGATTGCCGGAACCGAGTTCATCATCCGGGCCGATCTCGCCTTCATCGCCATCGGCTTCGCCGGTCCCATCGCGGGCGGGCTGATGGACGAGATGGAAGGCAAGATGAAGGTCGACACGGACCGGCGCGGTTCGAAGAACGTGGCTGCCGACGATGTCAGCTACCGGACGAGCGTGGACAAGCTCTATGCCGCGGGCGACGTGCGCCGCGGCCAGTCGCTCGTCGTCTGGGCGATCCGCGAAGGACGGCAGGCGGCCCATGCCATCGACAAGGACCTGATGGGTCAGACGCTGCTGCCGCGCTGAAGGCCCGTCCGGTCCGGTCGCATGAGGCGGCGCCCATGGGCGCCGCTTTTTTTAAACATACGAATATTGAGATGAATCAAGGCGCCTGCCGCCGCGCGGCGCGATGTTCCCTCCGAATGCGGCGCGGCTCTTCCTGCCGCGCACACGTCTGGAGGTGGGTCATGCTGAAAATTCTCGGTGCCATTTACATTCTCGTCGCACCGACGGTCGCGGGTATCCTGATCGTCGCGCTTCTTTCCATGAACATGTTCGACAGCCAGAAGATCATCATGGCGGCGATCGCCGGCGCCGTCATTGCCATCCCCGTGTCGTGGTTTGTCTCGCGGCAGATCCTGGCGCTGACCAAGGGCGCCTGAGGTTTCGCGCGCCGGTCAGCGCGGCTCTGTGGCGCGGCCGAAATCGTCGGCCCGCCCGCGTTCCGGGGCAGGTGCGAGACCTTCGATCGTCAGGCGCTGGACCGCTGTGGGCTCGACAGGCAGTACCGCCGCCGGTTCCGGAACGCGGCCAAGCAATTCCTCCCCGCCATCAAGGTCGGGATCGGTCAGCGAGATGGGGATCGTGCGGTCGATCTTCATCTGCAAGGGGGCCGGATTGAGCGTCAGCGTGGGCAGCATTTCCGGTGTCAGCTTGCCGATATTGGGGTCGGCGGCCCGGCCGAGCAGTTTCTTCAGCGGCTTCTCCGCATAGAAGGCGACCTTGCGCCGGCCGGCCTTCGTCAGATTGATACCATCGGCGCCGCGCAGGCGCACGACCTGGCCATTGATATCCGGCCCGGTCGTGATGAAGCTGCCGTTCTCATCGACGAAACCGTTCCAGATGTCGACGAATTCGCCGTCAGTGGCCGTGGCGACCGATTTGTAGAAATCGTTGAAGGCCAGCATGTCAGCGGTCATCGACGACAGTCTGAAGGCAGGCATGCCGATCCAGACATAGGGCACGGACGCGTTCTTCAGTTCGGTCGCAAAGGCCCGGATGCGGGCATTGTATTCCTTGTCCCATTCCTCCGAGCGCAAGGCCAGGCGTCCGGCATCCGTGCGGATGGGCTGACGGTCGTTTGATCCGATCATCACGGCGACGAGCGCCGGCTTTTCCTCTTCCAGGATGGCACCGATCTGCCCCGGCCAGTCGTAATAATCGTCGCGGACGAAACCGGACGAACCGTTCGACCGGTCCACCACGATCACGCCGGGGAGGTCGGCGAAGGCGTCCTTAAGACCGTCGGCGAGGCCGCCGGCCAGGAAGTCGCCGACGACGAGCACCTTGCGGGCGTTCTCCAGCTTCTCCACCTGCTCGGCTTGCGGCTGGGAGGCCGGAGCGGCCGCGCCCTGGCTGGGGGTGGTGCGCTGGCGGATCGTCCGTTTGCGTGACGGCGCCGGCTCGACCGCGCGCCTCGGCTCGGGGCGGAACAGCTGGCGGAAAAATCCGCGCACGCCTGGCAGGCCGTTGTCGTTGGCACCGGCGGGCGCTGCGGCGGCCATCTGCGCGGATCCGGCGAGTGCCAGACAGAAGCAGACGAGCGCTGCAAGCGCCTTGATGAACAGCCCGTTGCCTGTCCGGCCCATGCGGGTCTCCTATTGCCTGCGCAACACGTTCAGCACTTCCTTGCTGGGATAGCCATCCTGCGTCAAGCCCGCACGGGCCTGGAAGGTCTTGATGGCGGCCTGCGATCCGCTGCCGATCTTGCCGTCGATGGGGCCGTCATAGAGGCCGTTGCGGGCGAGATATGTCTGAAGTTCCTGCTTCTCGGCGAATGTGAGCGGCGTGAACGGGCGGTCCCAGTCGCGATCCAGTCCGCCAAAACCGGCGATCTCGTCGGCCAGCAGGCTAACCGCAAGCGCGTAGGTGTCGGCGTTGTTGTAGCGCTTGAGCACGAAGAAGTTCTTCAGCATCAGGAAAGCGGGGCCGTTGCGTCCGTCCAGCGCCTTCAGTTCGGCGTTGTCTGAGGGGCGCGGGAAAGGCTTGCCGTTGGTGCGCGTGACGCCGATGCCCTGCCATCGCGACAGGCTCATCGAACCGGCGGGGAACTTGCGTCCCGGCGGCAGCTTCACCTCGTAGCCCCAGGTCTTGCCGGTTTGCCAGCCATTGCGGGCCAGCAGGTTGGCGGCGGTCGCCAGGGCATCGGGAACGGAATTCCAGATGTCGCGCCGTCCGTCACCGTCCATGTCGACCGCATAGGCCTGGTAGCTGGTCGGAATGAACTGCGTGTGGCCCATGGCGCCGGCCCATGACCCGGTCAGGTGGCTCTCGTCGATATCGCCGGTCTGGAGGATTTTCAGCGCGGCGACGAGTTGCGTGCGTGCGAACTTGGCGCGCCGCTTGTCGCCATAGGCGAGGGTCGCCAGCGAACGCGGCACGTTGCGCATCACCCGGTCATTGGTCAGGATGCGGCCGTAATTGGACTCGATGCCCCAGATGGCCAGAAGGATGTGCCTTTCCACGCCGAAGCGGCGCTCGATCCGGTCCAGCCAGGCATCATACTTGCGTGCCATCTCGCGGCCCGTGGCGATGGACTCGTCATGGACACGGTTGTCGAAATACTGCCAGACGGGCGCCTTGAACTCCGGCTGGAAGTTCGCCTTTTCAAGCACTTCCGGGTCCGGCGCGGTGACGCCGCGAAACGCCCGGTCATAGGTGGAGGACGAGACGCCGCTCTTCATGGCGACGGACTTGAAGCCTGCGATCCAGCGCTGGAAGCCGGCGTCGGCCCGCGCCGGGGCGGAAGACAGGCAGGCGGCGACAAGCGAGGCGGCGGCAATGCGGATCGCGAGTTTTCCGGCGGAGCGGAACGTCATGACAGTCTCCTTCGTTGGGATGCCGGCCATTCTGTTCACAGACGGGTTAGGATTTGGTTTACCATAGAGCGACATGCCTTCACGAATCGCGCCAGCCGGCCGGAACAGGCCGGAATCAATGACCAATTGCTAAACTGGAACCGTGGCAAGACTGCGCCGAAGGACCGCCCAAGGACAGGAAACCGACGATCATGAAAAAGCTTCGCAAGGCTGTCTTCCCCGTTGCAGGTTTCGGCACCCGCTTCCTGCCGGCCACGAAGGCCATCCCGAAGGAAATGCTTACCGTGGTTGACCGGCCGGTCATCCAGTATGTTGTCGACGAGGCGCTCAAGGCCGGTATCGAGCACCTGATCTTCGTCACAGGGCGCAACAAGGCGGTGATCGAGGACTATTTCGACATCCAGTACGAACTCTACTCGACGCTGGAATCGCGCGGCAAGACCGGACCGCTGGAACAGCTCAAGGCCATGCAGCCGGCGCCCGGCACCACCAGCTTCACGCGCCAGCAGGAACCGCTGGGCCTCGGCCATGCCGTGTGGTGCGCGCGCGACCTGGTGGGCAACGAACCGTTTGCCCTGCTGTTGCCCGACATGATCCTGCAATCGCAGGCCAATTGCATGAGCGAGATGGCCTCGCTCTACGAAAAGACCGGCGGCAACGTCATCTCGCTGCAGGAGTGCAAGCCGGAGGATGCCTACAAGTACGGGATCGTGGGCCGTGGCAGGGACGTGCACAACGGCTATGAACTGACCGAGATGGTGGAGAAGCCGGCGCCGGGAACCGCGCCGTCCAACCTCTTCATCAATGGCCGCTACATCCTGCAACCGGAAATCTTCGACATCCTGGCGACGCAGGAGCGTGGGGCTGGCAACGAAATCCAGTTGACCGACGCCATGCTGAAGCTGAAGGAGAAGCAGGCCTTCTACGGCTACACCTTTGCCGGACGTACCTTCGACTGCGGCAATCCGGAAGGTTTCATCGAGGCCAATCTCGCCATGGCCCATGCGCGCGCCGACATGAAGGATCATGTCGAGGCGGTCGCGCGCGCCATCATCGGCTGAACCGTCAGCGCTGCAGCTTCAGGCCGAGGAAGGCGGAATTCGTTGTGTAGTCGCGGCCGGGCAGCGTGCTGGTCAGCCGCTCGTGGCGCAGGCGCGTGGTCAGGCCGAGATTGCGGTTCAGCCACCAGGTGAAGCCAAGCTGGCCTGCCAGCGTCACGTCCCGGCCGGGGGTGCCGGCGTAATCGCGCAGGGAGGCGGTGAATTCCGCATTGCCGGTCAGGTTGGCCCGGATCTGGCGCTCCAGCGCCAGCGTGCCCGATTGCAGCAGCGAGCCGGAGGAGCCTGCCGTCGTCGTGCCTTCGACGGTTGTCTCGCCGGTCAGGCTCACGCGGGTGCCGCGTTCGGGCGACCAGTTGAGGCTGGCCAGCAGCGACAGGCCGTCGATGTCGGGCAGGCGGCTGTCATCCAGGGATTCGCGAACATAGCCGGCGGCCAGTTCGCCGTTGAGTTTCTCGCCGAGGTCGACGGCGACGCCGCCGCGCAGCGCGTACCGGTCCGATGAACGCCGGTAGCCGGATGCATCGACGCGGTTGTCATGGATGCGGCGGCCATATTCGCCCTCGATGAATGGCGCCAATGCCGGGGAAACGGCATAGCCGACACGAAGGCGGCCATTGACCAGGGTGAAGTTGCGGTCGGACTGGTCCAGTGTTCCGCCGGTGGCCAGGTCCGCATCGCCGTAGGCATCGCGCAGGATCTCGCCGGTCAGCGCATAGCGCAACCGGCCTTCGGTTTTCTCCAGGCCGAAGCTGGCGTCAAGCCGGTTCAGCAGTGGCCGCGTCGCGCCGGCAGGAATGGAGACGGGGCTTTCGGCGGCTTCGCGGCGCAGTTCGTAGCCGGCACTGGCATTGACGGCATGGTCAGCACCGAAATCGAGGCGCATCTGGCCGTCGATACCGATGCTCGGCTCGCTTTCCCCCGGCCCGGAAACGGCCTGCCGCCAGGTGGCGAAGGCGTTCAGGCGGGCTTCGTGGCGCAGCCAGCCGGAAACAGCCTCAAGGCGCAGGGTCGTGTCGGAAAAGATGCCGGACTGCTTCACCGGCGAACTCAGGGCGTTGTCGGTAGCCGTCAGGCCGGTTTCCAGCGTGGGCGTCACGGTGAACGTTCCGATGCGCAGGCCGAGCGGCGCATAGGGATCGGTTTCGGGAACCGGCTCGATACCGTCGATGGAGCCGGTGCGCCGGTTGTCAGGGAGGGCGCGCGTGTTGCGTTCATCATCGTCCGCGGCGAGCGGGCGGGTGCGCTGCGAGCCTGTCAGCAGGTCCTGGGGTTCTTCCTGCGTTGACCGTGCCCTGCCGCGGTCCGCATTGTCCGCATCGGCGTTCTCGCGTTCGCGGGCGCCGAGGGGAAGACGCGGCGGCTGCGGCTGAAAGCTGCCATTCGCGAAGGCGCCGGTTTCGCCATCCTCCGCGTCGCTGGCACCGTCACTTTGCGGGATGTAGGGCGCGGAAGCGGATGATTCCTGCCGCTCCGTTGGGGCCGTCCGGCCAGACAGGGCGGTTGGCCGGTCCGCCAGCGTGCGTGCCTGGAGAAGCGATCTTGCCGTGCCGGCCTCGTCAACTTCGCCGCGCAGGCCCTCGACCGATTGCGCGGCCGCGGGCGTCAGGCCCGGCAGGGCCAGCGCGGTCGTTGCAATCAGGACAGCGGCGAAGCGCATGAGCGCCGTTCGCCCTGGGGTCGAGAACCGGTTCAATCGCGGCGTCCGTTCGTTCAGGGTCCGGGCACAGTGCCCGCATTCCTTTCCGAAGCCTAAAGGCGCATGGTTAACGCTTCCTTTCCGGTGCCGCCCTTCTATGGCGGAAAGGTTGGACAGAACCGCATGAAATCGCTACAGGCTCAGTCCATGAACAGGCTGAAAATCACCACCGGAATCGACCGCGCGGGGCTCGTTTCCTCCGCTGTCCGGACGCTTGCCACGGAGCGGGCCGGGCTGGACGCCCTTGCCGAGGCCATGCAGAACGGCCTTGGAGAGGCCTTCGCGGATGCCGCCGCGCTGCTGGCGGCCGCCAAGGGGCGGGTGATCGTCACGGGCGTGGGAAAGAGCGGCCATATAGGCTCCAAGCTGGCTGCGACCTTCGCCTCGACCGGAACACCGGCCTATTTCGTGCATCCGGCGGAAGCCAATCACGGCGATCTCGGCATGATCGCGCCGGACGACGCGATCATCGCGATTTCCTGGTCCGGCGAGACCACGGAACTGAAGGGGATCGTCGCCTATTCGCGGCGCTTCTCCATCCCGCTCATCGCACTGACGGCAGGCACTGATTCCGCGCTCGGGCGCGAGGCGGATGTCGTGCTGGCGCTGCCAAGGGCGCAGGAGGCCTGTCCGCATGGCCTGGCGCCCACCACGTCCACCATGCTGCAACTGGCCCTGGGCGATGCGCTGGCCATCGCGCTCTTGGAAGCGCGCGGTTTCACGCCCGACCATTTCCGCACTTTCCATCCGGGCGGGCAACTGGGCGCGAGCCTGGTGCGCATTGGCGACGTGATGCACAAGGACGACCGTGTCCCGCTTATCGGCGAGGGTGCCGGCATGCGCGACGCCATCCTGGAAATGACCCGCAAGGGCTTCGGCTGCGTGGGCATTCTCGGCAGCGACGGTTCGCTCACCGGTATCATCACGGATGGCGACATTCGCCGGCACATCGACGCCGACCTGCTGTCGATGACGGTGGACCAGGTGATGACCCGTTCGCCGCGCGTGATCGCGCCGGACGAACTGGCGGCGGTGGCACTGTCGCGCATCAACACGTCGGCCATCACGGCATTGATGGTGGTCGAGGCAGGCCGGCCGGTCGGCATCGTTCACCTGCACGACCTGTTGCGGATCGGGGCGGCCTGACCGGGCAGGAAGCGGGTCAGTCCGCCGCCGCTTCCACGTGCAACGTGCCGGCTTCCTCCGCGGTGACACGCACGCGGGTGCCGGCGTCCATGTCTTTACCGGAAACCCGCCACAAGGTATCCCCGATGCGCACCCGGCCCTGCCCGTTGCGGATCGGCTCTTCCAGTGTTGCCACGCGGCCGACCAGTTGCGCCTGACGCCTGTTGAGGAGGGGTTCGTCGGTCTCGGCGGCGCTCGCGTCCATCATCCGCTTGCCGTACCAGGCGGCGGCAAGTGAAAGCACGAGGAAGACCAGCGTCTGGACCTGCCAGGACCAGAAGGCCGTTTCCCACAGCACCAGTGACAGCACGCCGGTGACGATGGCCGCCAGCCCGATCCAGATAAGGAACACGCCGGGCACGACGATTTCGGCGCCGAGAAGGATGATGCCCAGCACCATCCAGTTCCACGGTCCCAGTTCGTTGACGATCTGCTGGATCATGGTTCGCCCTCCCGCCCGGTTCAGCTGCCGGCGCGCGGGACGCGGAAGCCACCGCGCGCGGGAACCGGAGGCGGTGTCTGGCCATCGCCGGAGCCGTCGCCGAAGACCTCGCGGGCAATCGCGCCGATGCCGCCGAGCGATCCGATCAGCGAGGAGGCCTCCATCGGCATCAGGACGATCTTGGAATTGTTGGCCGAGCCGATGGCCGTCATGGCCTCGGTGTATTTCTGGGCGACGAAGTAGTTGATGGCCTGGATGTCACCGGCGCCGATGGCCTCGGACACCATCTGCGTGGCGCGGGCTTCGGCCTGTGCCTGGCGCTCGCGTGCCTCTGCGTCGAGGAAGGCGGCTTCCTTGCGGCCCTGGGCTTCGAGGACCTGTGCCTGCTTGAGGCCCTCGGCCTCCAGGATCTGGGCGCGCTTGTCGCGTTCGGCCTTCATCTGGCGCGCCATGGCATCGACGAGATCCTGCGGCGGGTTGATGTCCTTGATCTCGACGCGGGTGATCTTGATGCCCCAGGGATTGGCGGCATCGTCGACGATGCGCAGCAGCCGGTCGTTGATGGTGTCGCGGTTGGAGAGCAGTTCGTCGAGGTCCATCGAACCCATGACGTTACGGATGTTGGTCATGGTCAGGTTCAGGAGCGCGTTTTCCAGGCCCGACACCTGGTAGGCGGCCTGGGGCGCGTTGAGCACCTGGTAGAAAGAGACGCCGTCCACGGCGACGATGGCGTTGTCGCGCGTGATGACTTCCTGCGTGGGAATGTCGAGCACCTGTTCCATCATGTTCATCTTGGCACCGACGCGGTCGATGAAGGGCACGATGATGTTCAGGCCTGGCTGCAGCGTCCTCGTATAGCGGCCGAACCGCTCGACGGTATAGTTGAAGCCCTGCGGGACCGTCTTGATCCCGGCGAACAGGACCATGATGACCACGACGACAAGAACGAGAATGGCGATATCAAGACCGGAAAACAGCATGGCGGGCGTCCTTTTCCTGTTGGCGCGGCCATGAATGCCGGCCCCCTCACGACCCATGATATGGGGACGGGCCATCCCCGGTGCAAAGCGTTAGCACGTCATCCTTAACGTGCGATTTTCAACGCGGCGGGTAATGGCCGGGAGCGGGCGACCGCCGGCCTTCCGCTCAGATCCAGCCGGACAGTTCCCGGCGCACCAGTGCCTCGATGACGGCCATGCCTTCCACGGTATCGTTGAGGCAGGGAATATGGGTGAAATTCTCGCCGCCGGCCTCATGGAAGATCTCGCCGGCCTCGCCCGCGATTTCCTCAAGCGTCTCCAGGCAGTCGGAGACGAAGCCGGGGTTGAACACGGCGATCGACTTCACGCCGTCTTTCGCCAACTGCTCCACAGTCTTGTCCGTATAGGGCTGGAGCCATTCCTCCGGTCCGAAGCGCGACTGGAAGCACGTCATCAGCCGGCCCTTTTCCCAGCCGAGGCGCTGTTCGAGCAGGCGGGAGGTCTTGTGGCAATGGCAGTGATAGGGGTCGCCCTTCCTGAAATAGCTCTGCGGAATGCCGTGATAGGAGGCGATCACCCTTTCCGGCTCGAAGTCGAGCGTGGCGAGATGGCTCTCGATGGAGCGGGCCAGCGCCTCGATATAGACCGGTTCGTCGTGATAGGGCGGAACGGTGCGGATGGCCGGTTGCCAGCGCAGGCCTTGCAGAACCTCGAAGAACTTGTCGTTCACGGTCGCCGTGGTGGTGGCGGAGTATTGCGGATAGAGCGGGAACATGACGATCCGCTCGCAGCCGTCGGCGATCAGGCGCTTCGTCACCTCCTCGATGGAGGGATTGCCATAGCGCATGGCCCAGTCCACCTGGACATGCGGATGGGCGGCAAGGGCGCCTGCCAGTTTCTCGCCCTGGGCACGGGTGAAGGTGCGCAGCGGGCTCTCGTCCTTCTCCCTGTTCCAGATCTCGGCATAGGCCGCGCCGGACTTCTTCGGACGGGTGTTCAGGACGATGCCGTAGAGAATGGGATACCAGAGCGCGCGCGGCCATTCGATGACGCGCCGGTCGGAGAGGAATTCCTTCAGGTAGCGGCGCATGGGCGCGTAGTCGGTGCCGTCCGGCGTGCCCAGATTGACGAGCAGCACGCCGACCTTGCCGATCTTCACGGGGGGATGATCCGCGGGAAGCGGGCCGATCGCCTTCGCGTCCTCAAGGCTGATGCGCGTCGCAAACGTCATTGAACAAACTCCTGAAATTTCCTGCAGCAATCCGGACGGATGATGTGGTTGTCCGGCGTTCCCTATAGGCGAAGGCCCGCCCTGTGGATCAGGGCGGGCCGAATTTTGCTCGGCCTGCGGCGCGAAGCCGCAGCCTTGATACTATTGCGCGGCCGGGATCACCAGTTCCTGTCCGATGACGAGGCCGGTCGCCTTCATGTCCGGATTGGCCTCGGCGATCTTCTGCCACATGCGCGGGTCACCGTAATAGGTGCGCGCCAGGTCCCAGAAATTGTCCCGGGCAACGATGACATGCTTCTTCATGCCGCCGTCCATGGTTCCGGCCTTCATCTCGACCCCGGCCTCTGCTGCAGGGGCCTCCACCTTCGGGCCGCTGGCCGGCATCTGCATGGTGAAGCCGGGGCGCTCCGGCACCTTCAGTCCGGTTTCGGCCGGCTTCTCGGCCATGGTTTCAGCGGGCTTCTCCGCGGCCGCAGCCTCGGCCGGTTTTTCTTCCGCAGCCGGAGCGGCTGCCTCGACCTTCATGATGCGACCGCCGTCATTGATCGGCTGGTAGGGCGCCTTGGCGGAAAGATAGGTGGCGACGACTTCCTCCAGGCCCGGCCCGTAGTCATAGGCGTTCATGCCATTGGTGGCGAAGACCTTGTAGCCGTCGCCGCCGGCCCGCATGAAGTTGTTGGTTGCCACGCCATAGGTCTTGTCCGGGTCGATGGCCTGCCAGTCGCCATTGCCGCCGACCTCGACGGAGCGGATGCGGCTGCCCGGTTCGCCAGCGGGATCCCACGTGAAGCGCAGCCCGGCGACCTGCGGGAAGCGGCCGGCGCCTTCCTCGACCTGGCTGACGCCGTTCTCCAGCGCGGCGACGATGTCAGCGCCCTTCAACTGGAAGGTGGCCAGCGTGTTCTGGAACGGCAGGACCGTCAGCACTTCGCCCATGGTCACGTCGCCGGCGTCGATGGAGGCGCGCAGGCCGCCACCGTTCTGGATGGCGATCTCGATGCCCTGGTCGCTGACCCGGTCGAGCATGGCGTCGGCCACGAGGTTGCCCATCGCACATTCGCCCGCGCGGCAAACCTCGCGGCTGCCCTCGATCGGCCCTTCCGTGCTGGCGACGACCTTGGCCTTGAGTTCCTCGATGGGCGCGGCAAGCTCCTTGACGCGGGCGGCCGCGGCCTCATCGGGCTTGACCGAGGCGTCGAGCAGCATGGGCGCGCCTTCCGCTGCGGTGACGACGCCATTGTCGTCGAACGTCACGGTCAGCTTGCCAAGGTATTTCGAGTATGACTTGGCCTGCACGACCGGCACCCGGTAACCTTCCGGATTGTCGACCCAGGTCGGGTAGGGGCCTTCCGCGCTGTCGTCTCCATTGGCCAGATAGGTGTGGGAATGACCGCCGACGACCACGTCGACGCCCGGGATCTTCGCGATTGCCGCGAGATCGCGCGGATAGCCGACATGGGTGAGCGCGATGATGCGGTCAATGCCTTGCTCCTGCAGCGCCTTGACGGCATCGGTGATCGCGGCGACATCCTGGGCAATGAGAATGTCCTCGCCGGGCGAGGACAGTTCGTCGGTGTCGTTGGCGACCGCGCCGACAATGCCGTATTTCATGCCGCCCTTCTCGATGACAACCGACGGCTCGATCTTGCCGGCCAGCGCGGACTTGTAGCTCGGCAGGACATTGGCGGAGATGACGGGGAACGACACCTTTTCCATGAAGGTGGCGAGACCGGGTTCGCCATCGTCGAATTCATGGTTGCCGATGGTCATCACGTCGGTGCCCATCATGGCAAGGAATTCCGCCTCGGCCTCGCCCTTGTAGGTCGAGTAGAACAGTGAGCCCTGGAAATTGTCGCCGGCGTTCAGGAAGACGGTCTGGTCCTCTCCCATGGCGGCGCGTGCTTCGCGGACTGCCGTGACCAGCCGGGCGGCGCCACCGAAGCACTTGCCTTCCGTCTCGTCCTCGGCCGAGCATGTCGAATCATACTTGTTGATGGATTCGATACGGCTGTGCCAGTCGTTGATGTGCAGGATGTTGAGCGACTCTGCGAAGCCCTGGGCGGCCGTGAGCGCCAGCAAGGATGCGGACAAGGCTGCGGTGGCGGCAATTCGGTTCATGACAATCTCCCTGTGAGACACCGGACGGCGCTCTGCTAACGGCCTTGCGTGACAGTTTCGTGCAGGCGCGCTTCCTTATCATGTTTCCATTGCCGCCGCGCCAGCGCAAGGGCAAAACCGGCGCGCACGCAAGGCAGTCCGCCACTCCCGGAAAAGTGGATGGGGAATGGCTGTCAGCCGGCGTAGTCGCGCTCGTCGGCGATCACCTTGCCGTCGTTGGGCAGCGTGCCGGCTTCCGCCACTTCCACCGTGCCGGACAGCTTGGTCGCCTCGCGCAGCGTCGCCGCGACCGCGGCGACATCGGCATCGCCGCGCTCCTCGACCAGGAGCGTCATGGCATCGGACGCGCCCTCGCGCCGGACGACAAGGCGGGCCTTGAGGATTTCGGGATGCCGGCGCAGCACCTCGGCCACCTGCTTGGGGTCGACGAACATGCCCTTGATCTTGGTGCGCTGGTCGGCGCGGCCCATCCAGCCGCGAATGCGCCTGTTGGTGCGCCCGCAGGGCGACTGGCCGGGCAGGATCGCCGACAGGTCGCCGGTGCCGAGGCGGACGAGAGGGTAGGCGTCGTTGAAGGTGGTGACGACCACTTCCCCAACCTCGCCGTCCTCCACCGGATCATTCGTGCCCGGGCGAACGATCTCGACGATCATGTCCTCGTTGAGGATCATTCCGGGCAGCGGGTTGCCTTGTTCATCCATGCTCTCATAGGCAACGACACCGCATTCGGCGATGGCGTAGCATTGCAGGACGTTGACGCCGCGGCCCGCATATTCCTCGCGCAGCGACGGGAAGAGCGCGCCGCCGGAAACCAGGGCGCGGCGGATCGAGGACAGGTCCCTGCCGGTCTCGGCGGCCTTGTCGAGCATGACCTTGAGGAAGTCCGGCGTGCCGGAATAGGCAGAGGGCCTGAGCGCGGCCGCGGCCTCAACCTGCATTTCGGTATTGCCGACACCGGCCGGAAACACCGCGCAGCCATAGGCGCGCGCGCCCTCGTCCAGGATGAAGCCGCCCGGCGTCATGTGATAGGCAAAGGCGTTGTGGATGATTTCGCCGGGGCGGATGCCGGCGGCATGGAAGGCGCGCGCCGCCTTCCACGGGTCCGGGCCGATGCCTTGCGGTTCGTAGAGCGGGCCGGGGGACATGAAGACCCGGTTGCCCTTCAGCGCTTCCATGTTGGCGAAACCGCCAAACGGCGGCTCGGCCCGCTGCATTTCCAGCAATTCCGACTTGCGCAGGACGGGAAGGCGGGCCAGCGCCTCGCGCGAGGTGACCGCGGCCGGATCGACACCGTCGAGCCAGCGGGCAAGCGCGGGGACCGCGGCCATGGCGCGGGCCAGGAATTCCGGCAGCGTGGCAAACAGGGCCGCCTCGCGCTCGGCCGGGTCGCGCGTTTCCAGTCCGTCGAAAAACTCGGTCATTGCAGTCCCTCTCCTCACCACGATCCGCCTTATCGCAAAAGCCTGATCCAGCGCGCAAGGTCCACCAGCGAAATTAACGCGCCGGCGACATAGGTTAGCGCGGCGGCACGCAGAACCGTCCGGGCAGCGGGCATGTCGTTCTCGTGGAGGTAGCGCCCGTCGGTCAGGATGGGCAGGGCCTTGCGGAAACTGGCGTCGAGTTCCACCGGCAAGGTAACGATGTTGAAGAGGACGCGGACGCCGAGCAGGGCGATGCCAAGCGCGACAAGGGCGATCATGACCGCCGGCACGCGGGCGGCAACGCCCAGGATGGGGGCGGCGATGAAGACGATGCCCGCGAGGCGGTCGGTCCAGATGGCCAGACGGGCCAGGCGTTGCCGCCGGTCCAGCCAGCGGTCGCGCGCGGCATGCTGGAGGGCGTGGCCGACCTCATGGGCGGCGACGGCCACGGCAGCAATGGACTTGCCGCCATGGTGTTGCGGGGAAAGGCGCACGGTGCGCGATTCCGGATCGTAGTGGTCGCCTTGCTGCGTCAGTTCGACCCGGACGCCGTCCAGCTTGAAATGGCGAACGAGGTGTTCGGCCAGTTCGCCGCCGGTGCCGGGCAGGTCCGGACGGTTGGCGCCATGGCGCGACAGCGCCCATTTCACCCAGGCCTGCGGCAGGGAAACGAGCGCCAGAACGGCGATGACCGCCAAAGCGTAGAGCATGAACGCCCTGCCTTACAGGCTGACCCTTCAGCCGGTGACGCGACGGACAAGCGTGAATTGCTGGCCGCTTTCCGACGTGCAGTTCAATTGCGAGCCGGAAACGAGGGCGCAATTGACCCGCGTCGTCGTCTGCCTGATCAGCGAATTGACCGTGATCGCGACGGACCGGTCACCGGTATAGCTGTAGCTGCCGGTGGCAAGCTGGTTGCCGGTGTCGGAGGCGACCGTCTCGAAGGCGCCGGCGTTGAAATTTGAATAGGCGACCCCGTCGCTGGAAACCCACTGGCCCTCGACGCCGGTGGGCTGAAGCCTGGCGCTCGGGCCGGGGCCGCTCTGGCATCCGGCCACCACGGCCGCGACCGCCATCACGGCGGGAACAGACAACTTGCGCATGACCGGAAAACCCTCTCTTCTGATCCGCATCCTGAAGGTTTTGTGCCCTGCCAATGGGGGCGAAAGCAAGGCGGACCGGAAAATATTTCCTTGAAATTTCAATAATTGCAAGTCCGGTCCAGTCTAGCGCGCGCTTTGCCGCAGGTCGGGCATGAAGCCGTGCCGCCGAAACAGTATTCGTTGCGGACAGCCTGCCGTTGACCAAAGAAAAAGGCCCCGTCGCGTCGCCTTGCCGGGGCCTTGGTATCTGGTGGAGCGCTGGTCAGTGCACGAGGATGTTGCGGAACTGCCAGGCATCCTTTTCGTCGATATCCTCGGGAAACAACCCGGGGCGGCCATCGAGCGGCGTCCAGTCGGTGTAATAGCCCTTGACGGGACCGAGATAGGGCATCTGGATCTCAAGGCAGCGCTTGTAGTCCATCTCGTCGGTCTCGACGATGCCCGCTTGGGGGTTCTCCAGGGCCCAGACCATGCCGGCCAGCACGGCCGAGGAGACCTGGAGACCGGTGGCGTTCTGGTAGGGCGCCAGTTCGCGCGTCTCTTCGATGGTCAGTTGCGATCCGTACCAGTAGGCGTTCTTCCGGTGGCCGTAGAGGAGAACACCCAGTTCATCGGTGCCGTCGACGATCTCGGTTTCGTCGAGGACGTGGAACGTCTCCTGTGCCTTGCCGCCATTGCCGAACATTTCGTGGAGGGACAGCACGGCGTCATTGGCGGGGTGATAGGCATAGTGGCAGGTCGGGCGGTAGTTCACCTTGCCGTTCTTCTTCACGGTGAAGAAATCGGCGATCGAGATCGCCTCGTTGTGCGTCACGAGAAAGCCGTACTGCGCGCCGGGCGTGGGGCACCAGGTGCGCACGCGGGTGTTGGCGCCGGGTTGCTCCAGGTAGATCGCAGCCTTGCAGCCCTTCTTGTGCTTGCGGGCGTTTTTCGGCTTCCATTCCTCATGGGTGCCCCAGCCCAGTTCGGCAGGCTGGAGACCCTCGGAGACGAAACCCTCGACTGACCACGTGTTCCAGAAGACGCCCATCGGCTTGGGCGCCCTGGTGCGCTGGGTGTCGCGCTCTGCGATATGGATGCCCTTGACGCCGGCCTTCTTCATCAGCTTCGCCCAGCCTTCGCGGTCGTCCGCGGCCGGTTCCTCGAAGCTCAGGCCGGTGTCCCTTGCGATATCGACCAGTGCCTTCTTGACGAACCAGGACACCATGCCGGGATTGGCGCCGCAGCAGGACACGGCGGTCGTTCCGCCGGGATTCTTCCGTTTCTCGCGGCGCACGGATTCGCGCAGCGCATAATTGGTGCGTTCCTCGTTGCCGGCTTGCGTGTCGAAATAGAAACCGAGCCAGGGTTCGACGACCGTGTCGATGTAGAGCGCGTCCAGCTTGCGGCAGAACTTCATGATGTCGAGCGACGAGGTGTCGACGGACAGGTTGACGCAGAAACCCTGGCCGCCGCCATTGGTCAGCAGGGGCTTGAGAAGGTCCTTGTAATTGTCCTTCGTCACGTGGGCCTGGATGAACTTCACGCCATGCCGGTCGAGAAGGGCCTTGCCCTCGTCGGAGGGGTCGATCACCACCATGCGGGACTTGTCGAACCTGAAGTGGCGCTCGATGAGCGGCAGCGTGCCGCGCCCGATGGAACCGAAGCCGATCATCACCACCGGCCCGGTGATCTCGCCGTGAACCGGCCAGGTCTCTTCAGTCATCGCCATACTCCGCTGTTTTCGTCATGTGCCCTTCCGAGGGCATTCATAGCGCTCAAAGCATGTTTGGCTGTCACAATAAAGGCCAAACCGCTCCGAGGGTTAAATCAGCCGGCCGCGAGGTTTTCCAGTAGCCGGCAAAGCGTATCGGCGTGCCCGTCCATCGCCTTGTAGGCCAGTTCCTCCGGCCGCATCGCCGCCATCTGGCCGGCCAGCGCGGCCGCCTTGCGGCGTCCGTCTGCCGTTCCTGCCAGGGATGAGAGCGGGCTCAGCGTGATGAGGATGGTGAAGAGGATGTCACCCGTCGCCGGAAGCCGGGTCAGCGTCTGGCGTTCCTCGCGCAGGAACAGGCGATCCGCGCCAAGCGTGGCGGGATCGCCGGCCCGTTCGCCTTCGTGCGGCTCTGGATGGTGCAACCGGTCGTCGCCATAGATCGACCAGTTGCCGCGCAGGACCGGCGCGCCGGGTGCCAGGTTGTCGAAGATGCGGTTGACGAGCATGGCATTGCGCGTGCCCGCCGCATAGCCGGGCACGGGCGCGTGGACCGTTTCCATGGGACGGCCGAATTTCTCCTTCAGCCGCCATGAGGATGGAAAGCAGAGCGCGGCGGCTGCGATCCGCCAGCCGTCATCGCCCCGGCGCATGAGCACGAGATCCTCGGCGCAGAGCATGGCGGCGCGGGCCAGCGGTGGCGCGGCGGGGTCGGGCGCGGGTGCACCGATCGCCGCAAGTCCCAGCGGCCCGGTGGCGAACCGATGCGGATGGCGGGCGGCCTGCCATGACGAAACACGGTCCAGGACCTCGTCCTGCGCCTCCTGTGTTCCCGGTTCGGCCATGAAGACCGTGCCGGGCATTGCGGCCATCAGCCGCGCCTTTTCAGCGAGGTAACCGGGGAGCCGGCCGTCGGTCACCAGCCACGGCCGGTCTCCCAGCGGCGCCAGGCCGATGGCGAACGGGTGGGCCGGAATTCCTTCCGTTGTCACGATCCGGAAACCTCGGGCGGGTCAGTTGGCGTCGCGGAAGCGCACCACGCTGAGGAAGGTCACGGCATTGCCGGTGAAGCGGCGATGGTCGCGCTGCATGTCGTCGCGTGCGAAGCCGATTGCGATCACTTCCTGCGGCTTGGCGCGCAGCGACTCGCTGACCCGCGGCTTGGCCGGCGGCTGCACCGATGCGGCCGCGGACAATGCCCAGCGCGCCGAATCCGGCTCGACCGGGCGAATGACCGGACGCGGGTCGGGTTTCGCCATCGCGGCGGTCGGTCGGCCGGATTTCTCCGTTGTCCTGACCCCGCCGAGCACGGCGGCGAGCCGTTCTTCCGGCGACCTGGCACGGGCTGCCTCCGACCGGGGCGATGCGCCGAGGCGGGGGGCCTTGCCTTCGTTCGAAGGCGCTTGCCGGAATACCGGGCGCGGCACGGGCAGGGCGGCGACTTCGACGGTCCGGTCGGGTTCGGGGCGCGCAACGGGAAGCGGTACGCCGGCCAGCGTCGTGGCGGTGGCGATCTCCGGGCGCGTGTCGCTTGTGAGGGCAGCAAGGATCGCGGCGCTGTCGTTGCGCGGACGTTCGGTTGGCGCGACCGAGGCGACAACGGCGTCGGCGCCGTCGTCCGATGCGGCCAGCGCCTCGGCGATGACATCGCCTGCACGCGCCTGACCCGACGGGACATCATCGGGACGCCAGCGCGGCACCGGGACATTCATCGCGACTTCGGGCCCGGCAGGCGTTTCCTCGTGGTTGACCGCCACCGCGACCGGCTGGCCCGCATCGGCAACACGCGGCGCGAAACGGGGCACCGGCACGGCGGTGCGCGGCAGAGAGGCCAGGATCGTCTCAGGCGTTGCGACGGGCTGCTGTTCCGGTTGCTCCGGGCGTTCCGGGGCCGCCGGCGCGGCCTGAACCGGGGCAGGTGCCGCGGGGCGGGCGGCCGGCGCGGTTTGAGCGCCGACGGCAACTTTCGGCGCCGCGCGCAAGGCGGCCGTGGCGGCAGGCGCATCGCCCGCGCCCTCGTCCTCGTCGCCACCGCCGAACAGCGAGGCCAGTAGGCTCTTGCCGCCGTCGGAACCGGAGCCGGAGGGCTTGTCGTCGATGATGACCGGGCGGCCCTTGCGGCGCTTGGCTTCCGCCAGCGCCTGCTGGTAGCCCTTCAGCGGCTTGCCATCGGCGGGCAGGTGCAGCGTCTTGCCATCCGGGAACAGCCGCACGAGTTCCTTGCGGCTCATGCGCGGCCAGGCCCGCACGCCGGCCACGTCGAGATGAACGAAGGGCGAACCCGAGCGCGGATAATAGCCCACGCCGCCACCTTGCAGCTTCATCGCCACGGCGCGCAGTTTCGACAGTTTGACGCCCGGGATGAAGAAGTCCATGGCGCGGCCATACATGTGCTGGCTCTTCTTGGCCTGCCCGCCGCGCGTGCGGCGCAGCATCTTGTTGGTCGCCGGCGAGCGGTAGGCGGAAACCACGTGGATATAGTCGCGGGCGCCGACCTGGCGGTAGGCTTCCCAGACCAGGTCGAACAGGCGCGGATCCATCTTGGTCGGCTCGTTGCGGCGCCAGTCGCGCAGGAAGCGGTTCAGCTTGTCCAGCCCCGACTTCACGTAGCGGCCGTTCTTCTTGAAGACGATCTCCGCCTTCTCGCCGGTATGGATGTAATAGAGCTTGAGTGCGCGTGTCTCGGCCCGTGCAGCCGTCGTTGCCGCACCCATGAGCGCCGCGCCGACGAGCAGGCTCGCAAGAAACAGGCGCAGGACCCTGGCCGCGCTTGCCGTCATATGTCCCCGAGTCGAAAAAGCCAAATCAACCGCCTTGAAGACCTGTCTGTGTCCCCGGACCATCCGGCCGAACCGGCCTCGAATGATCGTCCAGAATGGTTAATCAGCGCTTATTATAGCGAAATGCGGTCTAACCATGGCAAAAACGCAACACAATCCACAATTCTGTTTGCCGTGGTTAACAAAGCACTGACCTGCCTTTTTTACATCATCGGCCGGCTTTGCTTTCGCCGCATTGATCAGGATCAGGAAGCGATTGCCTGCGCGCGATCGGTATCCGGCTCGATGCCGTATTCCTTCAGTTTTCGGTAGAGCGTCGAGCGCCCGATGCCCAGCCGGCGCGCCACTTCGCTCATCTGCCCCTCGTAGTGGCCGATTGCCAGGCGGATCATGTCGACCTCGATTTCGGCCAGCGAGCGCACCTGGCCCTTTGCATCGAGCGCGCGCAGGAACCCGTCTGCCCGGCCCGTATCCTGCGGCGTGGCCATGATCGTCGTGTGCGGGTCTGCCATCGGCTCCGCCGGTGCCGCCGCGACGGGCGGCGCGGCCGGGACCCCGGGGGCCGTCGCCGACATGCCGTTTCCGGACAGGCCCTCGACCTGGGTCCTGATCTGGGGAAATTCGCCGGGACCGAGTTCTTCCTGGTCCGCCAGCACCACGGCCCGGAAAACAGCATTCTCCAACTGGCGGATATTGCCCGGCCAGTCATAGGCCATCAGCAATTGCAGCGCCTCGGGCGAAATGCCGGTCACGGGAACGCCTTGCGCGGACTGCGCATGGCGCCTGATGAAATGCGATGCGAGGAAGGGAATGTCGTCGCGCCGTTCGCGCAGCGGCGGCATGCGGATCGGGAACACGTTGAGCCGGTAGTAGAGATCCTCGCGGAACCGTCCCTCGCGCACCGCCTGCATCAGGTCGCGATGGGTGGCCGAGATGAGGCGGATGTCGACCTTCTGCGACCGTGCCGCGCCAACCGGATCGACCTCGCCCTCCTGGACGGCACGCAGCAGCTTGACCTGCGCCTCCAGCGGCAGGTCGCCGACTTCATCGAGAAACAACGTGCCGCGATTGGCTTCGACGAACTTGCCCTGGTGCTTTTCCGTCGCCCCCGTGAAGGAACCCTTTTCATGGCCGAACAGGATGCTTTCGACGAGGTTTTCGGGGATGGCACCGCAATTGACCGTGACGAAGGGCTGCGGGGCGCGCTCGCTTGCGCCCTGGATGGCGCGCGCCAGCAATTCCTTGCCCGTGCCGGACTCCCCCTCGATCATGATGGGAATCGTCGAGCCGGCCGCCTTGCGCGCCAGCGTCAGCACGCGGTCCATGGATGGCGAGCGCGTGACGATGTCCTTGAAGGTGATGGTTGCCGGGCCGGGCCGGGCCGCCTTGCGCGCCTTGCCGGCCAGCGCATTGACCTTCAGCGCACCGGCAAAGGCGGCCGCCAGCCGGTCGGGCGCGGCCGGCTTGACGACGAAATCGAAGGCGCCGGCCCGCATGGCGGCGATCACCGTGTCGATGCTGCCCTGCGCCGTCTGCACGATCACCGGCTGTTCCTGGCCGCGGGCGCGCATTTCCTCCAGCACCGCCAGTCCGTTCATGCCCGGCATGACCAGGTCGAGCAGAACGCCCGAGATGTCGTTGCCCCGCGGCGACGACAGCAGTTCGAGCGCCGCTTCGCCGGTCCCTGCCTGCACGACGGTGTGCCCGGCGCGGCTCAGCGCCGCTTCGGCCAGCCGCCGCTGGACCGGATCGTCATCGACTGCGAGGATGGTATGCGCCATTGCTTTGATCCGCGTAAAACGTTTTACCGTGGATCAACTTGGCACAGCCCCCTAAACATCAGCCCAAGAAACAGCGTAAAGAAGGCGCTGACGCAATCCGGCGCATTTGAATCGAATTCTTCCGGCAGGACATCCATGACGATATTGACACCGAATCATCAGCCCTCCGCCCCCGCCAGTGGCACGATGGCCGCCTCGGAGCACGAAGCACTCGGTGCGCTGCCGGAGTGGAACCTCGCAGACCTCTATCCGGCGATGGACAGCCCGGCGCTTGCCCGCGACCTGGAGCGCGCGGCCGCCGAAGCGCAGGCCTTCGAGGCGCGCTGGAAGGGAAGGCTCGACGAGGCGGCCGGAAAGACCGGCGAGGAAGGGCTCGGCGCTGCGATCAGTGCCTATGAGGCACTGGAGGAACTGATGGGCCGCATCATGTCCTATGCCGGGCTCGTCTACACGGGCGATACGTCCGATCCCAAGCGTGCGAAGTTCTATGGCGACCTGTCCCAGAAGATCACGGATGCCTCGACGTATCTGCTGTTCTTCGCGCTGGAACTGAACCGCATCGCGGACGAGCGCATGGAAACCGCGCTCACCGGGGACGAAGGCTTCGCCCGCTACCGGCCATGGGTGATGGACCTGCGCAAGGACCGGCCCTACCAGCTGGAAGACCGCGTCGAGCAGCTTTTCCACGAGAAGTCCCTGACCGGCCATGGCGCCTGGAACCGCCTTTTCGACGAAACGATCACGGCGCTTCGTTTCACGATCGACGGTGAGGACCTGCCCATCGAACCCACGCTCAACCGCATGCAGGACGCCGATCCCGACATGCGCCGCAAGGCGGCGGAGGCGGTGGCGCAGACGCTCGGCGCCCATGCGCGCACCTTCACGCTGATCACCAACACGCTTGCCAAGGACAAGGAAATCTCCGACCGCTGGCGCGGCTTCCAGGACATCGCCGACAGCCGCCATCTGGCCAATCGGGTGGAGCGGGAGGTCGTCGACGCGCTGGCGAAAGCGGTTCGCGAGGCCTATCCGCGCATTTCGCACCGCTATTACGCCATGAAGGCGAAGTGGCTCGGCATGGAAAAGCTGAACCACTGGGACCGATTGGCGCCGCTGCCGGAAACGCCGAAGGCGGTGATCCCCTGGGAGCGCGCGCGCCAGACCGTGCTGGATGCCTATGGCGGCTTCGCCCCCGAGATGGCCGAGATCGCCGCGCGTTTCTTCGACCGGAACTGGATCGACGCACCGGCCCGGCCGGGCAAGTCGCCCGGCGCCTTTGCCCACCCGACGGTACCCTCCGTCCACCCCTACGTGCTGCTCAACTACCAGGGCAAGCCGCGCGACGTGATGACGCTGGCCCATGAACTGGGCCATGGCGTGCACCAGGTGCTGGCCGGCGAACAGGGCGCGCTGATGGCCTCGACGCCGCTGACGCTGGCGGAGACGGCCTCGGTCTTCGGCGAGATGCTGACCTTCCGCTCGCTGCTCGACGCGACCGCCGACAGGCGCGAGCGCAAGGCCATGCTGGCCCAGAAGGTGGAGGACATGATCGGCACCGTGGTGCGCCAGATCGCCTTCTACGAGTTCGAGCGCAAGGTCCATGCCGCCCGCCGCGACGGCGAACTGACCAGCGAGGAGATCGGCCGGTTCTGGCTCGACGTGCAGGCCGAGAGCCTCGGTCCGTCCGTCGTGCTGCATGAGGGCTACGAGACCTTCTGGTCCTACGTACCCCACTTCATCCATTCGCCCTTCTACGTCTATGCCTATGCCTTCGGCGACTGCCTGGTGAACTCGCTCTATGCCGTCTACCAGAATGCCGAGAGCGGCTTTCAGCAGAAATATTTCGACATGCTTCGCGCCGGCGGCACCAAGCATCATTCCGAACTGCTGGCGCCGTTCGGGCTGGACGCCTCCGATCCGGGCTTCTGGAAAAAGGGGCTGTCTGTGATCGAAGGGCTTATCGACGAACTTGAAACGGCGGACGACCGGGGCTGATCGCCAAGCCCGCCGGGGTGCGGCCATCGGGGGCGTGGGCCCCTTGTACCGGGCCGGACAGCGGTGACGCCGCCTGCGCCTTCAACCCCTCGCGAGCGCGGCAGCCTCGCGAGCCAGGGCCGTGATCGCGTCCCAGTCTTCCTTGTCGACGAGATCATCGGGCGCGACCCAGGATCCGCCGACGCAGACGACATTGGACAGCGAGAGGTATTGCGGCGCATTGGCCGCCGATATGCCGCCGGTGGGGCAGAAGCGGATGCCTGCCAGCGGCGAGGCAAGCGCCTTGAGATAGGCGATGCCGCCCGACTGTTCGGCGGGAAAGAACTTCAGCACCGAATAGCCTTCCTCGCGCATGGACATGACCTCGGACGGCGTCGAGGCGCCGGGCAGGAACGGCACCTGGCCGGCGCGGGCCGCATCGAGCAGTTCGATCGTGGTGCCGGGGCTGACGATAAAGCGGGCGCCCGCGCTTGCGGTCTTGTCGAACTGGCTCGCGGTCAGGACGGTTCCCGCGCCGACAATGGCTTCGGGCACTTCATCAATGACAATGCGGATGGCGTCGAGGGCTTCCGGCGTGCGCAGCGTGATCTCGATGGCGGGAAGTCCGCCGGCGGCAAGCGCGCGGGCCAGGGGCGCGGCCTTCGACAGGTCGGCAATCCTGATGACGGGAATCACGGGTTGCGCCTCGAGGATGGAAAGCAGGAGCTCGGTTTTCTTCTGATGCGCCATGACTGGGACTCCCGTAAGCGATATTCAATCGATTTAACAGCGGCAGCACCGCGTGTCCATGGTCCTTAGCCCCTGATCGACAGGCGCGCCAGCCATGACCGGAGCCGGCGCCAGAGTTTCGTCCAGGGCCCGGCGGCATCCATCGCCTCGCGCGTCACAGGCCCTGCCAGCCCGTCGGCAGGCAGGCCATGATCGCGCTGGAAGGCGGCGACCGCGCGCCGGGTATTCGCACCATATACGCCATCGGCCGCCAACGGATAGCCCAGGGCCGAGAGGCGGCGCTGGAGGACGGCAACGGCAGCACCCCGCGCGCCTTCGCCGAGGACAACGGCACCCGCCTTTTCCCCGCCATCACCGGGCAGCTCCAACCCGGCATAGCTGTCATAGGCGCGTGCAAGGCGCGCGTCGTAACCGTTTTTTCCATACGCCGGGCCGTTGTAGCGGCGTGCGAACGTCTGCCAGTCCTGTTCGGCCAGCGCCCTGGAAAGTCCCGCCTTGGCGATGAAGGCGAGCATCAGCCCGACCTGGCCCTCGATGCCGGAACGGGCCTCCTCGACCAGGGCATCGACGCTTTCATAGCCGAGCCAGGACCAGTTCGCGCCCATGACCTGGCCCACGCCCCACGAACAGCTCTCGCGCGCGGCCTGACGGTCGATCGTCTCGGCGCGGGCAAGCAGGGCGTAGCGCGCGGCCTGCGAGGCCGGGTTGGGTATCCGGCCGGGCTGCGGATGGGCCAGGCCCTGGGCACGGGCGAGGGCGCGCCTTTCGCCGGAAAGCCGCCGGTCGAAATAATGGCCCTCGAAGCGGATCAGCGGCTCCTGTTCGCCGGCGACATCAGCGAACAGCCGGCCGCCGCTTTCCACTTCGACGATGGCGAGGATGGCCGCAGGCTCGAAACCGTGGGCGATGGCGAGGCGGGCAATTGGTTCCGAAAGATGACGGGGAATCATGGCATGGCCTCCGGACGGGATCGGCCCACAGTATCGCCGGGCGCGTGGCAAAGGTGGACAAATGCCGTCCCGAACGTGGCCGGCCTTGCCAAGGGCCTGCCTGCGGGTCTAATCGGCGCGCATGACACAGCCCGACGCATCCCTGCCCGTCAAGGTGACCGCGCTTTACCGATTCTGCCGCTTGCCGGATTTCGCCGATCTGCGCGCGCCCCTGCTCGGCCTGTGCGAAGACCTTGCCATCAAGGGCACGCTCCTGCTGGCCCATGAGGGCATCAACGGCACCGTGGCGGGCAGCGATGAGGCGATCGACAGGCTGGTTGCCTGGCTCGAGGCGCGCCCGGACTTCAAGGGCATGGAACTGAAATTCTCGCGCGCGGCTGCGATGCCCTTTCACCGCATGAAGGTGCGGCTGAAAAAGGAAATCGTCACCATGGGCGTGACCGGTATCGACCCCTTGTCGGATGCGGGCGCCTATGTCGAGCCGGCCGCATGGAACGCCCTGATTTCCGATCCGGACACGGTCATCGTGGACACCCGCAACGACTACGAGGTTGCGCTCGGCACCTTTCGCGGCGCCATCGACCCGAAAACAACGACCTTCCGGGAGTTTCCGGACTGGGTGGCGCGCAACCATAACCGACTCTCCGGCCGCAAGGTCGCGATGTTCTGCACCGGGGGCATCCGCTGCGAGAAGGCGACGGCCTATGTCCGCTCGCTGGGCATCGACGAGGTCTATCATCTCAAGGGCGGCATCCTGCAATATCTGGAGGACGTGCCGGCCGGCGACAGCCTGTGGCAGGGCGAGTGCTTCGTCTTCGACGAGCGCGTCTCGGTGGCTCACGGCCTGGAAGAGGGAAATGCCACGCTGTGCAGGGCGTGCCGGCATCCGCTGACACCGGCGGAACGTGCCTCGCCAGCCTTCGAGGAAGGCGTGTCGTGCCCGCATTGCATCGCAGAGCGCAGCGACACGGACCGCAAGCGCTACGCTGACAGGCAACGCCAGGTGGAACTCGCCGAGCGGCGCGGCAAGCGCCATATCGGCAGTTGAAGGCCAGTATTCCGGCAGAATATGCACATGCCGTCATTGTAACGCCATGTGCGGCTGCCTACTTCCTTGCAAGCACAATTCCAGTGTCCACAGGAGGCCCGTTCATGTTCGATCCCAAGAAGCTGCTGGGAGACCTGCTCAGCACCAACATTCCCGGCACCCAATCGACGGTTGGCGAGAAGGCCGGGCAGGCCCGGCAGATGGCGAAGGACAATCCGCTGGCTGCCGGCGCGCTCGTGGCCGTCCTGCTTGGAACCGGTCCGGGGCGCGCGGTGACGGGATCGGCGCTCAAGCTGGGCGGACTGGCCGCCGTGGCGGGGCTCGCCTATACCGCCTACAAGAACTACCAGAACGGCAACAAGCCGGGGGTGGAAGCCGCGGCGAAAGAGCCGGATCTCCTCCCACCGCCGCTCGACAACAGTTTTCATCCGTCGAACGCGCCGCAGGGCGAGGACGAATTCGCGCTCGCGCTGGTGCGCGCCATGATCGCGGCGGCCCGGGCCGACGGCCATATCGACGAGGGCGAGCGCCAGCGGATCCTCGAACGCGCCACGCTGGCCGGCCTGGATGACGACACGGCCCGGTTCATCGAAGCGGAACTGTCGCAACCGGTCGATCTGGACAATCTCGTCAAGGCTGCAACCACCGATGCGCAGAAGGTGGAGCTCTACACGGCCTCGCGGCTGGCAATCGAGCCGAAGACGCGCGCCGAGCGGGGCTATCTCGACATGCTGGCGGGACGGCTCGGCCTGCCGGACGCGCTGGTCGAGCATGTCGAGGCAACCATCGCGGCGCAGGCCTGACACAGCGCGCGCATGCATGGTGACCGGTGGCCGCGCATCCGTGGCCGCCGGCTCATCGCGTCTTGACCATCGGGGCGCTTGTCCTGTTGATGGGGCATGATCGCAAGAAACACCAACGGCCAGACGGAAAGCGGATACCAGGTCGCGCGGCGTTACCGCTTTCGCGGACGCATGGTTCTTGCGGCCACCGTCATTGCCGCGATCCTGCTCGGTCTCGCCTTCCAGCATCTTGCCGGGCGCAGCGCGCTTGCCGAAGTGCGCGCCTCCGCTGACGAGGCACTGGCGCTCCAGGCGGCGACCGTCACCGGCATCCTCGAGAAATACCGGCTGCTGCCGCCGCTCCTGTCCCGCCGGGAGGACATAGCGAAGCTGTTCGACCGGCCATGGGCGCCTGACAATCGCGGCGACGCGGCGCGCAAGGCCATCGAGATCGCCGGATTCTCGGGCGCCAAGGACGTGGTCTTCGCCGACCGGGAGGGCCGCATCTTCGCTTCGGCAAGGGGCATCTACGACCGCAGTTCGGTGCAGGAGACGACGCTTTTCGAAGCGGCGGGGCAGGGGCGGCTTGGCCGCGAAACCCGCTCGCTCGAGGCAGACGAGCGCGCCTATGTCTTTGCCTCGGCGGTGCGGCGCGAAAGCGATGTGGCCGGGGTGATCGCGGTCTATGTGCGGTTCGACCAGATCGAGGCCACGTGGTCACTCTCCGCCATGCCCATCGTCGTGACGGGGTCGGAAGGGCGCATTTTCCTCGGCAACCGGCCGGACTGGCAGCTCAAGGCACTTCACGCCGGCGAGGAGCCGTTGCTGCGGCCGGTGGGCGGCGCGGCCGGGGACCTTTTCAGGACACCGGAGGGGACCACGCTCGTGGAGGCGGTCCGGCATCTGCCGCTGCTGGACTGGCGGCTTCACGTGCTTGCGGATCATGCGCCGGTCAACGATGCGCGCTGGCAGGCCGGCGTCATCGGCCTTCTGCTTGCCGCGCTGCTCGGCATCACTGGCTGGTTCACCGTGAAGCGCGCCGAGGCCGTGCACATGCGCATGCGCCGCGACAGGGCGAGCGCGCTGCGGCTGGAACGTCTGGTGCGCGACCGCACGCGCGCGCTGTCGGATACCAACGTGTCGCTGGCGCGTGAAGTGGAAGAGCGCGCCCGGGCCGAAGAGCAGTTGCGCCAGACGCAGAAGGAACTGGTGCAATCGGCCAAGCTGGCCGCGCTCGGCCAGATGTCGGCGACGCTGAGCCACGAATACAACCAGCCGCTGGCGGCCATCCGCACCTATGCCGACAATGCGCGCCAGTTCCTCGAACGGGGCCGGGACGACAAGGCGCGCGAGGCGCTGGGCCGGATCGCGGGTCTGACCGAGCGCATGTCGGAACTGTCGCGTACCCTGCTCGGCTTCGCGCGCAAGCCCGGCACGGCGATCATGGAGGTGCGGCTGTCGGCGGTGGTCGACGAGGCGCTGCTTCTGGCTGGCCCGCGGGCCAAGAAAGCCGGCGTGACCGTGCGGCGGGACGGCGTCGATCCGCGGATCAGGGTGCTGGGCGGGCGGGTCCGCCTGACGCAGGTCGTGGTCAATCTCGTCAACAACGCCATCGACGCACTGACCGGGATCGGGGCGAAGGGGCCGACCGACAATCCTGTCATCACGATCTCGGCGAAGCAGGAAAACGGCGACGTGCGTCTCGTCATCGCGGACAACGGGCCGGGCCTGGCGCCGGCCGAGCGCGAGACGGTCTTCGAGCCGTTCTATTCCACCAAGGGAGTCGGCGAGGGGATCGGCATCGGGCTTTCCATCGTCTACACGATTGTCAACGAACTGGGCGGGCGCGTGGAAACGGGCGAAAGCGAAACCGGCGGCGCGCGCTTCGACGTGATCCTGCGCCCCGCGGCCAGCGAAGCGGGGACCGTTTCCGGAGCACTGGAAGAAACGGGGGCCTGAACCGATGGACGAGCCGGAGATCCTTCTGGTCGACGATGACGACGACCTGCGCCCGGCGCTGGTCCAGGGGCTGGAACTTGACGGCTTCACCGTGCGCGCGCTGTCCCGCGCGGAAGGATCGCTCGAACATGTGACGCGGAATTTCCACGGCGTCATCGTTTCCGACATCCGCATGCCGGGCATGGACGGCATGGCGCTCATGCGGCGCGTCATGGAGATCGATCCGGCGCTGCCGGTCATCCTCATCACCGGCCATGGCGACGTGGCACTGGCGGTGGAAGCCATGCGCGAGGGCGCCTATGACTTCATCGAGAAGCCGTTTCCCGTGCAGCGGCTGACCGCCGTTGTCCGGCGCGGCGTGGAAAAACGGCGGCTGGTGCTGGAAAACCGCGTGCTGCGCGAGACGCTCGATTCCTCGACCGATCTGGAGGCCAGGCTCGTCGGGCGCAATGGCGCCATCCGCCGGCTGCGCGAGGAGATCATGGCCGTTGCGGGGACCGATGCCGACGTGCTGGTGCTGGGCGAAACCGGGTCGGGCAAGGAGGTGGTGGCCCGCGCGCTGCACGATTTCAGTCCGCGCGCGTCCGGCAATTTCGTGGCCATCAATTGCGGCGCGCTGCCGGCCGAGATCATCGAGAGCGAGTTGTTCGGCCACGAGGCCGGCGCCTTTACCGGCGCCCAGAGACAACGCATCGGCAAGCTGGAACATGCCAATGGCGGCACGGTGTTCCTCGACGAGATCGAATCCATGCCGCTGGACCTGCAGGTCAAGCTGCTGCGCGCCATCGAGCACCGGGCGATCGAACGCCTCGGGTCCAACCGGTCGATCCCGCTCGACGTGCGCTTCGTTGCGGCGACGAAGGCCGACCTGGAGGCGGAGGGGCGCGCCGGGCGGTTCCGTACAGACCTCTACTACCGGCTCAATGTGATCACGCTGCGCATCCCGGCGCTCCGGGCACGCAAGGACGACATCCCCCTCCTGTTTGCCCACCTGGCGCGCGAGGCGAGGGCGCGTTACCGGCGCGACATGCCGGATTTCACGCCGGCGCTGGAGGCCGAACTGATCGCCCATGACTGGCCGGGCAATGTGCGCGAACTGCGCAACGTGGCGGACCGTTTCGTGCTCGGCCTGTGGCGCGGCTTCGACGGCCGCGTCGAAGCGTCCGAAATGCCGGGCGGTGCGCTCGCCGAACGGGTCGCGGCCTTCGAGAAGGCCGTGATCGAGAGCGAACTGGACCGGCATGGCGGGCGCATGAAGGAAACCTACGAATCGCTCGGCCTGTCGCGCAAGGGTCTCTACGACAAGATCCGGCGGCTTGGCATCCGCACGGCCGACGCGGAGGAGGATGGGTAGGAAAATACCCATTCCGGCGCCTGACTGGGGTAGCCAGGGTAACATGGCGAGGCAGGCGCGCCCCGGCGGGAGACCGAGGGGGGCAGGTTAACATCCTTTAACGTTTCATCTTTCCGGCTTCGGCCGGTCCGTGCGCAAGAATTGGCACGCAGATTGCTGATGAAAGGGTGGACGCGGGCTGCACGGCCCGGCCGTCCGGGAGGACATCACTGACATCGTGCCCGTCGAATGACGGCCGGAGGCTGCCTTCCGGACCTGTGACCATCAGTTGCGGACAGACCGTCCGCCATGAGGAGGATATCCGACATGAAGAAGCTACTCGGTGCCGTTTCGGCTCTCGCACTCACCTTTGCCGCCGGTCAGGCCATGGCCGACGAGACCGGCTGCGACAGCGGCGAAATGGTCATCAAGTTCTCCCACGTCGTGGCCGGCAGCGGCCATCCCAAGGGCGACGCCGCCACCATGCTGGCCGAGCGCGTCAACAAGGACATGGAAGGCAAGGCCTGCATGGAGGTCTTCCCGAACTCCACGCTGTTCGACGACGACAAGGTGATGGAAGCCCTGCTGCTGGGCGACGTCCAGCTTGCCGCGCCGTCGCTGTCGAAGTTCGAGGCCTACACGCTGAAGTACCGCCTGTTCGACCTGCCCTTCCTGTTCCAGGACCTGGACGCGGTTTCCGCTTTCGCCAATTCGGAGCAGGGCAAGGGCCTGCTGAAGGTCATGGAGGAGAGCCAGGGCTATACCGGTCTGGGCTACTGGCTTTCGGGCATGAAGTATTTCTCGGCCAAGAAGCCGCTTCTGGTGCCGGCTGACGCCAACGGCCTGAAGTTCCGCGTGCAGACCTCCGACGTGGCCGTGGCCATGATCGAAGCGATGGGCGCCTCGGCCCAGAAGCTGGCCTTCAAGGAAGTTTACGGCGCGCTGCAGACCGGCGTCGTGGACGGCCAGGAAAACTCCTGGTGCAACATCTACACCCAGAAGTTCTTCGAGGTGCAGGACGGCATCACCGAGACCAACCACCAGTCGCTGGCCTACCTGCTGGTCACCTCCACCGAATGGCTCAACGGCCTGGACGAGGACGTGCGCACGCAGTTCGTGTCGATCGTCGATGACGTGACCAACGCGGCCAACAAGGCGGTCGGCGAGAAGGAAGCGGAGTGCCGCCAGAACATCCTGGATGCCGGCGGCACCATCCGCGAGCTTTCCCCCGAACAGCGCACCCAGTGGGTTTCGACCATGAAGCCGGTCTGGGACAAGTTCGAGGGTGATATCGGCAAGGACCTGATCGAAGCCGCCGCTTCGCATTCCGGTTCATAAGGTCCGGTCATCCACAACCTGCCGTTCCGGGCGCGCGGTCCGGAACGGCCGAAGGTATCCGGCCGCCCCTTCATGAATGACGGCGGCCGGTTCCTTCCGGGGGACATGCGGGGAGAAATGCAATGGCACTTCTGTGGCCGATCCTGGCGCTTGCGGCGCTGGTCGTCATCCTGTTCGCGGCCGAAAGGCGCTGGCCTGACGGTGTGAGCCGGATCGAGGAGAACATCATCGCCCTGCTGCTGGCGGCGATCACGCTCGTCTCCTTCGTGCAGGTGATCGCACGCTACGGCTTCAACACCGGCTGGAGCGGCGCGCTTGAGTTCACCCGCATCCTGTTTGCCTGGCTGATCCTGTTGGGCATGAGCTACGGGGTGAAACAGGGCATGCACCTGGGCGTCGACGCCTTCATCCGGCTGTTGCCGAAGGGCGCGTTCAAGGCGGTTGCGCTGTTCGGCGCGGCCTGCACCGCCGCTTACGCCCTGATCCTGCTGCACTACGGCTGGCTGTCCTGGCTGGGCGCCGACGTGAACACCAACTGGCGGCAGACCGGCGCCATCGGCTACTGGAAATTCATGTTCGACCGCGGCACGGGCCTGGACGACCTGCGCTGGCCGGAATTCATCCAGGCCGCCTTCGGAACCCAGGAGCGCGTCCAGCGCTGGATCGCCTACCTGATGCTGCCGATCGGCCTGTCGCTGCTGGCCTTCCGGTCCATCCAGGGCTTCGTGCAGATCTGGCGCGGAGAACGGGAACTGCTGATTGCCGGTCACGAAGCCGAAGAGCTCGTGGCCGAAAACAAGGGCATCCTGAAGGACTGACGCATCATGGAAACCATCATCCTCTTCGTGCTCGTCCTGGGCCTCCTGTTTCTCGGGGTGCCGGTGGCCGTGTCGCTCGGCCTGTCATCGATCCTGATCATCGCGCTGTTCTCCGAGGACTCCATGTCCTCGGTGGCGCTGCAACTGTTCACCGCCTCCCAGAACTATACCCTGCTGGCCATTCCCTTCTTCATCCTGGCATCGGCCTTCATGTCGACCGGCGGGGTGGCCAAGCGCATCATCCGCTTTGCCATCGCCACGGTGGGCCATTTCCGCGGCGGGCTTGCCATGGCCTCGGTGCTGGCCTGCATGCTGTTCGCGGCGCTGTCGGGCTCCTCTCCGGCCACCGTGGTCGCCATCGGCACGATCGCCATCGCCGGCATGCGGCAGGTGGGCTACACCAAGGAGTTTGCCGCCGGCATCATCGCCAATGCCGGCACGCTCGGCATCCTGATCCCGCCGTCCATCGTCATGGTGGTCTATTCGGCGGCAACGGACGTTTCGGTCGGCCGGATGTTCCTTGCCGGGGTCATCCCGGGGCTGATCGCCGGGCTGATGCTGATGATCGCGATCTATGTCACCGCCCGCTGGAAGGGCCTTCCGGCCGAGCCCTGGCGCGGTTTCGACGAAATCCTGCAGGGCGGCAAGGAAGCCGGCTTCGGCCTGTTCCTCATCGTCATCATCATCGGCGGCATCTATGGCGGCGTGTTCACGCCGACCGAGGCGGCCGCCGTCGCCGCTGTCTATTCCTTCTTCATCGCCATCTTCGTCTATCGCGACATGGGACCGCTGAAGGACATTCCGTGGATCCGCGAGACCGACAGCCGGCGCGCCGTCACCGGATTCAAGGCGACGGTCTACGCCGTGTCGTTCCTGTTCGTCTGGATGATCCTGTCCTTCTTCGCCACGGCCGAATCGGAAACCGTGACGCCAGGCGACCGGCTGCTGTGGGGTTCGCTCATCGCGCTCGCCATCCTCGCGGCCTATGCCATTTGGCGCGGCGGGACGGCCAATCCCGCCGCCATCCTCGCCATGCTGGCCTCCGGACTGTCGATCTGGGCGCGCAATCTCGGCCAGATCGGTGGCCGGTTCTTCAGCGGCATCCTGCATCATGACACCCGCAAGGTGATGGTGGACGCGGCGAAGACGACGCTGATGCTGATGTTCATCATCGTCAACGCCCTGCTTTTCGCCCATGTGCTCACCTCGGAGCGCATTCCCGATGCGATCACCGACCTGATGGTGGGCTACGGCTTCAACTGGTTCACCTTCCTGATCGCGGTCAACCTGCTGCTGCTGCTGGGCGGCCAGTTCATGGAGCCTTCCGGCCTGCTGCTGATCGTTGCGCCGGTGGTGTTCCCCATCGCCATGGAACTGGGCGTCGACCCCGTGCATCTGGGCATCATCATGGTTGTGAACATGGAAATCGGCATGATCACGCCACCGATCGGGCTGAACCTGTTCGTGACGTCGGGCATCACCGGCATGAGCCTGATCCAGGTGGTGCGGGCCGCGCTGCCCTTCGTGGCGGTGCTGTTCGCGTTCCTGATCCTGGTGACCTATGTGCCGGTGATCTCCACATGGCTGCCCTATGCGCTGATGGGTCCCGAGATCGTGACGCGCTGACCGCGGGGGGCAGGCGTCACGCGGACGGCCGGGGCGGAGACGCTCCGGCCGTTCCTGTTTCAGCGCCTGGACAGGTCCGGCATGGCGCGGCCGATGATGGCCATGATGGCCATGTTGCGCGCCTGCGGCGGCAGGCCGGAAATCTGCCGCAAGCGGTTGGAGGCGAGGATATCGGCCAGCCCGTGCACGACCGCCCAGGCAGCCGCCATGTCGATGCCGACCGCCGGGCTCTCGTCAGGTCCGGCGCCATGCAGGTCACGCAGCAGGTCCACCATCACCGCATAGGACGCGTCGACGGCTTCCTTGAGTTCGGGGTCGTCGAGGTCCGGACGTCCAGACGAGAACATCAGCCTGAAGACAGGCGGGTTCTCCAGCGCGAAGACGACATAGCCGAGACCGGAGGCCATCAACTGGTTCCAGGCGTCGGGCTTGGTTTCCTTCATGAAGACGTGCTGACGCTCGACGAGGCGGCGAAATCCCTGCGCGGCCAGCGCGGTGAGCAATCCGTTCACATCCCTGAAATGATGGGCCGGGGCGGCGTGGCTGACGCCCGCGCGCTTGGCGACACCGCGCATGGAGAAATTCTCGATGCCCTTTTCCGCGAGTTCCTGTTCGGCGGCGGCGAGCAGGGCGCTTCTCAGGTCGCCATGATGATAGGATTGGCGCAGCCGAAGGTTCGGTTCGGTATCCGTCATGGCGGCATCATTCATGTTGTGACGGAGTCACGGTGCATCTCCGCTTTATGTTTCAGTGATCTCTAACATATTTTGTCCATTTGATCAAAAAAACCCCTTGACAGTGTAAAGATAGCGCGTCAAATTGATCTTGACAATGTCAAGACCGGGGGCGGTGGCACATTGCCTTGCGGTGAATGTGCCTTAACTTGACGTCGATGACGGGCTGGCCGGTTTTGACCGGTCAGCCCGTTCATTTTTCCAGGCGGGTAATCCCTCCGGCAAGCAGGAATCCCGGTGATGCCAACGCGGGACTGATCCTGATTCGCTGCGCTTGCTGTCCGCTTGCGGGCCACGACTTCCTGGCACTCTTTCTTTATTTCACGTTTTCAAATACTTCGCAGTATTAACCATTCGTTAATTTTCCTGTATCATCCTTGAACATAGTCGAGCCGGCTCTCCTCCTCCCAAGCACGGTTCCGCCTCGGGGCGATCCTTCACCGGATCGCCCTGTTTTTGTTTCCGGCAGGTTTCGCTACTGTCCGGGCCGTGGAACCGGAAGCGATTCCTCCGCGTTGCAGATCGTTTCAATGTCCGGGAGAGGGTAACGACATTGGCCGCATTCCTGATCGACTACCAGGCATGGATTGCCCTGGCGATGCTGCTTGCCATGTTCGCCCTGTTCATGAGCGAGATCTATCCGCCGGAGGTCACGGCGGCGGCCTTTGCCAGCCTGTTCATCGCCCTGGGGATGGTCGCCCCCGCAGATGCCATGGCGGTCTTCTCCAATCCGGCGCCCATCACCATCGGGGCCATGTTCATCCTGTCGGGCGCGCTGGTGCGAACCGGGGTCCTGGATGCGCTGGCCGGTGCAGTGGTGGAGCGGGCGACCAGCAGTCCGCGCCTTGCGCTCATGGGCTTTGTGGTCGTCACGCTCGTCGCCTCGGCCTTCGTCAACAACACGCCCATCGTGCTCGTTCTCATTCCCGTGGTGATCCGGCTTGCCCATGCCCTCGGCATGGCGCCGACACGGCTGCTCATCCCGCTGTCCTATGCCGGTGTGCTGGGCGGCGCCTGCACGCTCATCGGCACCTCGACCAATCTTCTCGTCGACGGCGTCGCCCAGGAGCAGGGCCTGGAGCCGTTCTCGCTGTTCGAGATCACGCCGGTCGGCATCGTCGCAGCGCTGTGCGGCCTGGCCGTGATGATGCTGCTTGGCCGACGGCTGCTGCCGGACCGCGGCGCGGCCAGCGAGGATGTGCTGCTGGGCGAAACGGAATACCTCTCCGAAGCGCGCATCGCCGACGAGAGCATGGACGGCAGGCCGCTGGGCGAGATCGGGATTTTCAAGGCGCCCGGCGTGATCGTGTCAGGCGTGCAGCGCGGAACGGAAACCATCCGCCGCGACCTCGAAACCTTCGAGGTCCGCAAGGGCGACAGGCTGATCCTGCGCGCGCCGACCTCGGAACTGCTGACGCTGGCAAGCCAGGAATCGCTGAAGGTCGGGCTGAGGGGCACTGCGCGGCTGACGGCGGAAGAGGGCAGCAACGTCATCGTCGAGGCGGTGGTGACGCCGCGCAAGTGGACCAGCGGACGGGCGCTCGCCTCCATGTCGCTTGGCCGCCGCTTCGGCCTGCAGGTGCTCGGCGCGCACCGGCACAACCACATTCCGGGGCCGGAACTGGGCGTGGTGACATTGCGCCCGGCCGACAAGCTTCTGCTTTCCGGTCCGCCAGCCGCCTTCGACGAACTGGCGCGTGAAACCAATATCGTGTCGATCTCGCGCGCCGCCGGCCGGGCCTACCGCCGGGCCAAGGCGCCCATCGCGCTGGCAGCGCTGGCGGGCGTGGTCATCCTCGCCGCCCTCGGCGTCCTGCCCATCGGCATCCTGGCGCTGCTGGCGGTGAGCGCGATCCTCATCCTGCGCTGCATCGATGCCGACGAGGCCTGGGATTCGCTCGACGGCTCCATCCTCGTGCTGATCTTCGCCATGCTGATCATCGGGCGCGGATTGCAGGACAGCGGCGCGGTCGAACTCGTCGTGGCGAGCCTGTCGCCGTTCCTTTCACTGCTGCCGGGATTCCTGGCGCTGCTGGCGGTTTATCTGCTGGCATCGCTGATGACGGAACTGGTTACCAACAATGCAGTCGCCGTGGTTCTCACGCCGGTCGTCATCGGGCTGGCGGAGCCGCTGGGCATCGACGCGCGCGCGCTCGTCGTGGCGGTCATGTTCGGCGCCAGCGCCTCCTTCGCCACGCCGATCGGCTACCAGACCAACACGCTGGTCTATGGCGCGGCCGACTACCGTTTCACCGACTTCCTCAAGATCGGCGTGCCGATGAACATCCTTGTCGGCATCGCGGCGAGTGCGGCGATCTGGATGTGGTTCGCCTGATCAGCCGGGTGGCGTGTCGCGGAGAAAAACCTCCATGCGCTCGATGGCGCGCAGGATGTTCTCCTCGGAATTGGCGTAGGAAAGGCGGATGTAGCCTTCGCCGAGCACGCCGAAATCCGGACCGCCGATCAGCGCGACGCCGGCCTCTTCGAGCAGGGCGGATGCCAGTTTCTTGGCCTTCCAGCCGGTCTGGCTGATGTTCGGGAAAGCGTAGAATGCGCCCTTGGGCGTGGCGCAGGTGATGCCGGGCAGGGTGTTCATGCCTTCGGTCACGATCTTCCGGCGGTTGTCGAAGGCCCGCATCATCTTCTCGACGTCGTCCTGGGGGCCGTCGATGGCCGCGATGCCGGCGAACTGGCTCGGCGCGTTGACGCAGGACCAGCAATTGACCGCGAGCTTGCGCACCAGCGGATAGAGCCGTTCCGGCCAGATGGACCAGCCCATGCGCCAGCCGGTCATGGCCCAGGTCTTGGACCAGCCGTTGAGGACGATGAGGCGGTCGCGGATTTCCGGGAACCGGAGCAGCGAGGTGTGCTCCTCGCCGTCATAGGTCATCACGTCGTAGATCTCGTCGGAAAGGATCGCGACTTCGGGGAAGGCTTCCAGCCCGCTGACCAGCTTCTCGATCTCCGCGCGTGGCGTGACGCCGCCGGTCGGGTTGGCGGGCGAGTTGAGGATGAGGAGCCGCGTCGCGGGCGTGATCAGGCCCAGCACTTCCTCGGCGGAGAAGGCGAAACCCTTGTCCTCGCGCACCGGAACGGGCACCGGCCGTGCACCGGTGAACTCGATCATCGAGCGGTAGATGGGGAAGCCCGGATCGGGATAGAGGATGTCCGCGCCGGGTTCGCCGAACATCAGGATGGCGGCGAACATGGTCGGCTTGCCGCCGGGCATGATCATGACGCTGTCCGGCGAGACCTCGACGCCGGTGGTCGCCAGCGTGCGCCGCGCCACCGCCTCGCGGGTGGCCAAGAGGCCGGTGGCCGGCGTGTAGCCGTGATGGCCGTCGCGCAGCGCCTTGATCGCGGCCTCGACGATGTGCTGCGGCGTCTGGAAATCCGGCTGGCCGATGCCGAGATTGATGATGTCCCTGCCCTGTGCTGAAAGCTCGGTGGCGCGGGCCAGCACGGCAAAGGCGTTTTCCTCGCCGATACGGTCGAAGGCGGCAATGGTTTTCATGGCGGTGCGTTTCCCCGGCAAGCGTTTTGACGTATTGGAGACCGCCAAGACCTCTTGTCAACCGGAAGAAAGCCAGCGCTATGACCGATCTGAGCCAGTGGACGCCACGACAGCGGCCCGAAAGGCGCGTTCTCGATGGCCGCCTCGTCCGCCTCGAGCCGCTCACGGCGGCGCGTCACGGCGACGATCTCTACGTTGCGGCGACCGAGGGCGATGCGGAGGCCCGCTTCACATGGCTGGCAACGGGCAGGCCGGAAAACCGCGCGGACTTCGACGCCTGGCTGGACTGGGCCGAGCATCACCCCGACTCGGTCTACTGGGCGGTGATCGACAAGGCGATCGGCAAGGCGGTCGGCCGGCAGAGCCTGATGCGCATCGATGCCGCCAACGGCGTCATCGAGATCGGCGACATCCACTGGGGGCCGGCCATGCAGCGCTCGGCGCTTTCGACGGAAGCCTTTTTCCTGCACGCCGTGCACGTGTTCGACGACCTGGGATACCGGCGCTTCGAATGGAAGCTGAACGACCTCAACGCGCCGTCGCACCGGGCAGCGCGGCGTTTCGGTTTTTCCCATGAAGGGCTTTTCCGCCAGCACATGGTGGTCAAGGGGCAAAATCGCGACACGGCCTGGTATGCGATGCTCGACCGGGAGTGGCCCGCGATCCGCGCCGGTTTCGTGCGCTGGCTTTCGCCAGACAATTTCGATAGGGAAGGCCGGCAGAAGGCGCGGCTGGAAGAGCTTCTCGCCGCGACGGCAGACAAGGACAGGGCATGAAGGAAAGCTGGAAACCGGCCATAGCAGCACTCGTCATCCTGCTCGGCTTCGGCCTCGTTGCCCATTTCATGCCGGGCATCATGCTGTGGATCGGCGAATCGTCACCGGTGGTGGCGGGGATCTTCGCCATCCTTTTTGTGGCTGCGTTCTTCGGTGTTTTCTGGCTGCGCGCGCGCCAGCAGCGCCGGCGTGACGGCGAGGGCTGATCAGGCCGACAGCGCCGCTGTCAGCAGAAGCAGGCCAAGCAGCAGGACCAGAAGCGCGCCGCCGATCTCGACGCCGTGATGGATGGCCGTGCCGAGACGGCCGCCGCCAGACAGGCGCACGGCGACGTTCTTGGCCGTTACAGCGAGCGTTGCCAGCGCGGACACGGTGATGGCGGTGCCGACGGCCATGGCAAAGGCCGAGGCGATGCCGGCCCACCACAAACCGTTCAGGAAGGCGAAGGTCAGCACGATCAACGCGCCGGAACAGGGGCGCAGGCCGACCGCCATCACCGCCGCGCCGGCTTCCGAAAAGCCGAACCGGCCTGTTGAAAGCAATCCGGGATCGGGCATGTGGGCATGGCCGCAGGACGGGCAGACCTCGCCCGGCGCATGCTCGTGATGGCCGTGTTCATGCCCGTGCTGATGATGGTGGTGGTGATGATGATCGTGTGTGCAGGCCGGGCCGTGGTCGTGATGATGGTCATTGGCAAGGCCGGCGGCGGCAAGCATCGGGGCCTGGACCGGCAGGAAGGCGCGCAGCTTGCGGAACAGGAGCCAGGCGCCGAAGGCGGTGACCAGCGCGTAACTTGCCACTTCCATGGACCATACCGCATCGGTCTGGCGGATGCCGGTGCCGCGCAGGAAGAGGAAGACAGCGCCGACGACGATGATGGCGGTCACGGCCTGGAGCATGGCGGAGACGAAGGACAGCAGGACGCCGCGGCGAAGGGCCACTTCATTGGCCAGCATGTAGGAGGAGATCACGGCCTTGCCGTGGCCGGGCCCGGCCGCGTGGAAGACGCCATAGGCAAACGACAGGCCGACTAGCAGCCAGGCGGCGGCGGGATCGGCGCGCATGGCGCGCAGGGCGCCGGTCAGCGCGCGGTAGAATTCCTGCTGCTGGGTGTTGATCCAGTGCATGAGGGAAGGGAACAGGCCGCTTGGCGGCAGTGCCTGCTCGGCCGCGCCGATGCCGAGCGAGCTTTGCGCCTGGGCCGAAGCGATTGCCGCGGTGGCCAGAATGACGCCGAGAATGGCGATTTTCGCGGCCTTCACTGATCGCCTCCGCAGGTCAGTTGCAGGCGTGTGGCGAAAATGCCGGTCAGTTGCGTCATGTCGGTGGTCTCGTAGAAGGCCTCGGTCAGGTTTTCGCTGTTCTGCGCAAGGATCTCGTCGGGATCGGGACGGATAACCTCGCGCCGGCAGGCCGGCGGCAGGCCGTCGCTGACCATGTCGCCGTCATTCATGTAGTCGATGGCGGTATAGAAGGTGGGGTCGTAGACGGCAAATGTCAGCGTGCCGTTCAGCGGCAGCGGCGTTGCCAGCCGCGATTCGAACAGGATGACAAGGCGTTCGTCCTGGTAGTCGGCGATCACCGTATCGGGCGCGCGCATGGCGACATCCTGCCCGTCGGCCTGCACGACCTGGAAGAAGTCGTAGTCCGCGATCGATTCGCGCACGGTCGAGCCGATTTCCGCCAGTTCCCCGTCGTCCAGCCGGTTGTCGGCATTCTTGTCGAACTCGATGACAACGGTCGCGGTGAAGATATCGTCGAAGCGCCAGACATGCTGCAAGGCCGCCACCTTGCCGTCCTCGATGGCGAGATCAAGCCGTGCTTCGGCCCAGACATGGGGATGCGCCTGCAGGGGCACGGTGCCGGACAGGGCGAGGACCAGGGTGGCCGGAAACGTGGTGATGAGATGCCGCCGCAATGCAGGACTCCGTTTGCCAATCGCCCGGGCCGGGCTCGTTCGCCGGATTGGCCGAAGAAGGCGGCGAAAATCCGGCAGACAGTTCCATTCCGTGCCTTCCGGATCAAGACGCCATTCGCCGCAGGACCGATCCGTCAGGCATTGCGCTTGAACCAGGCGGCCAGATAGTCGACGAAGACGCGGACCTTGGCCGGCAGGTAGCGGCGGTGCGGATAGACCGCGAACATGCCGCTGTCCTTGTGCAGCCAGTCTTCCAGCAGCGAGACCAGGCGGCCGGCCTTGATATCCTCGTTGACGACGAAATCCGGGATGAGCGCGAAACCCAGATCGGAGAGGCAGGCCGCGCGCGCCACCGCGGGACTGTTGACCTCCAGCGGACCGCTGACCGGAACCGTTATAGTATCGCCGTTGGGGGCCTGGAACGGCCAGTTGGTGAGCCATCGCCCGTTCGTGTCCGAGATGCAGGGCAGCTTGGAAAGGTCATGCGGCGTCTTCGGGCGGCCGAACTTCTCGATGACCGCCGGCGTCGCGCAAAGCTTGACCTGGAAATCGGAAACCTTGCGGGCGATCAGCGACGAATTTTCCAGCCGCGAGACCCGGATCGCGAGGTCGAAACCTTCCTCGACGAGATCGACGAAGCGGTCGTCAAGATGGATGTCCAGCTTGATGTCCGGGTGTTCCGACACGAAGTCGATCAGGACCTGGCCGATGGCGGCGTCGGCGAAGGAACGCGGGGCGGTCAGGCGGATGCGGCCGCGCACGTCGCCGCTCGATTCGCGGATCGATTCCTGAAGGCCGTCGATGTCGCGCACGATCTCGGTTGCCCGCTTGAAATAGGCATGGCCCGATTCGGTCAGCGAAAACTGCCGCGTGGTCCGGTTGAGCAGCAGGACACCCAGTTCGTCCTCGAGTTCGCGGACATATTTGGACAGCAGCGCCTTGGAGCGGCCGATCTTGCGGGCGGCGGCGGAAAAGCCTTCCGCTTCAACGACGTCGATGAAGGCGCGCATGCGGGTGAGGGTGTCCATCGTTCAAGCTCCGTGATCGGTCTTTAAAAGATTGTTCAGCGTTCCGGAAAATTCAAGCAGGATGCGATTTTTCATTGAAGCGGCGCGCGAATTTCCCTATATCGCGGCTGCCCAAAGTCGCACGTGCCTGTGGGTGTCCGCCGATCCCCCGACAAGGTGGGGGAAACGGTAAGGTACCCGGAGCTAACCCCTCCGGTCGTCCGTCCGGCCAACCGGACTGGCGAGGACATCTTGAAGCAACGACGGTGCGGGCCTTTCTGGTGTCTGCCGGCTGTCCACAAGCCGGGGTTACTGAAGAGGCACACCTTCATTGCCGGATGTGCGGACGGGGTCTCCCTCCAATCAATGGCAGACAAAGCGGATGGTCGCTCCCTCAAGGGGCGGTTTGTCCTTCGCCGCATGACGGCATTCCCTGGTTCCGGGATCTCCACCGCCCGGTTCCATCGGCGTGGCCGCATGCCCTTTGTCCAAATGCCCGTGGCTGCCTGCAGACGGCGCCGGGGCAGCATTGAATGAAGCGGCCCGACCGGCCGCGCTGGGAGAAAACCGATGGCCACGCAGCGTATTCTCGACTTCCTCGCCACCCGCCGTCCCTCCGGCCCCTGCCTCGTCGTCGACCTCGACGTCGTGCGCGACAATTTCGCCGCCTTCCGCAAGGCGCTGCCCGACAGCCGCATCTTCTATGCCGTTAAGGCGAATCCGGCTCCCGAAATCCTGCGCCTGCTGGCGTCGGAAGGCTCGTCCTTCGATTGCGCCTCGGTGGCCGAGATCGAGATGGCGCTCGACGCCGGCGCGACCCCGGACCGGATCTCCTACGGCAACACGATCAAGAAGGAGCGCGATGTCGCGCGCGCCTACGAACTTGGGATCCGCCTGTTTGCCGTCGATTGCGCCGAGGAAGTGGAGAAGGTGGCGCGCGCCGCCCCCGGCGCGCGGGTGTTCTGCCGTGTGCTCACCGATGGCGAGGGTGCGGAATGGCCGCTGTCGCGCAAGTTCGGCTGCGTGCCGCAGATGGCCGTCGATGTGCTGGTCTATGCCCATCAGCTCGGGCTGGAATCGCACGGCGTGTCCTTCCATGTCGGTTCGCAGCAGTGCGATCTGACCGCCTGGGACCGCGCGCTGGCCGATGCGCACCGCGTCTTCGCCTCGCTTGCCAAGCAGGGCATCCACCTGAAAATGGTCAACATGGGCGGCGGCTTCCCGACCCGCTACCTGAAGGATGTCCCGGCGGCACAGGCCTATGGCCAGGCGATCTTCGGCGCACTGCGCCGGCATTTCGGCAACCAGCTGCCCGAGACGATCATCGAGCCGGGCCGCGGCATGGTCGGCAATGCCGGTGTCATCAAGGCGGAAGTGGTGCTGGTGTCGAAGAAGGCCGACAACGACAATGTGCGCTGGGTCTATCTCGACATCGGCAAGTTCGGCGGCCTGGCCGAGACCATGGACGAGGCGATCCGATATCCCATCGTCACGCCGCGCGACAGCGACGCGATGGAGCCCTGCGTGCTGGCCGGACCGACCTGCGATTCCGCCGACGTGCTCTACGAGAAGAACCCGTATCCGCTGCCGGTCACGCTGACCATCGGCGACGAGGTGCTGATCGAAGGCACGGGCGCCTACACCACCACTTATTCGGCGGTGGCCTTCAACGGCTTCGAGCCGCTGCGATCCTACGTGATCTGAACGGGTCTTCCCGTTCAGGCCTGCCCTGTCCCGGCGGCTGCCGCCGGGGCGCGGGCGCTTGCATCCCCTTGTTCCGGATCAGGCCCTGGAGTTGCCGTCATGACCGAGCTTGCCGCCTGCCACATGCCCTTCATCATCGCCGCCGAAACGGACATGGACGTGGCTTCTCGCGACATCCTGCTGGATCGCGCCATGGGGCCGCGCTGGCGGCGCAAGGCGTCGGAGAAGCTGCGCCGCGGCCGTCTTCCGGCCGAAGGGCTGGCCTTCGCCGCCCGCGATGCCCAGGGAAATGTCGTGGGGACGGTGCGGCTCTGGAACGTGCGGGCGGGGCAGGCGGAGGCCCTGCTGCTCGGCCCGCTGGCCGTCGATCCGTCGATGAAAAGCGCGGGCATCGGCTCGGCGCTGATGCGTCATGCGCTGGAGCAGGCAGCGCGGCTCGGCCATGGCGCCGTGCTGCTGGTCGGCGATGCGCCCTATTATGCACGCTTCGGCTTTTCCAGCGCGCGGACCGGCACGCTGGCCATGCCCGGACCTTATGAGCCGCACCGTTTCCTGGCCCTGGAACTCAAGGCCGGTGCGCTGGAGGGCGCAAACGGTGTCCTGCGCCCGTCCGGACGCAAGGCCGAACCGATCCGGCGCAGGCTCGCAGCCTGAAGCTGTCCGTTGCACTCTTGCAACATTCAAAAAGCATATCGTTGTATAAAGAATTAAAACTATTGAATATGTGCCGGTCGCGTGGCTAGGTGGCGCAGATGTCAACGCAGGGTGTGCCATGAAGAATGTCAATTTGAAAATCTTAGCGCTTATAGGTGCTATGAGCCTGCCACTTTCCGCTCAAGCTGCGGATATGGCCTATGATACCGCGTCTGTTTCCTGGACGGGCTTTTACGGCGGCGTTCACGCCGGTTACGGATTCGGGCAAGGCGACATCACGAATTCGAGCCCTCCCGGACCGCCCACGCGCACCATTGGTGTCGACATGGACGGTTTCCTGGGCGGCGTGCAGATCGGCTACAACTGGCAGGCGTCGGATACCATGGTGTTCGGCATCGTCGGTGATTTCTCGCTGGCAGGCATTGGGGGTACGTTTGTGAATGTACCGCCGCCCGGTCCGCCCTTCACCGTGACGTCCGACATCAACTGGATGGCGACGCTGCGCGCTCGTGCCGGCTATCTCGTGCAACCCGAAACGCTGCTCTACGCCCATGGCGGTCTTGCGGTTGCGGATATCGATGCGACATGGACCCGTGGCGCTGCGCCCGGTGGTCCCGGTCCGTTCCGCGGTATCGGCTCCAACACAGAGATAGGCTGGACGATCGGTGCCGGCGTGGAGCACATGCTCTCCGACAAGGTCAGCCTTTTCGCCGAATATGCCTATGCCGATTTTGGAACGGCGCGTTTTGCCAACACGACCGGACCTGCAATCAACTACTCTCAGGATGTCAGCATCCATACGATCAAGTTCGGTCTGAACTATCGCTTCTGACCGGGCGGTCGTCGCAAGGACAGAAAAGGCGGGCCCGAAGCCCGCCTTTTCTTTTTCAAATTACAGCAGCGAGGAAAGCTGCATGGCGACGGACATGTCGCCCTCGACCGTGATCTTGCCCTGCATGAAGGCCGCGGTGGGGTCGAGTTCGCCGGCCAGCATGTCCTCGAAATCGGACTTGGCCATCTTGATGGTGCAATCGGCATCGCCGTCGGTGGTGGTCACCGTGTTGCCATCGATCAGGATGACGCCATCGGCGCCGCAGTCGAACTTCACGGAGCTCGAAAGGATGGTGCCAGCGGCCTTTTCGCGCATCTGCGCAGCAATTTCTTCCATCGTCATGGTCGGTGATCCTTCCCGTTCTGGTGATTTGAAAACCCGGTTCAGCCTAGCCTTTCATTGACGTTTACGTCAACGTGATTTTTCCGGCAGATCCGAAAAATGACGGCTGGCGAAGGGGAGGATTACCATGGTCCTGGCTCCGGAACATGACGCAATTGACAGTATCGCGGCCGTCTTGCCGTCATCGGCGCGGGGACCGGCGAAGATATGGCCTGCATCATCGCCAAGCCTCACGGCAAGGCGCATGGTACATGAGCCGCTGGAAGAGTTAGAATCTTAGCAAAAAGTAAAACATGCTGTTAGGGCGCTTGTGGTTTCTGGACAGGGCCGGTGGCCATGCGCCATGGCCGGGTTCGGCCGTTTCCGGCATGTGGAGAGGAGGCGCCGCGCAGGGGACGTCCGTTCGCTCGCGGTGACGAAACCAGACCGGCATTCGCGCGGATTGCGGCCATGTCCCGGCCGCCATTGTTGCGCAAGGCCGTGTCCAATGTGGCAGGGCATGTCATGCAGCTATTCCCGACCCGTTTTATCGCTCGTGTCTCGGTCACCATTCTTGTCTGCATCCTTTTTCCCGTCACGGTGATGATGGCGGGCGCCCTAGCGCTGGACATGGCGATCGGCTCGCCCCTTGCGGTCCTGCTTGCCGTTGCGACGGCGGTGGCGGTCCTGGCGGCGCTGGTGATCATGCAGCGGGAGTTGCGCCCGGTCGTGGATGCCGCCCTTGCGCTGGAGGCTCATGCGGGAGGGCGCGAACACCTGCCGATCATCAATGAGGCCCGCGACGAGGTCGGCCGGCTGTCGGCCGCCGCGCGCCGGACCATGGATACGGTCGATCGCCTGCTGGAGGAACTGGAGCGCCAGGCGGTGACAGATCCGCTGACCGGCCTGCCCAACCGTGACGCCTTCATGACCGCCATGGGCATGGAGCGGTCCGCGATCTTCGCCATTCTCGACATTGACGGGTTGAAGGCGATCAATGACAGCCGGGGGCACGAGACGGGCGACGCGGTTCTGCGCGACGTTGCGCAGGTTCTGCGCAAGAGCCTGCGTTCCGCCGACATGCTCGCGCGCTGGGGCGGGGCTGCCTTCGCCGTGATGTTGCACCGGCCGAGCGTTCTCGAAGCCATCGAAGCCGTGACACGCGCGCGCAAGGCCGTAGCCGCCAAATCCATCGTACCCGGTCATCCGGTGACGGTTTCGGCCGGCGTGATCCAGATGACCGGGGACCTCGAACGCGACATCCTGCTGGCCTTCCGGGCACTGAACGCTGCCAAGGAAGCCGGGCGGAACCGCGTGGTCTTCGCTCCGCCCGCCAGTGCCGGCAGGCCGCTTGCCCCGGAGCCCGGCCAGGCCGCATGGACGCAGGCAGGCGGCGAGGGCATGTCCAGATACCTCAACTGACCTGCCGTCTGCGGCAGGGGCCGGGTTGGCGCGGCTTGCATCGGGATATTGACGGCAGCGCCCAAGCCGCCTAAAGACGCGGTCAATGATGCGGGCGCTGTCTGCCCCGCCGGAAGCCATGTTGCGCCGGCCCTTTTCGAAAGCCATCAATCGATGACACTACCCGATACCATCGCAGCGCCCTTGCGCGCAGCGCTTGACGCCCGCGGTTACGCCGCCCTCACACCGGTCCAGGGGGCGATGCTGGAAGAGCGCGCGCTCGATGCCGATCTTCTCGTTTCGGCGCAGACCGGATCCGGCAAGACCGTGGCCTTCGGACTGGCGCTGGCGCCATTGCTGCTGGAAGACGGCCTGCACGCGAGCGCGATCGCGATGCCGCAGGCGCTGGCCATCGCGCCGACACGCGAACTGGCGATGCAGGTGCGCCGCGAACTGGAATGGCTCTATGCCGATACGGGCGCGCGCTTTGCCTCCTGCATTGGCGGCATGGACTACCGGCGCGAATTCCGCGCGCTGGGCGAAGGGGCGCATATCGTCGTCGGAACCCCCGGCCGCCTGCGCGACCACATCATGCGCGGTTCGCTCGACCTGTCGCACCTGAGGGCGGCCGTCCTTGACGAGGCGGACGAGATGCTGGACCTCGGCTTCAAGGAAGACCTCGAATTCATCCTCGACGCCGCGCCGGTGGAACGGCGCACCCTGCTGTTCTCGGCGACGGTCGCTCCGCCCATCGAGAAGCTGGCGCGCACCTATCAGCGCGACGCAGTGCGCATCGCGCTTGCTTCCAAGGAGGACCGGCACGCCGACATCGAATACCGGCTCATGCCAGTCCGTCCCGACGAGCGCGACCATGCGCTGGTCAATACGCTGCTGTGGTTCGATTCCAAGAACACGATCGTCTTCTGCCAGACGCGCGAGGCGGTGCGCCACCTGGCGACACGGCTGACCAATCGCGGCTTTTCCGTCGTCGCCCTTTCCGGGGAACTGACCCAGGCCGAGCGCAGCAATGCGCTGCAATCGATGCGCGACGGGCGCGCGCGGGTCTGCGTCGCGACCGATGTTGCCGCTCGCGGCATCGACCTTCCCAATCTCGATCTCGTCATCCATGCCGACCTGCCCAGCAATCCGGAAACCCTGCTGCACCGGTCCGGGCGCACGGGCCGGGCCGGGCGCAAGGGCGTGTCGGTCGTCATAGCCCCGCATCACCGCAGGCGCAGCGCCGAGCGCGTGATCAAGGCGGCGCGGGTGAACGCCCAGTTCATGGCCGTGCCGGAAGCCGAAGCGGTGGACGCGCTGCAGGTGGAGCGCATGATGGGCGACGCGGCGCTCTCGATGCCCATCGAGCCGGAGGAGGCGGTGCTGGTCGACCGCCTGCTGGAAAGTCATGATGCACGCCAGATCGCAGCGGCCTGGATCCGGGCGCAACGGGCCGCCATGCCGGCGCCCGAGGAGGTTCACGCCGTTTCAGACCTGCCGCCGCGCAAGGAATTCGGCGAGCGGCCGGACACCCGGTTCACCGACGGGCGCTGGTTCTCGCTGTCCATCGGACGCCGCCAGTCCGCCGAACCGCGCTGGATCCTGCCGATCATCTGCAAGGCAGGCGGCGTGACGCGGACCGCTGTCGGTTCCATCCGCATTCTCGACCATGAAACCCGCTTCGAGATCGAAACCGGCGTTGCCGATGCCTTTGCCGCGGCTGTGGCGAAAGCCGGTCCGCTTGAAAAGGGCGCGCGGATCGTGCCCGCGGACGGCGAGGGCGCGGCCGAGGCGCCGCGCAAGCCGCACCGCAAGGGGGCGAAGCCGCAGGAGCGGAAGGGCGGTTACGCCAAGGCTGGCGCGAAGGACTGGGCGGAAGCCAAGCGGCCGGGCAAGCGCGAACGCCAAGCGTTGCGTGCCTCGCCCGATGCCGCCGGTGGCGAGGCCATGGAGAAGGGCCGTCACCGCAAACGTCCTTTTGCCAGCGAAAGCGAAGTGCCTTCCGCGGGCGCCAAGGGCCGTCCGTTCAAGGGAAAGGACACCCAGGCGCGCGGCGGCGATGGCGACTGGCGCAGTGAATACCGGCCGAAGGGCGCCAAGCCGGCAAAGCCGGCCGGGGCCGCGAAAAGCCGCAAGCCCAAGGCTGCCAAGGGCGCCCCGCGCAGGCGGGACTGACGGGCCTGGCCGCGTTGCGTTCGCGCAATACCGGCCGCGAAACCGTTTCCCGCTTTCGCAGGGATTGCCTCAGAGCCGCAGCGTCAACGAGATGCGCCGCGAAAGTTCCTCGGGCCGGGCCAGGACGATGGCGCCGCGCGTGCGTTCCAGGAGCCCGTCCTTGGCCAGGCGGGACATTTCCCGCGAGACCGCCTCGCGGCTGGCGCCGATGCGTTCGGCAAGGTCGGCATGGATGACGGGCGGCGAGATGATGCGCTGGTCCTCGTTGCCGGGACGCTGGCGCGAAAGCCGCAGAAGCGTGTTGTAGAGCCGGTGCCTCGTATCCAGGAAGGACAGTTCAGCAATCCGGCGGGTCAGGTCGCGCGTGCGTTCCGACAGCGTGACAAGGAGATGGCGGCACAGCTTCGGCGACTCGTCCAGCATCTGCAGGAACACCGCTTCGGGGATACGGAAGACATCCGTCTGCACGAGCGCGGTCAGGCTGGCCGAACGCGGCTTGCCGTCAAGCGCGGCCAGTTCGCCGAATAGCTGGCCCGGGCCGATTTCGCCAAGGATGATCTCCTTGCCCACGGCGACGCGGAGGATGGCGCGCACCTGTCCGGCGGCGATGAGATAGACATCGGCGCTCTGGTCGTCGAAATCGACGACCGTCTCCTGCGGCTGAAACCGGATCGGGGTCCAGACGGCCTTCAGTTTCTCCAGCCACCCGGAATCCAGGCATTCCAGAATGGGTGCGCGCGGTATCCGCGGAATACTGTTCATCTCGTCTCCGTTCGGCCCCACGCCAACAGATTGACCAATTGGACAAGGATTCCCGAAAAACCGCAAGGGGATGTGACCACTGTCACATGCTGTTTGCATTGGTTTTGCTAAAGTTTCTCATGGCGATGGCAATCGCCACGTTTCAGGGAAAGCCGGATGCCTCAATGCCCCAGGGCGTCCGGTTTTCCCGAAACGGCACCCCGATGATGCGGTGCAGCAAATTTTCCGAGAAAAGTCAGTGTTTTACGACCAGCCGCTTGCGTGCTATCCTGCAAGATCGGTGTTTTTGGGAGGAAACACTTGGATATCCGAAACAAGGACGTCCTTTCTCCGCCAAAGAGGGGCGGCGGAGAAAAGGCAGCCGATGACATTCGCGACCTGATGTCGTTCCGGTTGGCCCGGCTTGCCGCGGCGAGCGACAAGTCCGCGCAGCAATGGTCATTGTGCGAATTCGGCCTGCGCCTGAACGAATGGCGCGTTCTCGGCCTTGCGGCGGCAATGGATCCTGCCCCGTTCGCGGAAATCGCCCGCATGCTGTCGATGGACAAGGGGCAATTGTCCCGTATCGTCAAGACGATGGCGGCGCGTGGGCTGATGCGTTCCGAACCTGACAGGCGGGACCAGCGGGCGCTGAGCCTTTCAGCCACCCCTGCAGGGCGCGATCTTTACGGGCGCATGGTGGCAAGGGCGAAACAGCGCAACGAGGCGACCATGGCCTGCCTGTCGCAGCATGAGCGGGAAGAACTGCTTCGCCTGCTCGGCAAGGTCGCCGACGAGATCGACGAGAGCCTCGTCTTCTCGGGGCGGCCGGCATAGGACGCTGTCAGGCGGGCGTGTTGGCGCTGCCGCGCACGACCCAGTGAAGCGGGAACATGGGATCGAACAGGGTGACGGGTCCCGCGCCGGTCTCGATTTTCGCCGAAAAGACGACAGGCGCATCGCGGCGTTCCAGCGTCACCTTCCCCTGATTGACCGGCAGGCCGTAGAAAGCCGGACCATTGAGCGAAACGAAGGCTTCGAGCCTGTCGAGGGCGTCTTCCTCCTCGAACACATGGGCAAGGCATGACAGCGTGTTCGTGGCCGAGAAGATGCCGGCGCAGCCGCAGGCGCATTCCTTCAGCGGATCGACATGGGGCGCGGAATCGGTGCCCAGGAAATAGCGGCTGTCGCCGCTGGTGGCCGCCTTGCGCAGGGCCTGGCGGTGGCGTTCGCGCTTGGCGACCGGCAGGCAGTAGTAGTGCGGCCGGATACCGCCGGCCAGGATGGCGTTGCGGTTGATGATCAGGTGATGGGTGGTGATGGTCGCGGCGAGGTCGCCCGTGGTGTCGGCGGCGACGTAATCGGCGCCGTCCTGCGTGGTGATATGCTCCATGACAACGCGCAGGCCGGGGATGCGCCGGCGCAGCGGATCGAGCACACGGTCGATAAAGACGGCCTCGCGGTCGAAAATGTCGATGTCGCTGCTCGTGACCTCGCCATGGACGCACAGCGGCACGCCGGCCTCGGCCATGCGTTCCAGTACCGGATAGACCTTCTCGATGTCACGCACGCCGGACTGCGAATTGGTGGTCGCACCGGCCGGATAGAGCTTCACCGCGGTGACGAGACCGCTCGCGTGGGCGGCGGCGACATCGTCGGGATCGGTGCCCTCGGTCAGGTAGAGCGTCATCAGCGGCGTGAACGTGTGACCGGCGGGGAGCGCGGCCATGATGCGGTCGCGATAGGCTTGCGCATCGGCGCCGGTCACGACCGGCGGCACGAGGTTCGGCATGACGATGGCGCGGGCAAAATCGGCCGATGTATGCGGCAGGACCCCTTCCAGCATGGCGCCGTCGCGCAGGTGCAGATGCCAGTCGTCGGGGCGGGCAATGGTCATCGTCTTCATCGGGGGCCTCGTCGCGTCAGTCCCGGCAGGCTGTACACAGGCATGGCCGTGGCTGCAAGCGCCACGGCGGACCCCGAAAGCAAGACGGCGCGCCCGGAGGCGCGCCGCAGGCAATCAGCGATTGCGCAGACCGGATCAGCCCTGGGTGATCGGCACCAGCTTGATCTCGACGCGACGGTTGAGCGCGCGGCCTTCCGGCGTGTCGTTGGAGGCCACCGGCTGGCTCTCGCCGAGGCCGGCGATATAGAGGCGGCGGCCATCGACCCCCTGGCCTGTCAGATAGCTCGCCACGGAACTGGCGCGGCGCTGGGACAGGGCGAGATTGTACTGGTCGTTGCCGGTGGAATCGGTGTGGCCATAGACGTCGACCAGGGTCTGGTTGAACTTCTGCAGCACGAGGGCCACCGAATTCAGGGTCTGGTAGAAGGACGCCTGGACCTGGTCCTGGTCGGTGGCAAACGTGATGTTGGAGGGCATGTTGAGGATGATGTCGTTGCCGACACGCGTCACCGAGACGCCTGTGCCCTGAAGCTGGGCGCGCAGTTCGGCTTCCTGGCGGTCCATGTAGTTGCCGATACCCGCCCCGGCCAGCGCGCCGATGCCCGCGCCGATGAGCACGGCATTGCGCTGCGCGACCCGCGAGCCGCCGACGGCCGCACCGGCCAGTGCGCCGACGCCCGCGCCCAGCGCCGTGCCGATGGCGGTGTTGGAGACCTTCTGCTGTCCGGTATAGGGGTCGGTCGTGCAGCCTGCGGCCAGCACCGCGACAGCCATGACGGCGGCGATCTTCTTCATCTTGCATGCCCTCTCTTGTCTTGCCCGCCGGCGATTCCCGCCGGCGCGATCAGCGGAAACATGCCCGTAATCGGCGGTTTTGTCGAATTTCGGGCAGCCGGCACCGTGTTTGCCGGCGTGAAAAGGGTCACACCTGAAAAAAAAGGGCCGCTCCCGCCGGGAACGGCCCTTGCGCATGGTCGCGCGTCCGCGCGTTCGATCAGCCGAAGACGCCCACCTTGCGGCCGGTCAGCGTGTCGGTGATCTCCTCCAGGATGGCGGGATCGTCGATGGTGGCCGGCATGTTCCACGCCTCGCCGTCGGCGATCTTCTGCATGGTGCCGCGCAGGATCTTGCCGGAGCGTGTCTTGGGCAGGCGGTCCACCGTCAGCGCGGTCTTGAACGCGGCGACGGGGCCGATCTTCTCGCGCACGAGCTTGACCACCTCGGCCTCGATCTCCTCCTTCGGGCGGTTGACGCCAGCCTTCAGGATGATGAAGCCGACCGGCATCTGGCCCTTGAGCTTGTCGGCAATGCCGATGACGGCGCATTCCGCGACGTCCGGGTGGGAGGCGATGACCTCCTCCATGCCGCCGGTGGACAGGCGATGGCCGGCGACATTGATGATGTCGTCGGTGCGGGCCATGATGAAGAGATAGCCGTCCTCGTCCCGGATGCCGGCGTCGGCCGTCTTGTAGTAGCCCGGAAACTCGGCGAGATAGGCATCGTGGAAGCGCTTCTCGGCATTCCAGAGCGTGGGCAGGCAGCCGGGCGGCAGCGGCAGCTTCACCACGATGTTGCCGAGCGTGCCGTCGGGAAGCGGATGGCCGGCGTCGTCGAGGACCTGGATATCGTAGCCCGGCATGGCGACGGTCGGCGAGCCCAGCTTGACGGGCAGGGCACCCAGGCCGACCGGGTTGCCGGCCATGCACCAGCCGGTCTCGGTCTGCCACCAGTGGTCGATGACCGGAACGCCAAGCTGGTCCTGCGCCCAGACGATGGTGTCGGGATCGGCGCGCTCGCCGGCCAGGTAGAGGACGCGCAGCGAGGAGATGTCGTATTTCTTCAGGTATTCGCCGCCGGGATCCTCCTTCTTGATGGCGCGGAAGGCCGTGGGCGCGGTGAAGAAGGAAGCGACCTTGTGGTCGGCGATGACGCGCCAGAAGGTGCCGGGGTCCGGCGTGCCAACGGGCTTGCCCTCGAACAGGATCGTCGTGCATCCCTTGATGAGCGGGCCGTAGACGATATAGGAGTGACCCACCACCCAGCCGACATCGGATGCCGCCCAGAAGACCTCGCCGGCATCGACATTGTAGAGCGCCTTCATCGACCAGTTGAGCGCGACCATGTGGCCGCCATTGTCGCGCACCACCCCCTTGGGCTGGCCGGTCGTGCCGGAGGTGTAGAGGATATAGAGCGGATCGGTTGCGGCGACCGGCACGCATTCGATGACCGTGCCTGCCGCCTTGTGGGCGTCGACGGCGGCGCGGTAGTCGGTGTCGCGGCCTTCGGTCAGGTCGCAGGCCTGCTGCTCGCGCTGAAGGATGACGCAGCATTCCGGCTTGTGGGTGGACAGTTCGATCGCCTTGTCGAGCAGCGGCTTGTAGGCGATGACCCGGCCGGGTTCGATGCCGCAGGAGGCCGAGATGATGGCCTTGGGCGCACAGTCGTCGATGCGGGTCTTCAGCTCGTTGGCCGCGAAGCCGCCGAACACGACCGAGTGAATGGCGCCGATGCGCGCGACGGCCAGCATGGCGAAGGCTGCCTCGGGCACCATGGGCATGTAGATGAGCACGCGGTCGCCCTTGGCCACACCCTTGTCGCGCAGCGTGGCGGCCAGCGCCTCGACCTCGGCCTTGAGTTCGGCATAGGTGAACTTCTTCAGCGCGCCGGTGATCGGGCTGTCATAGATGAGCGCCACCTGACCGGCACGCCCGCCGGCGACATGGCGGTCGACGGCATTGTGGCAGGTGTTGCATTCGGCGCCGGGAAACCATCGGCCATAGGCGCCGGAGCCGGCATCGAACACGCGGTCCCAGGTCTTGAACCAGTCCAGCTCGCCCGCGGCGCTGGCCCAGAAGCCCTCGGGGTCCTTCTTCCAGCCTTCGTAGACATCGTGATAACGGCTCTGCGTCATGGCCACTCCTCCAGATGACGAAGGGGACCGGCCGACCCGGCCCCCGGTATTTCAGCGGTTGCGGCGCAGACCGGAGACCTGCCCCAGGACCGCCTGCGCGGCGTCGATGACATTCGTGCCGGGTCCGAAGATCTCGGCCACGCCGGCCTCGCGCAGGAATTCGTAGTCCTGTTCAGGGATCACCCCGCCACACACCACGATGATGTCGTCTGCGCCGCGTTCCTTCAACTTGGCAATCAGTTGCGGAACCAAAGTCTTATGTCCGGCGGCGAGAGACGAGACGCCGACAACGTCGACCTTGCCCGAAACGGCCTTGGCAGCAACTTCCTCAGGCGTTTCAAACATATCGGTCATGGCAACGTCGAAACCCATGTCGGCGAAAGCGGTGGCGATGACCTTGGCGCCGCGGTCATGACCGTCCTGGCCCATCTTGGCGACGAGGATGTTGGGCGCCTTGCCGCGCTCGGCCTTCAGTGCGCCGATGCGGCTTTTCAGCGCAGCCATCTCCGGATCGTCGCGATAGGCGTCGCCATAGATGCCGGAAATGATGCGCGTCGTCGCGTGATGGCGGGTGAAGGCGCGCTCCATGGCGTCGGAAATCTCGCCGAGCGAAGCGCGCTGGCGGGCCGCATCGACGGCGGCTTCCAGCAGGTTGCCCTTGCCGGAGCGGGCGACGTCCTCGAGGCGGGCGAGGGCGGCGGCGCAGGCATCGGCATTGCGCATGGCGCGCACGCGCTCCAGCCGCGCGACCTGCGCGGCGCGGACCCTGGCATTGTCGATGTCGAGGATGTCGATCGGCGTCTCGTCCTCAAGACGGAACTTGTTGACGCCGACGATCACGTCCTCGCCGCGGTCGATGCGGGCCTGGCGGCGGGCGGCGGCTTCCTCGATGCGCATCTTCGGCAGGCCGGCCTCGACGGCTTTCGTCATGCCGCCCATGGCCTCCACTTCCCCGATCAGCGCCCAGGCCTGGTCGGCCAAGTCCTTCGTCAGCGCCTCGACGTAGTAGGAGCCGCCGAGCGGATCGACGACCTTCGTGACGCCCGTCTCGTGCTGGAGGATGAGCTGCGTGTTGCGGGCGATGCGGGCGGAAAACTCCGTCGGCAGGGCGATGGCCTCGTCGAAGGAATTGGTGTGCAGCGACTGGGTGCCGCCAAGCACGGCGCTCATCGCCTCGAAAGCGGTGCGCACGACATTGTTGTAGGGATCCTGCTCGGTCAGCGAGACGCCGGATGTCTGGCAATGGGTGCGCAGCATTTTCGAGCGTTCGGATTTCGCGCCGAAATCCTCCATGATCTTCGCCCACATCTGGCGGGCGGCGCGCAGCTTGGCCGCTTCCATGAAGAAGTTCATGCCGATGCAGAAGAAGAAGGACAGGCGGCCGGCGAAGGCATCCACATCCAGCCCGCGGGCCATGGCGGCGCGCACATATTCCATGCCGTCGGCCAGCGTGTAGGCCAGTTCCTGGGCCAGCGTGGCACCCGCTTCCTGCATGTGGTAGCCGGAAATGGAAATGGAATTGAACTTCGGCATCTCGCTCGCGGTATAGGCGATGATGTCCGCAATGATCCGCATGGAGGGCTCCGGTGGATAGATGTAGGTGTTGCGGACCATGAACTCCTTGAGGATGTCGTTCTGGATGGTGCCGGACAGAAGGTTGCGGTCGACGCCCTGTTCCTCGCCGGCGACGATGAACATGGCGAGCACCGGGATGACGGCGCCGTTCATGGTCATGGAGACCGACATCCGGTCCAGCGGAATGCCGTCGAAGAGGATCTTCATGTCCTCCACGGTGTCGATGGCGACACCGGCCTTGCCGACATCTCCGACGACGCGGGGATGATCGGAATCGTAGCCGCGATGGGTGGCGAGGTCGAAGGCGACGGACAGCCCCTTTTGCCCGGCGGCGAGGTTCTTCCGGTAGAAGGCGTTGCTTTCCTCGGCCGTGGAGAATCCGGCATATTGCCGGATGGTCCAGGGCTGGCCGGCATACATGGTTGAGCGCACGCCGCGCGTGAAGGGTGCGAAGCCGGGCAGTTCGCCGGCCGTGCCCTGCGGCAGGTCGGCGGCCGTGTAGAGCGGCTTGACGGTGATCCCCTCCGGGGTTTCCCAGTTCAGCGAGGACGGGTCCTTGCCCTTGAGGTCCTTCGTGGCGAGGTCGATCCAGTCTCGGGCGGTCTTGCTCACTTCTCGAACTCCATGATGATCTCGTCCACGGCCAGGCTGTCGCCCGGCTTGACGGGTATCTTCCTGACCACGGCCCGCTTTTCGGCGCGCAGCACGTTTTCCATCTTCATGGCTTCCACGATCGCCAGCGTCTGGCCCTCCTGCACTTCCTGGCCTTCCTCGACAGCGATGGACACGATGAGGCCCGGCATGGGGCAAAGCAGCAGGTTGGAGGTATCGGGCGCGGCCTTTTCCGGCATCAGGCGGTTGAGTTCGGCCGCGCGCGGATTGAGCACCAGCACCTTCGCATCCAGCCCGCGCTGGCGCAGGCGGAAACCGCCCGGCGAACGCCCGGTCTTCACCGCATGGCGCTCGCCGGCGATGACGAGATCGGCAAGCTGGTCACCCGGGCGCCAACGGGTGGTGACAGTCACCGCCTTGCCGCCGTCCACGGTGACGGTGAAGGCATCGCCGTCCTGGGTGATGGAGAGGGGAAACTCGGTCCCCGCCACCACGGCGACGCGGCGGGTGCGCGCATCCTCGTTGGACTGGTTGAAGCGGGCGCCGGAAATGCCGGCGCGGCGTTCGTCGGAAATGCGCTGCAGCACGGCGGCGACAACGGCGAAGCGCTCCGCCGTGGCCGGGTCGGGCGCGGCGTTCTCGAAGCCGTCAGGATATTCCTCGGCGATGAAGGCGGTGGACAGCCGGCCCTCGCGCCAGCGCGGATGCTGCATCAGGGCCGCGCAGAAGGGCAGGTTGTGGCCGATGCCCTCGACCTCGAAGCGGTCCAGCGCGTCGGCCATGGCGTCCACGGCCTTCTCGCGCGTCGGTGCCCAGGTGCACAGCTTGGCGATCATCGGATCGTAGAACATGGAAATTTCCGAGCCTTCCGTGACGCCGGTGTCGTTGCGCACGATGTGGTCGCCGTGGCGGCCTTCCTGCGGCGGGCGGTAGCGCGTCAGCCGCCCGATGGACGGCAGAAAGTTGCGATAGGGGTCCTCGGCGTAGAGGCGGCTCTCGATGGCCCAGCCGTTGATGGAGATGTCGGACTGCTTCAGTTCCAGCTTCTCGCCGGCGGCGATGCGGATCATCTGCTCCACCAGATCGACGCCGGTGATGAGTTCGGTGACCGGGTGCTCCACCTGGAGGCGGGTGTTCATCTCCAGGAAGTAGAAGTTGCGGTCCTTGTCGACGATGAACTCCACCGTTCCGGCGGACTGGTAATCCACGGCCTCGGCCAGCGCGACGGACTGTTCGCCCATGGCCTTGCGGGTGGCTTCATCGAGGAATGGCGAGGGGGCTTCCTCGACGACCTTCTGGTTGCGGCGCTGCACCGAGCATTCGCGCTCGTTCAGATAGATGCAGTTGCCGTGCGCGTCGGCCAGCACCTGGATCTCGATGTGGCGCGGCTCGACCACGAACTTTTCGATGAAGATGCGGTCGTCGCCGAAGGAGGACGCGGCTTCTGACTTCGACCGGTCGAAGCCCTCGCGCGCCTCGGCATCGTTCCAGGCAATGCGCATGCCCTTGCCGCCGCCGCCCGCGGACGCCTTGATCATGACCGGGTAGCCGATCTCGCCGGCGATCTTCACCGCGTGGTCGGCATCGTCGATCAGGCCCATGTAGCCCGGCACGGTGCTGACGCCGGCTTCCGCCGCGATCTTCTTGGAGGTGATCTTGTCGCCCATCGCCTCGATGGCCTTCACCTTCGGGCCGATGAAGACGATTCCTTCACGCTCAAGCGCCTCGCAGAAGGAGGCGCGTTCCGACAGGAAGCCGTAGCCCGGATGCACGGCCTCGGCACCCGTCTGCTTGCAGGCAGCGATGATCCTGTCGGCCACCAGGTAGGACTGGGAGGCCGGCGGGGGGCCGATATGGACGGCCTCGTCGGCCATCTTGACGTGTTCGGCGTCGCGGTCGGCGTCGGAAAAGACGGCCACGGTGGCGATGCCCATCTTCTTGGCCGACTTGATGACCCGGCAGGCGATCTCGCCGCGATTGGCGATCAGGATTTTCTTGAACATCAGTTTCTCTCCCCTCGCGGGCTGCGGATGACCGCGCCCGGAATTATCATGTTGGTGCAAACCGGATTCATCACACCTCCAGCACGTCGGCGAAGGCTTCGGGCATGGTGCGGCGCGCCACGTCCTCGTTTATCCTGAGCAGAGCCTCGTAGGATTGCGGATCGAACGGCGTTTCGGCCGGCACGACCTCGCGGCCGAACAGCCAGGACAAGCGTCCCGCGTCGAGATTGCCGCGCTCGAAGGGCTCGGCGCCGAAATGGTGCCACAGGGCGTGCAGGAAGGCGGTGTCGGCGAGCTTCTCCACCTCGGCGCGGTCCCGGTTGCGGGCGCGCTCGAAAATGCGCGCCACGCCCTTGGGGTTCGCCCGGCGGATGGTGAATTGCAGCCCCGTCCCCGGCAGGCCGGAGGGAAAGCCGCGATGCTTGGGCATGTCGGGCAGTCTGGGCATCAGGGCCTCCTCGCCGCTCCCTCACCTCACAGCGGAATGTTGTCGTGCTTCTTCTGCGGGCCCTCGACCTTCTTGGTCTTGAGCATCTCGAAGGCGCGCAACACGCGGCGGCGGGTGGAATGGGGCATGATGACCTCGTCGATGAAGCCGCGCTCGGCCGCCACGAAGGGATTGGCGAAGCGGTCCTCGTATTCCTTGGTGCGCGCGGCGATCTTCTCCGGGTCGCCCAGTTCGGAGCGGTAGAGGATCTCGGTCGCGCCCTTGGCGCCCATCACCGCGATCTGCGCGGTCGGCCAGGCATAGTTCACGTCGGCGCGGATGTGCTTGGAGCTCATCACGTCATAGGCGCCGCCATAGGCCTTGCGGGTGATGACGGTGACCTTGGGCACGGTCGCCTCGGCATAGGCAAACAGCAGCTTGGCGCCGTGCTTGATGATGCCGCCATATTCCTGGCTGACGCCCGGCAGGAAGCCCGGCACGTCGACAAGGGTGAGGATGGGGATGTTGAAGGCGTCGCAGAAGCGCACGAAGCGGCCGGCCTTCTTGGAACTGTCGATGTCGAGGCAGCCGGCCAGCACCATGGGCTGGTTGGCGACGACGCCGACGGTGGAGCCGTTCAGCCGGATGAAGCCGCACAGGATGTTCTTCGCATGGTCCTTCTGGATCTCGAAGAAATCGCCCTCGTCGGCGATCTTGGCGATCACCTCGTGCATGTCGTAGGGCTTGTTCGGATTGTCCGGAATGATCGTGTCGAGCGCCATCTCCAGCCGGTCCGGGCTGTCGGCGGTCGGCAGGACCGGCGGCTTCTCGCGCGAGGACAGCGGCAGGAAATCGACCATGCGGCGGACTTCCAGCAACGCCTCGACGTCATTCTCGAAGGAGCCGTCGGCGACGGAGGACTTGCGGGTATGCGTCGACGCGCCGCCCAGTTCCTCGGCCGTGACGATCTCGTTGGTCACGGTCTTCACCACGTCCGGGCCGGTGACGAACATGTAGGAGGTGTCCTTCACCATGTAGATGAAGTCGGTCATGGCCGGCGAATAGACCGCGCCGCCGGCGCATGGGCCCATGATGACGGAAATCTGCGGCACGACGCCGGATGCCTGGACATTGCGCCAGAAGACCTCGGCATAGCCGCCGAGCGAGGCGACGCCTTCCTGGATGCGCGCTCCTCCCGAATCGTTGAGGCCGATCACCGGACAGCCGTTCTGGACGGCGAGATCCATGATCTTGCAGATCTTCTCGGCATGGGTTTCGGACAGCGAGCCGCCGAAGACCGTGAAGTCCTGGGAGAAGACATAGACCGGGCGGCCATTGACGGTGCCCCAGCCGGTGACGACGCCATCGCCCGAAATCTTCGTGCCGGCCATGCCGAAATCGGTGCAGCGATGGGTCTTGTACATGTCGTATTCCTCGAACGATCCCTCGTCGAGGAGGATGTCGAGGCGTTCGCGCGCGGTCAGCTTGCCCTTGGCGTGCTGGGCGTCGATGCGCTTCTGGCCACCGCCGAGGCGGGCCTGTTCGCGGTGCTTTTCAAGCTGTTCGAGGATGTCCTGCATCACGCGATTCCCTTGTTCTTCACCCAGTTCCAGGCGGCGGGGAAGACGGCAGCGGCAAGCGCGGCCTTGAGGATGTCACCGGGCACGAAAGGCCAGAGGCCGAAGGCAAGGACAGGCTTGTCCCAGCCGACGACGGCGCCGAGCCAGGCAAGGCCCGGGAGATAGATGAGCGCGCCGGCAATCAGCGCGGCAGCAAAGGCCGTCAACGGGTTGCGGTCCCATCCCTTCATGGCGAGATGACCGGCCACAAAGGCGGCGAGGAGATAGCCGGCGAGATAACCGCCTGTCGGGCCCGCCATGTAGGCCAGGCCGATGCCCTTTTCCGGGGTGCCCGCAAAGACGGGCAGGCCTGCGGCACCCTGGGCGAGATAAAGCGCCACGGCGGCGAGGCCGAGACGGGGACCGAGCGCCAGGCCAAGGCCGATGACCACAAAGGTCTGCATGGTCATGGGCACGGGCCAGAACGGCACCTGGACCTTTGCCGACAGGGTGAGCAGCAGCGAACCCGCCAGCGCGATCAGGGCCGCGCGGCCAATGCTCGTGTCATGCCCGCGATGAAGGGCGGAAAACAGGGTCATGGCGATGAAAACTCCTCCGGATGGTCTGTTGCGGTTGCATACGACATCAGGAGGGGTTCCGGCAGGGTTGAAAAAGTGACAAAGTGAAGAAAGTAAAATTGTGTTTTGCAGAAAGCGAAATTGCGAACAATGCGCGCACGCAAACTCTTCGCCGGGCGGAAAATCCGTGAAATCCGCCTTCGCCAGGGGCTGACCCAGGCCGCCTTCGCCGGGCAGCTCGGCATATCCACCAGCTACCTGAACCAGATCGAGAACAACCAGCGCCATCTGACGGCCGCGGTGCTGCTGGCGCTGGCGGAAAACTTCGCCGTCGACATTGCCTCGCTGTCGGAAAACGATGGCGACCGGCTTCTTGCCGACATGGCGGAAGCACTCGCCGACCCGCTGTTTTCCGGCCAGCAGCCGACCGCGGCCGACCTGCAACTGGTCGTCCAGAACGCGCCGGGGCTGGCGCGCGCTTTCCTCTCCATGCACCAGGCGCTGCGCAGGGCGGGCGAGCAGCTTGCCGAACTCGACAACACGCTGGAGCGCTCCGGCGCGATGAGTGAACCGACGCCCTATGACGAGGTGCGCGACTTCTTTCACTACATCGACAACTACGTGCACGAACTCGACATTGCGGCGGAGGCGCTGGCCGAAGGCATGAGCGGCCAGACGCGCAACCGGGTGCGCCTGATGGCCGACCACATCGAGCGGCGCCACCGGGTTCGGGTCATGATGTCGGCCGATCCGGCGGGCGGGCCGGCGCCGCTCAGGCGATTCGATCCGTCAGCGCGGGTGCTCACACTCAACGGGCGCGCCGACCCCGCGACAAACGCCTTCCAGATCGCCCACCAGATCGGGTTGCTGGAGCACGACGGCGCGATCCGCCAGATCATCGAACGGGCCGATTTCCGCTCCGCCGATGCGCAAGCCGTCTGCCGCATCGGCCTCGCCAATTATTTCGCCGGCGCGGCCATGCTGCCCTATGGCCAGTTCGCTGCCGCCGCGCGCGAATTGCGTCACGACCTCGACCTTCTGGCCGACCGGTTCGGGGCTTCCATCGAGCAGGTCGGCCACCGGCTTTCGACGCTGCAGCGCCCCGGCGCCAAGGGCGTGCCCTTCTTCTTCGCCCGCGTCGACCAGGCCGGAACGATCACCAAGCGCCATTCCGCGACGAAGCTGCAATTCGCCCGCTTCGGTTCGGCCTGTCCCCTCTGGAACGTGCACCGTGCCTTCGAGACGCCGGGGCGGATCATCCGGCAACTGGCCGAAACGCCGGATGGCGCGCGCTACCTTTGCCTTGCCGTGGCGGTGTCGAAGCGGGCAGGCGGCTTCCGCGACCCGGTGCAGCGCTATGCGCTGGCGCTGGGCTGCGAGATCAGCCATGCCGGCGAACTGGTCTATGCCGACGATCTCGACACGGCGCGCGACGAGGCCTTCGAGCCGATCGGCATTTCGTGCCGCATCTGCGAGCGGCGCAATTGCCACCAGCGCGCCGTTCCGCCGCTCAAGCGCAAGCTTTCCGTCGACCACAACCTGCGCAATGCCATCCCCTATGCCTTCGAATAGCGGCGCATGGATGCCATGCAAACTTGCCTGCTGACTTTGCCGCGCCGTTGGAATAAGATAGCGATTAAATCGATTTAATTTTGCCGGAACGCCATGATCGAAAATCCGAACCTGCTGCCGCAACCCGAACCACGGCCGGTGACCCCCGAGGCGCTCGCCAGCGAGATCATCGACAAGCTGACCTACGGGACCGGCAAGGACGCCAAGGCGGCGACCCGTCACGACTGGCTGACCGCGACGATCCTGGTCATCCGCGACCGCATCATCGACCACTGGATGGCCTCGACGCGGCGCGCCTATGCCGACAATGCCAAGCGCGTCTACTACCTGTCGCTGGAATTCCTGATCGGCCGGCTCATGCGCGACGCGGTGACAAACCTGGAACTGCAGGGCGCGATGCGCCAGGCGCTGGCGCGGCTGGGCGCCGATTTCGACGTGCTGGCCGAACTGGAGCCGGACGCGGCGCTCGGCAATGGCGGCCTTGGCCGCCTGGCGGCCTGCTTCATGGAATCCATGGCGAGCGTGGACATCCCGGCCTACGGCTACGGCATACGCTACCAGAACGGCCTGTTCCGGCAGGAGATTTCCGACGGCTGGCAGGTGGAACTGCCGGAGACCTGGCTGGAGCATGGCAATCCATGGGAGTTCGAACGGCGCGAAAGCTCCTACGAGGTCGGCTTCGGCGGATCGGTGGAGCCGGTCGGCCAGCGCGCCGACGGCGAGATGGCCTATCGCTGGGCACCCGCCGAGCGCGTGATCGCGACGGCCTACGACACGCCGGTGGTGGGCTGGAGAGCGAAGCGCGTCAACACGCTCAGGCTCTGGTCCGCAAAGCCGATCGATCCGATCCGGCTGGCCAAGTTCAATGCCGGCGACCATATCGGCGCGCTGGAGGACAGCAACAAGGCGGAGGCGCTCACACGCGTTCTCTATCCCGCCGACAGCCACATCGCGGGGCAGGAACTGCGCCTGCGCCAGGAGTTCTTCTTCTCCTCCGCCTCGCTGCAGGACATCCTGCGCCGCCATGTGCAGCAGCATGGAACCTTGCGCAACCTGGCCGATTTCGCCGCCATCCAGCTCAACGACACGCATCCGGCGATCGCGGTGGCCGAATTGATGCGCCTTCTCATCGACGAGCACGAATGGACGCTGGCGGATGCCTGGGACATGGCGCGGGCGGTGTTTTCCTACACCAATCACACGCTTCTGCCGGAGGCGCTGGAAAGCTGGCCTGTCCCGCTCATGGAGCGGATGCTGCCCCGCCACATGCAACTGGTCTATGCCGTCAATGCCATCGAGTTGCGCCGGGCGCGCAAGATCGGGCTGGACGGCGAGACGATCTCGCGGCTCTCCATGATCGACGAGAATGGCGAGCGGCGGGTGCGCATGGGGACGCTGGCCTTCATGGGGTCGCACTCCATCAACGGGGTGTCCGCGCTGCACACGGACCTGATGAAGGAGACGGTCTTCGCGGACCTGCACAGGCTCTATCCCGAGCGGATCAACAACAAGACCAACGGCATCACGCCGCGCCGCTGGCTCATGCAGTGCAACCCGGGCCTTTACGGCCTGGCGCGCGAAGCATTGGGCGACGGCGTCATGGACGATGCGCAGGCGCTGACCGGGCTCGCCGCGCTGGCAGGGGACGCCGGTTTCCGGGAACGCTTCGCCGCGGTCAAGCGGGCCAACAAGGAACGGCTGGCGCGCCTCGTGCGCGACCGGGTGGGTGCGCGCATCGACCCCTCGGCCCTGTTCGATGTCCAGATCAAGCGCATCCACGAATACAAGCGGCAGCTTCTCAACATCATCGAGGCGGTCGCCTTGTGGGACCAGATGCGGTCCCATCCGGAGCGCGACTGGGTGCCGCGCGTCAAGCTGTTCGGCGGCAAGGCGGCGCCGAGCTATCACAATGCCAAGACGATCATCAAGCTGGCCAACGACGTGGCACGGGTCATCAATCACGATCCGTCCATCGACGGCTTGCTGAAGGTCGTCTTCGTGCCGAATTACAATGTCTCGACGGCAGAAGTGATGGTCCCGGCGGCCGATCTCTCCGAACAGATCTCGACGGCGGGCATGGAAGCCTCGGGCACGGGCAACATGAAGCTGTCGCTCAACGGCGCGCTGACCATCGGGACGCTGGACGGCGCCAACGTGGAAATCCGCGACCATGTGGGGGCGGACAACATCTTCATCTTCGGCCTGAAGGCGGAGGACGTGGCGCGCCGCCAGCGCGAAGGACGCGATCCGGCCGGAAATATCGCCGCATCGCCCGAACTCGGACAGGCTCTTGCCGCCATAGAGGGCGGGTTGTTCTCGCCCGACGACCCCGACCGCTACCGCGACCTGGTCGCCGGACTAAGATCGCATGACTGGTTCATGGTCACGGACGACTTCGATGACTATTGCCGAGCACAGCGCGAGGTGGATAGGCTGTGGATGAGCCGGGACGAATGGAACGCGATGGCGATCCTGAACACGGCGCGGGTCGGATGGTTCTCCTCCGACCGGACAATCCGGCAATATGCCGGGGACATATGGCAAGTGCCGACAGCATGAGGCGTCGCACGCGATAGAAACGGCGGGGGGAACGGGAAGCGGATGACCGCAAGGCGCGAAACGGCCGGAACACGGAATCCCCCGCCCTCCCTGTCCGAGGGTGACATCCGCGCCATTGCGCAGGGAGCGCATCCGGACCCGTTTGCCGTGCTCGGCCTGCATGAGGGACCGGACGGCTTCATCGCGCGGACATTCGTCCCGGGTGCCGAAACCGTCGCCGCGCTGACACTGGACGGCAAACCGGCCGGGATGCTGGAACACCGCGGCGAGGGACTGTTCGAAGGGCCGGTGGCCATCGAAACGCGCCAGCCGCTGCGTTTCCGCGCACAGGCGGGCGGCAAGGACTGGACGTTTGCCGACCCCTACACCTTCGGGCCGGTGCTCGGGCCGATGGACGACTACTATCACGCCGAAGGCGCGCATCTGCGCCTGTTCGACAGGCTGGGCGCCCATCTCATCGAACACGAGGGCACGCGCGGGGTGCATTTCGCCGTCTGGGCGCCGAATGCACGCCGTGTCTCGCTGGTCGGGCATTTCAACCACTGGGACGGACGCCGTCATGTCATGCGGCACCGGCGCGACTCCGGCATATGGGAGATCTTCATCCCGGACCTTGGCCGCGACGAGCCCTACAAGTTCGAGATCATCGGCGCGGACGGGCGGCTCATGCCGCTCAAGGCCGATCCCTTCGCCTTCCGCTCCGAACTCAGGCCGGCCACGGCCTCCGTGACCACCGGTCCGCCAGCGCATGAATGGGGCGACGCGGACCATCGCGCCTTCTGGGCCAATGCCGATGCGCGACGGCTGCCGATCTCCATCTACGAGGTGCATGCCGGTTCCTGGCAGCGGCGCATGGACGGCTCGTTCCTGTCCTGGGACGAACTGGCCGACCGGCTGATCCCCTATTGCGTGGAGATGGGCTTCACGCACATCGAATTCCTGCCGGTCTGCGAACACCCCTACGATCCCTCCTGGGGCTACCAGACGACCGGGCTCTATGCGCCGTCGGCCCGGTTCGGCGAGCCGGAGGGCTTTGCGCGCTTCGTCGACGGGGCGCACCGGGCAGGGCTTGGCGTCCTGATCGACTGGGTGCCGGCACATTTCCCGACCGATGCGCACGGGCTTGCCCGGTTCGACGGCACGGCGCTCTACGAGCACGAGGATCCGCGCAAGGGATTCCACCCCGACTGGAACACCGCGATCTACAATTTCGGCCGGACCGAGGTTGCCGCCTTCCTGACCAACAACGCCCTGTTCTGGGCCGAGCGCTACCATGTCGACGGGTTTCGCGTCGATGCGGTGGCCTCCATGCTGTACCTCGACTATTCGCGCAAGGAAGGCGAGTGGATCCCCAACGAGAAGGGCGGGCGGGAGAACCTGGAAGCCGTGGCCTTCCTGCAGGGCATGAACAAGGCTGTCTACGGCGCGCATCCCGGCATCATGACGATCGCGGAGGAATCCACCTCGTGGCCCAAGGTCTCGCAGCCGGTGCATGAGGGCGGGCTGGGCTTCGGCTTCAAGTGGAACATGGGTTTCATGCATGACACGCTGCACTATCTCCAGCGTGACCCCGTCCATCGCAAGCATCACCACAACGACCTGACCTTCGGCCTGCTCTACGCCTTTTCGGAGAACTTCGTGCTGCCGCTCAGCCATGACGAGGTGGTGCATGGCAAGGGATCGCTTCTCAACAAGATGGCCGGCGACGACTGGCAGAAGTTCGCAACGCTGCGCGCCTATTACGGCTTCATGTGGGGCTATCCTGGCAAGAAGCTGCTGTTCATGGGGCAGGAGTTCGCCCAGCGCAACGAGTGGACCGAGGCGCGGGGCCTCGACTGGGATCTCGTCGACCATCACGCCCATGACGGCGTGCGGCAACTGGTGCGCGACCTGAACAGGGCCTATCGCCAGTATCCTGCCCTTCACGCAAGGGATTGCGAGCCGGAAGGGTTCGAATGGCTGAAGGCCGACGACGCGGAAAACTCGGTCTATGCATGGCAGAGAAGGGCACCGGGTGAGGCGCCTGTCGTCGTGGTGTCGAACTTCACCCCGCAAATGCTGACCGGATACGAACTGGCCATGCCGGCCGACGGCAAATGGCGGGAAGTGCTGAACACGGACGCCGCGGTCTATGGCGGGTCGGGCGTGGGCAACCTGGGGGCCGTTGACGTGACGGGGGGCATCGCGCGGCTGACATTGCCGCCACTGGCGACGCTGCTGCTGGTGCAAGCCGGAGAGGACGCCTGAGCAGGGCGGGAGGAGGAGACCATGGTGGTTGAACGCAATGCGCCGCTGGCCAGAAACGCGATGGCCTACGTGCTGGCCGGCGGACGGGGAAGCCGCCTGCATGAACTCACCGACCGGCGCGCCAAGCCGGCGGTTTATTTCGGCGGCAAGACCCGGATCATCGACTTCGCGCTGTCCAACGCCATCAATTCCGGCATCCGGCGCATCGGCGTGGCCACGCAGTACAAGGCGCACTCGCTGATCCGCCACCTCCAGCGGGGCTGGAACTTCCTGCGGCCGGAGCGCAACGAAAGCTTCGACATCCTGCCCGCCAGCCAACGCGTCTCGGAAACGCAATGGTACGAGGGCACCGCGGACGCGGTGTTCCAGAACGCCGACATCATCGAGGATTACGGCGTCGAATACATGGTGATCCTGGCCGGTGACCACATCTACAAGATGGACTACGAGATCATGCTGCAGCAGCATGTCAGCCAGAATGCCGACGTCACCATCGGCTGCCTCGAAGTGCCGCGCATGGAGGCGACCGGGTTCGGCGTGATGCATGTCGACGACAGCGACCGCATCGTCGATTTCGTGGAAAAGCCGGCCGACCCTCCCTCCATTCCGGGCAATCCGGACATGTCGCTGGCCTCGATGGGCATCTATGTCTTCTCTACGCGCTTCCTGATCGAGGAATTGAAGCGCGATGCCGCCGACCCCAATTCCAGCCGCGATTTCGGCAAGGATATCATTCCGCACATCGTCAAGAACGGGAAGGCGGTGGCGCACCGCTTCACGCAATCCTGCGTGCGCGCCTCGACGGAGAACGAGGCCTACTGGCGCGACGTCGGCACGATCGACGCCTATTGGCAGGCCAATATCGACCTCAACGACATCCTGCCCGAACTCGACCTGTTCGACCGCTCCTGGCCGATCTGGACCTATGCGGAGATCCGGCCGCCGGCCAAGTTCGTCCACAACGAGGAAGGGCGCGTCGGCCAGGCGATCTCGTCGCTGGTCTCGGGCGACTGCATCATTTCCGGTTCGTCGATCCATCGCAGCCTGCTGTTCACGGGCACGCTGGCACGCTCCTATTCCAGCCTGCACGAGGCGGTGGTGCTGCCCGAATGCGTGATCGGGCGCCATGCGCGGCTGTCGAAGGTGGTCATCGACCGCGGGGTCAAGATTCCGTCCGGACTGGTGGTGGGCGAGGATCCGGAGCTGGATGCCAGCCGTTTCCGGCGCACGGCGAACGGTGTCTGCCTGATCACCCAATCCATGCTCGACAAGGCAGGCCTGATCTACGAATGAACGTCCTTTCCGTCACGTCCGAAGTGTTCCCGCTGATCAAGACCGGGGGGCTTGCCGATGTCGCCGGCGCCTTGCCCCCGGCGCTCGCCGCGCATGGCGTGCATGTACGCACCATGGTGCCGGCCTATCCTTCCGTCATGGCGCGCCTTGGAAAGACGAAATGCCGGAAGGTGGCGGCGTTCGATCACCTGTTCGGCGGCAAGGCGGACCTGCTGGCCGTGAGGCATTCGGGGCTCGACCTGCTGCTTCTCGACGCGCCGCATCTCTTTCAACGCGACGGCGGTCCCTATTCGGACATGGCGGGCAACGACCACGGCGACAACTGGAAGCGCTTCGCCGCCTTCGCCCGCGCGGCAGCGGCGGTGGCGCAGGGAGCGGTCGCCGGTTATATGCCGGACCTCGTGCATGTGCATGACTGGCAGGCGGCCATGACACCGGCCTATCTCAAGCATTCCGGCAAGCCGTACCCGCCCAGCGTCATCACCGTGCACAACCTTGCCTTCCAGGGCCAGTTCGCGCCGTCGATCTTCAGCGAGCTCGGGCTGCCCGAAAAGGCCTGGTCGCTGGACGGCGTGGAATATTACGGCAGCGTGGGCTTCCTGAAGGCCGGTCTGCAGGCCGCCGACGCCATCACCACGGTCAGCCCGACCTATGCGCAGGAGATTCGCACCGCCGAATTCGGCATGGGGCTGGAGGGGCTGATCAACGGGCGGGCCGATGTCTTGCACGGCATCGTCAACGGTATCGACACGGCAATCTGGAACCCTGAAACCGATGATGCGCTCGCCCGGACGTTTTCTTCGCGCACGCTGAAGGCGCGCCAGGCGAACCGGCGCGCGCTCGAGCAGCGCTTCGGGCTGGACGAGGACAATGCGCCGCTGTTCTGCGTGATCTCGCGGCTGACCTGGCAAAAGGGCATGGACGTGCTGGCGGGCGTGCTGGACGGGCTTGTCGCCATGGGCGGCAAACTGGCGGTGCTGGGGTCCGGCGACAAGGGACTGGAAGGGCTGATGCTTGCCGCAGCGGCGCGCCACAAGGGCCGCATCGGCGTGGTGGTGGGCTATGACGAACCGCTGTCGCACCTGGTGCAGGCGGGCGCCGACGCCATCCTCGTGCCATCACGCTTCGAGCCTTGCGGGCTGACGCAGCTTTGCGGCCTGCGCTATGGCTGCATCCCGGTGGTGACCCGCACGGGCGGGCTTGCCGACACCGTGATCGATGCCAATCATGCCGCGCTCAATGCGGGCGTGGCGACGGGCGTGCAGTTCGCGCCGCTGTCGCACGACACGCTGACCGGGGCCGTGGCGCGCACCATTGCCCTGCATGGCCAGCCGAAGGTCTGGGCGACCATGCAGAAAAGGGCCATGGCGGCGGATGTCTCCTGGGATGCCAGCGCCCTGCGCTACGCCGAACTCTTCGCTTCGCTCATCCACAAGGGACACTCATGACCGTCACCGTCGCCACCACGCCATTTTCCGACCAGCGGCCGGGAACGTCGGGCCTGCGCAAGAAGGTTCCGGTCTTCGCGCAGCCCCGTTACACGGAGAATTTCATCCAGTCGGTGTTCGACAGCCTGGAGGGCTTTGAAGGCCGGACCCTGGTGATCGGCGGCGACGGGCGCTATTACAACGATGTCGTCATCCAGACCGCCATCCGCATGGCGGCGGCCAACGGTTTCGGTCGCGTGCTGGTGGGGCAGGGCGGGCTCCTGTCCACGCCGGCGGCCTCGCATGTCATCCGCAAGAACGGTGCGTTCGGCGGACTGGTGCTGTCGGCGAGCCATAATCCGGGCGGACCGACCGAAGACTTCGGCATCAAGTACAACATCGCCAATGGCGGGCCGGCGCCCGAACGCATCACCGAAGCCGTGTTCGCGCGCTCGAAGGTGATCGAGCGCTACCTGACGGTTGAGACACCCGACATCGACCTTTCGGCGCTGGGCGCCCACGACGTGGCCGGCATGACGGTGGAGGTCATCGACCCCGTGGCCGACTATGCCGGCCTGATGGAAAGCCTGTTCGATTTCGATGCGATCCGCGACCTGTTCGCCTCCGGCTTCCGGATGGTGATGGATTCGATGAGCGCGATCACCGGTCCCTATGCGCGCGAGATCATCGAAAACAGGCTTGGCGCCCCGGCCGGCACGGTGCTGAACGCGGAGCCGCTGCCCGATTTCGGAGGGCATCATCCCGACCCCAACCTGGTTCATGCCCGCCACCTGTATGACATGGTCATGGGAGCGGACGGGCCGGACTTCGCCGCCGCGTCGGATGGCGATGGCGACCGCAATCTGATCCTCGGCAAGGGAATCTTCGTGACGCCATCCGATTCGCTGGCGCTGCTGGCGGCGAACGCCCATCTGGCACCCGGCTATGCGAAGGGAATCGCGGGCATTGCGCGCTCCATGCCCACCTCGGCGGCGGCCGACCGGGTGGCGGAGAAACGCGGCATCGAGATGCACGAGACACCGACCGGCTGGAAGTTCTTCGGCAACCTTCTGGATGCGGGCCGGGTGACCATATGCGGCGAGGAGAGTGCGGGCACGGGCTCCGACCACGTGCGCGAGAAGGACGGGCTGTGGGCTATCCTGCTCTGGCTCAACATCCTTGCCGCGCGGCGCGAACCGGTGAAGCAGATCGTGGAAAGCCACTGGGCGGAATACGGGCGCAACTTCTACACCCGCCACGACTACGAGGGCGTGGACAGCGACCGCGCGCAGGCCCTGATGGCGGAACTGGAAAGCCGGCTTGGCGGGCTTGGCGGGCAGGTCTTCGAGGGCATGACGGTGGAGCGGGCCGATTCCTTCTCCTATACCGATCCCGTCGACGGTTCGGTGGCCGTCAACCAGGGTTTGCGGGTGTTCTTCGAGGGCGGGTCGCGCATCGTCTTTCGCCTGTCGGGCACCGGAACGTCCGGCGCGACGATCCGCGTCTACATCGAACGCTACGAGCCGGACGCCGCGCTGCACGGTCAGGAGACGCAGGACGCGCTGGCCGCGCTCATCGCGGCCGCCGACGCCATTGCCGGGATCGCGCGCCACACCGGACGGACCGCGCCCGACGTTATCACATGAGGGCCAGCCGGCTGACCGGCACGGGCGCGCATTTCGCCGTTCCGGCGCCCGATGCGCAGATGGTCTGGCTGTGCCTGTTCGATGAACATCGGGAGAGCGCGCGCCTGCCCATGACGCGGGGCGCAGATGGCTGGTGGCGGCTGGACGTGGCGGGCGTGCGGACAGGGCAGGCCTACGGTTTTCGCGCCGACGGCCCGTGGCAACCGGCGGCCGGTCACTGGTTCGACCCGGACCGGCTGCTGGTCGATCCGTGGACAACCCGCATCGACCGGCCCTACCGGCATGACGCACGGCTTGTTGGCAGCGCGCGCGGCGCGGGCGGCGACACGGCCGGCCTGATGCCGAAGGCCATCCTGGAGACCGCGTTCCCCGATACCGTACCGCAGCCTGTGACCTTTACGCCGGGCGGGCTGATCTACGAGGTCAATGTGCGGGGCTTCTCGATGCTGCACCCCGATGTGCCGGAGGGCGAGAGGGGAACGCTGGCGGCGCTGAAGCACCCTGTGGTGATCGCGCACATGAAATCCATCGGCGTATCGGCGGTGGAACTGATGCCGGTGACGGCCTGGATCGACGAGCGCCACCTGCCGGCGCTGGGGCTTGCCAATGCCTGGGGATATAACCCCGTGACCTTCATGGCGCTTGACCCGCGCCTGGCGCCGCGAGGGATCGTCGATCTCAGGGCGGTCACGGACGCCTTGAGGGCGGAAGGCATCGGTGTCATCCTCGACCTGGTTTTCAACCACACCGGCGAGAGCGACGCGGAGGGGACCGTGCTCAGCCTGCGCGGACTGATGGGCGAGCGGGCTTTCCGGCGGGACGGGACCGGACGGCTGGTCAACGACACGGGGACCGGCAACACGGTCGCCTGCGACGATCCCGTGATCATGGATCTCATCCTCGATTCGCTACGTCATTTCGCGCTGGCGGGCGGGGTGGACGGATTCCGTTTCGACCTTGCGCCGGTGCTGGGACGAACGGCAGACGGCTTTTCGCCGGACGCGCCCCTGCTTCGCGCCATGCTGGACGATCCGGTCACCGGCTCGCGGGTGCTGGCCGCCGAACCGTGGGACATCGGACCCGGGGGCTATCAACTCGGTAACTTTCCCGCGCCGTTTCTGGAATGGAATGACCGCTACCGCGACGACATGCGCCGCTTCTGGCGCGGTGACGCTCACATGCTTGGCGCCTTCGCCACGCGGATTTCGGGCTCGCAGGACGTGTTCGGCGGCGAAGCGGCTACGCGCAGCGTCAGTTTCCTGGCCGCCCATGACGGCTTCACGCTGGCCGATATGGTTTCGTACGAACACAAGCACAATGAAGCGAACGGCGAGGGCAATCGCGACGGCCACGACCACAACATCTCATGGAACAACGGCGCGGAAGGCGAAACCCGCGACGCGGCGATCGCGGCTGCGCGCCGGCGCGACTTGAAGGCGCTGCTCTCCACGCTCTACCTGACGCGCGGCACGATCATGCTGACGGCGGGCGACGAATTCGGCCGCAGCCAGCGCGGCAACAACAATGCCTATGCGCAGGACAATGCCATCACCTGGATCGACTGGGCGAAACGCGATGCGGCGCTGCTCGCTCACGCGCAGGAACTGGCGGCCGTGCGCTCGCGTTTTGCGGATGCTTTCAAGCCGGACTTCCTGACCGGTGGAACGGGCGCGGACGGAATACCCGATGTGGAATGGCTGCGGCCCGATGGCGTGCCGATGACGCCGGCGGATTGGGAGGCAGAGGACGCGGGCGCGCTGACAATGGTGCTGGCGACCGGGCGTGCAGTCATTCCCCGGATGGCACTCGTCTTCAACAGGTCCGAAGCGCTGACGCGTTTTCATCTTCCGGTTGAGGACGAGGCGGCAGGTTCGAATGCCCTTTTCGTCACCGTGGCCGCGCGCGGTGTGGCGGTCTTTATCGAGACGAAGGAATCAGGAAACTGGGCTCTGGTAGCAGGGGGCGGGATTGAACCGCCGACCTCCGGGTTATGAATCCGGCGCTCTCACCAACTGAGCTACCCTGCCCCGATTTCGCGTCGCCCTGCCGGCGTCCGCTGAAGTCGCGCGGATATAAGGTCGCCGGCGCCGCACTGTCAAGCGAGGTTTTCCCCTCTGCTTGCATGTTTTTTCGCGCCATGATGGAAAGCGTGACCGGCGATCCGGCGGGCGGGGTTGAGTTCGACGCGGCGCGCCGATATGACAACCCATCTCCGGCCTTGCCATCGCATCCCGGATTGGACCAGTAGAGCGACAGACGGAAGTTTCCAGGAATGGCGCCGCGCATAGCAGTACTCGGGTGCGGATATTGGGGCAGCAATCACATCCGTACCCTGAAAGGGCTCGGTGCGCTGCAGGCCGTGTCCGATGCCAACCCGGCCCGGGCCGAGGGATTCGCAGCCGAGAACGACGTCGAGGCCATCGCGCCCGATGACCTGTTCGGGCGCGAGGACATCGACGCGGTCGTCATGGCGCTTCCGCCGCAATTCCATGCCGAGATGGCCATCCGGGCGGTGGAATCCGGCAAGGACGTCCTGGTGGAAAAGCCCATTGCCCTGTCGGTGCCGGATGCGGAACGGGCGGTCGCGGCCGCGCGGGCGCATGGACGCGTCTTCATGGTGGGCCATGTGCTGCGCTTCCATCCCGCCTTCGAGTTGCTGAAGTCGCTGATCGACGAGGGTGACCTGGGCGAGGTGAAATACATCCATTCGCACCGGCTGGGGCTCGGCAAGTTCCATACGGAGAATGACGCGCTGTGGGATCTGGCGCCGCACGACCTGTCGATGATCCTCGCGGTTACCGGGGCGCCGCCGCTCGAAGTGCGCGGCGAGGGCGCCGCCGTCCTCGATCACCTTTCCGATTTCGCGCATGTGCACATGCGCTTTCCCGGCGGGGTGCGCAGCCATCTCTTCTCCTCGCGGCTCAACCCCTATCGGGAGCGGCGGCTGACCGTGGTGGGAACGCGCGCCATGGCCGTGTTCGACGACGTGGAGACCTGGGACCGCAAGCTCGCCATCTACCGCCACGCGGTGTGGCAGGATTCCGGCCAGTGGGCCTTCACCACGAACGAGCCGTCCTATCAGCCGGTGTCGGAAGGCATGCCGCTGACGCGGGAGCTGCAGCACTTCATCCACTGCATCGAGACCCGCGAAGAACCGCGTACGGGCGGCGACGAGGCCATTCTCGTCCTGAGGATCCTGACGGCGGCGACCGTCAGCCACGACTGACTGCGTCACCCGTGGCGATGTCGTTTCCGGCGGATGGTGCGGCGGCCTAAACCGCCTCCAGCTGGCGCAGCATGGCCTCGGCGGTCTTCTCGCGCTCGGAACGGGCAATGAAGCCGCCGCCCCAGACGCGGGCCTCGCTGCCGGGGTCCGAATAGAGCACGCAGGCCTGACCCGGCGCGACGCCCGTCTCGCCGTCGAGCAGTTCCACCGTCGCCGTTCCGCCTTCCAGACGCAACAGGGCCGGCGCGGGCGGGCGGGTGGAGCGTACCTTCGCGAAGAGTTCCATGCCCTCTGCTGGCAGGTCCTCCAACGGGCCGTCGCCCAGCCAGTTCATGTCGCGCAGCCAGAGCTTGCGCGTTTCCAGCGCCTCGCGCGGGCCGACGATGACGCGGGCGCGGGCGGGGTCGATGTGAACGACGTAGAGCGGTTCCCCGGCCGCAACGCCGATGCCGCGGCGCTGGCCGATGGTGAAGCGCAGGATGCCGTCATGCTGGCCGAGCACGCGGCCGTCGATATGCACGATATCACCGGGCACGGAGGCTTCCGGCTTCAGCTTCGCGATGATGTCGGCATACTTGCCCTGCGGCACGAAGCAGATGTCCTGGCTGTCCTGCTTGCCGGCGACATCGAGGCCCATGCCTTCGGCCAGTTCGCGAACCTGCGGCTTGGACAGGCCGCCGAGCGGAAAGCGCAGGTAGTCCACCTGCTCCTGCGTGGTGGCGAAGAGAAACCAGCTCTGGTCGCGGTCGGTATCGACCGGACGATAAAGGGCGCGGTGGGCGCCTTTGGCGCGCGAGCGGATGTAATGGCCCGTCGCCAGCGCTGCGGCGCCCAGATCGCGGGCCGTCTTCAGCAGGTCATCGAACTTGACCGTCTGGTTGCAGGCGATGCAGGGAACCGGTGTCTCGCCGGCCATGTAGCTTTCGGCGAAGGGATTGATGACGGCTTCCTGGAAGCGCTTCTCGTAGTCCAGCACGTAATGGGGAATGCCGAGGCGCTCACAGACGCGGCGGGCATCGTCGATGTCCTGACCGGCGCAGCATGAGCCGGGCCGGTGCGTCGCAGCGCCGTGGTCGTAAAGCTGCAAGGTCACGCCGACGACATCGTAGCCTTCGCGTGCAAGAATGCCCGCGACGACCGAGGAATCGACACCGCCGGACATGGCGACCACCACGCGGGTGTCCTCGGGGCGGCCGGGAAGATCAAGACTGTTCATGTGTATTTCCGCCGGTTTCAAGGGCCGGTTTCCATTGCCATGCCCCTATATAGGACACTCCAGGCGAAAGAGCGAGAGGCAAGGCTGCAGGCCGAAGGAACGGTGCGTTCCGTCAAATGCCGTGCACTGCGCTTTCCGGGCATTAACCATGGTTACTTTAGCGTTACCGGGGGTTTAGGCGTTTCTTAAAAGGTGCGGCGCTAGTGTGTGCGGGTAAGGTCCTTGAGTTTGTGTAGAGAGTACAATGACCGATCTGGCGAGACCACGCGTGAAGTATGTCATCGGCCCGGACGGGAGTCCCCTAACGATCGCCGATCTTCCCCCGACCAATACGAGACGGTGGGTGATCCGTCGCAAGGCGGAAGTCGTCGCGGCGGTCCGCGGCGGTCTGCTGAGCCTCGAGGAGGCGTGCAGCCGCTACCGGCTGACTGTCGAGGAGTTCCTCTCCTGGCAGGCGTCCATCGACGATCACGGACTTGCCGGCTTGCGTACGACGCGCATTCAGCAATACCGCCACTGACGCGGAAGACGATGGCATTTCAAAGGGCCGGCTCCGCAAGGATGCCGGCCTTTCGCGCAAGTGGGTCAGCGATCCGCCAGGCGCGCCGCCGCCGCCGTCAGGATGACCGATGCGGCGAAGAACCAAAGGCCCGGCTTGGTCATCGCCGTCGCAAGGCCTGATGTCTTGGCGGCAAAGACCACGAGGGCCACCAGAACCACATCGAGCATGGACCAGCGCGACAGGCCGTGAAGCCAGGACGGCGCACGCGCGCCGGGACCGTTGGCTGCCGCGATGTGCAGGAGCAACAGCTTGGCCGATGGCGTGACGATGGAAAAGCCGGCGATGAGAACCGCGAGCGCGACGTCGCCCTGCCGCCACAGGCCGGTCACCATCTGGACCAGGGAGGGTTCGTCGGAAAAGATGAGCAGGCGCTCGATCTCGACCAGGGGCATGGTGATGCCGAGCACGAAGCTGGCGGAGGCGGCGAACAGGCAGAGGGCAAGGGCGGTGCGCATGCAACCGCTTTAGCCGAGCTCCGCCTTGATTGGAATGGTCCGGCAGGTGCCTTGGCGCCGGACAGAATGAAAGCCGCGCCGGAAACGCGGCCTCCGCTGATTCGGGTATCGCGGATGCTTCAGCCGATCATGGCACGCCGGCCGGCTGCCGGTTCACGACCACGGACATCGCGGTTTTCGAGCATTTCGGCCTTGCCCAGTTCGGCCTCGGCCTCCGCAAGGGCGGCTTCCGCCGCGTCGCGCTGGGCCTTCAGGTCGGCCTGGGAAGCCATCAGGTTCTCGCGGCGCTGACGGGCGGCCTTGGCGAAGGTCGGATAGGCGAAGTGACCCTGGTCGGTGATGCCGGCCTTCTTCTCCTCGTGACCGATCTGGACTTCCAGCTCGGCGGCCTTGCGGTCGAATTCCGCAATCATCATCTCGAGTTGCGCCAGCTGGCGCCGTTTTTCATTGACCTGAAATAGCTTCAGCCGAACCAGGTTATCGCGTGATTTCATGACTCGATACTCCAAACAAAACCACCCGGCCCCCTCACTTCGGCCGGCACTGACACGCCCGCAGGCGAAAGGTCCGCTCCGGAGCGGCCGAAAGGCTGACCCGGATGTCGTCCCGGTAACCTTTCGTTTACGGGCGTCGTTAATCATAGGAAGTGGAACTTAAGGCGCGGTAAAAAAAATCCGCGACCTTGGTTAAGACCGGCAAGTTTGAGTCATCTGAATCGGTTGGCAGCATATGTTAACGCTTTCGGATCGGCGAAAATTTCTGGAAAATGTTGTATTTGCAATGGTTTGTGACATGGAGCTGAGGTGGGGAGTGGGTGCTTGCAAATCCGATTCGGATTTTGTTAACCATTTCATGCCAGCCTCCGGATCAGGCAAGGACTGTTCCGCTCGTCAATGGCGCCATTGCCTGAACCGGGTGCGGAAAAGGGGATCGAAATGCGCGTTCTGCTGATTGAAGACGATAGCGCCACAGCACAGAGCATCGAACTGATGCTCAAGTCTGAGAGCTTCAATGTCTACACGACTGATCTCGGGGAAGAGGGGGTCGACCTCGGGAAACTCTACGATTACGACATCATCCTCCTGGATCTCAACCTCCCGGACATGTCGGGATACGAGGTCCTGCGCACGCTTCGCCTGTCGAAGGTGAAGACGCCGATCCTGATCCTCTCCGGCATGGCCGGCATCGAGGACAAGGTTCGGGGCCTGGGATTCGGTGCCGACGACTACATGACCAAGCCGTTCCACAAGGACGAACTGGTCGCGCGCATCCATGCCATCGTCCGCCGGTCCAAGGGTCACGCGCAGTCGGTCATCACCACGGGCGACCTGGTGGTCAACCTGGATGCCAAGACCGTGGAGGTCGGCGGCCAGCGGGTGCACCTGACCGGCAAGGAATACCAGATGCTCGAACTGCTCAGCCTGCGCAAGGGCACCACGCTGACCAAGGAGATGTTCCTCAATCATCTCTATGGCGGCATGGACGAGCCGGAACTGAAGATCATCGACGTGTTCATCTGCAAGCTGCGCAAGAAGCTCGATGCTGCGTCCGGTGGCCAGAATTACATCGAGACCGTCTGGGGACGCGGCTATGTGCTGCGCGAACCGGACGACATGCGCGAAAGCGCCTGACACCAGCCCCATATTCGCGCACGGCATTTCAGGCCCGCCATTTCCTGACCGGAATGGGCGGGCTTTTGCGTTGTCCGCTTTCGGTCGGGGCAAGTGAACAGCGGCGCCAAGCGGTATAGGGTTCGCGACACAGGCGACGCCCGCCAGACCATTGCCGGATGGATTTGCGGCGGCGCCGGGGGGATGTCTGTCAGGCGGCCCTTGATGCCTGGCGCGCCTGGACGGCCTTCTCGACCTGCTCGTGGAAGCGGGTGGTCAGCGACTGCCTGTCGAACGGCTTGAGGAGGTAGCCCGCGGCGCCGGCGCGCTTGGCGCGCATGATCGGCACGATGTCGAGCTCATGGACGAGAACGAGAATGATGGGCATGTGCGCCGGTTCCACCCAGCTTTTCAGCGTGGTGACGAACTCGGTCGGCGTGTAGTCGGGCAGCGTCCCGTCCAGGATGATGATTTCCGGCAATTCCGACCGGCACATGGCAATGCCCATCGCACCGCTTTCGGCTTCAAGGACCCGAAGCGTTTCGGACGACAGGATTCGCTTGGCAACCTTTCGGATGACTGCGGAATCATCGACGATCAGGCAACGCTTCATCGGTGCGCCTCTCTGGGGCTTGCTTATGTCTTCCTTTTTCCCTGCCGTCTCCCAAGCTAGGGCAGAGAGGTAAACAAGCGCCAAATGAAGTACGCCATTTTCGATTGTATCGAAAAAAGATCAGGATGCGGTCAGGACCACCTCGTCGCCGCTGGCACGGATGTCGATGGCCATGCGCGATTCGCGCGCCAGCAGGAGCGTGTAATAGGACTGCACCGAATGGGCGTCGACCGGCTCCTCCGGCACGTTTCCGCCGTGGAGTTCAAGGAACTTCGGCGGAACGCGGATCATCTTGCCGGTGGACGTCAGCGTGAACTTGGGCTGGGTGTCGGTGTTTTCCAGGCGCACCGTGATCTTGCCGCCGCGCGGAATCGTGGAATTGGCCACCAGGATGAGGTTCAGCAGCAGCTTCACCTTGTTTTTCGGCAGCAGCGCGCGCGCGCCGATCCACTCCAGTTCCGGCTTCTCGTTTGCAATGAAGGCCTTGGCGACGGCCTCGGCATCGCCGGTGTCAATCTGCATGCCGGCGGATCCGGCCGCGCCGAAGGCGATGCGGGCGAACTGGAGACGGGCCGAAGCATTGCGCGCCGATGCCCTGATCAGGGCCATCGCATCCTCGTCGGCCCCGCCCTCGTCGAGCAGTTCCAGCCCGTTGTTGATGGCGCCCACCGGCGAAATGATGTCGTGGCAGACCCGGCTGCACAGAAGCGCAGCGAGATCGGTTGCAGACAGCGTGAAAATGTCGGCCATGCCCTTACCCCTTCCCGTTCGATGCACCGGCGCCGCCGCGCAGGCTGCGAATCAAAGCAGTTCCGCTGGACAAGAGCGATACACAGCGACCCCGCCGCGGGCAAGGAAAGAGGGCAGGATCGCGGACCCGCGCCATGCTCCGGCCATGTTTGATTGCCAGTTTCGCGGTCGCTGGTATTAATCATGCGACAAGGGTTGCGGCGCTATGGTTCGCCGTGCCCCCGGATGGCAGAAACGGCCGATCAAAGAGCCACAAGCCATTCGACAGGAGACGGGTCAGGCAGTATGCGCTCCGCACGGAGACGTACGAGATGTGGGATTTCATGAAAACGACATTTGCCGTCCGGCTCGCCGCCGCATGCATGACGATGCTGGCGGTCCTTGCCGCTGTGCCGCAATCCGCCCGGGCAGCGGATACCTACGGAGCGCAGGAGATTGTCGACGCCGGTCACCGTTTCTTCGGTTCGACGACCGGTGGACTGGCGACGCTTGTCGAGCGCATCTTCTCCCAGTACGGCCTGCCGAACGGTTACGTGCTTGGCGAGGAAGGTTCGGGGGCGATCGTCGGCGGGCTGACCTATGGCGAGGGGATGCTCTTCACCAAGAACGCCGGCGACCACAAGGTGTTCTGGCAAGGGCCTTCGATCGGCTGGGATTTCGGCGGCCAGGGATCGCGCACGATGATGCTGGTCTACAACCTTGAACAGGTCGACCAGCTTTACCGCCGTTTCCTCGGCGTATCCGGATCGGCCTATGTTGTGGCCGGTCTCGGCTTCCACGTGCTGAAGAACAACAGCCAGCTCATCGTTCCGATCAAGACAGGAATAGGCGCGCGGCTCGGCCTGAATGTGGGCTATCTGAAGATGACCCGCAATCCGACGTGGAATCCGTTCTGACGCCGCGGATGCCAGTGCCGCGCGGTTGCCGGGCGGCCCGGCCTTAACCCTGGAAACAATTGCCGGCGTTCCCTGTCCGTTTTCGAGTGGATTTCGAACAGGGCTTCGTGGCAACCTGAATGCGGCTGCGACCGGATGTGCGCGGCCGTCTCGGGTGATCTGGCGGGTGTTTCGTGATCGAGTCGGCACTGTTCTTCATTCTCGGTTTCTTTTGCGCCGCATTCCTGGCGCTCATGGTGGCCCCTGCCATCTGGCGCAGGGCTGTCTTCCTGACCCGCCGCAAGATCGAGGCGTCGGTTCCGCTGACGCTCAACGAAATCGAGGCGGACAAGGACCGGATGCGGGCCGAGTTCGCCATGTCGACCCGGCGGCTCGAAATGAGCGTCAAGGCACTCAAGGACAAGGCTGCCCTCCACCTGGCCGATATCGGCCGTTATCGCGACGAGATCCGGCGCCTCGGCGATGAGCTGGAGGAAAGGACGGCCCTGGTCGGTGAACTGGAAGCGAAGGGCGCCGCCTTGCGTTCCGAACTGGCATCCCGGGAAGAGCAACTCGACAACACGGATGAGGCGCTGCGGGCGGTCGAGGCCCGGCTGGAGGCCAAGGCACTGGAATACGAACGCATGCGCGAACATGCCGAAGAGCTTTCGGTCACCTCGTCGGAGCGGCAGGTGGAACTGGTTGCGCGGGAGGCCGACGTGGAACGGCTGTCAGGGGACGTCGAGGGCCTGCGCGCGCAGCGCCGCGACCTCGAAGCCGCGGCCCGCGAACGGGAACAGGAAGCACGGACGGCGCGCCGCGAAATGGCGGAAATCGCGAAGCGGCTTGAACTGGCGGAGCGCAAGAACGAGCGCCTGATGTCGACGCTGGCGGATCTGGAGGAGCGGCTCGACCGTCGCGAGAAGGACGTCGCGCGGCTGCGCGAAGACATGAGGGACGGGCGAAAGCGGATCGACACGGCGACAATGGATGCCGCGAGCGCGGAGGCGGAAAAGGCGCAGATGGCTGGCGACCTGGCAGGCATGAGCCTGCAGATGTCGGCGCTGCTTCAGAACGGTACCGGCGCGGATGTCGAGAAGGCTGTCGGCCTGCTGGGCCAGGATCGCGAGCGGATGAGCAGGCAACTGGCGGAAGCGACCGCCATCAACGAGAAGCTCGACGAGCAGATCGCCGGGTTCAAGCGCGCCAAGAGCGACGACTGGCAGGAGCAGAAGCGGCAAAATGCCCTCCTGCGCGAGCAGATCAACGACCTGACGGCCGAGGTGGTGCGGCTGACGGCGGAAATGGAAGGGCCGGATTCGCCCATCCATGCCGCGCTGAAGCGGCGCAGCAGCCTGGAGGAGGCGGGCGCCGGCGCTGCCGGTGGCGGTGCGGGCGAGGTCGTCAGCCTGGCAGACCGGGTCCGGGCCCTTCAGAAATCGGCGGCGGCAAAGGCGGAGTAGCGCGCCGTGGGGCCGGGCCGGCGAGATCAGGCACCGGCGAGCGCATGGAAATGGCTGAGCGCGATGGCGCCCGCGGTCGCGACATTCAGGCTGTCGAAGTCCTGGCGCATCGGAATGCGTACGGTTTCCAGTCCCGCCATCAGCGAGGGCGGCAGGCCCTCGCCCTCCGTTCCCAGCAGCAGGGCGATGCGTTCGCCTGCGATCGTGTCCTGCAGGCGGGTCGACCCGGAAGGCGAAAGCGCAAGCACACGGTATCCCGCCGCCTGAAGGCAGCCGGTCATTTCCTCCGCTGTGCCCGCACGGGCGAAGGGCACCTTCAACGCGGCGCCCACGGAGACACGGATGGCCTTGCGGTAGAGCGGGTCGCAGCATTCGCGGTCGAGAAGTACCCCGGCAGCGCCGAAAGCGGCGGCATTGCGGAAGATGGCGCCCATGTTGTCGTGGTTGGCTATCCCGACGAGAGCGACGACAAGCGACGGATCTTCCGACCGGGCAAGGATATCGCCGGGTCCGTCGCTGTCGCGCCGTTCGCCGAGCGCCAGGATTCCGCGGTGGACCGGAAAGCCGGCAATGGCGTCCATGACCGCGCGGTCCGTCACGTAGACCGGCATGTCCGCATCGGCGAGCGCAAGCGTGGCGGACATGCCCGGCAGGCGGTTCTCCAGGATGAGCGCGGAGCGGGCACGAAAGCGCCGGGCGGAGAAGAGCACGTTGAGGACGACCTTGCCCTCGGCGATGAACAGACCCTCCCGTCCGGCCAGATCGCGCTCGCGGATGTCGCGATAGGCCGCGATGCGCGGATCGTCCGGTGTGTCGATGCGGATGGGCGTCATCGGCCGGTCTTCGGCTTCCAGCGGGCCAGGAGTGCCGAATTGGTGACCACCGAGACCGAGGAAAAGGCCATGGCCGCACCCGCGAAGACCGGGGACAGGACGCCAAGGGCTGCCAGGGGGATGCCGATCACGTTGTAGATGAAGGCCCAGACCAGGTTCTGGGTGATCGTGCGTTTCGTCTTTGCCGCGATCTCCAGGGCGGCCGGCACAAGTCTCAGGTCCGGGCGCATGAGCGTGATGGCGGCGGCCTCGCGGGCCACATCCGTGCCGGACGACAAGGCGATGCCCAGCGTCGCGGCGGCGAGCGCCGGACCGTCGTTGAGGCCGTCGCCGACGAAGGCCACCCCACCGGTCCCGCTCTCCTTCATGGCGCGCACGGCCTCCACCTTTTCTTCCGGTGCCAGGCCGGCGCGCACATGGCTTACACCGATCCTTGCGGCAATCGCGTCAGCAGCGGCCTCGTTGTCTCCGGTCAGCATCACGGCGTCGAGACCTTTCGCCCGCAGCATGGCAACGGCCTGTGCGGCTTCCTCGCGCGGCTGATCTGAAAAGGCGATGGCACCCGCCAACCGGCCGTCCACGGCGACCGCAGCGGTCGTGCCCGAGGCAGCGAGCCGTTCAAGCAGCGCATCGGCCTGGGCGGCGTCAACGCCTTGCGCAGCCATGAGGCGGGCATTGCCGACGGCGACAAGGCGGCCGTCTACGGTTCCGGTCAGCCCTTGCCCGGGGACGGCCGTGACGCAGGATGCCGGCCGCAATGCAAGATTGGCCGCCTTGGCCTTGTCGACGAGCGCTTCGGCCAGGGGATGTTCGCTGGCGGCCTCCAGCGACGCGGCCAGCGTCAGCAATTCGGCGACGGCGATCCCGGTCGCGGCCGGATCGGCCGGCTGAAGAGCGGAGACGCGCGGCTTGCCCAGGGTCAGGGTGCCGGTCTTGTCGAAGGCGATGGCCTCGATCCTGCCGGCGGTTTCCAGCGTCTCGATGTCGCGGATCAGGATGCCGGCCCTTGCGGCGGCGCCGGTTCCGGCGGCCAGCGCTGTCGGGGTGGCGAGGCCGAGCGCGCAGGGGCAGGCGATGACGAGCACGGAGACCGCCGCCAAGAGTCCGCTTTCGGCGCTGCCGCCGATCAGCCACCAGCCGAGAAAGGTGATGACCGCGACAACCAGGATGACGGGAACGAAAATGGCGGAAATCCGGTCGACCAGCCGCTGGATGGGCGCGTTTCCGCGCTGGGCTTCCTCGACCAGTCTTGTCATGCGCGCAAGGCGGGTGTCGGCGCCGACTGCCGTCACCTCGATCTCGAGGACGCCGGAACCGTTCACCGTGCCGGTGATCACGGGATCGCCGGGGCGGCGCTCCACGGGCAGGCTTTCGCCGGTGACCAGCGATTCGTCGATCGCGGTCTCGCCGGTCCGGACGATGCCGTCGCAAGGAACCTGCCGGCCCGGGCGGACCAGAACGCGGTCTCCGGGAACCAGATCGCCTGCCGGTACCGTCTGCGGACCCTCCGGGCCGATGCGTTCGGCACTGCGTGGCTGAAGACGGCCCAGCGCCGAAAGGGCTGCCGATGCTCCCTGCCGGGCGCGCGCTTCGAGGTATTTTCCAAGCATGACGAGCGTGAGCACGACCGCCGCGGCCTCGAAATAGAGATGACCGTGACCGTGGCCGGCGATCACCTGCCAAAGCGACCAGAAAAAGGCGACCGAGGTGCCGATCGAGACGAGAACGGCCATGTTGGCGCCGCCGCCGCGCAAGGCAGAAAATGCCTCGCCGTAGAAGCGGGTGCCTGAGACCAGCATGACACCGGCCGCGAGCACAGCCTGCAGCCAGGGCGCCATCATGGCCTCGCCCGTGCCCAGCATGGCCGGCGCCATGGCAATCACAAGCGGCAGGGACAGGGCAGCCGAAACGAGTGTCCGCAGAAGCGTCTGGCGTTCCTCGGCCCGGCGCCGCGCGGCCTGTGCCTCGTCGGCCTCGCGCTGGCGTGCGGCATCGGACACGCGCAATTGCGCCCCGAAGCCGGCCCTGCGGATCGCATCGGCCAGTCCCTGCCGGTCTGTTCCCGCGCCAAAGTCGATTGCCGCGCGTTCGAGCGCCAGGTTGACCTGCGCCCTTTGCACGCCCGGCACGCGGGCCAGCACCTTCTCGATTCGTGACGCGCAGGCCGCGCATGTCATGCCCGTGACGTCGAATTCGGCGTGATCCGGCTGGCTTGTCATGGCGTCAGGCGCCTGTGGCCAGGGCGGCGTCGAAACCGGCATCCTCGACCGCGCCGACAAGGGCATCCGGCGCCGCGCCGTCATGGTTGATCCTGGCCTGGCCCGTGTCCAGGTCGATGTCCACGGACGAGACGAGAGGAAGGGCGGACAGGGCATTGGCGACCGACTTGACGCAGCCGCCGCAATGCATGCCTTCTATGATGAGTGTGGTCTGCATTTCGGGTCTCCTGAAGTTCAGGAGACTCATATGTCGCTTCCAGTCACTGGAAGGTCAAGACCGGCCCGGCAATTTGCCGGGCCGGTCAGGCGGCATGTCAGTGCGCCGCGTGAAGTCCGGTCCCGTGCCCGCGGGAATCGCTGCGCCTTGCATCGTCGAGCAAACCCAGCACGCGCGGCGCAAGTCCGCAGGCAAGACGGTAGTAGATCGTCTGGCCATCGCGACGCGTGGCCACCAGGCCTTGGGCCCGGAGTTTGGCCAGATGCTGGGAGAGCGCCGACTGGCTGAGATGGACGCGGTCCGCAAGGGCGCCGACGGAGAATTCCGTCCCGTCCAGCAGGCACACGATCTCGATGCGCTTCGCGTTGGCAAGCACGGTGAGGTATGCCGCAGTTTCCTCGGCACGTTTCATGACAGTTTGTAGTGACATCGCCCCGGTACCACCCTTTGTAAAGGCAAGTTGACATTGCAGAACCCCGGGGGCAAGGGTTCCAGTTCGCACACACGTATTAGGAAACATGATCTGAGCGCTTCCGCAAGGGAAAAAACAGCAACACGTTTTGCGTTTCGCAACAGTCTTTACAAGTTATTGAATTTACACCATTAAGTGTGTTTCGAAAAAATGCAATCGAGCCTGTTTTCTGAAACGTAAGCGCGAATCACCGGCTTGCGCCGAGCGATGCCAGGCGTTGGCAAACTTGTCCGGGCATGTCAGCCGGACGGTCGAAAGCCAGACGTTCCGCCCGGCCCCGGATCGTCAGGTCGATGCCGCCGGGATCGACGCCGGTCGCCGTCACTCCCCGGTCCGGCAGGCCTGCGGCCCGCGCCGCGGCAAGCAGTCGCGGGCGGCCCTCGTCATGCAGCCATTCCAGAAGGCGGTGCTGCTCCGTCGCGAAGCGCGCCGATGCGTTCCCGTCCGACAGCAGGTCGGCTGCCGCCAGGCGCCAGGCACGGCCGAAACCGCCATTCAGGCTTGCCGCCTGGGGCAACAGGGCATGGAAGGAGAAATCGGCGAAACCGGCATAGAGCGCAGCCTTCGGGTTGGCGGCGAGATAGCGCATCCTGGCCTGGCGGCCTTCTTCCGCGTCGCGGTCCAGTTTCACGGCCCGGCATGCGATTGTCATGCGCGGATGAGCGAGCGGATCGCCCTTTCCGGGTTCGCCAACGAGGATCGAGCATCGGGGATCGCCGGCAAGACCGGCCGTGTGACCGGCGAGCGTGGATACGAGGATGAGCGGCGTTCCGTCCACCGCCGTCGCCAATCCGACGCGGCTGACCATGGGCGTTCCGGTCTGCGGATCAAGCACGGCGAGCGCGCCATGACGCGCGGTCCTCAGCAAACGGCTGGCAAGATGGCGGGCCTCGTCGTCGGCAGGCCTTGCCGGGTCGCCACGCTTGTCCGTCATGTCGTCTGTCCTGCCCGCCTGGCAATCATGGCACATGCGGGCAGGATCATATCAGCACTGACAGGAAACAGGCAGGGCAATCAGCGCGGCGCCATGCGGATGGCTCCGTCGAGACGGATCGTCTCGCCGTTCAGCATCTGGTTCTCGACGATGTGAATGGCGAGCGCGGCATATTCCGCCGGATCGCCGAGGCGCGGCGGGAAGGGGACCTGCTGGCCCAGCGAAATCTGCGCGTCTTCGGGAAGGCCCGCCATCATCGGCGTCTTGAAAAGACCCGGCGCGATGGTCACGACGCGGATGCCGGAGCGTGACAGGTCCCGGGCAATGGGAAGGGTCATGCCGACGACGCCGCCCTTGGATGCCGAATAGGAGACCTGGCCGATCTGGCCGTCAAAGGCCGCGACAGAAGCCGTGTTGATGATGACGCCACGTTCGCCGCCGTCCAGCGGGTCCATGTCCTGGCACTTCTCCGCCATCAGCCGGATCATGTTGAAGGAGCCGACCAGGTTGACATTCACGGTGCGCTGGAACACCTCGAGGTTGAGCGCGCCTTCCTTGCCGACGGTCTTGCCGACAGTGCCGATGCCGGCGCAATTGACGAGGATGCGCGGCCAGTCGCCGAGCTTTTCCTTGATCTCGGCCATGGCGGCGACGCCGCTTTCGGCGCTCGATACGTCACAGCGGATTGCTGCGCCGCCAATGTCGGCGGCGACGGCTTCCGCGCCCTTCATGTTGACGTCGAGGCAAGCCACCTTCGCCCCGTTCGCGGCCAGCGCGCGGGCGGTCGCTTCGCCCAGTCCCGAACCACCGCCGGTCACCGCGGCCACTAGTCCCTTGATCTGCATGTTGTCTCCTCCAAAGGCGAGCAGAGATAGTTATGATCTGTAATGATCGGGATTGTAGGACGGACGCGCGGGGCGTTGCAATGGCAAAGCCCCGGGCAGCGGGCGGATGCCACAGCTTGCTTGCCCGGAACATGCAGACGGGCGGCCAGGGCCGCCCGCCGCAGGTCACGCTGCAAGTCCGCTCAATGGGCGAACTTGCGGATCTCGCCCGACTTCAGGCGCGAAAGGTAGCTGTCCAGTTCGCGCTTGACGATGGGCATCAGCAGGTAGAGCGCAATCACGTTGACCACGGCCATGGCGAAGATCGCGGCATCGGAGAAGTCGATGACGGGACCCAGATTGGCAGAGGCGCCGATGATGACGAAGATGCAGAAGATCACCTTGAAGGCCAGTTCCTTGGTGCGGCCCTCGCCGAACAGGTAGGTCCATGCCTTCAGCCCGTAATAGGACCAGGAGATCATGGTGGAGAAGGCGAACAGGATGACCGCCAGCGCGAGGACGTAGCTGAACCAGCCGAAGGCCGAGGAGAAGGCCGCCGAGGTGAGCGCCACGCCGGTATTGCCGTCGATGGTCTGGATGGCCGAACCGCTCTCGTTGAGCAGGTAGAGGCCCGTCTCCGCGTCGCTGACCAGTTGCCCGGTGATGATGATGACGAGCGCCGTCATGGTGCAGATGACAACCGTGTCGATGAAGGGTTCGAGCAGGGAGACGAAGCCCTCCGTGATCGGCTCCTTGGTGCGCACCGCCGAATGGGCGATGGCCGCGGAGCCGACGCCCGCCTCGTTGGAGAAGGCAGCGCGCTTGAAGCCCTGGATGAGGGCGCCGACCATGCCGCCGGCCACGCCGAGGCCGGTGAAGGCGCCTTCGATGATCTGGCCGAAGGCCCAGCCGATCTTGTCGGCGTTCATGAGGATGATGACCACGGCGGCGGCCACATACATGATGCCCATGAACGGAACCACCTTCTCGGTGACACGGGCGATTGATTGCAGGCCGCCGACGATCACGGCGAAGACGATGCCGGCGAAGATGACGCCGGTAATCCAGCCGGGATAGTCGCCGATGACATTGGACAACTGCGCGTGGGCCTGATTGGCCTGGAACATGTTGCCGCCACCCAGCGCGCCGAGGATGCAGAAGATGGAGAACAGGATGGCGAGCGCCTTGCCGCCGGGCAGGCCGCGCTCGGCGAAGCCCTTGGTCATGTAGTACATCGGTCCGCCGGAGACGGTCCCGTTCGGGTATTCGTTGCGGTATTTGACGCCGAGCGTGCACTCGGTGAACTTGGACGCCATGCCCATGAGCCCGGCCAGGATCATCCAGAAGGTGGCGCCCGGTCCGCCAATGCCGATGGCAACGGCCACGCCGGCGATGTTGCCGAGGCCGACCGTGCCCGAAAGCGCCGTGGCGAGCGCCTGGAAGTGGGATACCTCGCCAGCGTCATTCGGGTCGGAATAGTCGCCCCGCACCAGCGCGATCGAATGGGGAAACGCCCGGAACTGGATCAGCCCGAAATAGATGGTGAAGACCGTGGCGGCGACGACCAGCCAGGCGACGATCCAGGGGAAAGACGTTCCGGGCAGGGGGCTGAAGATGAAGTTCACGAACCAGCCTGTCGCGCTCGAGAACACCGCATTGATGGTGTCGTCGAGAGACTGCGCGTTTGCCGGAATCGTGGACATGGCGAGGGTGATGACGGCCGCGGCCGCCGCAGGAAAAATGCGTGTCATGATCTGGTATCCGCTTCCTGTCAGGGAACGATGGTGCAGGGCACCGGCGAGCTTTGGGCGAGACTGCCGGCCACGGATCCGAAGATCCGCGAGGAAAGCTCGCTGTTGCCGCTGCGGCCGATGAAGATCTGGCTTGCATCGCGATCGCGGATGACGGCCGACAAGGTGTCGGCGACATGCCCGTAACGGATGACGCCATCGGTCTCGATGCCCATGCCGCGCACCTCGGCGATGACCGGATCGAGAATGGCCTCCTGCGCCCTGGCCAGTTCCTCCTTGCGGCGCATGTGCCGCTCTTCCAGTTCCGTGGGGGTGAGGAACGAGTAGGGGGACCATTCCAGCACATGGGCGACGATGATCGTGGCGCCCTGTGCCCTGGCCTTGCCTATGGCGAAATCGAGTGCGCGCCTCGCGGGCGCGCTGCCGTCATAGCCGACGACGAAACGTTCAGACATGCTGACCTCCCTGGTTGCAATCCGGCTCCTCCAAGCCGTGGAAGGATTGTGGCGGGAGTCGGGCATGAAAGGTTCCCTGATTTTCTTGCGTATCGGGAAAATTTCGGAAAAATAAGTCACATCAAAGTAATATTCGGGAAAATTTGCCATGGATGAGTTTGATCAGAAGATACTTTCTTGCTTGCAGGATGACGGCCAGATGTCAATGGCGCGCCTCTCGGACGTCGTCGGCCTGTCGCTGTCGGCCTGCCACAGGCGGGTACGCGCGATGGAGGCGAAGGGGATCATCGCCTACTACGCGGCGCGTCTGGACCGGCGGAAGGTGGGGCTGGAAATCCAGGTGTTCATCGAGGTCAAGCTGGTGAGCCAGCGCAAGGCCGACATCCACGCCTTCGAGGAGGCGATCAAGCGGATGCCTGAAATCCTGGAATGCCACCTGATTTCGGGCGAATCCGACTATCTGGTTCGCGTCGCGGCGCGCAACACGTCGGAGTACGAGTCGCTTTACCGCAACCGGTTGTCGGAAATACCGTCGGTATCCCAGATGAAGACGCATCTGAGCCTGTCGACGGTCAAGGAATTCCGCGGGTTCTACCTGGGGCGGTGAGCCGCGTCCGGTCCGGCCGTGTGTCCTGCGCTGTCGGACCGCTGGTAGCGGGCAATCGCCGCGACGATCGCGTCGGCATCCACCTCGCCGATGATCTTGCCGCGTTCGACGACGCCGAACGAGCCCTTGCGGCTGGCCGCCAGGTCGATGAGTTCGCGCAGGCCCGTTTCCGGCGTGACCGTGCCGGCGGCCGCCTGGCCGGTGCGGCTGACGCCCGGGCGCATGACGTCGCGGGCCCGCAGCACCGAGACCGGGTTCATGTGCGCGACGAAATCCGACACGTAGTCGTTGGCCGGTTGCAGCAGGATCTCCTGGGCGGTGCCGCACTGGATGATGCGCCCGCCCTCCATGATGGCGATGCGGCTGCCGATCTTCATGGCCTCGTCAAGGTCGTGGCTGACGAAGACGATGGTCTTTTTCAGGCGCTCCTGCAGGTCGAGCAGCTCGTCCTGGAGGCGGTTGCGGATCAGCGGATCGAGCGCGGAGAAGGGCTCGTCCATCAGCAGGATGGGTGCGCCCGTGGCAAATGCGCGGGCCAGGCCGACGCGCTGCTGCATGCCGCCCGACAGTTCCTCCACCTTGCGATCGGCCCAGGCGGACAGGCCGACCAGGTCGAGCTGTTCGCGCACCTTCGCGTCGCGTTCGGTCTTCCCCATGCCGGAAAGCTCAAGCCCGAGGCCGACATTGTCGGCGACGCTGCGCCAGGGCAGCAGGGCGAATTGCTGGAAGACCATGGAGACGTGGCTGGACCGGATCTCGCGCAGGCTCTTCTCGCCGGCGGCACCCACCTGGCGCGGTTCTCCCCCGCACCAGATCGTCACCTCGCCGCGGGTGATCGGGTTCAGCCGGTTGATGGCGCGCAGCAGGGTGGACTTGCCGGAACCCGACAGGCCCATCAGGACAAGGATCTCGCCTTCGGCGATGTCCAGCGAGCAGTCGTGAACGCCGAGCACCTGGCCGGTGCGCTCCTGGATATCGGCCCGGCTCATGCCCTCGTCGGCCAGCGCCATGGCGCTTTCCGGCTCGTCGCCGAACATGATGCAGACATTCTCGATGCGGATGGCGGGATGGTCTGTCATTTCTCACGCCCAGCGCGGAACATGCGGTCGAGCAGGATGGCGACGACGACGATCACGAAACCGGCCTCGAATCCCAGAGCCGTATTGACCGTGTTGAGCGCGCGCACCACCGGCACGCCGAGGCCGTCGGCGCCGACAAGGGCGGCGATGACGACCATGGACAGCGACAGCATGATGGTCTGGGTGAGGCCGGCCATGATCTGCGGCACGGCCCATGGCAGCTCGACCTTCCACAGCAACTGACTGCGCGAGGCGCCGAAGGCCAGGCCCGCCTCCAGCAATTGCGGCGGCGTGGAGGACACGCCGAGATGGGTCAGGCGGATCGGCGCGGGCAAGACGAAGATCGCGGTCGCGATGAGGCCGGGAACCATGCCGATGCCGAAGAACACGATGGCCGGGATGAGATAGACGAAGGTGGGCAGGGTCTGCATCAGGTCGAGCAGGGGGCGCAGGGCGGCGTAGAGCCGGGGCCGGTGGGCGGCGGCAATGCCGATGGGCACGCCGACGCCCATGCACAGGATGCAGGACGAGATCACGAGTGTCAGCGTTTCCAGCGTCTCGTCCCAGTAGCCCTGGTTGATGATGAAGAGGAACCCCGCCCCGGTGAGCGCCGCCACCGCGAGCGAGCGACGCAAGGCAAAGGCAAGCGCGGTGAAAAGCAGGGTGACGAGGAGCGGATGGGGCCAGGACATCACGGCGAGCAGGCCGTCGATCAGGGTCTCCATGACCGATGCCAGGCCATCGAAGAACCAGCCGAGATGATCGGTCATCCAGTCGACGACCGCGCGCGCGGTCTGGCCGACCGGGATCTTGTTGTCCGTCAGGAAATCCATGCGATCCGTTGCCCAGGGACAGAAGGAACGGGCCCGGCGGTTTTACCGGGCCCGGCGTTCTTCACAGGCCGAGGGCGGCCTTGACGGCTGCCTCCGCATCGCCGCCGTCCCTGGTGGTGACGCCGTCCAGCCAGCCCATCACCGTATCGGGATTGGCCTTCATCCAGTCCGTTGCCGCGACGGCCGGATCCTTGCCCTCGTCGAGGATGGCGCCCATGATCTGGTTCTCCATCGCCAGCGAGAACTTGAGGTTCTGAAGCAGCTTGCCGACATTCGGGCATTCGGCGACATAGCCGGCGCGGGTGTTGGTGTAGACCGTGGCGCCACCGAGGTCGGGGCCGAAGAAATCGTCGCCGCCGGTCAGGTAGGTGAGATCGAAATTGGCGTTCATCGGATGGGGTTCCCAGCCAAGGAAGACGATGGGTTCGTCGCGCTTGGAGGCGCGGCCCACCTGGGCCAGCATGCCCTGTTCGGAGGATTCCACCACTTCGAAACCGGACAGGCCGAAGGCGTCCTTCTCGATCATGTCGAGGATCAGGCGGTTCCCGTCATTGCCGGGCTCGATGCCGTAGATCTTGCCGTCGAGCGCTTCCTTGTTCTTGGCGATGTCGGCGAAATCCGCGATGCCGAGATCGGCGCCGGCCTTGTTGGTGGCAAGCGTGTATTTCGCGCCTTCCAGGTTCTCGCGCACGGTGTCGACGCTGCCGTCCTCGCGATAGGCCTTGATGTCGCCTTCCATGGTCGGCATCCAGTTGCCGAGGAAGACGTCGATGTCGTTGTTCTTCATGGAGGCATAGGTCACCGGCACCGAGAGGACCTTGATATCCGTGCCGTAGCCCAGCGCCTTGAGCACCTCGGTCGTGGCGGCGGTGGTGGCGGTGATGTCGGTCCAGCCGACATCGGAGAAGCGCACGGTGGCGCAGCTTTCCGGCTCGGCCGCAATGGCGGGGGTGGCAATGGCTGTTGCTGCGGCAAAGGCTGCGGCGAGGATCATTCGCATGAAGGCTCTCCCATTTCCTGTTCATTGATCGCGCACACCCTTACAGATCAGGGCGCGCTCGGATAGGTTTTTTGCAAGTCCGCCACATTCGTGCGCGATTTGCAAGGCTTTATTGAATGAGTGTTCAATAAAGAGACCGGAAAAGGACCGCCGCATGCCCAAGGTCGGCATGGAGCCCATACGCCGCAAGACGCTCATCGAGGCGGCCATCGCGGCCATCCACGACAAGGGATCGCTGGATGTCACGATCAGCCAGATCGCGCGCCATGCCGGGGTGAGCCAGGGGCTGGCGCACCACTATTTCGGTTCCAAGGAAGCGCTGCTGCTGGCGGCCATGCGCCACCTGCTGTCCGAATACGGTGCGGCGGTTCGCCATGCGCTCGGCCAGGCCTCCGGCCCGCGGTCGCGGGTTTCGGCCATCATCGCGGCCTCGCTGGCGCCCGAGCAGTTCCGGCCCGAGACGGTATCGGCCTGGCTGGTCTTCTACGTGCATGCGCAGGGCTCGGAGCCGGCCCGGCGGCTCCTGTCGGCCTATCACGGGCGGCTTCGCTCCAACCTGATCGATGCGTTGCGGCCGATCGCCGGCGCGAAGGCGGGCGCCATCGCCGAAGGCGTGTCGGCCCTGATCGACGGCTTCTACATCCGGGCGGCGCTGGGCGCGATACCCGAGGAGGCGGGATCGGCACAGGCCATGGTGGAAGCCTATGTGGACTGCATGACGGCGGGGCAATAGACGGACGGGCACGGATCCATGGCCAAGCTCTATTTTCACTATTCGGCGATGAACGCCGGAAAATCGACCTTGCTCCTGCAGGCGGCGCACAATTACCGCGAACGCGGCATGGAGGTGATGCTGTTCACCGCCCGGCTGGACGACCGCGCCGGAATCGGCCGGATCGCCTCGCGAATCGGGCTGGCCAAGGATGCCGAACAGTTCTTCGCCGGCGAGGACCTGTTCGAGCGCGTGCGCCAGAGGATGGAGGACCACGGCCCGCTGCACTGCGTTTTCGTCGATGAGGCGCAATTCCTCGAACCGGACCAGGTCTGGCAACTCGCACGGGTGGCCGACCGTCTGGGCGTGCCGGTCATGGCCTACGGATTGCGCACCGACTTCCGTGGCGAACTTTTCCCCGGCTCACGCGAATTGCTGGCGATCGCGGACGACCTGCGCGAGGTTCGCACGATCTGCCGCTGCGGCCGGAAGGCGTCCATGGTCGTCCGGCTCGGGCCGGACGGCAAGGTCGTGCACGAGGGCGCGCAGGTGGTGATCGGTGGCGAGGAGCGCTACGTCTCGCTTTGCCGCCGGCACTGGGAAGAGGAAATGGGCCGCTGGCAGGCCGAGGACCTGGTCGGCTTCGCCGGACGCTGAAGATGCATTCCAGAAGCATTTTCTGCAATTCTTGCGAGAATATTCCTTCCATACTGCCAAAATGTCCCATGTCATTGCCGGGCATTTTGTGTATGCTGCGCAGCGAAGGACGACCATCAATATCCCGCAAGGAGGACATTATGAAGATTCGTACCGTGCTCGGCCTCTCCATCGTTGCCGCCATGTCGGCGCTGGCCGTGCCCGCCCATGCCGAGGGTGACGCCGCCGCCGGCAAGAAGGTGTTCAACAAGTGCCGCGCGTGCCACGACGTGAATGGCAAGAACAAGGTCGGTCCGCATCTCGACGGCATTATCGGCCGCACCGCCGGTACTGTCGAAGGCTTCAAGTATTCGGACAGCATGAAGGCGAAGGGCGAGGAAGGCCTCGTGTGGAACGAGGAAACCATCGCGGCCTACATGAAGGACCCGAAGGATTACATCCCGAACAACAAGATGGCGTTTGCCGGCCTGAAGAAGGACGAGGACATCGCCAACCTCATCGCCTACCTGAAGGCACCGAACTGACCGGTTCCAAGGTCATGTGACATGCGTCACGGGCGGGGCAGGTTGCCCCGCCTTTTCTTTTGGGTTCCGGCATGGCCAGTCTTTCAATCGCAAGGGGCCATACCTATAGTCAATTCAATCGTGGCACAGGCAGGCTTGAGGGGAAAATCCATGGCCCAGCTTCAGAATTTCGACCAGGAAATCGAGCGGACCCGCCAGCAGGTCGAAAGCATGCGCTCCAAGATCGAGCAGTCCGGCGTGATCCTGGAGAAGTTCGCCAAGGCGGACGCGAAGATCGGCGAGGCGGATTTCGACATCGAGAATGCGCGGATCCAGGACGTGATCCAGCAGCAGAAGACGATGGAGGCGAACATCGCCGATCTCATCATCGGCCTGGAAGATGCGACGAATGTCTTCGGCTCCGAATTCGAGAGCATGAAGAACTATACCGGTTGGGAGAAGTTCATCGGCATCTTCTCCAAACAGAACATGCAGCGCATGCGCACCGAACGCGTGCGCAACATGTCGCTGGCCGGCAACCTCCAGGAATTGCTGTCCAAGTCCGACACGATCGTCGGCATCCTGAAAAACCAGAAGCAGGTGCTCGACAGCCGCTATGCCAGTTCCGAAGCCAGCCTGAAGCAGGTGCTGGAGCGCCGCAAGGATGCCATGGCGCGGCTTGAGGAGACGCAGAAGCGCATCATGGAACTCAACCCGATGCTGCTCGACGTGGAAAACCGTATCGCCGCATCGACCGACCAGAAGACGCGCACGGACCTGGAAAGCGAGCGCTCGCAACTGGCGACCGAATACAACGAGGCGCAGGCGAAGGAGCAGGAACTGCTGGCCGAAAGCCAGACGCTGGAACGCTACACTTCGATGTTCCAGACCTTTGTCGATTCGCTCAACAACCAGAAGGCCGCGCAGCAGACGCTGATCAACAAGCTGACCATCGATACGGAGCAGCGCATCGTGCTCTACAAGGCGCTGGAGGATTCCTTGAAGACGGCGGCGCAGCAGGATGTTGCCCACAAGATCAACACGCTGGGAAGCCAGGTCGACAATACCGCCGAGGAGACCATGGCGGGCATCGGCGCCGCGGCGCAGAAGCACATCGGCGACCTGCTGGAAATGCACGAGAAGAACATGGTCGTGACCGCAGACATCCAGCGCCGCAAGAAACTGGCCGACGAGGATTTCGCGCGCCGTTTCGAGGAGGTGATGCGCAAGCACAACGCGGCCGATTACGTGAAGCAGGGCTGAGCCGGCGAAGGTTGCCCAGGCCATGGCCGATTCCGCAGACACGCCGGCAGAACGCTATTTCACCGCCATCCGGTCGGCCCTTGCCGGGCTGGACACCTTCCTGCGCGACGATTCGTCGCCGCTCTACCGGCACGGCATCGTGGCGGAAGTGCTGGTGGAGTACCTGGCGCGGCTGGAAACCTCCTTTGCCTGCTGGCGCAACCGGCTGGGCTTTGCCGACCGTTTCCGCATCAGCCGGGCCGAAAGCGGCTATCCGGTGTTCCAGAACGTGCTGGAACTGGAAAACGACAAGGCGAAGGCGACCGAACGGCTGGCTGCCATTCCGCAAGGTGATGAATTGCGCGCCGAGATGGCGGATTTCATCCTGCGCCACAAGGCCATGCCGACAGCCCTGCAGCAGGCCATGGCGGAGCGGCTCTACCTTGAAAGCCTGAAGGACGGGCAGGTGTTCTCGCCGCTGGTGCTGCCGCGCACGGTGCGGGTATCGGTCAACCCGAAGGCGATGCGGCCCTATTATCTCGTCCACTGGGGCGCCTTCGACGGCACGGCCAACCTGCCGCTGGTCTACATGGCCGCGGTGGAGGACAGTTCGGAGGCCATGGTGCGCGACCTGGTGGACCGCAAGGGAAAGCTGCGCAAGGACGTTCCCATTCCGCTTCCGGTCGAAGGCCTGCTCAACCCGGAACTGGCCCACGCCTTCGACGATTTCTGCGCGCGCAATTCCGCCTATTCGCTGTCGCCGGCGACGATCGCGACCAACATGGACAAGGATTTCCCGGCGCTCCATCCCAAGCAGCTTCGCCGCATCGTGCTGGGGCCGTTCTATTCGGCCGGGATCACGGAAAACAATTCCATCGTCTCCGACGTGCTGTCCAGGGTGTTCAAGCCGGAAAACGCCTGGCTGCTGACCTGGACGGTTCAGGAGGTGCAATCGAAGGCGGAGGTGCCGGGCCAGCGCGGCTTCTGGTCCTCGACGCCGGCGCGCCAGGAATTCCTGATCAACACCGACGACCTGGAGGCCGCGCGCACCGGGGTCTCTGCCTATGAGAAACATGCCCTGCTGCCGCACGAAGCCTACCAGGCGCTCTACGCGGCGGGCGAGGCGCGCAAGATCTTCGACGGCTATACCGTGCACACCATCGCCGGCGGGCAGGTGGTGAGCGATGTTTGAGAGCGCAGCCTTGCGCGGATTTCGGGGACACTGCCCATGGATACCGGCCTGACGACGATCCACGAGGACGATATCGCGAAACACATGGCCACGGCGCAGAGCTTCGTCACGCGCATGGTGGTGATGGAGGACGGCGACGGACGCTCGCCGACAGCGCTGGCGGGCACGGGCCGGCGCTTCGTCTCCACCGTTTCGACGGGTGCCGCGCGGCGCACCCGCGAGGTGGAGCTGACGAAGACGATCCAGGCCATCGGCAAGGGCGACGCGCTCCTGTCGATCCCGGCCCACACGCTGCTCTTCCGGGCGCGGCGCGGGCTTGCCATCGCGCTGGCCGTCGGCGACGTGTTCGCGCAAGGCTCGGCGCTTGAGAGCCTGCAGGCGCAGAACCGGCGCGCGCCGCTGGAAGGCGCCGACGCGACCGAGTTCCGCCATCTGATGAACGCCCAGGCCTATGTCGCGGCCTTCGCCTTCGCCTCCTATCTCGCACAACTCATCGAAAGCACGGATGAACCGGCCAATGACGTCGCGGAGCCGGACTTCCTGTTCGACACGGCGCAGGATGCGCTGAAAGCCATGGTTTCCGGCCTCGACAAGGCGATTGCCGCAGCGGACGGGGACGCCGTGATGACGGCGCGCGCCAAGGGTTTCGCGCGTGTCGCGCTGGAGGGGCTGATCGCGCGCAAGGGCCGTTTCACCGGGCTTGGCGCCTTCGAGGACGTGCATCTGCACATCGAGGCGGACGACTTCACGCTCAACGGTTTCGATGTCCTGCCGGGGGCCAAGCGCAAGCCGCTGGTGATGACGTTCAAGAAGCCCGAGGAGATCATCGGCAACCACATCGCCAAATACCAGGCGATGCGGCTGGCCAAGATGCTGATGGCCTATGATTTCGACCGGCAGATGAATCCCTTCGTGGACCTCGGCGGCTTCCTGTTCACCTTCATCGGCGACGGCGCGCCGGGCACGGGCAAGACGATCCTGATCCAGATGACGGCAGGACTGATCCACGGCTACTGCCAGGTGGCCGGCTATCCCTTCCACTACGAGAATTTCGGCGTCGACCAGATTTCCTCCTACCAAGGCAAGTCCGGCCAGAACTGCAAGGCCTTCATCGACAACGTGCTCAATCCGCGGGCCATCGGCTTCGGCACGATCGACGACATCGACCAGGTCGCGGCGCGCCGTTCCGACGACCGGGCGTCGGCGGGCCAGCACGAGATCACCGGCGTGCTCATGGGCGCCTTTGCCGGGGCGTCGACGGTGGTGCGCGGGAACTGCTCCTTCGGGATGTTCTCCAACTATCCGGAAAACGTGGACGATGCGCTGCGCCAGCGCGCCGGCGCCCGCTGGCTGGTGGACGGGCCGCAGACGCTCGAGGACTATGTCGACATCTTCGTGCTGCTGGCCGGCAAGAACCACGCCATTCCGCTGGGCGACCACGAGGTGGGTGCGACGCAACAGATCAGGCAGGCGGTATCGGTCGCCTACGAGCAGCATTCAAAGCCGCAGGAAGAAGGGCTTCGCAAGGTCCATGACCGGTTCCTCAACGACCATGGCGAACCGAGGACGATGGCCGACATCGGCGCCTATCTGCACATGATCAAGCAGGCTGAGCCGCGCTTCACCGGCCGGGCCATCAAGAACATCACCGATGCCATCAAGATGCGCGCCATGGACATCGACCTGCCGGACGACTGGTTCGAGGCGCCGGAGACCTTCATGCACAGGTCCTACGACGAGAAGAAGGCGATGATCGAGGAATTGCGCGGGCCCTTCGACATGGCCATGGTGATGCAGGAAATCAACCGCTACGCCGACAGCGAGTTCCGCTATTCCGACCGGGCAGACGAGGCGGCGGTATCGCGCATCGTGCGCGACCAGAAGCTGCGCGAGCGGGCACTGCGCGAGATCGAGGACATGAAGCGGCGAGGGGTCTGGGCAGGATCATGAAACGCCTGGTCGATTCCGAACTGATCTACGGACGGCTGCTGCCGATCAGCGAGCCGCACCTGATCGCGCGCTACAACAAGGCGCTCAAGGCATTCGGCCTGGCGGAAACGAAGCTGACATCCTTCGAGATCGACCGCACGGGTTTCTCGCCGCAGGTGGCGGAGGAACTGGGCGACTACGACTATCTCGATCCCAACGGCATCAACCGCCGCTTCATCATCCTGACGCCGGCGCAGCGCGACCTGCCCGTCGTCCACACGCGGTTTTCCAATACCTCCCAACTCATGTTCGAGTTCATGCAGGCCAATGCCCGCGCCATCAATGCGCTGACCATCAAGGACGTGATCTTCGGCGAGATCGAGGATTCGGTTTCCTTTGTCGATGACGTGGAGGACCTGCTGTCGATCAACCAGGTGCAGTTCCGCGTGCTGTCGGCGGAGGACGTGGTGGGCAAGGCGGCGCAATTGCGCGAACTCGTCGACCGGCTGAAGACGGAGCCCGATGCCTGGCGCGACAACGCCATGCTGGAAACGATGGTGGATCTCGCCAAGGTCACCGGCGACATCCGCGAGAACGCTTTGGTGCCGGACAAGGTGGTGTTCCGGCACAACACCTTCTGGACCAGCCATTTCGGCGGGCTCTACGTCTTCATCGACACGCACATGACAACGGTGATCGCCCGCCCCGATGCGCCCGGTTTCCGCCGCTCGCGGCCCTGGCAGGTTTCCTACCTGTCGCTGGACGACCATGAGCGGGTGTTCCGCTTCCTGGCGGAGACGGGCAGGCTGGACCTGCCGCGCGCCTCGTGGCTGGAGGAATCGGGCTATCTGGAGCATCGCGCCGAAATGAAGGTGCGCCAGCTCATGCACCAGCTCGAACCGGAAAAGGACCTGACGCAGGTCGACACGGTGTGGGTGCAGACGTGGATGCACCGCTATGCCGACCTCATCAACCACGAAGGAACCTATCCGTTCCTGATGTCGGCGAAGCGCGCGGTCACCCAGACCGGACGGCTGGACGTCGGCCGCGTCGAACCGGACAAGCGGTTCCTCGTCGTGCGGGCCAAACCGGACCATCCCGATGCCTGGCTGACCAACCGGCTGATCTCGGATTTCGTGCCGTTCGATTTCGTCTCGCGCTACGTGTTCAACAAGCAGGGTTTCTACGACGACTATTCCGGCTTCACGGATACATGGCGCGAGAACGTTGTTGAGACGCTGAAAAGCACTTATCTGAAAGACAAGGCGGGCTTCCGGCTGCGCCTCTACGGGCTCAAGGATTGAGGGGAGCGCCATGATCGACCCGATCATCAATTTCTTTACGATGGTCTTCCAGTGGATCGGACGCGGCATCGGCATCGTCATCGGCTGGCTCCTGTGGCCGTTCCTCTGGCTCGGGCGCTGGTGGCTGCAGAAGGGCTGGATCGTCAAGACGGTCGTGGGCGCCATCGTCGCCGGCATCGTCGCCTTCTATGCCTATTTCATCGTCCAGACGCAGATCTGGACCAACTTCAATCCCGATTACGTCACGGCCTATGATTTCGGCCAGCGCACGACCTTGCCGGGGGATCCTGTGGAAGGACAGGCGGGCGCCTGCGGCGTGTCCTCCATCGTGGAGGTGGCCGCCGACCTGACCGACTTCAACGTCAACCAGAATGCCTGGATTCCCTCCATGCTGGCTTCCAAGATGGGCCTGTTCGGCATGGACTGGAAATACACGCCCTTCTTCGACAACAAGGCGGCGTTCCAGCTCGGGATCAACGAAATCCTGCGCCGTACCTCGTTCGAACTCGTGGACCGGCTCGGCCGCGTGCGCGGCACGTCGCAGATCGACCAGAACCTCCAGGATGCGCGCCAGAACCTCAACTACAAGGAAGACCTCTGGTACGTGACCACGCAGGCGCCCTATTTCATCGCGCCGACGCCGGCAACCTACCGGACCGCCGTGCGCAACCTGCGCGCCTTCAACCAGCGCCTGGCAAGCTGCGACGCGACATTCGATCCCCGCGCCGACAACCTCCTGCGTTTCCTCGACACCATGACCAACGCCATCGGTTCGACCTCGGACATCCTGCGTGACCAGATCGAGGTATCGAACGCCGGCTGGTTCGACACGCGGGCCGACGACCGGTTCTGGTTCGCCTACGGCCAGCTTTACGCGCTGAACGGCATCATGGCCGGCGCCCAGAGCGATTTCCAGGGAATCGTCAACGAACGCGGCCTGGGCCGGACCTGGGAAGAGGCCTCGCAGCAATTGCGTTCGGCGCTCGACATGCGCCCCTGGATCATCTCGAACGGCGCGGAATCGGCGTTCATCATGCCGTCGCACCTGGCCACGATGGGCTTCTACGTGCTGCGCGTGCGCGCCAACATGACGGAAATGCGCGACATCCTCGACCGCTGACGGGAAAACCGCTCGTGTGCGCCGTGTCGCGAACGGTGCACGGAGTGGCTGAAACGGGCAAGCGGGACCGTGCCATTGCGTGGCTTGTTTGCGGCCTGTTCAATTCCTCAACCCCGTGGGAGGAGCGGCATGGCCGAATTCAAGTCCGACATCGAAATCGCGCGCGCGGCGTCCAAGAAGCCGATCCAGGAGATCGGCGCCAGGCTGGAAATCCCGTCCGATCACCTGCTCCCCTACGGCCATGACAAGGCCAAGGTCTCGGCCGACTTCATCGCCTCGCTCGGCGACCGCAAGAATGGCAAGCTGATCCTCGTGACGGCGATCAATCCGACCCCGGCGGGGGAAGGCAAGACCACGACCACCGTCGGCCTCGGCGACGGGCTGAACCGCATCGGCAAGAAGGCGGCGATCTGCATCCGCGAGGCCTCGCTTGGCCCGTGCTTCGGCGTGAAGGGCGGCGCGGCGGGCGGCGGTTACGCGCAGGTCGTGCCGATGGAGGACATGAACCTCCATTTCACCGGCGATTTCCATGCCATCACGGCGGCGCACAACCTGCTTGCGGCCATGATCGACAATCACATCTACTGGGGCAACAAGCTGGAGATCGACACCAGGCGTGTCGCGTGGCGGCGGGTGATGGACATGAACGACCGGGCGCTGCGCCAGATCGTCGGTCCGCTCGGCGGGGTCAGCAACGGCTATCCGCGCGAGACCGGCTTCGACATCACGGTCGCCTCGGAGGTCATGGCCATCCTGTGCCTGGCCTCCGACCTGAAGGACCTGGAACGGCGGCTTGGCGACATTATCGTCGCCTACCGTCGCGACCGCACCGCCATTCGCGCCCGCGACCTGAACGCAGACGGCGCCATGGCCGTGCTGCTCAAGGACGCGATGCAGCCCAATCTCGTGCAGACGCTGGAGAACAATCCCGCCTTCGTGCATGGCGGGCCGTTCGCCAACATCGCCCATGGCTGCAATTCGCTGGTGGCGACGAAGACCGCGCTGAAACTGGCCGACTACGTGGTTACCGAAGCCGGTTTCGGCGCCGATCTCGGGGCCGAGAAGTTCTTCGACATCAAATGCCGGAAGGGCGGACTCAAGCCGGCCGCCGCCGTGATCGTGGCCACGATCCGCGCCATCAAGATGAATGGCGGCGTCAAGAAGGACGATCTCGGGGCGCAGAACCTGGCCGCGGTCCAGAAAGGCTGCGCCAATCTCGGCCGTCACGTGGAGAACGTGAAGCAGTTCGGCGTTCCGGCCGTGGTGGCCATCAACCACTTCGCCGGGGACACCGACGCGGAGATCGAGGCCGTGAAGGACTATGTCGCCTCGCTCGGCGCGGAAGCCATCGTGTGCCGCCACTGGGCGGAAGGTTCGGCGGGCATCGAGGACCTGGCGCACAAGGTGGTCGAACTGGCCGAATCGGGCCTGTCGCAATTCGCGCCGCTCTACAGCGACGAGATGGGGCTTTTCGACAAGATCGACACGATCGTCCGGCGCATCTATCGCGGTTCCGAAGCCATCGCCGACAAGGCGATCCGCGAACAATTGCGCCGCTGGGAGGCCGACGGCTACGGCAAGCTGCCGGTCTGCATGGCCAAGACCCAGTATTCGTTCTCGACCGATCCCAACCTGCGCGGCGCGCCGACCGATCACGTGGTGCCGGTGCGCGAGGTGCGGCTTTCGGCGGGTGCCGGGTTCGTCGTGGCGATCTGCGGCGAGATCATGACGATGCCGGGCCTGCCGAAGGTGCCCTCGGCCGAAAACATCCGCTTCAACGAAGAGGGCTTCATCGAAGGCCTGTTCTGACCTTTTGCATTCGAATCTGCCCCGACAAGGCCCGCCGCCAGCATGATGGCGGCGGGCCTTCTTGCAATTGATCGCGGCTTCTCCCGTCCGCGGCCTGCCTTGCCTGATGCCTCCGGCCGATCCATCTTGCTTCAAGCAGAAGCTGAAGGACCGGAGAGGCAAGGCGCATGATCATGACCCGCTGGCAATGGATCCTGCACCAGGTCAGCCGCCGGCTTTTTCTTCGCGCGGGCATCATTTCCGCGCTATCGGTGGCCAGCGCGGTGCTGGCCATCCTGCTCAAGGATTACATCCCGGAGAACCTGGTGCTGACGCTGGGTGCCGGTGCCGTCGACAGCATCCTCACCATCATCGCCTCGTCGATGCTGGCGGTCACGACCTTCTCGCTGTCCACCGTCGTGCAGGCCTTCGCGACCGCGGCAACCACCGCGACACCCCGTGCGACCGCGCTGCTCCAGGACGATACGGCGGTGCAGAACATGCTGTCGACCTTTGTCGGCGCGTTCATCTTCAGCCTTGCAGGCCTGATCCTGCTGAAAACCGGCATCTACGGCGAATCAGGCCGTGTGGTGCTGTTCCTCGTCACCATCATCGTCGTCGTGCTGCTCGTGATGACGCTGTTGCGCTGGATCGATTTCCTGTTGTCGTTCGGGCGCCTGGACGAGGTGATCCGCCGCGTGGAGAAGGCCGCAAACGAGGCCATGTCGATGCGCCGCGAGCGCCCCTATCTGGGCGGCATCGGGCTGACCGACCCGGAAACAGGCATCCCCGGCGATTCCTTTGCCGTGGAGACGGAGAGGATCGCCCATGTCCTGCACATCGACATGGAGGCCTTGCAGGAGGCTGCGGGCGCGGAACGACGCGTCTATCTTCTCGTGCTGCCGGGCAGCTACGTGCATCCGGGCCAGGCGCTGGCCCGTGTCTCCGGGTCGCGGGATGACGAACTGGCAAAGGCGGTGCGCAACGCGATCACGACGGGCCATGACCGCTCTTTCGCGCAGGATCCGCGCCTTGGGCTGATCGCCATGGGTGAAATCGCATCACGCGCCTTGTCTCCGGGCGTCAACGACCCCGGCACCGCCATCCAGATCATCGGCCGGGTGGTCAACATCCTGTCCATCTGGGGCCGGAAGCACGAGGTCAAGGATGTGCTTTTCAACCGGGTCCATGTGCCGCCGATCAGCCTGGACGAGTTGTTTGACGATTTCTTCCTGCCGGTCGGCCGGGACGGTGGCGGCGTGGCGGAAGTGCAGGTTCATATCTTCCGGGCGCTCGATGCGCTGCTGGCCATCGGGCGGAAGAACAACGACCCGCGCTATGTCGAGGCCGTCCGGCGCCACGCCCGAATCGCGCTGGAGCGTTGCGAAACCGTCCTCAAGGGGCATTACGAACTGGGCGCTGTCCGGGCAAAGGCGCAAGAACTGGAACGTCTTCTGGACGCCTGAACGGCCAGCCGCGCCGGCCTCCGGCCAGGATTGGCACGCAGCCGCAACTTTTTGTTGAGGCGCGAGGTTGCGGGAACTTTACAAATACAATTTATGGTATATAAAGGCAACAAGACGCAACCTTGAGGCGTCATCGATCACAGGTTCCGGGTTCCCCTGCTTACCCCGGTCCTCCTGTGACCCGCTCCTGGCGGGAGCGGAAGCCCGGACCATCCGCCCGGTCCGGGCTTCCATTTTCCGTTTTCGCGGACAGGCATGGAACCCGGCCCTTGAACGGGCCGGTCATTGCTCATGACCGGTTCGCAAGCCCAAGTGCATCGATCAGCGGTTGCATGCCGGCGCCATAGCGCCGCCACCGCCCCACCGACGCGGTATGGACCGGCTGGCGCACCTGGTCGCGCGACAGGGTCGAGACGCGGCGCTCGGTTTTCCAGAACTCCAGGCAGCGGTCGTTCCAGTCGAGGCCGCAATGGGCGATCAGCGCGCGGGCCGAGGGCTCGGGATCGGCGACGAGCGTCTCGTAGTCCACATCGAGGATGCGATCGCCGAGAACGTGCCCGAAGTGATCCATCATGCCCGCATAGGCGCGCCAATAGGCGCCGAGGGTGGCAAGGTCGCGGGTGTAGCCGTGCTGCATGGAAAGGCCGGAAAGGAAGCAGGAGATGCAGGTATCGGCGGGGTCGCGACGGCAGTGGATGATGGCGGCCTGCGGAAACAGGATGGCAATCAGGCCGAGTTCGAGGAAATTCTGCGGCATCTTGTCGGTGACGCGGACTGCTTTCGCATCCATTGCCTTCAACCGGTCCAGGTAACGGCCGGCCATGGCCGCGGCCGTTCCGGCATCAAGATGGCGCAGCACGTCCATCTGCGCCTCGAAGCTGTTGGCTTCGGGTACGGCATCGTTGACCAGAAGGCCCATGTCGGGCAGTTCGCCGGCGCCGAAGGCTTGCGGATGGCTGGCGATGATCTGCTCGACAAGGCTGGTGCCTGACCGCGGCATGCCGACGATGAAGACGGGGCGGCGGCTGTCCGATCCAAGCCTTGCCTTGTCCGCGATGAAGTCAGGCGTGAAGAGCGCCTTGCGCGCGGCGATCCTCTCTTCCAGGCCGTCCAGATCAAAGGGCGGCATCAGGGCACGTGCCTCGACCATGGCGTCCAGGGCCGCCTCGTGGCGTCCGGTCTGGTCGAGCGCGCGCGAAAGGGCCGCGCCGGCACGAAACCGGGTCTGCGGATCGGCATCCGGGCTTGCGGCGAGCCTTTCCAGCGCGGCGAGTTCCGGTTCGCCGCCGGCAAAGCGGTGGATGTGGCCGAAGGCCACCAGCAGCGCCGGATCATCCGGTGCCTTTGTCCGCGCCCTGGCCAGGACCTCCAGCGCCTCCTCCCGGCGGCCGCTGTCCGCCAGAAGGTTCGCATGTTGGGCGATGAACGGGGTGAACCCCGGTTGCAGGCGAACGGCCTTTGCCATGTGCTGCAGGGCCTTGTCGCCGAGCCCCAGGACGACCAGTGTCTCGGCCAGCTTGGCATGGGCGCGGGCATCGGCGGGCGCCTTGCGCAAGGCCTTTTCAAGCCAGGCCCGGGCCTCGTCATGCAGTCGGGCATTGAAGTGAAGAAGGCCCATCAGGAACAGGGCCTCGGCATTGGAAGGCGTTTCTTCCAGCACCTGACGGGCGATGCGTTCGGCCTCGAACGCGCGGCCGGCAAGGTTCAACTGGTGCGCGCGGCGCAGCATGTCCATCTGGGCCAGCGCCTTTTGTGCCCTGGCGCTTCTGGGGGCGGAAAGGGGAGGGCGCATGACGGGCTCCGCTGCGAGATCACGGCCATCCCTACAGGCAAGACAGGCGGGGCTCAAGCGGGCGCAAACGCGGGCGTTGCATCGCCGCGGAAAACACTCTAATGAGATTTCCCATGAACACGGGCATCGCTCTTTGCAAAGGTTGGTGGCGCGGCTGCTGAGGCGGCCCGCACGCGCATGCGTGTGTCATAGGATCAACGGCCGCGACGGAACCCTCCGGGCGGCCTTTTTCATATGCGCGAGGTCTCCCGGATCTCCGTCCGGCGGGACAACGGAGTGAAACGAGCATGACCCCCACGAAACTGCCCGGCGGCGCGGAAGCCTTCGTCACCGAAGGCGGCATCACCATCACCCGTACACGCCACTCCACGCCCTATGACGGCGCGATCGACGCCTATGTCGAGGCACTCGACAGCCGGCGCGGCGCGCTGTTCTCCTCAAACTACGAGTATCCCGGCCGCTACACGCGCTGGGATACGGCCATCATCGACCCGCCGCTGGTGATCTCGGCGCGCGGACGGGCCATGGAGATCGAGGCGCTGAACAGCCGCGGCGTGGCGATGCTGCCGGCCATCGTGGCGGCGGTCTCCAGGCTCGACGACGTGACCATGGGTCCGGTGACGGACCGTCTGGCGAAAGTGCAGGTCGCTGAGCCCGACCGCGTGTTCACCGAGGAAGAGCGCTCGCGTGTGCCGTCTGTGTTCACCGTGCTGCGCGCCATCGTGGCGCTGTTCAAGTCGCATGACGATCCCAATCTCGGCCTCTACGGCGCCTTCGGCTACGATCTCTGCTTCCAGTTCGATCCGGTGACCTTCAAGCTGGAACGGCCGGACAGCCAGCGCGACCTGGTGCTCTACCTGCCCGACGAGATCCTCGTGGTCGACCACTATTCGGCAGAGGCCTGGAAGGACCGCTACGAGTTTGCCGGCGAGGGTTTCGACACGACCGGAATCGCGCGCGATTCCGTGGCCGAGCCGTTCCGGCCGAGCGACGCGCAGCCGCCGCGCGCCGACCATGAGCCGGGCGAATACTCGCGCCTCGTGGAAAAGGCCAAGGAGAGCTTCAGGCGCGGCGACCTGTTCGAGGTCGTGCCGGGGCAGATGTTCTACGAGCGCTGCGAGAGCCGGCCGTCGGAAATTGCGCGCCGCCTGAAGGCGATCAACCCGTCGCCCTATTCCTTCTTCATCAACCTGGGACAGCGCGAATATCTCATCGGCGCGTCACCGGAAATGTTCGTGCGGGTGAGCGGGCGGCGCATCGAGACCTGCCCGATCTCCGGTACGATCCGGCGCGGCGAGGACGCCATCGCGGATTCCGAGCAGATCCTCAAGCTGCTCAATTCCAAGAAGGACGAGGCGGAGCTGACCATGTGCTCCGACGTCGACCGCAACGACAAGAGCCGCGTCTGCGAGCCGGGTTCGGTGCGCGTCATCGGGCGGCGCCAGATCGAGATGTATTCGCGCCTGATCCACACGGTGGACCATATCGAGGGCCGGTTGCGCGAGGACATGGACGCCTTCGACGGCTTCCTGTCCCATGCTTGGGCGGTGACGGTGACCGGTGCGCCGAAGCTGTGGGCCATGCGCTTCATCGAGAACCACGAGAAGAGCCCGCGCGCCTGGTATGGCGGCGCGGTGGGCATGGTGCATTTCAACGGCGACCTCAACACCGGGCTGACGCTGCGCACCATCCGCATCCTCGACGGCGTGGCACAGGTGCGTGCCGGGGCGACGCTGCTCTACGACTCCGTGCCGGAAGAGGAAGAGGCGGAAACGGAACTGAAGGCATCCGCCATGCTGGCCGCCATCCGCGAGGCCAAGGCGGGCAATGCGGCGGCGGAACAGCGCCAGACAGCCCGGGTGGGCGAGGGGGTGAAGATCCTGCTCGTCGACCACGAGGACAGCTTCGTGCACACGCTGGCCAACTATTTCCGCCAGACCGGCGCGAGCGTGACGACGGTGCGCTCACCCGTGGCGGAGGAGGTGTTCGAGCGTGTCGATCCCGATCTCGTCGTGCTGTCGCCGGGGCCCGGCTCGCCGTCCGATTTCGACTGCAAGGCGACGATCGACAAGGCGCGGGCGCGCAAGCTGCCGCTGTTCGGCGTCTGCCTCGGCCTGCAGGCGCTGGCGGAAGCCTATGGCGGCGAACTCCGGCAATTGCACGTGCCGATGCACGGCAAGCCGTCGCGGATCCGCGTCTCGACGCAGGGCGTGATCTTCTCCGGCCTGCCGCGGGAGGTCACGGTCGGGCGCTACCATTCGATCTTTGCCGATCCGGTGCGCCTACCGCGCGAATTCGCCGTGACGGCGGAGACCGATGACGGTATCGTCATGGCGATCGAACATGAAAGGGAGCCGGTGGCGGCGGTGCAGTTTCACCCGGAATCGATCATGACGCTGGGCGGCGACGCCGGCATGCGCATGATCGAGAACGTGGTGGCCCATCTGCCGCGCCGGGCGAAGGAGAGGGCCGCATGAGACATCTGTTGACGATTGCCGCCGCACTTGCAGCCATGGCGCCGGGACTGTCCGGCGCGCTGGCGCAGGAGGCCGATATCGCGCATGGCAAGGCGCTGGTGGAAACGAACTGCGCCAAGTGCCACGGCGTCGGCGTGTCCGACGCCAGCCCTCATCCGGCCGCGCCACCCTTCCGCGAACTGTCGGAGCGTTATCCCATCGATGCGCTGGAAGAGGCCTTCGCCGAGGGCATCGTGACGGGCCATGAGGACATGCCCGAATTCGAGGCGACGCCGCAGCAGATCGCCGACATCATCGCCTATCTGGCGTCGATCCAGCCGGAGTGAGGTGGCCGGCACGGGAGTTCCGCTCCCCTGCGTGGATCAATCCAGCCGGCCCATCAGCCTGTCGATGGGCGCGAGATCGTCGGTCATGACGGGTGCCTCGGTGCGCTCGATGAGCGCGTCGACGATTCGTGCAGACAGGCGGCCGAATTCCATCCGGTCCGGCGGCGCGCCGGTGACACGCGACACCGGCGTCTCGCTGTTTCCTGCCAGCAGGATGAACGTGGCGCGGGCGCCGGGTTCCGGCCGGATGTTCTCGGCCCAGACCTCGACAACGGGGAAGACGGCTTTGAGCGTGCGGACCATGGCGGCCAGCGCGCGCATGCGGTCGAGATGGTCGACGACGTTCATGACGTAGACGCCGTCCCCGGTCAGCCGGTCGCGCACCAGCGAAAAGAACTCGCGCGTGACCAGATGCGCGGGCACGGCAATGTCGGTGAAGGCGTCGCCGACGATCACGTCGAAGCTGCGGTTGGCGGATTGCAGCGCCAGGCGGGCATCCACATCCAGCACGCGCGCGCTGTCGGGATCGAACCAGAAATGCTCGACAGCCGTGCGCGTGACTTCGGGATCGATCTCGGCGACGGTGATATCGGCCGAGACGCCTTCGGCCGCCCAGGCGCGCGGGATGGTGAAAGACCCGCCGCCGATGAAGAAGGCGGAAAAGGGCCGGCCCTCGAAGCGGATGCGGGGCAGGGCATCCAGAAGCGCCCCGTGGGGCGTGACCATGCGTGCCGGCGCGTCGCGCACCGTGACGCCGTGGGCGAGATGATCGAGCACCATGAGCCGTGTCGGCTCGCCGGTATCGGCGGAGACATCCTCCACGCGGATGCAGAAATAGCGGCTCTCGGTGAGGCAGTGCCCCGGCAGGGCGAGCGAACCGGTCGCGGGAAGCATGCAGGCGGCAAGGATGGCGGCTGTCAGCAGGCCCGGCCTGCCGCCCAGGCGGCCGGCATAGGCGAAGAGAATCGCGGCAAGCACCGCATAGACGGCGGCGATGACGGTCAGCGTTGCCGTCGTGCCGAGCCACGAGATGAAGATGAACCCGGCGGCCAGCGTGCCGCCGATGGCGCCGAAGGCACCGGCTGCGAACATGGCGCCGAGCGCCCGGCCCGAGCGCGCGGGCGCCGTTTCCACCGCGACCTGGGTGAGGACCGGGGCGGGGATGCCGGCGAAGAACGAGGGAAGGAAGAAGGCGAGTGTCGTAAGGAGGACGATGGCGGCCAGCGGGTTGTCGAGCGCGGCGATCATGGGGCCGGCCAGCCAGCGCAGCAGGAAGACGGCGATGCCGGTGGTCAGCGCGGCGCCGGCCAGCGCCCAGGCGGTGGCGGCGAGGGCGCGCCTGGGCCGCCAGCCGGCGAAGATCCCGCCGACCCAGTGCCCGGCGGAAAAGCCGGCAAGCACGACAGCGATGATCGATGTCCAGGTATAGAGCGACATGCCGAGCCAAGGCGCGAGCATGCGCCCGGCGACGATCTCGACGACAAGGCTTGCCGCGGAGACGACTGCCTGAACGAAGACCAGAACCCGGACGGGCGGCAGGGCAGGCGAGGCCGTGGCCTCTTCAGCGGTAGACGTCATTCCTGTTTGTTTCCGTCAGGGGTTGATCGTTGAATGGTATCGGTTCATTGCAACGCCGCGCAAGTCGGTTTCGTCACACGCCGACGCCTCGCGATTGGAGAAGTGCCATGCCTGCCCAGGCCAGGACCGTCAACCGCCTCGCCCTTGCGTCGATTGCCGTTGCCATCGGCGTCATGGGCCTGAAATTCTTCGCCTGGTGGCTGACCGGCTCCGTCGCGCTGTTTTCCGACGCGCTGGAAAGCATCGTCAACGTGATCGCCGCGACAGCGGCCTTCATGGCCGTTCGCTACGCCGCCCGGCCGGCCGACAGCGGTCATCCCTATGGCCATTACAAGGCGGAGTATTTTTCCGCTGTCCTGGAGGGCGTGCTCATCGTCGTCGCGGCGCTGCTGATCCTCCACGCGGCGGTGAATGCGCTGCTTGAAGGCGTCGATGAACTGACCTCGCCCGGTCCGGGCCTGGCCATCAACCTGGTGGCGGCCGTCATCAACGGTGTGTTCGCGAGCCTGTTGATCCGCAAGGGGCGCGAATACCGTTCGCCTGCCCTCGTCGCAGACGGCAAGCACATCATGGCCGATGTGGTCACCTCGGCGGGGGTCCTTGCCGGCCTCGTGCTGGCGCTGGCCACCGGCTGGCTCATCCTCGATCCGCTGCTGGCCATCCTCGTGGCGGGCAACATCCTGCGCGAGGGCTGGCACGTGATTTCCGAATCCGTCAACGGCCTGATGGACCGTGCCGTGGAGGGTGAGGAAGCGCGGCGCATCGAGGAGGTGATCCGGTCCAACGCGGAAGGGGCCATCGAGGTGCACGACATCCGGACCCGGGCGGCGGGCCGCGCGACGTTCATCGAGTTTCATCTTATCGTGGACGCCGCCATGACGGTGGAGGAAAGCCATGCGATCTGCGACCGGATCGAGACCGGTCTTCATGCCGCCGTTCCCGGCGCGCGGGTGACCATTCACGTGGAGCCGGATCACAAGGCCAAGGATGAGGGCCTGCTGCTCACCTGAGCTTCCGGCAGGCCCGGACCGTCACGTCGTCCGGTCGTCGATCAGCGGATCCGGCCTTGCAAGGCCGGTCAGGCTCTTCATGTCGGTCAGCCTGATCCGGGAGCCATCGACCTCGACTCCGTAGGGCTTGAGCGTGTTGAAGGCGCGCGAGAGGTTTTCAGGCGTCATGCCCAAGTGTGAGGCCAGCGTGCGCTTGTCATAGGGAAGCTCGAAGGACCCGTTGCCGCCCTGTTCGCGGTCGAAGCGGATCAGCCGGTTGGCAAGCCTTTCCACCGACGAGCGCAGTTTCAGGTCCTTCTGTTCCTTGACCACTTCGCGGAAGCAGCCGGCCAGTTCGGTGACGATGGCACGGGCGAATGCCTCGTCGGCTTCGAATGCAGCGCGGACATTGGATGCCGGTATCAGCAGCAGGCGCGACTTCTGAACGGTGCGGGCCGACATCAGGTTGACCGCGTCCTTGAGCACGGCGGCGAGAATGAAGGCGCCGACCGGCCAGACCATTCCCATCGTCGTCTCGCGCTGGCCCGTGCGGGCATACATCTCGACACAGCCTTCGGTCAGGACATAGAGAAAATCGGCCGGATCGCCTTCACGGATGAGATCGAGCTGGGCAGGAAAGGTCTGCAGGTAGGCTGCCTGCATCAACGAGTCGAAGGCCGAATCCGACATACTCTCGAACAGGCGAAGCGACCTGATCTCGGGGATATCGGAACTTCGCACTTTGCCTCTCCTTGAATTTTGTCAAGCGATCGATTGATTAGCTTAAGGCTGACATGACCGGATTTCCGGCGTCAATCCTGACATGTTGTCGGCGCCGATACGACCCCTGCACGACGGCCTCTTGTTTCAGTGCCACTTCACCCGGCAGTTGACCTAGGTCAAGCACACTCCACCCCCAGATCGACCATTCCCTATCCCGATGCAAGGGGGATGCCGCCATCCGGTGGTCTCCGTTTCAACAGAGGGTCGGGGAATTTCGATGGAACTCCAGAACAAGGCCACCAGTCTTTGGGGAAATTTCTTCAAGGTAACGATGGTGCAGATCCGCACGTTCCACATGACGTGGTTCGCGTTCTTCCTGTGCTTTTTCGCCTGGTTCGGCATCGCGCCGCTGATGAAGGTCGTGCGCGACGAACTGGCCCTGACCAAGGAGCAGGTCGGCTGGACGATCATCGCCTCGGTGGCGATGACGATCTTCGCGCGTCTGCTCATCGGCTGGCTTTGCGACCGCATCGGCCCGAGGCTGACCTATACCGGCCTGCTGACGCTCGGCGCGCTGCCGGTCATGGGCATCGGCTTTGCGGACGACTTCCAGACTTTCCTCATCTTTCGCCTGATGATCGGCGCGATCGGCGCATCCTTCGTCATCACGCAGTACCATACTTCCGTGATGTTCGCGCCCAACGTGGTCGGCCAGGCCAATGCCACATCGGCAGGCTGGGGCAACCTGGGCGGCGGCGTCACCCAGTTCGTCATGCCGTTGATCTTCTCCGTCTTCGTGGTCGGCTTCGGTTTCTCCGAAGCGCTCGGCTGGCGGCTTTCGATGGTCGTCGTCGGCGCCGCGATCTTCGTGACCGGCATCGCATACTACTTCTGGACCCAGGACGCGCCTGACGGCAACTTCGCCGACCTTCGCGCCCGCGGCATGATGCCTGAGAAGAAGACCGTCAACGGCAATTATCTCAACGCGCTGGCCGACAGCCGCGTCTGGATGCTCTTCATCATCTACGGCGCCTGCTTCGGTATCGAACTGACCGTCAACAACACCGCAGCCCTCTACTTCGCAGACTATTTCGATCTCGGACTGGTGGAAGCCGGCCTCGTGGCGGCGTCCTTCGGCCTCATGAACATCTTCGCACGCACGCTCGGCGGCATCTTCGGCGACAACTACGGTGCGTTGTGGGGCCTGCGCGGACGCGCCTTCTGGCTCTTCGTCTGCCTGTTCTGCGAAGGCCTGGCGCTTATGCTCTTCTCGCGCATGAACGTGCTTTACCTGGCGCTGCCCTCGCTGATCGTCTTCTCGCTCTTCACGCAGATGGCCGAAGGCGCGACCTACTCAGTCGTTCCCTTCATCAACAAGAAAGCGCTTGGCGCGGTGGCGGGCGTCGTGGGCGCGGGCGGCAATGCCGGCGCCGTGACCGCCGGCTTCCTCTTCAAGGGCGCGATCGAATGGCCGGATGCCTTCCTGATCATGGGCATGGTTGTAACCGCCGCGTCCTTCCTGGCCTTCTTCGTCCGGTTCAGCCCCGAACAGGAAGCCGAGGAAAAGGTGAACTTCGTGGCCGCGAACATCGAGACGCTGCGTGCCCGCGCCGACAAGGCGATGAAGGAATTCGAAAGCGGCCTGGCGCTGATCGAGCAGCAGAAGGCGAAGAAATCGGCACCGGCCGAATGAACCCGATCCGGCGGGCCCGGACGGTCCGCCAATACCCCATTCTTCCGCCATCAAGGGAGGTTCCCATGGCAAACCCAGCATCTGCCGCAGCCCGCGGCCCCGTCCTGCAAGACTGGCGTCCCGAAGACGCCGCGTTCTGGGACAATTCCGGCCGCGCCATCGCGACCCGCAACCTCTGGATCTCGATCCCGGCGCTTCTGCTTGCCTTCTCGGTCTGGATGGTGTGGTCGGTCGTCGTCGCCCGCATGCCGGCCATCGGCTTCGACTTCACCGTCGACCAGCGCTTCTGGCTGGCCGCGCTGCCGGGCCTGTCCGGCGCAACGCTGCGCATCTTCTATTCCTTCATGGTGCCGATCTTCGGCGGGCGGCGCTGGACGGCCATCTCCACCGCCTCGCTGCTGCTTCCGGCGCTGGGCATCGGCTTCGCCATCCAGAACCCCGAGACATCCTACATGACGTTCCTGGTTCTGGCGCTGCTGTGCGGCTTCGGCGGCGGCAACTTCGCTTCCTCCATGGCCAACATCGCCTATTTCTACCCCAAGAAGACCAAGGGCAATGCCCTGGCGCTGAATGCGGGTCTGGGCAATCTGGGCGTCTCGGTCATGCAGTTCACCGTGCCGCTGGTCATCACCATGGGCGTGTTCGGCTCGATCGGCGGCGAGGCGCAGGTGCTGGAGGACGGCTCGAAGCTCTGGCTGCAGAATGCCGGCTTCATCTGGGTGCCGTTCATCGCGATTGCCGCCATCGCCGCCTGGTTCGGCATGAACGACATCGCCGACGCCAAGGCATCGCTCTCCGACCAGCTTTCGATCCTCAAGCGCTTCCACAACTGGGTCATGTGCATTCTCTACACCGGCACGTTCGGCTCGTTCATCGGCTACTCGGCGGGCTTCCCGCTGCTGATGAAGACGCAGTTCCCGGAGGTCAACGCACTGTCCTACGCGTTTCTCGGACCGCTTGTCGGCGCCCTGTCGCGCGCCGCGACCGGCTGGGTCTCCGACCGTTTCGGCGGCGGCCGCGTCACCTTCTGGGTGTTCCTGGGCATGATCATCGCCGTGTGGGGCGTCATCCAGTTCCTGCCGGTTGACGGCCAGGGCGGCAATTTCTGGGGCTTCTTCGCCTGCTTCATGGCCCTGTTCTTCCTGACGGGCGTGGGCAATGCCTCGACGTTCCAGATGATCCCGTCGATCATGCGCAAGGAAATCCCGCGCATCCTGGGCGCCAACAATGCCGACACGCTGAAGGTCGCCGAGCGCGAAAGCGCCGCCATCATCGCCTTCACATCGGCAATTGCCGCCTATGGCGCCTTCTTCATCCCCAAGGCCTACGGCACCTCGATCGCGATGACCGGCGCTCCCGACGCCGCGCTCTGGGGCTTCCTCTGGTTCTACGTGGTCTGCCTGGCGATCACCTGGTTCTTCTATTCGCGCAAGGGCGCCCCGGTTTCCTGCTGAAACCCCGAGAAAGGTTTCCCGACATGTCACATCTCCTCAACCGCCTGAACTTCCTGGCGAAAACCAATACCGGAACGTTCTCCGGCGGCCATGGCGTCACCACGAACGAGAACCGGGACTGGGAAGACGCCTACCGCAAGCGCTGGCAGCACGACAAGATCGTGCGCTCCACACACGGGGCCAACTGCACCGGCTCGTGCTCCTGGAAGATCTACGTCAAGGGCGGGATCGTCACCTGGGAGACGCAGCAGACGGATTATCCGCGCACGCGCCCCGACCTGCCGAACCACGAGCCGCGCGGCTGCTCGCGCGGAGCCAGCTACTCCTGGTACATGTATTCCGCGAACCGGGTGAAATATCCGCTGATCCGCTCGCGGCTTTTGAAGCTGTGGCGCAAGGAGCGGGCCGTGAAGTCGCCGGTCGGCGCCTGGGAAGCGATCCAGACCGATCCGGCCAAGCGGTCGGCCTATACCTCCATCCGCGGCCATGGGGGCTTCGTGCGCGCCACCTGGGACGAGGTCAACGAGATCATCGCGGCCGCCAATGCCTGGACCGCGAAGACCTACGGGCCCGACCGCGTGATCGGCTTCTCGCCGATCCCGGCCATGTCCATGGTCTCCTACGCGGCCGGCTCGCGCTATCTGTCGCTGCTCGGCGGCACCTGCATGTCCTTCTATGACTGGTATTGCGACCTGCCGCCGGCTTCGCCGATGACTTGGGGCGAGCAGACCGACGTGCCGGAATCGGCCGACTGGTACAATTCCGGCTTCCTCATCCTGTGGGGCTCCAACGTCCCGCAGACGCGCACGCCGGACGCGCATTTCTACACGGAGGTGCGCTACAAGGGCGCCAAGTCGGTCGTCGTCTCGCCGGACTATTCGGAAGCCGCCAAGTTCTCCGACATCTGGCTGCATCCCAAGCAGGGCACGGATGCCGCGCTCGCCATGGCGCTCGGCCATGTGGTGCTGCGCGAGTTCCACCTCGACCGCCAGGCGGAGTATTTCGAGGACTACTGCCGCCGCTATACCGACATGCCGATGCTGGTGAAGCTGGTGAGGAAGAACGGACATTTCGTGCCCGACCGGCTGCTGCGCGCCTCCGACTTCAAGGGCGGGCTCGGCGAGACCAACAACCCGGAATGGAAGACCGTCGCCATCGACGGAAAGACCAAGAAGCCGGTCGTTCCGGCCGGTTCGGTCGGCTTCCGCTGGGGCGAGCAGGGCAAGTGGAACCTGGAGAGCAAGGACGGCAAGGGCCGCGATGTCGAACTGGACATGAGCTTCGTGCTCGACAGCGACCATGACGAAGTGGCGAGCGTTGCCTTCCCCTATTTCGGCAATCGCGAGCACGACCATTTCCAGGGCACCGACCACCAGAGCGTGCTGCTGCGCTCGGTGCCGGCCAGGAAGCTGAAGCTGGCGGAGGGCGACACGCTTGTGGCCACGGTGTTCGACCTGTTCGTGGCCAATTACGGCCTCGACCGGGGCTTCAACGATGCGACCTGCGCCACGTCCTACGACGACAACGTGCCCTACACGCCGGCCTGGGCGGAGAAGATCACCGGCGTGCCGCGCGACCACATCATCACGGTGGCGCGTGAGTTCGCGCTCAACGCGGAGAAGACCAGGGGCCGCTCCATGGTCATCCTGGGCGCCGGCCTGAACCACTGGTACCACATGGACATGAACTACCGGGGGATCATCAATCTCCTGGTCATGTGCGGCTGCATCGGCCAGTCGGGCGGCGGCTGGAGCCACTATGTGGGCCAGGAAAAGCTGCGTCCGCAGACCGGCTGGCTGCCGCTGGCCTTCGGGCTGGACTGGGGCCGCCCGCCGCGCCAGATGAACTCCACCTCCTTCTTCTATGCCCATACCGACCAGTGGCGCTACGAGACGCTGACGGTGGACGAAATCCTGTCGCCGACGGCGCCGGAAGGACCGTGGGACGGAACGCTGATCGACTACAACATCCGCGCCGAGCGGATGGGATGGCTGCCGTCAGCACCGCAGCTCAAGACCAACCCGCTGGCAGTCGCGAAGGCGGCGGCGGATGCCGGGCTGGAGGCGAAGGACTACGTTGCGCAGCATCTCAAGGCGGGCGACCTGGAAATGTCCTGCGAGGACCCGGACGATCCGGCAAACTGGCCGCGCAACATGTTCGTCTGGCGCTCCAACCTGCTGGGTTCGTCGGGCAAGGGACACGAGTATTTCCTCAAGCACCTGCTCGGCACGCAAAACGGCCTGATGGGCAAGGACCTTGGCGAGGAAGGCCGCCAGCGCGCCCGCGAGGCGAAGTGGCATGACGAAGCCCCGGAAGGAAAGCTGGACCTGCTGGTCACGCTCGACTTCCGCATGTCGACCACATGCGTCTATTCCGACATCGTCCTGCCCACGGCCACCTGGTACGAGAAGAACGATCTCAACACCTCCGACATGCATCCCTTCATCCATCCGCTGTCGAGCGCTGCGGATCCGGCCTGGGAAGCGCGCAGCGACTGGGACATCTTCAAGGGCATCGCGCGCAAGTTCTCCGACGTGGCCCCGGAAATCCTGGGCGTGGAGAAGGACGTGGTGCTCGTTCCCATCCTGCACGACACGCCGGGTGAACTGGCCCAGCCCTTCGACGTGAAGGACTGGAAGACCGGCGAGGTGGAGCCGCTGCCGGGCAAGACGATGCCGGCGGTTGCCGTGGTGGAGCGGGATTATCCCAATCTCTACAAGCGCTTCACCGCGCTCGGTCCGCTCATGGACAAGCTCGGCAATGGCGGCAAGGGCATTTCCTGGAACACCGAGCACGAGGTCGAGGCGCTCGGCCGCCTCAACGGCGTGGTGACCGAGGAAGGGCCGACCAAGGGCCGCCCGCGCATCGAGAGCGACATCGATGCCACGGAAGTGATCCTGATGCTGGCGCCCGAGACCAATGGCGAAGTCGCGGTGAAGGCCTGGGAAGCGCTGTCGAAGAATACCGGGCGCGACCACACCCACCTGGCCGTGCCCAAGGAAGACGAGAAGATCCGCTTCCGCGACATCGTCGCCCAGCCGCGCAAGATCATCTCCTCGCCGACCTGGTCGGGCCTGGAATCGGAGAAGGTCTGCTACAACGCCGGTTACACCAACGTCCACGAACTGATCCCGTGGCGCACCATGACCGGGCGTCAGCAGCTCTACCAGGATCACCTGTGGATGCGGGCCTTCGGCGAGGCGTTCTGCGTCTACCGTCCTCCCATCGATACCAAGACCATCACCCCGGTGATCGAGGAGAAGACGGCTGGCCGGAAGTCGGTGGTGCTGAACTTCATCACCCCGCACCAGAAGTGGGGCATCCACTCCACCTATTCCGACAACCTGATGATGCTCACGCTCAACCGCGGCGGGCCTGTGGTCTGGATTTCGGAAGAGGATGCGAAGACCGCTGGCCTCGTCGACAACGACTGGGTCGAGGTGTTCAACTCCAACGGGGCCATCGTGGCGCGTGCCGTCGTCTCCCAGCGCATGAAGCAGGGAACGGTCTACATGTACCACGCCCAGGAGAAGATCGTGAACACGCCGGGATCGCAGCTTACCCAGCAGCGCGGCGGCATCCACAACTCCGTCACGCGGGCGATCACCAAGCCCACCCACATGATCGGCGGCTACGCCCACCAGGCCTACGGCTTCAACTACTACGGCACCGTCGGGTCGAACCGCGACGAGTTCGTCGTGGTGCACAAGCTGGAGAAGGTCGACTGGATGGAAGATCCGCTCGGCGAAACCGTCACATCCAAGGAGGCGGCAGAATGAAGATCCGCGCCCAAATCGGCATGGTGCTGAACCTCGACAAGTGCATCGGGTGCCACACCTGTTCCGTTACCTGCAAGAACGTCTGGACGAACCGCGAGGGCGTGGAATACGCCTGGTTCAACAACGTCGAAACCAAGCCCGGCATCGGTTATCCGAAGGACTGGGAAAACCAGAAGCGCTGGAACGGCGGCTGGCGGCGCAAGGCCAATGGCAAGATCGAGCCGAAGGGCGGCGCCAAGTGGCGCATCCTGGCCAAGCTCTTCGCCAATCCGGACCTGCCGGAGATCGACGACTACTACGAGCCGTTCGACTTCGACTACGACCACCTGCAGACGGCCCGCGAAAGCAAGGCCTTCCCGACGGCGCGCCCGCGCTCGCAGATTTCCGGCGAGCGGATGGAGAAGATCGAATGGGGTCCGAACTGGGAGGAAATTCTCGGCGGCGAGTTCTCCAAGCGGTCCCAGGACTACAACTTCGAAGGCGTCGAGAAGCAGATCTACGGCGAGTTCGAGAACACGTTCATGATGTATCTGCCGCGCCTGTGCGAGCACTGCCTCAATCCGACGTGCGTCGCCTCCTGCCCGTCCGGCGCCATCTACAAGCGCGAGGATGACGGCATCGTCCTGATCGACCAGGACAAGTGCCGCGGCTGGCGCATGTGCGTCTCGGGCTGCCCCTACAAGAAGATCTACTACAACTGGTCTTCGGGCAAATCCGAGAAATGCGTGTTCTGCTATCCGCGCATCGAGGCCGGCCATCCGACGGTCTGCTCGGAAACCTGCGTCGGGCGCATCCGCTATCTCGGCGTCGTGCTCTATGACGCCGACCGCATCGAGGAAGCGGCCTCGGCGGCCGACGAGAAGGAACTCTACGAGGAACAGCTGAAGATCTTCCTCGATCCCAACGATCCGGCCGTCATCGAACAGGCACGCAAGGACGGCATCCCCGAAGCCTGGCTGGAATCGGCGCGCCGGTCGCCGGTCTGGAAGATGGCCATGGAATGGAAGGTGGCCTTCCCGCTGCACCCGGAATACCGGACCCTGCCAATGGTCTGGTACATTCCGCCGCTTTCACCCCTCACGTCTGCGGCGGAGGCCGGAAAGATCGGACTGGACGGCGACATGCCGGACGTCCGGTCTCTCCGGATCCCGGTCCGTTACCTCGCCAACCTGCTGACGGGCGGCAAGGAAGCACCGGTGGTCTCGGCGCTGGAACGGATGCTGACCATGCGCGCCTACATGCGGGCCAAGTCCATCGACGGCGTCACCGACGAGGCGATCGCGGCGAAGGTCGGCATGACCGGCGCCATGATCGAGGACATGTACAAGATCATGGCCATCGCCAATTACGAGGACCGGTTCGTCATTCCGACCTCGCATCGCGAGATCTCCGAGGATGCCTATGACGTGCGCGGTTCCTGCGGTTTCACCTTCGGCAATGGCTGCTCGGGCGGCGGCGAAAGCGACTTGTTCGGCGCCAAGCGCACCCGCACGGTTCAGACACCGGTCAACAAGCTGACGGAGGGCGTGTGATGAACACGACACTCAAGATCCTCTCCATCCTGCTCGCCTATCCCGACGAGACGATGCACAAGGCCCTGCCGGACATCCGGCAGGCCATCGCCGGCCTCGACCGGGCCGGCCCGGCGCAGCGGAAACTCCTCGACGTGCTGGCAAGCGACATCGAGGCCCTCGACCTGTTCGAGGCGCAGGAACGCTACGTATACCTGTTCGACCGCACACGCACGCTGTCGCTGCACCTGTTCGAGCACGTTCACGGCGAAAGCCGCGACCGCGGACAGGCCATGGTCGACCTGATGGCCATGTACGAGGCCGACGGGCTGGAAATCGACGCCAGGGAATTGCCCGACTACCTGCCGCTGTTCCTGGAATACCTGTCGATCAAGCCGGCGCCGGAAGCCGCCGACCTCCTGTCGCAGGTGGCCCATATCGTCGCCGCCCTGCGCGAGCGCCTGAAGAAGCGCGGCTCGGTCTATGCCAACGCCTTCGCCGTGCTGGAGGACCTGGCCTCGGGAAAGCCTGATGCCGGGCTGGTCGGCGAACTGATGGAGACGCCGGACGACGATCCGGCGGACCTCGAAGCCCTCGACCGGATCTGGGAAGAGGAGGCGGTGACCTTCGGCGGCAATGCCGGGGAAAACGCCTGCGGTCCGGACCGCCTGCAGCGCCAGATGCGCGCCCACACCCGCAAGCCGGACGACGTGCCGGCCAACCCCTTGTGACCGGAGGCCACGATGTCCGGCTTTTTCAATACGCTCCTCTTCGGGATCTATCCCTATGTCGCGCTGGTCGTGCTGATCCTCGGCTCGATCCTGCGCTATGACCGCGACCAGTACAGCTGGCGGTCCGGTTCCTCGCAGCTCCTGCGCCGCAAGCAGCTTGTCTGGGGCTCGGTGCTGTTCCATGTCGGCGTGATCGTCATCTTCTTCGGCCATCTCATCGGCCTGCTGACACCGATCGCCATCTTCGATGCGCTCGGCATCAGCCACGGCGCCAAGCAGGTGCTGGCCATCGTGGCCGGCGGCATTGCCGGTGTCATGGCGATCATCGGGGGGAGCATGCTCGTCCACCGCCGCCTGTTCGATGCGCGCGTGCGGGCCAATTCCAGCACGAGCGACACGCTGATCATCATCCTGCTGTGGGTGCAGCTTGCGCTCGGCCTGGCGACGATCCCGATCTCGATGCAGCATCTGGACGGCGAGGAAATGGTGCGGTTCATGGCCTGGGCGCAGGGCATCTTCACCTTCCAGGGCGACGCGGCCTCGCATGTCGCGCATGTGTCGATCATCTTCAAGGCGCACCTGGTATTGGGGCTCACGATCCTGCTTCTCTTCCCCTTCACCCGCCTGGTGCACATGCTGTCGGTTCCGCTGCGCTACTTCTGGCGTCCGGGCTACCAGGTGGTGCGCGAGCGCAACCGCCGCGCCGCGCCGGTGCGGCTTCCGGCAGGGGAATGAGCATCATGGCAACCATCTACCGCAATCCGAGCCTTGCCGGCGGCGCGCCCGTCGGCCCGGCACCCGACGGCAAGGGCTACACCACCTACACGGAGCCTGACACGTCCGTTCCGCCCAAGCCGCTGCCGGTGATGAAGGCCATCACCGTCGATGGCGTGGCAATCCCCGAGGAGGCCATCCTGCACGAGGCGCAGAACCATCCGGCTGACGATCCGGGCGAGGCGCTGCGCGCGGCCGCCCACGCGCTTGTCGTGCGCCAGCTTCTCATCAACGAAGCGCGGCGGCTGGACATGATTTGCGATCTGCAGACCACCGAAAACGGCCAGACCGAGACCTTCGAGGACGCGGCGATCCGCGCGCTGACCGAGCGTGAAGTCGCCGTGCCGGCGGCAAACGAGGATGAATGCCGGCGCTTCTACGAGACCCATCGCGACCGGTTCGCCAGTGCGCCGCTCTACGAGGCGCGGCACATTCTCGTTGCCGCGCCGGAAAGCGATGCCCAGCGGCGCGAGAAGGCACGGCTGGAAGCGCAGGATCTCTGCAACACGCTGCAACGGGACCCGGGCCGGTTTGCCAGGCTGGCCGAGGCGGTCTCGGCCTGTCCGTCGGCGGCGCAGGGCGGCAATCTGGGCCAGCTTTCGCCCGGTTCGACGGTGCCCGAATTCGAATCCGCGCTGGCGCAAATGATGCCGGGCGAGATCACCCGTTCGCCGGTCGCCACGCGGTTCGGCTTCCATGTCATCGCGCTCGACCGGGCGGTCGAAGCCCGCCAACTGCCATTCGAGGCGGTGCGTCAGCGTATCGCGGACTGGCTGGAGGCGCAGGCCTTCTCGCGCGCGGTGGCGCAATATGTCTCCATCCTGGCGGGCCAGGCGAAGATCACCGGCATCGACATGGGCGGGGCAAGTTCGCCGCTGGTGCAGTAACAGACGCAAGGTGGAGTGCAGGCGATGATCACCGACCTGCTGGATCACAACAGGCGATGGGCCGAGGGCCGCAAGCGCGACGATCCGGGTTATTTCGACCGGTTGTCGAAGCTCCAGAAACCGGAATACCTGTGGATCGGCTGTTCCGACAGCCGCGTTTCGGCCAATGTCATCACGGGGCTCGAGCCGGGGGAAGTCTTTGTCCATCGCAACGTGGCCAATCTCGTCCACCGCGGCGACCTGAACCTGCTCTCGGTGCTCGAATTCGCGGTCGAAAGCCTGGAAGTCAAGCACATCATCGTTTGCGGTCATTATGGCTGCGGTGGCGTGCGGGCGGCCATGGACGGCCATCGCCATGGCATCATCGACCACTGGCTGCAGCCGATCCGCGATGTGGCGGATCGTCACGATGGCGAATTGTCGGATTGCGGCGGCGGCGACGAGCGCCTCAACAGGTTGTGCGAATTGTCCATTCGCGAACAGGTGGACAGCCTGGCGCGCACGCCGATCATCCAGTCTGCCTGGGCGCGCGGGCGCAGGCTGGCCATTCACGGCTGGGTCTACGGCCTGCATGACGGTCTGCTGCGCGACCTCGGCTGCGGCCGTGCCCGTGCCGGGGGCAGTACAAGCTGCGCCGACGGCGGCTGCGCTGGCGGCCATTCCCATGGCTTTTGAAAGGAACAGCACCGTGAAGACGAATGCGCCGGGTCACGCGAGACTGATCGACACGTTCGGGCGCGCGATCACCTATCTGCGGCTCTCGGTGACGGACCGCTGCGACCTGCGCTGCACTTATTGCATGTCGGAACACATGACCTTCCTGCCGCGCAAGGACGTGCTCAGCCTGGAAGAGACCTACCGGGTGGCCGAGACGTTCATGCGGCTTGGTATCCGCAAGCTGCGCCTGACCGGCGGCGAACCTCTTGTCCGCAAGAACATCATGACGCTTTTCGCCCAGTTGAAACCGCATCTGGAGGCGGGCGATCTCGACGAAGTGACCCTGACCACGAACGGAACGCTGCTGGCGCGCCACGCGGCGGCGCTCAAGGAAAACGGCGTGCGGCGCGTCAATGTCTCGCTGGATACGCTGGACCCGGAGCGCTACCGGGCGGTGACGCGCTGGGGCGACGTCAACAAGGTGCTTGCCGGCATCGATGCGGCGCTCGGCGAAGGCTTGGCGGTCAAGCTCAACGCGGTGGTGCAGAAGGGCCGGTTCCAACGGGATGCCGCGGACCTCATCACCTTCGCGCACGAGCGCGGCATGGACCTGACCTTCATCGAGGCGATGCCGCTGGGTGGCGCGCTGGACGATTACGGCGACATGCACCTGCCGCTTGGCGAGGCCGAGGGCTGGCTCAAGGCGCGCTACACACTCGAGCCGGTGGCCAAAAAGACCGGAGGGCCGGCCCGTTTCATGCGGGTCAGGGAAACCGGCGGTCTCATCGGCTTCATCGCGCCGCTGTCGTGCAATTTCTGTGCTGCCTGCAACCGGATGCGGGTGAGCTGCACCGCACAGCTCTTCCCCTGCATGGGCGACGACGGTGCAGTGGACCTGCGCGCTGCGCTGCGGTCCGGCGAGGGGCCCGGGCGGTTGGAACAGGCCATTCTCGGCGCCGTCGCGGCCAAGCCGTGGGGCCATGGTTTCGGCTATGACGGCACGGTATCGGGCGGATTGTCCCGGCCAATGTCCCATCTTGGAGGATGAACCCATGCGCATTGTCGCCCTCGTGATTTCCGACCGCGCCAGCCGCGGCGAATACAAAGACAAGGGCGGGCCGGCCATCGAAGCCTGGCTCAAGGAGGCCATTACCTCGACCTTCGACTTCGAGATCAGGATCATTCCGGATGGCCGCGACACCGTCGCCTCGGCGCTGCTGGACCTCTGCAGCACCGACCGGGCCGATCTCGTGCTGACCACCGGCGGTACCGGTCCTTCGCCGCGCGACGAGACGCCTGAAGCCATGGCGGACGTCATCGAAAAGGAATTGCCGGGCTTTGGCGAACTGATGCGCAAGAAGAGCCTGGAAGAGGTGCCGACCGCGATTCTCTCCCGCCAGACGGCGGGCGTCCGCGGCTCCACGCTGATCGTCAACCTGCCGGGCAAGCCGGCCTCCATCCGTACCTGCCTCGACGCCGTCTTTCCGGCCATTCCCTATTGCCTCGACCTGATCGGGGCCGGACGCATCGAGACCGACCCGGAGGTGGTCGCAGCCTTCCGGCCCGGACAATGACCCCTTGGCGGTCCGGGCAGGGCCGGACCGCCGCCCTGCCTGCTCTTGAAAGGACTGAACGAATGGACATGCCAAGCCAAGCCGCCGCGCCCCGTGACAGCCGCCCGCTGGCGGGCCTTGCCAATGCCGTGGCGGGCCGTGTGCTGGACCCGATGCTGATGCGCACCGTGCGCCGGCTTGCGGTGAAACACCGCTCCATCTTCGACCGGCTCGGGCCGCATGTGAGCTCGGTCTACATCATCGATCCCGTCGAGTTTCCATTTGCCTTGATCCTGCGCCCCGATCCGGCGGCGCCTTCCTTCCGCACTGTTTCGCGGGACGCCCTGCCGGCCCATGACGCACTGATCCGGGGCCGTTTCCGAACCCTGTTCGACCTGGTCGACGCCGGTGCGGATGGCGATGCCTCCTTCTTCTCGCGCGACCTGGAAATCCTCGGCAACACGGATGCGGTGGTGACGCTGCGCAATGCGCTGGACGACGTGGACGGATCCATTGCCGCCGACACGGCCGACCTGTTCGGCCCACCGGGACGCATGGCGCTGACCTTCCTGCGGCGCGGCAATGGTGCGGCGGCACCGGGGAGGGTGGCATGACGGTGCGTCCGGAACTGATCTGCCCTGCCGGTACGCCGGCGGCACTTCGCACGGCCGTGGATGCCGGTGCCGACGCCGTTTACTGCGGCTTCCGCAACGCCACCAATGCGCGCAACTTTCCCGGCCTGAACTTCACGACCGAAGAATTGGGTTCATCCATCGCCTACGCGCACGAGCGCGGCGCCAAGGTGCTGCTGACGCTCAACACCTATCCGCCCGCCGGCAAGGTGGACCTTTGGCGCGAGGCCGCCGACACGGCCGTGGCGCTCGGCATCGACGCGCTGATCGTGGCCGACATGGGCGTGGCGCGGTATGTGGCCGAGCGGCATCCGGGTGTGCGGCTGCATCTCTCGGTGCAGGCGGCGGCGTCCAGCCCGGAGGCAATCGCCTACTATTGCGAGCATTTCGGTGTGAAGCGGGTGGTGCTGCCGCGCATCCTCACCGTGGCCGAGATCAGGCCCATCGCGGCCGCGATCCCCTGCGAGATCGAGACCTTCATCTTCGGCAACCACGGGCTGATGGTGGAAGGGCGCTGCAGCCTGACGAATTACGTCACGGGACAGTCCACCAATCTGGATGGCGTCTGCTCACCGGCCAGCGAAGTGGAATATCGCAAGGAACCCGACGGCGCGGTGTCGAGCTGCCTGTCGGGCAGCGTCATCGACCGCTTCGGCGCGGACGAGATGGCCGGATATCCGACCATCTGCAAGGGCCGCTACCGCGCGCCGCACCGGCCGGACGGCTATTATGCATTCGAGGAACCGGTGAGCCTCAATCTCGCGCGCATGCTGCCCGATCTCATCCATGCCGGCGTGCATGCCTTCAAGATCGAGGGGCGGCAGCGTTCGAAAAGCTACGTGCGCAGCGTCGTGTCGGCCTTTCGCACGGCAATCGACGACGTGATGGCCGGCCGGCCAGCCAATATCGCCGACCTGGTGGCGCTGACCGAGGGGCAGAAGCAGACGCAGGGCGCATTCGAAACCAAGAAGTGGAGGTGAGGCCATGGCCGCGGAACTGACGATCGGGCCGATTGCCTATCACTGGCCGGCGGAAAGGAAGCGCGACTTCTATGCCCGCATTGCCGACGAGGCGCCGGTGGGCACCGTCTATCTGGGCGAGGTGATCTGTTCGAAGCGCTCGCCCTTCTTCGAAGCCGAGATGCCGGACGTGATCGAACGCCTGCAGCGCGGCGGCAAGCGCGTGGTGCTTTCCACGCTGGCCGAGGTGATCCTGCCGCGCGAACGGCAGGCGACCGTGCAGCTTTGCGCTCAGGACGATTTCGAGGTCGAGATCAACAATGTCAGCGGGCTGGCCGCGCGCGGCAACCGCGCGCACCGGATCGGCCCGTTCCTCAACGCCACCAACGAGGCCACCATCGCCTGGATGGCGGGGCAGGGTGCGACGCATGTCTGCCTGCCGCATGAATTGCCGCGTCCCTCGCTGGAAGCGGCGGCGCACGCGGCGCAGGCGCTTTGCGTTTCAACAGAGGTTCAGGTTTTCGGGCGCGCACCGCTGGCCGTCTCGGCGCGCTGCTACCATGCCCGCGCGCATGGCCGGCACAAGGACAATTGCCAGTTCGTCTGCGAGGACGATGCCGATGGCATGCCGCTGGTGACGGCGGCGGGCGAGGCCTTCCTGCGGATCAACGGTATCCAGACGCAGTCGGAAAGCTATGTCTGCCTGGCCGCGGAAGTGCCGGCGATCCTGGCCATGGGCATCACGTCCCTGCGGCTCATGCCGCAGGATGTGGACATGGTGGCCGTCGCGTCGATTTTCCGCGACCTGGCCGACGGGAAACGGGGCGCAGGCGATGCGTCGGAACGCCTGCATGCTTTGTGCGGGGATGTGCGGTTTTCCAACGGCTTCTTTCACAAGGTGCCGGGCCGGCATCACGTGCCGGTCCATGCCGGCGGGGTGACGATCCAGTGACGGCGCCCAGGAGCCCGGGCGCGACGTCGCGCGACGACCTGGCCAACCGGCTGACGGCAGTGCTGTCCGGCGTGGACCTCGACTGCGCCTGCCGGGAACGGCTGATCGAGGCCCTGTCCTCGTTCAATGCGATGGAGCGGATGCGCCACCGCCGCGCCCGTCTCAACGACGCGCGCAACCAGGTGGCCGGCATTCTCTCCCTGCTCGACCTGCTCGGCGAACTGGACAGCGTCGGCTTCCAGGAAAGCGACCGCTCGGTGTTCGAGGAAATCGCGCATCTGTTCGAGGATGTGGCGGAAGCCGCCCGGCGCGGCGCGGCCGACATGCGCGAGCTTGCGGCCGGCGACGGGCCGGAAGGGTAGGTTTCAGGCCGGGCCCGTCTCCATCTGCGCCAGTTGGCCGAGAATGTCGCGATAGGTGTCGACGCCCTGCGCGCCGGTGACGAGATGGCGGCCCAGAAAGATGACCGAGGGCACGCCGGATATGCCGCGGGCGCGCCAGAAATCCATCGCCGCGCGCAGTTCGTCGACATAGGCGCCGGATGCCAGCATCGCGCGCGCCTCGTCTCCGTCGAGGCCTGCCGAGCGGGCCACGTCGACGAGGACGGCATGGTCCGAGACGTTGCGGTTATCGGTGAAATTGGCTTTCAGCAGTGCCAGCTTGGTCTCGTGCTGGCGTCCGTGCAGTTCCGCCCAGCCGATCAGCCGGTGGGCATCGAACGTGTTCCAGGTCCGTGTGTCGTCGCTGAAATCGAAGCTGAAGCCGACGTCTGCGCCAAGCGCGGTGATCCTGTCGCGCGCCGCCTTCGATTGTTCCGGCGTGGTTCCGTATTTCGCCGCCAGGTGATCGCGCAGGTTCTCGCCTTCGGGACCGATATGGGGATTGAGCTGGAAGGGATGCCAGTGGACTTCGAGCCGCGTGCCGGCCTGGCGTGCCGCCTCGGCAAGCTGGTAGTAGCCGACCGCGCACCACGGACAGACGACGTCCGAGACGATATCGACGCGCATGGAAAGCCTCCTCCTGTTGCCGGGTTCTTCGCGAACGGAACATAGGGCATGTGGTGCGCGCGGGAAACACCCCGCAACCCAAGCGGCTTGACCGGAAGGCGGGCTTGGCCTTATATGCCCGCCATGACCATCCGTCCGGCCCGGCACATGATCCATGCCCGCGCGTCCCGCGCCACGGGCCTGCTCGGCCTTCTGCTTCTTAGCGGCGTCCGCCAGGTCCGCTGAGGAGCGCCTGGCGGCCGGATTGCCGCCAAGGCCCTGCTCCTCTCCGTTTACATCCTGAGAAAAATCGCCCAGAAAGCGCGCATCGACAGCCTGAGACGCGTTCGTGGCGCCGGAAAGAGAAGTTTGAGATGAACGAGATGACTCCCCCGTCCACTGCACGTGGCATGGCGGACGCCGCCGAGAAGTACCAGCCCTATCCGCAAGTGAACCTGACCGACCGCACCTGGCCCTCCCGGCGGATCGAGAAGGCGCCGATCTGGTGCTCGGTGGACCTGCGCGACGGCAACCAGGCCCTGATCGACCCCATGGGCCATGACCGCAAGGCGCGCATGTTCCAGTTGCTCCTCGACATGGGCTTCAAGGAAATCGAGATCGGTTTTCCCTCCGCATCGCAGACGGATTTCGACTTCGCGCGCTGGTGCGTCGAAGAGAGCAACGTGCCCGATGACGTGTCGCTGCAGGTGCTGGTGCAGTGCCGGCCGGAACTCATCACGCGCACCTTCGAGGCGCTGGAAGGGGCGAACCGGCCGATCATCCACTTCTACAACTCGACATCGGAACTGCAGCGCCGGGTGGTCTTCGGCAAGGACGTGGCCGGCATCAAGCAGATCGCCGTCGACGCGGCGAAGATGATCACCGACATGGCGGCCAAGGCCGGCGGCGGCTACCGCTTCGAATACTCGCCGGAAAGCTTCACCGGCACCGAACTGGAAGTGGCGCTGGAGATCTGCAACGCCGTCACCGAAATCGTGAAGCCGACGCCGGACAACAAGCTGATCATCAACCTGCCGGCGACGGTGGAGATGGCGACGCCAAACATCTATGCCGACCAGATCGAGTGGATGAGCCGCAATCTCGACAACCGCGAGAACATCATCCTGTCGCTGCATCCCCACAACGACCGGGGCACCGGCATTGCCGCCACCGAACTGGGCCTGATGGCCGGCGCCGACCGCGTCGAGGGCACGCTGTTCGGCAATGGCGAGCGCACCGGCAATGTCGATATCGTGACGCTGGCGCTCAACATGTACACGCAGGGTGTCGACCCGCAGCTGGATTGCCGCGACATCAACCGGATGAAGGATGTCTACGAGTATTCCAACCAGTTGCGCATCCCGGAGCGCCATCCCTACGTGGGCGAACTGGTCTACACGGCCTTTTCGGGCTCGCACCAGGACGCGATCAACAAGGGCATGAAGGCCATCAAGCAGGCCAACAAGCCGCTTTGGGAAGTGCCCTACCTGCCGATCGATCCGCAGGACGTCGGCCGCAGCTACGAGGCGATCATCCGCATCAACTCGCAGTCGGGCAAGGGCGGCATCGCCTATATCCTGCAGGCCGATTACGGGCTGAACCTGCCGCGCAACCTGCAGGTGGAGTTCCGCGAGGACATCCAGGACATCACCGACCGGGAAGGCCGGGAACTGCCGTCGAAGCGCATCTACGAGCGGTTCATCGAGCGCTACGTGGACCAGCCGGGCGCGCGGCTGAAGTTCGTCGATCATCACACTTATCCCGACACGTCGGAAAAGGGCGTGCGCATCCTTGAGGCCACGATCCTCGACAATGGCAAGGAGATCACCATTTCCGGGCGCGGCACGGGGCCGATCGACGGGTTCGTCGATGCGCTCTCCAAGCATCTGGGCGTGGCGATGTCCGTCGTCGATTATTCCGAGCACTCGCTGCATTCGGGCTCGAACGCGTCGGCCATCTGCTACATGGAAATGGAGCACCCCGGCGGAAGGTTGTTCGGCGTCGGGATCAACACGAACATCGTCACCGCCTCGCTGAACGCCATCGTTTCGGCCGCCAACCGGATTGTCGGCGGGAAATGACGATATGCGGCACCGCCCGCCGGTTCGCGCCGGCGGGCCTGACCGGGAAGGGGAGAGGGAAATGAGCCAGGACCTGTTCTGCGCGCGGCGCGGCGAGGGTGGCGAACCGCTGGTGCTGCTGCACGGGTTCGGCGCCTCGCATCATGTGTGGGAGCCGGTCGCCGCGGCGCTGTCGCGCGACCGTCTCGTGCTGACACCCGACCTGCCGGGGCATGGCCGCTCGCTTGCCTATCCCGGCGCAGGTCCGGTCAAGATCGCGGTGCAGGCTGTGCTGGCGCACATGGAAAGCGAAGGCATCGGCCGGTTTCACCTGGCCGGGCATTCCATGGGCGGTGCGGTCGCCTCGCTGATGGCAGTTGCCGCACCGGACAGGATTGCCTCACTGACGCTGCTGTCGCCGGGCGGGTTCGGGCCGGAGATCAATATCCGCCTGCTGACACGCTACGCGCAGGCCGTGGAGCGCGACGAACTGCTTCCGTGCCTGGAGGAAATGGTCGGCTACCGTCACCCGGTCAACGCGCATTCGCTCGACATGCTTGCCGGTATTCGTGCCCGCGAAGGCCAGCGCGAGATGCTCCTGGACGTGGCGTCGCTGATGACGCGCGACGGTGTGCAGGGGGTCATCCCGCGCGAGCAACTGGCCGGCCTGCCGATGCCCGTCAAGGTGATCTGGGGCACGGAGGACAGGGTTCTGCCGGCCAGCCAGGCGCGCGACCTGCCGCCGCTCTTCGCCCTGCACCTGTTTGGTGCCACGGGCCACATGCTGATCGACGAGCAGACCGAGGCGATCATCCGGCTGATCGGCGAAAACGCGCGCCAGGGTTAGGCGGAAGCGCCAATCCGCATTTGCGCAGCGCCGGGCGTGGCGGGCCTTCTTCTTTTTGCCGTGCTTTTCCGTCAAGCTCCTGTTAACCATTGTGGCTGGTGAAAGCGCAGGGCGCGACATGGCAGACAAACAGACCGGCGGAATGCCGCAAACCGAAACCGGCAACAGCATGCGCAAGCTGTCCGACGTCATCCGGATCGTGAAGAACAACACGGCTGACCGGGACGACGTCGTGGTGGAACTGCGCGAGGCCCAGACCATGCGGCTGGAGCTTCTCGTGCAGGAGCTGCAACCCTTGCTCGACGATATTCCGGCCGAAGACGACCAGTTCGACCTGGCGCTCTCGTCCGGGCTCCAGCCCCGGTTCTGGATCGACGCCACGGCCCATGTCACCATGGGCCGCGACAAGCGCACCTATCGTTTTCTCAAGGATACGCGGCTCGGGCGGGTCGTCCTGGCCGAAAATCCGGACGTGACGGTCATTGCCGATCACGTGGCGCGTTATATCGGCGAGCGGATCGTCGAACGGCAGCGCATGGTGGCGGGCGACGTCACTCCGGTCCGGCACCTGGATGCCGCAGCGGCGCACGACGCCGTCCGAACCAAGGAGAGCGGCGGGTTTTTCGAGGGCCTGATGATCTTCCTGCTCGGCGCGCTCGCCGGTGGCGGCGTCGTCATCGCATTGCTGTGGGACCGGCTCGGGGCGACGGGGCTGGATTTCTGGAACAGGGGCGGCTGAGACCGCCGGTCATTCCTCCAGCCGCCGGTGCTCCACCTCGGCGACGCCGAGCGTATGGCTGGTCAGGGCGCGGCGGCGCATCAGCGTCGTCCATGCGCCGGGTTCGCCCTCGATGTCGAAGAGGGAATAGCCGGCAGCGGGCTTGTGGCCGTTCAGTCCCTGACCGCCCGCCGGAACGCCCGCGACGGGGATGGAGCGGCCTTCGCCGCGAATGTGGCCCAGGGTCGGCAGATGGGTGTGGCCGTGCAGTACGAGTTCAGCGCCGGCCTTGAGCACGGTCTTCTGGAAACGGCCAATGCCGTAGAGGCGCTTGTAGGGCGAGGCGGCGCCCCGGAGCGGCGGATGGTGGATCATGATGATCCGGTAGAGGCCGCGCGCACCCGTATCCTCCAATATCGCGGCAAGGTTGCGCGCCTGCTTGCCGCTGAACTCGCCGCTGGCAAGGAAGGGCGCGGTGGCGACGGCGGAGGACACGCCGATCAGGGCGACCGGACCCCGAACGCGCAGGAAGGGAAAGGATTTTCGGGTGGCCGTGGCATTGGCGCCGTCGCCGCTCATCCAGGGGCTCCAGGCACGGCATGCCTTGTCAAGCGCGCCCGGCACATAGGCATCGTGGTTTCCCGGGACGACCGACGCGTCGCCGGGAGGGGCGAAGGCTTCAAGCCAGACGCGCGCGGCCTCGATCTCGGCGTCCAGCGCCAGGTTGACGAGATCGCCGGTCAGGGCAATGTGGTCGGGCTTGAAGTCGAGAATGTCGGCGCATACCCGGGTCAGGACATCTTCGCCCAGGTTGCGGCTGCGATGCCGGTGCCAGTTGACATAGCCGGTAATGCGCTTGGACACGAGATCGCGATAGCGGACGGGCGGCAAGGGGCCGAGATGGACATCCGAAAGGTGAGCGAGGCGGAACATGGGTCTTTTCATAGGCGAAAGCCCGGTGCCTTTCCAGCGTTGCCGGAGGCGGCATGATGCCTGAGCGGGAAGGCAGGACACTCTGGCGCATCCGGTTGTTCCATGTCTTCTTCCTGCTGGCCCGGCCGATGACACTCGGCGTGCGCGCCATCGTGCATGACAGGAAAAGCAATGCGGTCTTTCTCGTCAGGCATACCTATGTGCCGGGCTGGCAATTGCCGGGCGGCGGGGTCGAACCCGGCGAAAGCGCCGATGACGCGCTTGCGCGCGAATTGCAGGAAGAGGGCAATCTGCGGCTGGCAAGTCCGGCACGCCTGGTGTCGTTTCATTTCAACCGGCGCGCCAGCCGGCGCGACCACGTGGCGCTCTACCTCGTCGAGGCATTCGACCAGACCGGACCGCGCCGGCCCGACCGTGAAATCGCCGAAGCAGGCTTCTTTCCGCTCGACGCCCTGCCGGAGGAAACCACCCGCGCCACACGCGCACGCCTCGCGGAGGTGTTCGGCGACGCGGTCAGATCGCCATTCTGGTAGGTCCGCGCCGGCTGAACCTGTCGCGGTCGTGCGGGGCGTCCCAATCGAGTTCCGGACCCTTGGGCACGATGCGGCTCGGATTGATCGTTTCGTGCGAGCCGTAATAGTGGTTCTTGATGTGGTGAAGATCGACCGTTCCGGCGATGCCCGGCACCTGGTAGAGATCGCGCAGGTAGTTCGACAGGTTCGGGTAATCGGCGACGCGGCGCAGATTGCACTTGAAGTGGCCGACATAGACCGGGTCGAACCGTATCAGCGTCGTGAAGAGCCGCCAGTCGGCCTCGGTCATCGTGTCGCCGACGAGATAGCGGCTGCGCGACAACCGGTCTTCCAGTTCGTCGAGGGTCGCGAAAAGGGAGTCGAAGGCTTCCTCGTAGGCTTCCTTCGTGGTCGCGAAGCCTGCCTTGTAGACGCCATTGTTGACGTTCTCGTAGACCTTGGCGTTGATGGCGTCGATCTCTTCGCGCAGGTTCCCGGGATAGAGGTCGAGCGAGGCGTCGCCCCAATCATCAAAGGCCGTGTTCAGCATGCGGATGATCTCGGCGGACTCGTTGGAGACGATGCATTCGCGATGGCGATCCCACAGCACGGGAACGGTCACGCGGCCCGTATAGTCCGGCCGGTTCTTCGTGTAGACCTGATGCAGGAAATCGAAGCCGTGCAACGTGTCGCCAGTGGCGCCATCTTCCGCGCGGAATTCCCAGCCGTTCTCCGCCATCAGCCAATGGACGACGTCCACCGAGATGATGTCTTCGAGCCCCTTGAGCCTGCGAACGATCAATGTGCGATGGGCCCATGGACAGGCAAGCGACACGTAGAGATGATATCGGCCCGGTTCCGCCTTGAAGCCGCCTTCGCCGGAGGGGCCGGGGGAGCCGTCGCGTGTCACCCAGTTGCGCAGCTGTGATTCCTGCCGTTCGAACCGCCCGCCAGTCGACTCCGTATCATACCACTTGTCCTGCCACTGGCCATCGATCAGCATACCCATCGTCCGGTTCCTTTCCGTTCTCCATACCCAATTGGAGCCCTGGAGCCGGTATGGAAAGCCCCCTTGTCCTGAACAGACCGTCAGTGACAGGCGAAACGGGCGCTGGACATCCCCTCCGTGATCGGCTAGCGGGAAAAGACGCGACGCGCCGAGGGGAAAATCCGTGTCCCATTGCATCATCCGACGACGAGCCCGCGCCTGAGCTTCAGGCAGCCCTAACGCGCATGCGCGGGAGCGCCCATGCGAACGCTCGACGACCGGATGACCGACATGAACACGACCGACATCGCCTATCTGCCGGAAGATCCGGCCCACGACGACGCCATCGAATCCATCAATGAGGAAGCGTTCGGGCCGGGCCGCTTCGCCCGCGCGGCGCAAGCGATCCGGGAAGGCGGGCCGCATGATCCGCGCCTGTCCTTCGTTGCAGTCCATGCCGGCGACATCATCGGCTCGGTCCGCATGACGCCGATCCGGGCCGGCGAGGGACGCGGCCATCTGCTGGGGCCGCTGGCCGTCAAGCCGGCGTGGAAAAGCAAGGGCGTTGGCCGCAAGCTGGTGGCGCTGGCACTGGAGGCCGCGCAGGGTGAAGGATCCGGCGTGGTCGTGCTCGTCGGTGACGAATCCTATTACGGACCGCTCGGTTTCCGTCGCCTGCCATACGGGCAGGTCACCATGCTGCGGCCGGTCGATCCCGCGCGGCTGCTTGCCTGCGAACTGGTTGACGGCGCGGCCGGCAGGCTGACAGGCCTGCTGACGCACGCGGAGCAGGCGCGGCCGCCGGCGCGGCGCTGACGGGGTCCGCCGCGCCTGGCATCCGGCGAACCGCAGGGATCAGCCTTCATCAGTGCCGATCTTGTCCCAGGTGCTTGTTTCGAAATCGGACGCGTCATGGCGCTCGCGAAGCTGCTCCTCGGGCTTTCCGAAAGCGCGGTTGACCATGCGTCCCCGTTTCACCGCCGGCCGGTCCCAGATCTCCTTCTGCCAGCGGATCACGTTCTGGTAGGTGTGCGCTTCGATGAAGGTGGCGGAATCGTCGTAGATCAGGCCGGCGACAAGATTGCCGTACCAGGGCCAGATGGCCATGTCGGCGATGGAGTATTCGTCGCCCGCCATGTAGCGGTTTTCGGCCAGGTGGCGGTCCAGCACGTCAAGCTGGCGCTTTATTTCCATGGTGAAGCGGTCGATGGCGTATTCGATCTTGAAGGGCGCATAGGCATAGAAATGGCCGAACCCGCCGCCCAGATAAGGCGCCGCGCCCATCTGCCAGAACAGCCAGTTGAGCGCCTCGGTGCGCGCGGCGTGACCAGCGGGCAGGAAAGCGCCGAACTTCTCTGCCAGGTACAGCAGGATGGAACCGGATTCGAAAACGCGGACCGGCTTTTCGCCGGACCGGTCGACCAGGGCGGGGATCTTCGAATTCGGATTGGCGGCGACGAAGCCGCTGGAAAACTGGTCGCCCTCGTTGATGCGGATCAGCCAGGCATCGTATTCGGCGCCCTTGTGTCCCGTCGCCAGCAGTTCCTCCAGCATGACGGTCACCTTGACGCCGTTCGGCGTGGCGAGCGAGTAAAGCTGCAGGGGATGCTTGCCGACGGGCAGGTCCTTGTCATGGGTCGGACCGGCGACCGGGCGGTTGATGCTGGCGAAACGGCCGCCGTTTTCCTTGTTCCACGTCCATACCTTCGGCGGCGTGTAGCCTTCCGGCTGGTTCATCTCGTTCTCCTGGATTCGATCCTCTCACGGCAAAAGATAGCCTCTCGCGAGCCAAAGGGAAGGCCGCATCAAGACGCTTCGCCGCAATGCATGTGTCGGGCCCGCTCGGCGGAGCCCGTGACGCCGGGTGCTACCGGCCTTCGCGCCACCACATGGAACCGAGCGCGAGCAGCAGAAGCCCGAGGCCGAGGAAGCCGGCGAAAAGCGGCGTGCGGTTGAGCGAGCGCAAGACGCTGTCGCCCGAAGACCGCAGGCCCAGCCAGTCGCGTCCGGAGGCCGGCGCATTGGGCCGGACCGGGACGATGCCGGGAAGACGATCGCCGGCCAGACGGCGCACGGCCCCACCGCTGGCCTTGGCGATGGGATCGAGCTTCGCCGTCGTCGATACGGTCTCGGCGAATTCCGGCGCATTGACAGGGCCGACATGGGCGAGCGCGAACAGGTCGTCATTGGCCACCTGGTAGAGGCCGATCTCCTCGCCCTCCAGCGTGCCGGTGAAAATGCCGGGCGATTCGGCCGACAGCGGCACCTCGGCCGTCTTTCCCGAAGGCAGGATGACGGTTGCGGAGCCTGCCTCCGCGGCCATGGTCTGACGGCGCACTTCCAGCAGCATGCCGCGGCCTTCGGCCGTCAGGCGCTCCTCTTCCAGTTCCGGTTCGCGCATCAGCCAGTGCGCGATGCGACGGTAGAGCGCCACATGCGGGCCGCCGCCCTCGAAGCCGCGCGCCCACAGCCAGCCCTGGTCGGAGAGAAGCTGCGCCACGCGGCCCTCGCCATGGCGGTTGAGGATCAGCAACGGGCGTTCCCCGACGCCGCGCATCACCACCTCGCCCTCCGGCCGGTCGACGGCGACCTGCCGGAACCAGCGGCTCCATTGCGGCGGTTCGCTGGCCGAACCTTCCAGACCGCGCGTGACTGGGTGGCGTTCGCCGGTATCGGTCAGGCGCGGATGAAAGGCCTGGTCGATCACCTGGCCGGTCGGCATGGCGGGCAGGGCGGGCAGCAGCGGTGTGCGGGCGATGGACTGTTCGCCAGCATATTCCGGACCTGCCGCGACCAGCAGGGCGCCGCCATTGCTCACATATTGCGCGATGTAGTCGTAGTAGAGAACCGGCAGAACATCGCGGTGCTGGTAGCGGTCCAGGATGATGAGGTCGAAGTCGTCGATCTTCTCCACGAAGAGTTCGCGGGTCGGAAAGGCGATCAGGGAAAGCTCGTTGATCGGCGTGCCATCCTGCTTTTCCGGCGGGCGCAGGATGGTGAAGTGGACGAGATCGACCGAGGCGTCCGACTTGAGCAGGTTGCGCCAGGTGCGCTCGCCCGCATGCGGTTCACCCGAGACGAGCAGGACTCGCAGGTTCTCGCGGATGCCGTCGATCACGGCCACGGCGCGATTGTTGGCCGGCGTCACCTCGCCGTCGGCGCGCGGGATGGACAGTTCGACGATGTTGCGCCCGCCATTGGGGACGACGATCTCCAGCGGCATGGTTTGCCCCGCCACCGCCTGTTCGGTGGAGACGAGTTCGCCGTTGATCCGCACCTCGACCGAAACCGCGCCGCCGCTGCCATCGCCCGTTCCGGTGACCTCGTAGGTCAATTCCAGCGGCTTGCCGGCAATGCCGAACCGCGGTGCCTCGACAAAGCGGATACGGCGGTCGAACTCGTCGGCCTCGCCAGTGATCAGGCCATGGACCGGCGCGTTGAAACCGAGCGCCTGAAGGTTTTCCGGCACGTCATGGACCTGCCCGTCGGTGATCAGGATGCCGCCGGCGACGCGCGAGGGCGGGACATCGGACAGAAGGCCGGACAAGGCGCCGAACAGGCGGGTCTCTACGCGTTCGTCGGCGCGGTCGCCGCGGCCGGCCTCGGCGACGCGAAGTTCGAATTCGGGGAAGCGGGCCAGGCGGGCCTTCAGCGCTTCCAATGCGGCGTCCGCCTCGGCATTGCGGGTGCCGATGTCCTGGCTCTGGCTGCGGTCGACGATGACACCGACCACGCTCCTGACCGGATCGCGTTCCTCTTCCAGCAGCACCGGATTGGCGAGAGCAAGTACGAGCGCCGCCATGGCGGTGGCCCGGATCCAGGCGCCACGCTGGCCGAGCACGATGCCGGCCAGTGCCAGCAATGCAAGCACGGCGGCGGCACCGGCGAGCCAGGGCCAGGCGAGGAGCGGATCGAAGGACAGGGAAACCTGGTTCATGCGCGCTGCCTCATTGTCCGAGCCGTTCCAGCAGCGCCGGGATGTGGACCTGGTCCGCCTTGTAGTTGCCTGTCAGCATGTACATCATGATGTTCACGCCGGCGCGGAACGCATAGACACGCTGCAGCGGGTTGTTGGGCACGGTCGGCAGGAGAAAATCGCCATCGGCGTCGATGGCCCAGGCGCCGGCGAAATCGTTGCCGGTGATCAGGATGGGAGAGACGCCGTCTCCTGTTCGCACGGGCCGGTCCTCGCCGCTGTCGGCATTGAGCGAGGCCTCGACCCAGAGCGGAGAGGCAGAATAGCGGCCGGGAAAGCCTGCAAGGATGTAGAACGACTTGGTGAGCACGTGATCGGGCGGGACGGGCTCCAGCGCCGGCACGTTCATCGACGCGAGGATCTCGCGCAGGCGCTGGGTGGCCGGCGACGCCGCGTTCGCGCCGAACCCGGCCGAATAGGCGTCGCGGGTGTCGAAAAGCACGGTCCCGCCCTGTTGCATGTAGGCGTCGATACGCGCCAGCGCGCCCGGTGGCGGCACTGGCACGCTGGCGTCCACCGGCCAGTAGATGATGGGGTAGAAGGCCAGTTCGTCCGTGGCGATGTCCAGGCCGACCGGTTCGCCGGGTTCCAGCGCGGTCTTGCGGATGAGGAAATCCGACAGGCCGCGCAGGCCGGCGCGCGAAACCGCGTCGATGCTGCCATTGCCGGTGACGACATAGGCCAGCCGCGTCTGTTCGATCGCGGCGATGGCTTCGGCATCGCCGGGCTTCTGGTCGCTGGCTTCCTGCGCAAGCGCATCAGGCGCGAGGGCGGACATCATCATTGCCGTCGTGAATGCCAGCACAAGGCCGGCCGCAGCGGCGGCGCGGCGCGGCCGTCGCGTCATGAGGCCGGAGAGCCAGAAGACGATGAGCGTGTCCAGGGCCAGCAAGGCGGCGGCGCTGGCCAGCAGCGGACCCTTCAGGGATGCCGACTCATCGGCGCCATAACCGATGCCGGTCACGGGCGCATTGAATTGCGGCCGCGTGAGTGGCACCAGCGCGGCGTCTTCGGGCAGGAGGTTGCGCGCGACGACACCATCCTCGGTGCCATAGAGGCCGGGGGGATGCTCCAGGGTGACGGGCGGCAGGCCGGCGGACAGGTCGAGCGGACGGGCGTCCGGCGTCGGGGGCACGAGCGCACCGTTGGCGCCGATCATGCGCCACGGCGCCAGCGTCGCGGCCACCTGTCCTCCCGAGGCAAGTGCGAGGGCGCCCTGGTTGCGCGAGAATTGCACGATGCGCCGGAGCATTTCCACGAAGGTGCCGGAAATCGGCAGGTTCGACCACGTCGCCTCGGGCGTCACATGGAACAGGACGATCGTTCCGTCGCCGCGCGGGCCGCCGGTGACCAGCGGCGTGCCGTCGGCGAGCGCGGCCCAGGTCCGCTCGACAATCCCCGGCTCCGGTTCGGCCAGGACCTGGCGCGACACCGTGACCTCGCGTGGCGGGGTGAGACCGGCAAAGCCGCCGGTCGCCGGGAATTCCGCGACCGGCTGGGGTTCCGTCCAGGACAGCGATCCGCCAAGCGCGCGTTCGCCCGAGCGCAGGCGAACCGGCAGGAGATCGTCGAATTCCGGCGTACCGGCAAGGCGGGGACCGGCAAAGCGCACCAGCGTGCCGCCGCCTTCGACCCATGACGAAAGCGCCTCGCGCGCCGCCTGGGGAATGACGCCGATGTCAGACATCACGATCACGGCGGGCTTTTGATCGAGGATTTCGGGAATTGCCGCGTTCAGGTCGTTGGTCTGCGGCTCGACAAGATCGGCGAAGGGGGTCAGGGCACGGCGGATGTAGTAGAGCGGAGACAGCAGCGGCTGGGCCCGGTCGGCCTCCGATGCCGAGATCAGAGCCACGCGCCGGCGGCGCGCATTGTCGTCCAGGACGCGGGTTGCTGCCGCATGGCCGGCGCCCTCGACCACGATGGCGGCATAGTCGTTGCGCAACTCGAAAGGCGCCTCGAAACTGGCCTGCGCGATTGTATCACCGGGCCGGAAGGCGGCCTGCGCCTCGCCAATGCGCCGGCCCTTGTCGTCCAGGGCATAAAGCGTGGCAAGTGCCGGTCCCGTTTCATCGGAGGGACGGATGACGGAGACGTCCAGAGCCGTGGCGCCGTTGCCGGTGGCGGCGATGCCGGTCAGGGCGCCGGACCGTTCATCGGCCCAGATAACGGTTTCCGGCGCGATCCCCTGTATCTGGGCAAAGGCGGCATCGTCGCCGTCCGTTTGCAGGCCATCGGTCAGCATGGCCAGTGTCACGCCCGTCTGGTCGTCCAGCGTCTCGGCGATGCGCGCGAAGGCCGCGACCCGGTCGACGGGCACCGGCCGCGGCTCGGCCGCGGCAAGGCGGTCGCGCGCGGTGGCCGGATCGAAGGGGCCGATGGCCGTGTTGGCCTTCTCGGCGGTCAGGGCGAGGATGACGGGCATGCCGGCCTCGGCGGCGTCGTCGATGAGCGTCGCGGCGGTCTCGCGGCGGCGCTCCCAGTCAGGCGCGGCGGCCCAGCCATTGTCGACGACCAGTACCAGCGGACCGTTGCCGGCGACGACGGCCTCGCGCGGATTGAAGACGGGACCGGCCAGCGCGAAGATGACCAGCGCGGCCATCAGCAGGCGCAGGAGCGTCAGCCACCAGGGGCTTTTCTGCGGCGTTTCCTCGGTCTTGAGCACGCGCGCCAGGATGCGCAGCGGCGGGAACACCTCTTCGCGCGGATGCGGCGGGGTGAGGCGCAGGAGCCACCAGATGACCGGCAGGGCCAGGAGTCCGAACAGGATGGCCGGGCTGGCGAAGGTGAGGGGCAGCCCCGCGATCATCGGCCCGCTCCGGCAAGTGCCTGCGGCTCGCTCATGGCCATGTGCACCGCGACAAGCGCGCCGGAGGCTAGTTGGTCGGTGTGGTTCACCGTATAGCTCCAGCCGAGGCGGCGCGCCCATGCGGCCATGTCATCCCGCCGCGCCCGGTAGAGGGCCGCGTAGTCGTCACGGAATGCCTCGGCGCGCCCGGCGCGCAGCTTCTCGCCGGTCTCGGGATCGCGGAATTCGGTGCGTCCGGCATAGGGGAACTGCTCCTCGGCCGGATCGCAGACCTCGATCAGGTGGGCGCGCACGCCGCGGCCCGCGAGCGGTTCGAGCCAGGCGCGCATGTCCTCGACCGGGTCGAGGAAGTCGGAGACGATGACAATGTCGGAAAACCGGCGGATCATGGTGAAATCCGGCTTTCCCGGCAGGTCGGGCGCATGGATCAGGCGCTCGGCCAAGCGTTCGGCGGCATTGCGCGCGGTGATCGGGTCGGTGAGGCCGGGCCAGCCGATGCGTTCGCCGGAGCGGGCCAGGAGTTCCGCCAGCGCCAGCGCCAGCACCAGCGCGCGGCTTTCCTTCGATACCGACGTGAGCGACGACTTGAACAGCATGGAGGGCGAGGGGTCGGACCACAGCCAGACGGTATGGGCCGCCTCCCACTCGTTGTCGCGCACATAGGTATGGTCGTCGCGCGCGGAGCGGCGCCAGTCGATGCGCGACATCGCCTCGCCTTCGACATAGGGCCGGTATTGCCAGAAATTCTCACCGATACCGCGCTTGCGCCGTCCATGCCAGCCGGAAATGACGGTGGAAACGATGCGGCGCGCCTCGACCAGGAGGTCCGGCACGAGGGAGGCCCGCAGGCGGGCGCGCGCCAGCGCATCGCGCGCGGCGACCGGTTCGGCGATCGCGCCCAGCGGCGCCATCAGCCGATCTCTTCGGCCAGGCGGGCGATGACCGTGCGCACGTTCATGCCTTCCGCACGGGCCGCGAAGGTGAGTGCCATGCGGTGCTGCAGGACGGGTTCGGCAAGTGCTGCGACATCGTCGACCGAAGGGGCCAGGCGGCCGTCGTAGAGGGCACGGGCGCGGGCGCACAGGGTCAGCGCCTGGCTGGCGCGCGGACCGGGGCCCCAGGCGACATGACGGTCGGTTTCCGCATTGCCATTTCCCGGGCGGGCGGAGCGGACCAGCTTGAGGATGGCTTCGACCACGCTTTCGGGCACCGGCATGCGCCGGACAAGCTGCTGGATCTGCAGAAGACGGCCGGCGGACATGACATTGCGCGCCTTCGCATCCCCGGTTCCGGTGGTTTCCAGCAGGATGCGCCGCTCTGCCTCCAGCTCGGGATAGAGGATGTCAATCTGCATCAGGAAGCGGTCAAGCTGGGCTTCGGGGAGAGGATAGGTGCCTTCCTGTTCGAGCGGGTTCTGCGTGGCCAGGACATGGAACGGCGAGGGCAGGTCATGGCGGTGACCGGCGACCGTAACGTGGTATTCCTGCATGGATTGCAGCAGGGCCGACTGGGTGCGCGGCGATGCGCGGTTGATCTCGTCGGCCATGAGAAGCTGGGCGAAAACCGGCCCCGGGATGAAGCGGAACGAACGGCGGCGGTTCTCGTCCTCCTCCATCACTTCCGATCCCAGGATGTCGGACGGCATGAGGTCCGGCGTGAACTGGATGCGGCGTGCATCAAGGCCGAGTACCGAGCCGAGCGTGTCGACCAGCTTGGTCTTGGCGAGGCCCGGAACACCCACCAGCAGCGCGTGGCCACCGGCCAGCAGCGCCACGATGGCGCGCTCGACCACGCTTTCCTGACCGAAGATCACCTCGCCGACCGCCTCGCGCGCCTTCGCGATGTCGGCCAGGGCCGCTTCGGCCTCGGCGATCATCTGCTCTTCGCTCAACGGCTTGTCAGGGGTCATCAGGCTCATCATCGACTTCCTTTTCCTGGCCGGATCGGTGACGCATACTGAACAGGATGATTGCGTCATTGCTCAAATTAAACCAGCCAACAGGGCTGACAAGCGCAATAACGGTGACTATTTCGTGACCATGACGAACAAAACCGACCCCGCCGAGACGCCGCAAGGCAGCCTTTCCGCAGCCCGCGAGAGCGCCGGGCTGGAAGCCCTGATCAGCCGCGCCGTGGGCCAGGACCGGGGCTTGCCGCCGGTGGAACGCTGGAACCCGGAGCATTGCGGCGCCATCGACATGGAAATCCGCCGCGACGGGACCTGGTTCTACATGGGTACGCCCATCGGCCGGGAAGCGCTGGTGCGGCTCTTCTCCACCGTCCTGCGCAAGGACGAGGATGGCGAGACCTATCTCGTCACGCCTGTGGAAAAGGTGCTCATCCGCGTGGAGGACGCGCCCTTCGTGGCTGTCGAGGCGGTGGCGAGCGGGACCGGGGAAGAGCAGGTGGTGACATTCCGCACCAATGTCGGCGACCTGGTGGAGGCCGGGCCGGACCATCCGCTGCGCTTCGTCGACGAGGACGGCACGGGCGGACTGAAGCCCTATGTACATGTACGCGGACGGCTGGAGGCGCTGGTCTCGCGCGCGGTAATGTACGATCTCGTCGCCCTGGGCGAGACGGTCACCATCGACGGAACCGAGATGTTCGCGCTGCGCTCGAAAGGCGCCGTTTTCCCGATGATGACGATGGAACGGCTGGAGGCCCTGTCGCAATGACCGTGAGCGATATGGCGGCCGGCTTCACCGTCGCGGACCTGCGCGCGCGCCTTTCCCACGAGGACGGGCCGTTCGGCACCGACGATCACGGCGACCATCATCTCAACCCGGCGCTGCGCCACCTCATCGTCAAGCCGCAATTGCGCGATGCCGCGGTGCTCGTTCCGCTGGTCGAGCGCGCCGGCGGGCCGAACATCATCCTGACCCAGCGCACGGAAACCCTGCGCAGCCATTCCGGCCAGGTGGCCTTTCCCGGCGGGCGCATCGACCCGGAGGACGCCACGCCGGAGGCCGCGGCGCTGCGCGAAACGCATGAGGAAATCGGCATCGCGCCGGACAGGGTGGAGGTGTTCGGACGGATGCCGGACTACCTGACGGGAAGCGGCTACCGAATCGCGCCGATCTTCGGGCTCGTGGACCCCGATGCCAGCGTCGTTGCCAATCCGGAGGAAGTGGCGGCCGTGTTCGAGGTGCCGCTGGCCTTCCTGATGAACCCGGCGAACCACGTGCGCGAAAGCCGGATCTGGGAGGGTCAGGAACGCTTCTTCTGGACGATGCCGCACGGGGACCGCTACATCTGGGGCGTCACCGCCGGGATCATCCGGACGATCTATGAAAGGCTTTATGCTTGAGCGGCACGGTTTCCCTGGCCGGCAAGGCCGACTGGCTCGATGAACCCGGCCTGCAAGCGCTTCTGGCGGCGCTGTGCGAAGATGGTGAGGAAGCCCGCGTCGCCGGCGGCGCGGTGCGCAACACGCTGCTCGGCCAGGCGGTCAGCGACATCGACATCGCCACGACGACCTTGCCGGACGAAACGATCGCGCGGGCGCAAGCCGCCGGCTTCAAGGCGGTGCCGACGGGCTACGAGCACGGCACGATCACCGTGATCGCCAATGGTATCCCGCATGAAGTGACGACGCTGCGCTGCGATGTCGAAACCCATGGCCGCCATGCGACCGTCCGGTTCGGGCGGGACTGGAAGACGGATGCGGAACGGCGCGATTTCACCATCAACGCGCTCTACGCGAAGGCGGATGGCGAGGTGGTCGACCATGTGGGCGGGCTTGCCGACCTTCAATCGCGCACCCTGCGCTTCATCGGCGACGCGGACACGCGAATCCGCGAGGATTATCTGCGCATCCTGCGTTTCTTCCGCTTCTTCGCCTGGTACGGGCATGGCCGGCCGGACGCGGAGGGTCTGAAAGCCTGCGCGCGGCTGAAGGGCGGCATGGACCGGCTGTCGGCCGAACGCGTCTGGGCGGAGATGAAAAAGCTGCTCAGCGCGCCCGATCCCTCGCGCGCGCTGCTGTGGATGCGTCAGACCGGCGTTCTGACCGCCATCCTGCCCGAGAGCGAGAAATGGGGCATTGACGGCATTCATGGACTGCTGGCCGCGGAAAATCATGCCGGCCTGCCGCTCGACGCGATGCTGCGCCTTGAAGCCATGCTGCCTCCGGACAGTGCCCGCATGGAAGCCCTGGCGGATCGCCTGCGCCTGTCGGGCGACGAGCGCAAGCGCCTGCGCGAATGGGCCTTCGCCGACACGCCACCGGAGGATGTGTCGGACGGCGGTCTCGCCAGACTGCTCTATCGCGGTCCCGAACAGGGTGTGCGCGACAGGATCGCACTGGCCCTGGCTTCGGCCAGTTCCCCGGCCACGGTTTCGGACAAGCAGATGCGCGCGCACGCTTTGCGCCTGCACCAGTGGAGACAGGCGCTTGCCTTCGAGCGGCCCGTGATGCCGGTGCGCGGCAAGGATCTCGGTGATGCCGGCATCCCGGCCGGTCCTGCCATGGGCCGTCTTCTCACCGCGCTCGAGGACGCCTGGGTATCGTCGGGCTTTTCGCTCACGAAAGACGACCTTGTCGCCCTGGCGCGGCGGAAAGCCGCCGCGGTGCAGCCACGGGACTGACCTGTGATCAACCGGCCCGGACGTGCCGGGCCGGAAAGAACGGATTTGCGTCAGGCAGCCTCGCCGCTGCGGGTGATCTTGGAACGGATCGCATCCAGCATGCTTTCGCGGATGATGGTTTCGCCATGGGTGGTGCGCAAATGCTCCACCGCGCGGCGGATCACCTCGGCCTCGTCCTCATGGCGGGTGTGCCAGTCACAGCCCGGAACGAGCGATCCACAATGGAATTCCTTCATGGCTTATCCTCCTGTGCTGTTTGCCATACCATTTCAGTATAGGGCGAAATGCGGCCGCTGTTGTGACAGCCGTCAATGACCGGCCGCCTTTCCGCATGTAGGGCGCTCACGGCCACTTCACCACCGGGGGCATGGAAGACAGGATGGAATCGATGTTGCCGCCGGTCTTCAGGCCGAAGATCGTGCCGCGATCGTAGAGAAGGTTGAATTCCACGTAGCGCCCGCGCCGGACGAGTTGTTCCTCGCGGTCGGCATCGGTCCAGGCGGCCGCGAAATTCTGCCGCACGATATGGGAATAGGCGACGAGAAAGGTCCGGCCGACATCCTGGGTGAAGGCGAAATCGGCGTCCCATCCTCCCTTTTCGACCGGTGAATGCAGCCAGTCGTAGAAGATGCCGCCGATGCCGCGCGGTTCGTTCCTGTGCGGCAGGAAGAAATACTCGTCGCACCAGGCCTTGTAGCGTTCGTGGTCGGCGACGCCGGCATGCTTGTCGCAGACGAATCTCATCGCCTTGTGGAACGTGAGGGCGTCGGGGTCGTCCTGGGTGCGGCGCCGGTCGAGCACCGGCGTCAGGTCCGCGCCGCCGCCGAACCACTGGCGTGTCGTCACCACCATGCGGGTGTTCATGTGCACGGCCGGGACGTTCGGGTTGACCGGGTGGCAGATCAGCGAAATGCCCGACGCCCAGAAGCGCGGATCCTCGTTGGCGCCGGGGATCTGGTTGCGAAATTCCGGCGAGAACTCGCCATGGACGGTCGAGGTATGGACGCCGACCTTCTCGAACAGGCGGCCATGCATCATGGACATGACGCCGCCACCGCCGCGGCCCTCGTCGCGTTGCCATTCGCGACGCTCGAAGCGGCCGGGTTCGCCGCCGCCATGCGGTTCGGGCACCTCATCCTCGAGCGCCTCGAAACCGGCGCAGATGCGGTCGCGCAGTTCCTCGAACCATGCCCTGGCCAGCGTCTTCTTTTCCTCGATGCCGTCCGGCAGGCCGGCGGGAATGTCGGGCCGTTCCATCATGCCTCCTCAATCTGCAATCGCCGCGACGGCCAGAAAAAGACTCGCCAGGCGCGGTATCCGTCCCTAGTATTTTTCACGCATAGAGGCTCCGGGAGTGTTTGTCATGCGTGTTCCCACCCGTCCTCCGCTGGACGGCCTCAAGCGGCGTCTCGACGAGAGCCGTGCGCAGGGGGGACGCTTGCCGCGCGACGGCTTCGTGCGGGAGACATTCCGTCTGCCGCGTCCGCAGGCGCGCGAGAAGGCGCGCGAATTCCTGGCCCGATATCCCCGCCAGGCCTACTGGACGGAAATCGAAAGCTGGAGCGAATGGCCGGGCGACGTGATCGAATTCACGATGCGGCGGCTGAAAAGCGCCGACTGATCAGCGCAACTGGCGGATCGCCTCGCCTGCCGCCATCGCGGCCGAGACGGCGAGGTTCAGGCTGCGCCGTCCTTCCTCCATGGGAATGAGCAGGCGGGCATCGGCCGCGTGGTGGACGAAGTCCGGCGCACCGGCGCTTTCCCGGCCGAACAGAAGGATGTCGCCCGGCTGGAACGCGAAGCCGGTATAGGGCTGCGCGCCTTTTGTCGTGAAGAGCGCCAGACGCCGGCGCCGGGCTTTGCGCCAGTCGTCGAATGCTGCCCAGTCGTCATGCCTCGTCACCGCGGCAAGTTCGACATAATCCATGCCGGAGCGCTTCAGCGCGCGGTCGGAAAAGTCGAAGCCGGCCGGTGCGATGATGTCGACGCCCAAGCCGAGGCAGGCGGCGGTGCGGATGATGGTGCCGGTATTGCCGGGAATGTCCGGCTGGAACAGGGCTATGCGCAGGTCGTGGCTCATGGCGCGTTTCCGTAGCGTGCCGGAAGTTGCTTGCCAAGCGACATGACAGCGCCACCTTGCAGGCCTATAAGAGCCGGCTGCGGCGCGGCCGCAGCCAGGATGCCAGGAGAGACCGCGCGCATGGTCGCTGCATTGTTCAGATGGTTCGAGGCACGGATCGATCCGTTCCCGGAACAGGTGCCGGAACAGCCTCCGGCGGCCCTGTGGCCGTTCGTCTGGCATTTCTCGCGCCCGATCTGGCCCTGGCTGGTGCTGATCGCTTTCTTTTCCTCGCTGATCGCGGTGTTCGAGGTCACGCTCTTCGCCTTTCTCGGCAATGTCGTGGACTGGCTGGCATCCGCCGACCGCGAGACTTTCCTGCAGACCGAGTTCTGGCAACTGGTCTGGATGGGTGCGGTGATCCTCGTGATCCTGCCGGCGCTGACGCTCATCGATTCGCTGATCCTGCACCAGTCGGTGATCGGCAATTTCCCGATGATCATCCGCTGGCTCGGCCATCGCTACCTGCTGCGCCAGTCGATGGCCTTCTACCAGGACGAGTTCGCCGGACGGGTGGCGACAAAGCTCTTGCAAGCTGCGCTTGGCGTGCGCGACACGCTGATGAAGGCGGTCAACGTGTTCGTCTATGTCGGGGTCTATGTCTTCGGCACGCTGGCGCTGATCGCCAGTTTCGACGTGGCCCTGATGGTGCCGTTTCTCGTCTGGCTCATCGGCTATGGCCTGACGCTGCGCCACTACCTGCCGCTGATGCGCGACATTTCGGAGACACAGGCCGATGCGCGTTCTGCCATGACGGGCCGCATCGTGGACAGCTACACCAACATCATGACGGTGAAACTGTTCTCCCATGCCCGCGCCGAGGAGGCCTATGCGCGCCAGTCGATGCGCGATTTCCTGACGACCGTGCATCCGCAGATGCGCCTCGTCACCAAGCTGGAGGTGATGCTGTCGCTGCTCAACAACGGCCTGCTGTTCGCCGTTGGCGCGGTCGGCATCTGGTTGTGGCTCGGCTCCGGGGTCACGGCAGGCGCGGTGGCCATCGGGCTGGGGCTGGTGCTGCGTCTCAACGGAATGAGCCACTGGATCATGTGGGAACTGTCCGGCCTGTTCGAGAACATCGGCATGGCCATCGACGGTATGCAGACGCTGTCGCGGCCTCATTCGGTCACGGACCGTCCGGGCGCACGGGCGCTGCGCGTCGACGAGGGCCATGTCCGTTTCGAGGATGTGACCTTCCACTATGGCAAGGGCAAGGGCGTCATCGAGCGGCTGAACCTCGATGTCAGGCCCGGCGAGAAGATCGGCGTGGTGGGACGGTCGGGGGCCGGCAAGTCGACGCTGGTCAACCTGCTGCTTCGCTTTCATGACGTGGAGGGCGGGCGAATCCTGATCGACGGGCAGGAGATCGCCGGCGTGACGCAGGAGAGCCTGCGGGCGGCCATCGGCATGGTGACGCAGGATACTTCGCTGCTGCACCGCTCGGTGCGCGACAACATCCTCTATGGCCGGCCGGACGCTCCGGACACGGCGATGGAGGAAGCGGCGCGGCGTGCCGAAGCCCATGACTTCATCCTCGGACTGGCGGATGCCAAGGGCCGGACCGGCTACGATGCCCATGTCGGCGAGCGCGGGGTGAAGCTATCCGGCGGCCAGCGCCAGCGCATCGCCATTGCCCGCGTCATGCTCAAGGACGCGCCGATCCTGATCCTCGACGAGGCGACCTCCGCGCTCGATTCGGAAGCGGAAGCCGCCATCCAGGACAATCTCTACCGGTTGATGGAGGGCAAGACGGTGATCGCCATCGCCCACCGGCTTTCGACCATCGCGGCCATGGACCGGCTTGTGGTGATGGACGAGGGCGCCATCGTCGAAACCGGCACGCATGACGAACTGGTCGCCGCCGGCGGGCTTTACGCCCAGCTCTGGGCGCGCCAGTCCGGAGGGTTCCTCATCGACGAGGGGGAGACAGAAACGGAAGCGGCGGAATGAGCGAACGGCGCAATCCTGTCGGCTGGATGCTCCACCGCGCCGAACGGATCATCAATCCGTTCGGCGACACGGACCGGGATGTCCTGCCGCGGCAGGCGATGGACTTCATCCGTCATTTCGCGGTGCAGGCGAAGGGACCGTTCATCGCGGCCTTCGTTGCCGGCGGCCTGACCGGTTTGGTCGAAGCCGGACTCTACTGGGCGCTCGGCTGGCTGATCGACATTCTCGATGGCGCGGAGCCCGCGACCCTGCTCAGCGATCACTGGCCGCAACTGCTCGGCCTTCTTGCGCTGGTGCTGCTGGGACGTACCGCAGTGCTGATCGCCGGGACAATCGTCGAGCAGGTCGTCATCGCGCCGGGGTTCTACACGCGGGTGCGCTGGCAGGCGTTCCGGCGCGTGATCGAGCAGCCTTACGGCTTCTACCAGAACGATTTCGCCGGGCGGATCGCGACCAAGGTGATGCAGGCGGGACAATCGGTCAGCGATTTCATGACCGGCATCCTTCAGACTTTCTGGAATTTCGTCGTCTTCATCATTCTCACATTCACCATCCTGACCACGCTCGATCCCGTCATGGGCCTGGCGGTCGCCGTCTGGCTCGCCGGATACGTTGCGATCGGCTGGAAGCTGATGCCGAAGGTACGCGCGCGCAGCAAGAAAGTGGCCGACATGCGCTCCGTCTCCAACGGACGCATGGTCGACGCCTTCACCAACATCATGGCTGTCAAGCTTTTCGACAGCGGACGGCGCGAACATGCCTATGTGCGCGAGGCGATGGAGGACCAGCTTGACGCCTCGCGCGCGCAGGTGCGCGCCATCGCCGCCGTGCGGGCCTCGGTCGTCGCGCTCAGCGGGCTGATGATGGGCGTGACGGGCTGGCTGGCCGTATCCGGCTGGATGGAGGGCGCACTGACCACCGGTGCCGTGGCGACGGCGGTGGGGCTGACCTTCCGTCTTGCCCACATGTCGGGCTGGCTGATGTTCGCCATGAACGGGCTGGTGCGCGATTTTGCGACCGTTCAGGATTCGGCGGCCACGATCTCGGTCGCTCCGGCCATCACGGACCGCCCGCAGGCCAGGGTCATGGAACGGGCCAAAGGGCATGTTCGCTTCGAGGACGTGACCTTCCATTACGGCAAGGGAGAGGGCGTGATCGAGGGGCTCAACCTGGAAATCCGGCCGGGCGAGAAGGTGGCGCTGGTCGGTCCGTCAGGGGCGGGCAAGACGACGATCGTGCATCTTCTCCTGCGCCTGTTCGATGTCGAGGGCGGGCGCATCACGCTGGACGGCGTCGATGTGCGCGACCTGACACAGGCTTCGCTGCGCGCGCAGTTCGGCGTGGTGGCGCAGGAGCCGATGCTCATGCACCGCTCGATCAGCGACAACATCGCCTATGGCCGGCCAGGTGCTTCCCAGGCGGAAATCGAGGCGGCTGCACGGCGCGCGGCCGCGCATGATTTCATCCAGACCGTCAGCGACATGAAGGGCCGCAAGGGCTATGAGGCGCATGTGGGCGAGCGGGGCGTGAAGCTGTCCGGCGGCCAGCGCCAGCGGATCGCCATTGCGCGCATGATGCTCAAGGACGCGCCGGTGCTGATCCTCGACGAGGCGACATCCGCGCTGGATTCGGAGATCGAGGCGGCGATCCAGGACAAGCTGGCCGACCTGATGGAGGGCAAGACGGTGATCGCCATTGCCCACCGGCTTTCCACCATTGCCGCAATGGACCGGCTGATCGTGGTTGACAAGGGCGCGATCGTGGAGACGGGCACGCATGACGAACTGGTCGATGCGGGCGGTCTCTATGCCCGGCTGTGGGCGCGCCAGTCCGGCGGGTTCCTCGCCGACCGGGCGCAACGCAGCGAGGCGGCGGAATAGCCGATGGAGCGCGCCGCATGACATTCCAGCCTCTCGACGCGGAAGGCGCGCGCGGCCATTTCGTCTATTCGATCCTGCAGGAGGTCTGCGCCGAACGCGGCTACACGCTTCATGGCGACAGGCGCTACGGTTATTCCGGCGCCATCGAATATCCGGACGGGCGGCGTGCGTTCTTCATGGGGACGGCCTTCGACATCAATGGCCAGGGCGCCAGCCAGCTTGCCCGCGACAAGGCCTACAGCGCGCAATTGCTGGCGGGAAGCGGGCTGTCCACGCCGGAGGGCGTGCTGTTGTTCAGCCCGCGCTACCGGGCGGAACTGGCGCTGAAGAGCAGGACGCTGGCCGCAGGGCTGGCCTTTGCCGAGCCGGCGCTCGCCTTCGCAAACCGTCACGGCTTTCCGCTGTTTCTCAAGCCCAACGAGGGCACGGCGGGCAAGGGCGTGATGAAAGTGACCTCGTTCGAACGGCTGTTCGAGGGCATCCGCGACATTTTCGAGACGGCCGACAAGGCGCTGCTCCAGGTTCCGGCGACGGGGCGCGACTACCGTCTGGTGGTGCTCGACGGCAAGGTGATGGCGGCCTATGAGCGCGCGCCTTTCACCGTCATGGGCGACGGACTCTCCTCCGTGGCCGAACTCGTCGTCCAGGCGCTCGAGGCGTTCCGTCGCGAGGACCGGCCGGCGGGCCTTGCTCCGGACGATCCGCGCATCGCGGCCGAACTGGCGGCCCAGGGGCTGGAGCCGGCTTCGGTGCCGGCGGCGGGCCAGCGCGTCGTGCTGATGCCCAACGCCAACCTTTCCACCGGCGGGCGGTCCGCCGACGTGACCGGCACGGTTCACCCCGATTTCCTCGATATTGCCGCGCGGGCGGCGCAGGCCTGCGGGCTGCTCTTCGCGGGGGTGGACATCATGACGGCGGATATCGCCGCGCCCGCCCGGGACTATCATGTCATCGAGGTGAACTCGGCGCCGGGCCTGCGCAATTATGCTGCCTTGTCATCGCAGGCGCGGGGCAGGGTGAAGGCCGTCTACGGCGCGCTTGTCGACAGGATGGCAGCCTGCCGGTAGCGCGGGGCCGGCCTGCGGGCGGCAGGCGGCTTGGCACCAATCGCGGCTGCGTCTAAAAGCATGGTCCGGCAAAACGGCTTGGCGGGCACATGGTCTTCAGTTCCAACCTGTTCCTTTATCTCTTCCTGCCCCTTTTCCTGGCCGGATACTGGCTTGCGCGCGGCATGGAGGCCAAGAATGCCGTCCTGCTGACGGCCAGCCTGATTTTCTATGCCTATGGCGAGCCCGTCTTCGTCGCGGTGCTGCTCATCAGCGTCGCGGTCAACTGGCAGGCGGGCCTGGCCATCGCGAAGGGCGTGAAGGGCGCGCTCGCGGCGGGCGTGGCCTGGAACCTGGCTGTCCTCGGCATCGCGAAATACGCGGATTTCGCCGTCGAGACCGTCAATGCGGTGACCGGTGGGGGCATTCCTGCGCCGGGCATCGAATTGCCGCTCGGCGTTTCCTTCTTTTCGTTCCAGGCGATCTCCTACCTTGTCGATGTCAAGCGCGGCGCGGCACCGGCAGAGCGGCGGGCAAGCCATGTGGCGCTCTACATAACGATGTTCCCGCAGCTCGTCGCCGGCCCCATCGTGCGCTATGCGACCGTGGCGCGGCAGATCTCGCATCGCCGTCACAGCCTGTGGCGCAGTGTCATCGGCGTGCGCGTCTTCATCATCGGGCTGGCGCAGAAGGTGATGATCGCCAATGAAATCGGCCGCGTCGCCGATGTCGCCTTCGCCAACGGCACAGCGCTCGATGCCTGGGAGGCATGGGCGGGCATCGTCTCCTACAGCCTACAGATCTACTACGATTTCTCCGGTTACAGCCTGATGGCCATCGGACTGGGCCTCTTGCTCGGTTTCGGCTTTCCGCGCAATTTCCGGCTGCCCTACACCGCCGGTTCCGTGACAGGTTTCTGGCGGCGCTGGCACATGTCGCTGTCGCGCTGGTTCCGCGACTATCTCTACATTCCGCTGGGTGGCAATCGCGCCGGGCCGGCCCGCACCTACGCCAACCTGATGATCGTGTTTCTCCTGTGTGGCCTGTGGCACGGGGCCAGCTGGACCTTCGTCATCTGGGGGCTGCACCACGGCGTCTTCCTGGTGCTGGAGCGGGCGTGGCTGGGGCGCTGGCTGGCCCGGATGCCGGCGCTTGCCAGCCAGGCCTATTGCCTCCTGGCCGTCATGACGTCCTGGGTCTGGTTCAGGGCGGAGAGCCTGGCGGACGCCCTGGCCTATTTCGGGGCCCTGGCCGGCCTTTCGGGCAATGGCGTGATGGACGAAGCCTTCGGGCAGGCTTTCGGACCCGCCTGGTTCTTCGCGTTGGCGGCCGGCACGGTTCTGGCGCTGACGCCGCAGCGCGTGTGGAACGCCATATTCGGCGCGGCGGGCGACATGGCAGCGCGCCTGCTGCCCACGACGGCGCTACAGAACCGGCTGGTCATGCGAAACTGGATTTCCCTTGGCCTGTTCGCCGTTTCGCTCACGCTCCTGGCGGACGCCCGCTACAATCCGTTCCTCTATTTCCGGTTCTGACGCGATGTGGACAAGCAGCACGGCCTTCCGGCATTTCCTCCTCGGCGGCTACCTCCTTGTCGTGGCGCTCGTGCTGGCGATCCCGGCCGTGCCGCTGATCGCCCGTTTGCCGGATTTCGCCGCCTGCCAGATGCAGATGCGAATATGCCCTTGGCAGGACGCGGACTGGCGGCGCAGCCTGGAGGGATTCGCGGATTCCGCCTTCGGGCTGGCGGGCGACATGAAGGATGCCGCCGCATTCCTGCGCGACAGCGGCCGTGGCGGGGCGGTTGTCGAGGGCGTCGACGGCTGGGGTTTCTACAATTCCGGCAGCTTGCGCAACCGCCATCGTGGCCGGTATGCCGATGTGGCGGGCGCCGAATACTGGACGGCAATCGCCACGGAACTGCATGAAGCGCAGGCACGCGCCGGAAAGCGCTTCGTTTTCATGCTGGCGCCGGACAAGCATTCGATCTATCCGGAATTCCTGCCGGCAAACCATCTCGCGGACAGGCGGGGACCCGACACCGCCGCGCTGGTCCATGCCAGCCTGGCCGCGCGGGGCATCGCCTATATCGACAGCAAGGCGGTCCTTGACGCGGCGAAAGCGACCGGTCCGCTCTACTGGAAGCGCGACACGCACTGGAACCAGCTGGGCGCGCTCTTCATCTTCGACCGACTGTTGGAAAAGCTCGACATGGAGCCGGTCCATGGCACGGTGGACGGGGTCTATGCCGGAACGAAGTCCATTGACCGTGAAGGCGACTTCGCGACGATCAACGGCGAGGGCGTTTCCAGGGGTGAACAGATGCCCGTGTTCAGGCAGCCCCTGTTCTCGATGCAGGGCATCGCCACGGAAGCGTTGACGCATGCGGATGGCAATGCCGTGGCCGGCATGGCCCCCTACCTGATAGCGGAAGGCGCGGTGGCCGATCCCGCATCGAAGCTGAGCATTGCAGTGATCGGCGACTCCTTCACCTTCGGCCTGTTCAGGCCGCTCTTTGCGCGGCATTTCGCATCCGTGCTATGGTTGCACCACCAGCAAGGCGGGTTCGACCGCGCCATGATCGAGCGCTTCGATCCCGATGTCATCGTTCTTCAGGTGGTGGAACGCATACTCGAATGACCCGTTTTCCCAAGTCACCGGCGAGGACAGGGCAGGGAGCGCCAGACGATCCGCTTGCCGCCGCCTTCCAGTACGAGGCGGCTGCGGAGATGGCCGTGTCCCTCGGCATGGCCGGCCGGCGGGTCGAGGCAGCGCTCGGCGTGCTCAAGGCGACCCGGCGCGAGGATCCTTCAAGGCCGGAGCGGCTGAACGATGCGGCGCGGGCGGTCCATGCCTATTTCATCCAGCGGGAACTCATCGGATTGCGCCGCCACGATGCGCTGGTCCGCGAGATGGGCATCCCGGATGAGGTGCTGGTTCGGCTCGGCGCTTGTTGAAGGTGCGGCTTTGAAAGCTTCTCGTGGAATCCCGCGACAAATAGCCGTTCTACCTTTCTCCAGTCTGGACAAGGGCAGGCATCGTCAATAGAAGCATTCGCCAAATGCAGAGGGATTCCGTCTGGCCGCTCCGTCATTCCCGGCTCGGGCATGACAAGCCAACGCGGGGGCAGCCGGCATTGTTCAGGTACAAGGAACAGACCTATGAGCGCAAACGAAGTTTCCGAGCACAATCGCCGGGATTTTCTGTACATCGCGACCGGGATGACCGGCGTGGTCGGGACGGCTTTCGCCGTGTGGCCGTTCATTGACCAGATGCGTCCGGACGCTTCCACGCTGGCGCTCGCCTCGATCGAGGTCGACGTTTCCGCGCTGGAGCCGGGCATGTCGCTGACCGCGAAGTGGCGGGGCAAGCCCATTTTCATCCGCAACCGCACGGAGACGGAGATCGAGGAAGCCAATGCGACGCCGCTGGCCGAACTCAAGGACCCGGTCGCGCGCAATGCGAACCTCGCCGGCGATGCCGAAGCTACCGACGTGGCGCGCTCGGCGGGCGAGGGCAAGGAAAACTGGATCGTCATGATCGGATCGTGCACCCACTTGGGTTGCGTGCCGCTCGGCCAGGCTGGCGATTTCGGCGGCTGGTTCTGCCCGTGCCACGGTTCGCACTATGATACGGCCGGCCGCATCCGCAAGGGTCCGGCACCGGAGAACCTGCATATTCCCGAGTATGCTTTCATCTCCGACACGACGATCCGCATCGGGTAAGGGACAGGGACACAAGACCAATGAGCGGACATTCCAGCTACACACCGAAAACCGGCATCGAGAAGTGGATCGATGCGCGCATGCCGCTGCCGCGGCTCGCCTATGATTCCTTTGTCGCGTTTCCGGTTCCGCGCAACCTGAACTATGCCTATACCTTCGGCGGCATCCTGGCGATCATGCTGGTCGTCCAGATCCTGACGGGTGTGGTGCTGGCCATGCATTATGCGGCCGACACGAGGATCGCGTTCGACTCGGTCGAGAAGATCATGCGTGACGTGAATTCCGGCTGGCTGTTGCGCTACATGCACGCCAACGGCGCATCCTTCTTCTTCATCGCCGTCTATATCCATATCTTCCGCGGTCTCTATTACGGTTCCTACAAGGCGCCGCGCGAGCTGCTCTGGATTCTCGGCGTGCTGATCTTCTTCCTGATGATGGCGACGGCCTTCATGGGCTACGTCCTGCCCTGGGGCCAGATGTCCTTCTGGGGCGCCACCGTCATCACCGGCTTCTTCACCGCCTTCCCGGTGGTCGGCGAGCCGATCCAGCAGTTCCTGCTCGGCGGCTTCGCGGTGGACAATCCGACGCTCAACCGCTTCTTCTCGCTGCACTACCTGCTGCCCTTCATGCTGGTCGGCGTGGTGATCCTGCATGTCTGGGCCCTGCATGTGACCGGGCAGACCAACCCGACCGGGATCGAGGTGAAGCACAAGACGGACACGGTGCCGTTCACGCCCTATGCGACGATCAAGGATGCGTTCGCCATGGTCGCCTTCCTGGCCGTGTTCGCCTATTTCGTGTTCTACATGCCGAACTTCCTCGGACATCCGGACAACTACATCCCGGCCAACCCGCTGGTGACGCCGGCGCACATCGTTCCTGAATGGTACTTCCTGCCCTTCTACGCGATCCTGCGCGCCATCACCTTCAACATCGGGCCGATCGACTCCAAGCTCGGCGGCGTGCTTGCCATGTTCGGCTCGATCGCGGTGCTCTTCGTCCTGCCATGGCTGGATACCTCGAAGGTGCGCTCGGCCGTCTACCGGCCGTGGTACAAGCTGTTCTTCTGGCTCTTCGTCATCTGCACGATCTTCCTTGGCTGGCTCGGCTCGCGTCCGGCGGAAGGAACCTATGTGACCATGGCGCAGATCGGCACGCTTTACTACTTCGCCTTCTTCCTGATCATCATGCCGGTCCTCGGCCTGATCGAGACGCCGAAGCGGCTGCCGAATTCCATTACCGAAGCGGTGCTGGAAAAGAACAAGGGCGGCGCGCATGCGCAGCCTGCCGGCGCAACCGCGGCACCGGAAACCAAGGGCTGAGACGCAAGGCTTGAAAAGGACTGAATGATGAAAACGATCCTCAAGGGTTTCGCGGCTCTCGGACTGGGCCTTGCGATCACGACCGGCGCTCTTGGCGCCGGGGAGGGCGGGCACTCGGAAGCCAATCCGACCCACTTCCCGATCAAGAAGCCCGCCTACATGGACTGGTCCTTCGCGGGCCCGTTCGGTCACTATGACAAGGGGCAGTTGCAACGCGGCCTGAAGGTCTACAAGGAAGTCTGCGCTGCCTGCCACGGCCTCAAGCGCGTCGCCTTCCGCAATCTGGAGGACCTCGGCTACTCGGAAGAGCAGGTCAAGGCCTTCGCCGCGGAATACGAGGTTGAGGACGGTCCCAACAGCGATGGCGAGATGTTCACCCGCCCAGCCATCCCCTCCGACACCTTCCCGTCGCCGTTCCCGAACGACCAGGCCGCGGCGGCGGCCAACAATGGCGCCGCGCCGCCGGACTTCTCGCTGCTGGCCAAGGCACGCGCCGTGGAGCGCGGCTTTCCAAACTTCGTGTTTGACGTCTTCACGATGTATCAGGAGCAGGGCCCCGACTATATCCACGCGCTGCTGACCGGTTACAATGAAGAGCCGCCGGAAGGCATGGAGATCACGGAAGGCACCTATTACAATCCCTACTTCATCGCGGGCAAATCGCTCGCCATGGCCCAACCGATCGATGACGGTTACGTGACCTATGACGACGGTTCCCCGGAGACGCTTGAACAGTATTCCAAGGACATCGCGGCCTTCATGATGTGGGCAGCGGAGCCGAAGCTGGAAGATCGAAAGAAGACCGGCTTCCGCGTTCTCGTCTTCCTGCTCGTCTTTGGCGGCCTTCTCTACCTGACGAAGCGCAAGGTCTGGTCGAGCGTCGGGCACTGACTTCCCGGTGCCGGTGACTGGAAAAGTTGATGGGGCGCCCCTGTGGCGCCCTTTTCTTTTCTCTGCCGCCGGTTATGAAATGACGGTAGCCGCTCACGTCCATCCACGGATCAAGCAACCAAGGGGCATCCATGAACCGCACGCTCGCCGAGACCCTTCGCGCGTCGATTCGCGCCATCCACGACTATCCCAAGCCCGGGATCATCTTCCGCGACATCACCACGCTGCTCGGCGACGCGCGGGCCTTTCGCCGGGCTGTCGATGAACTGGTCCATCCGTGGGCGGGATCCAAGATCGACCACGTGGCCGGCATCGAGGCGCGCGGGTTCATTCTCGGCGGTGCCATGGCCCACCAGCTGTCATCCGGCTTCGTGCCGATCCGCAAGAAGGGCAAGCTGCCACACGAGACCGTTTCGATCGCCTACAGCCTGGAATACGGCGTGGACGAAATGGAGATGCACAAGGACGCTGTGCAGCCCGGCCAGAAGGTGATCCTTGTCGACGATCTCATCGCGACCGGCGGCACAGCCGAGGGTGCGGTCAAGCTACTCCAGCAGATGGGCGCCGATGTCGTCTCGGCTTGCTTTGTCATCGACCTGCCGGAACTCGGCGGGCGCAGCAAGCTGGAAGCGCTCGGCGTGACCGTCCGCACGCTGGTCGAGTTCGAGGGGCACTGACTAGCACTGGGCATAAGGGACGGGCTGCCTGAAGCATGGCGAGCGTTTAGCCTGCTTCCGCGGCCTCACAGGGGTTGCTGCTCAAGCCGCCCCGTCGCGCAGCATCTGGGCGCTGTCGAACTCCATTACCTTCTTCCCCGCGGCGTTGAAGGCCTCGCAGTGCTTTGCTGCCAGGAACCAGCCAGGCCGCTTGCCGAGCGGCTTCAGGTTCAGGAAACAGCGCGTGAACGAGATCGTGTCACCGGCAAAGACCGGCGCGGTCCATCGGACATTCTTCAGGCCGAGCGCCGGTCCGAACTCGACCGATGTCTCGCCGGCCGCGCGCAAGCGTTCCGCCAAGGCCTTGTCGGCTGCCACGTTGCGGCTCATCCAGATCGCGGCTGTATGCCAGCCGGAGGCGCAAAGGCGGCCGAAATGGGTCTTTGCGGCCTCCTCTTCGCTGAGATGAAAGCGCTGGGGATCGTAACGCGAGGCAAATGCGACGATCTCGTCCGGCGTGAAGGTGTGTGTCCCAAGCTGGTGAACGGTGCCGAGGGCCAGTTTCTCCCCGAGTGTCATTTGCCCGCTCCTTCCGGATCGCGCAGACCCATGATGCCGGCGTTTTCCATTTCGCAGACGAGTTCGCCGCGCTGGTTGCGGAATTCACTCCTGATCTGCACGAATCCCAGCCCCGGCCGCGACGCCGACGGGCGCTTCGACAGGACGATGCACTTGCCTGTCAGCGTGTCGCCGGCAAAGACGGGGCTTTTCCAGTTCACGTAGTCGACGCCCGGCGCACCCTGCGATGTCGACTTCAGGATGAAGTGATCGCACATGAGGCGCATGGCAATAGAAACGGTGTGCCAGCCCGATGCCGTCAGCGCGCCGAAGAGACCTGCGGCGGCGGCCTCATCGTCCAGGTGCATCGGCTGCGGATCGTAGCGGCTGGCGAAATCGCGGATTTCGTCGGCTGAAACGGCATAGGTGCCCAGTTCGATTTCCATGCCGGGCCGGAAATCCTCATAGGCCAGAATCGTGTCGGTCATGCATGCGGTCCGAAATATGATGGACGGGCACAATAGCCGTGCGATAGCATCGCGCAAGCCCTTCGACTCCAGCTTGGACGGATGCATGGAAGCCGCCGCCGACACGCTTGACGACACGGTCAGAGCCAGCCTCGACCGGTTGCCGGTTTCCAGGGCCGAGCCGGGCACTGTCCTGTTCCGTCCGGGCGATGAGGCGGGCGGTTTCATCCTTGTTCACGAGGGCCGGGTCGGCGTCTATCTGACCGGGCGCTCTGGCCGCGAAATCCTGCTCTACACGGTCGAGCGCGGGCAGACTTGCATCCAGACGACGCTCGGCCTTCTTGGCGGCGAAGCCTATACGGGCGAGGGCATTGCGGAGGCGGAGGTGTCCTTTTCCGTGCTACCGCGCGGCGAGTTCCTGGCGCTGATGGACCAGTCGGCAGCGTTTCGCGCCTTCGTGTTCCGGTCCTTCGCCGGACGGTTGAACGATGTCACGCGCTTGCTGGAGCAGGTCGCCTTCGTGAAGGTGGAGCAAAGGCTGGCGCGCCTGCTGCTGGAACGCGTGGATTCGCAGAATGCCGTGCACCTGACACACCAGGCGCTCGCCACGGCCATCGGTTCTGCGCGCGAGGTGGTTTCCCGCAGGCTTGAAGTCCTGCGCGCGCGCGGCCTTGTGGAACTGGACCGTGGCGTGATCCGGCTTTCCGATATCCCGGGCCTCGATACCCTGGCCGGGCAGGATTGACGGAGAATACCCGAGTTCCTTGGTGACCTTGTCACAGAGAAGACGGATCGAAGCTGCCATTGTGCAAACGCAGCCAGAAAGTCCGGCTCAAGCCGGGGGCTGTTCGCAGAGGTCACAAGGGAGTTTGCAATGTTCAAGAACAACATGGGCACGGCCGACCGTGCCATCAGGGCCATTGCCGGCGTCGTCCTGCTGGCGCTCTATTTCATGGGTACGGCGTCGGGCGCCTGGGGATGGGTCGCGCTGATCGTGGGCGTCGTCCTGCTCGCAACCGCGGCACTTGGCTGGTGCCCGCCCTATTCGCTGCTCGGCATCAATACCTGCGGCGTGAAAAAGGCCTGACCGGGAAGCGATCCCGAAAGGGGGCCGGGTCCGGCGTCGCGCGTATCTTCATGCGCTTTCACCGAGACGACCGCGCCTGGCGGGCGCGGTCAACGCAGTTAGGTTCGCCTTCAGTGTCCGCCGGTAATGCCGCTCAAGACCTGAAAGAGTGCCAGGCCGGCGCTGATGGCCGCGCCTGCCAGTCCCCACCAGCGCCATGGCAAGAGGCCGGTTTCCGGTTGCCGTGATGCGATGAAAAAGAGGGACAGGTTGACCAGGGTAAAGACGACGAGCGTCACAAGGCTTGTCGCTTCCGCCAGCCGCACCAGCGGGAACAGGAGCGCCAGCAGGATGATGACGGCTGCAACTGCCCAGGTTGCCCGCGCAGGTGTGCGGTGAACCGGGTCTACGGCAGCAAACCAGCGCGGCAACAAGCCTTCGTTCGCCATGCCATAGAGAACGCGTGCGGCCATCACGATCTGCACAAGGATGCCGTTGATCATGGCGATCGCCGCAATGGCGGCGATGGGCTGGCCGGACCACCCGGTGACCGTTTCAAAAAGGACGGCGACGGGCGCGCCGGAACCGGTGATCGCGGCGCGGTCCGGCGCCATCACGGCAATGGCGGACAAGGCCACATAGATGACCATGGTGATTGCCAGTGTCACAAGGATGGCACGCGGGGCGGTGCGCTCGGGGTCGCGCGTTTCTTCCGCCATGTTCTCGATGTCCTCGAAGCCGATGAAGGCGAAAAAGGCTATGACTGCGCCCGACAGGACCGGCGCCATGACCGCCAGATCAGCCACCGGTGTAAAGGCGCTGAGCATAACGTCCGCATTGGCCAGCGAAGGCATGCCAGACAGGATGATGAAAACGAGCGTGCCGACTTCCAGTAAGGTGATGACGGCCGCAAAGATGACGCTTTCGCGCACGCCCCACCAGGCGACGAAAGCCAGCAGTAGCACCACGCCGGCTGTCAGAAGCGGGGCGGGAAGGGCAATCAGCGCCTGGACATAGCCAGCGAAGGCGAGCGCGATGACGGCGCTTGACACGATCCCCGTTATCACCACGCCAAGCCCTGCGAGACGTCCGGCGATCGTGCCCAGACCGCGGTTGACAAAGACGGCTTCGCCGCCGGCGCGGGGAAAGACGCGCACGAGGAGCGCGTAGGAGAAGCCCGTCGCACCGGCAATTAACCCCGCCAGGAGGAACGCCAGCGGCGCCTTGTCTCCGGCCAGCGACAGGATTTCGCCAATCAGGGCGAAGATACCGGCGCCAACCGTTACGCCGACGCCGTAAAAAACCAGCAGGGGAAGGGTCAGCGTCCGGCGCAGGGCCGGTTTCTCTGATGCATTCATGTGTGCCAGTATCACCACGGCGAGCATGAAGTCCATGACGTGAATCATGGCTCGCAGACGGGTCGGGAAGCGAAGGGCGCGCGGGAATGGATGGTTTGTTCGACGTGATCGCCGCCGCAGATCTGGCGGCCCTCAGCGCCTTCGTCGCCGCATGGCTGGCCTTCGAACTGGCCGTCGATCACACGCCGCTCAAGCACCGCTCGCTGTCAGGCCTGATGGCGCATGGCAGGCGCGAATGGATGCTCGTGATGGCCGAGCGCGACATGCGGATGGTCGATACGGCCGTGTTGGGCGGATTGCAGCAGGGCGCGGCCTACTTCGGCACCGTTGCCATGCTCGCCATCGGCGGCTGCTTTGCTGCCATGGGCGCGACCGAGCAGGCGCTGCGCCTCTTCGAGGACCTGCCGCTGGTCGGGGCGATCAGCCGGTCGCTGTTCGAGTTGAAACTCGTCGGCCTGACGCTGATCTATGTCTATGCCTTCTTCAAGTTCGGCTGGTCCTACCGGCTGTTCAACTATTGCTCGATCCTTGTCGGCGGCGTGCAGCAGCCGGACCAGGCCGACAGCGCCACAAGGCGGCGCCAGGCGCTGAGGGCCGGCGAGATGAACGTGCTGGCCAGCCGGCACTTCACGGCTGGCCAGCGTGCGCTGTTCATGGCACTGGCCTATCTGGGCTGGTTCGCCGGACCGCTCGCGCTCATGGCGTCGACGGTCTTCGTGATCGCGGTCCTTGTGCGCCGGCAATTCTTCTCAAATGCAAGGCGCGTGCTGCTTGACGCGCGCTGAGGCCTGCCGGCGGCATCTGTCTCAGGTGTTGAACCGGAAATGCATGATGTCACCGTCCTGGACGACGTATTCCTTGCCTTCATCACGGGCCTTGCCGGCTTCCTTGGCGGCCTGCTCGCCGCCGAGGCCGACGAAATCCGGATAGGCGATCGTGTTGGCGCGGATGAAGCCCCGCTCGAAATCCGTGTGGATCACCCCGGCGGCGGCCGGCGCCTTGGTGCCCCGCTCGACGGTCCAGGCGCGGGCCTCTTTCGGGCCGACCGTGAAGTAGGTGATCAGGTGCAAGAGGTCGTAACCGGCGCGGATCAGCCGGTCGAGGCCCGGCTCATCCAGTCCCATGGCTTCCAGATATTCCCTGGCTTCCTCGTCCGGGAGTTGGGCCACCTCGGCCTCGATGGCCGCTGAAATCACCACGACGGACGCGCCCTGGGCAGCAGCCATGTCCTCGACCGCCTTCGTGTGGGCATTGCCGGTCGCGGCTTCCTCCTCCGAGACATTGCAGACATAGAGGACCGGATGCGAGGTGAGCAGGTTCAGCCCTTCCAGTACCTTCATTTCCTCCGCGTCGAGTTCGCCGCGCAGGAGGCGGACGGGCTTGCCGTCCTGGAGCAGCGCCAGCGCCTTTTCCATGACGGGCAGGACCGCCAGCGATTCCTTGTCCTTGGCCTGGGCGCGCTTGCGGATGTTGACGATGCGCCGTTCCAGGCTGTCCAGATCGGCCAGCATGAGTTCGGTTTCCACGGTCTCGGCGTCGGCGACGGGATCGATGCGGCCCTCGACATGGGTGATGTCGTCATCCTCGAAGCAACGCAGGACGTGCACGATGGCGTCGACCTCGCGGATATTGGCGAGGAACTGGTTGCCGAGGCCCTCGCCCTTCGACGCGCCGCGCACGAGGCCGGCAATGTCCACGAAGGCAATGCGGGTGGGGATGATGTCCTTCGAACCGGCAATCTTCGCGATCTCGTAAAGACGCGGGTCGGGCACGGCGACCTCGCCGGTGTTCGGCTCGATGGTGCAGAAGGGATAGTTCGCCGCCTGGGCGGCGGCCGTCCTGGTCAGCGCGTTGAAAAGGGTGGACTTGCCCACATTGGGAAGCCCGACGATGCCGCATTTGAAGCCCATGGGGAAAGCCTGCCGGATGGTGTCTGATTTTGCGAAAGGCTATGGGCGACGGGGGCGCAAAGGTCAAGGGTCGGCGCGGCTGGCGCGCTCACTCCTTGCCGAGAAGCTTTTTCAGCATTTCGGCCATGGGGCCGGATTGGGGCACCTTGACCTGCGGCTTGCGGTTGCGCGCCTGATGGATATGGCTCTTGCCCTTCGGGGCCGGTGCGGCGGATGCCTTCGGGGGTGCGGCAGGCTCGTCCTGGCTGCCAGCTTTCGCCGGCCGGGTCAGCACGGAAACACGGTTCATGAAGCCCGCATCGTCGCCCTTCGCCAGCAGGGGCGCGGCGTCGGCAATGGCATCCATCAGCGGGTCCAGCCATTCGCCGTCGGCCTTGGCGAAATCGCCGAGCACCCAGTTGTGAACGAGGTTCTTGTCACCGGGATGGCCGATGCCGATGCGCACGCGGCGGTAATCCTTGCCGCAATGGGCATCCATGGACTTGATGCCATTGTGGCCGCCGGTCCCGCCGCCGGTCTTCACGCGGATCTTGCCCGGCGCCAGGTCGAGTTCGTCATAGAGGACCGTCACGTCGGCCGGCGTCAGCTTGTAGAAGCGCATCGCCTCGCCGACCGCCTGGCCCGACAGGTTCATGAAGGTCTGCGGCTTCATCAGCAGCACCTTCCGGCCGCCGAGCATACCCTCGCAGATGTCGGCCTTGAACTTCTTCGTCCAGGGCGAAAACGAATGGCGGCGGGCAATCGCGTCCGCCGCCATGAAGCCGGCATTGTGCCGGTTGTTCGCGTATTTCGAGCCCGGGTTTCCAAGACCTGCAAGGATGAGCATGGTCCGGCCTCCCGGGCTGGACCGGGCCGTTCAGGCCCGGCTTATTCCTCTTCGCCGGCTTCCTCTTCGCCCTCTTCATCCGCGGCGGCTTCCTCGGACTTGAGGCCGGCCGGTGCGGCGATGGTGGCGATGGTGAAGTCACGGTCGGTGATGGTCGGCGTCACGCCTTCCGGCAGGGTAACCGCCGAAATGTGAACGGAATCGCCGATGTCGAGGCCGGTCAGGTCAATCTCGAGGGCTTCGGGGATCGCATTGGCCGGGCATTCGACCTCGACTTCGTGACGCACGACGTTCAGCACGCCGCCGCGGCGGATGCCGGGCGCGGCCTCGTCGTTCAGGAAGTGGACCGGGATTTCCACCGTCACCATCGTGTTGCGCGAAACGCGCAGGAAGTCGACATGCATGGTGAAGCCACGCACCGGATCCATCTGGTAGTCCTTGGGCAGGACCTGGATCTTCTCGCCGTCGACATCGATCGTCGCGATGGTGGTCATGAACCCGCCGGCGTGAATCTTCAGGTGCACTTCCTTATAGGGAAGGGCGATGGAAAGGGGAGACTTCTTGTCGCCGTAGATGACGGCGGGAATCTGGCCGTTGCGCCGCAATGCTCGGGAGGACCCCTTACCTGCCCGATCGCGCTTGACGGCCGTGAGCTCGTAGGTTTCGTGGCTCATGGCTGGTCCTTTTCATGTTTCTGGAGCGCCTTTCCCCGTTGAACCGGGGCGAGACGTGCCGCGAAGGCCCATGAACGGCCGTGTTTCCGTTTCAGGCGGAAAGCACTCGGCCAAGCATGGGCGGGAGCCGCGGCGTCCGCGTTGCCTCCAAGGGTGTCTGCGCGGACCGGGCGCTCATAGCCGAACGGTTCCGCAAAAGCAAGTCTTCGCCTTGTCCCGGAACATCAGGGCCATGCATGCCGTTGGCCGCCTGAATGCGATTTGAGCGTCCGAGCCGCCTTGGCGCATTTCAGACGAACAAACGAAACGAAAGGTGTTGATTATGACCAAGATGCTTTGCTCCGCCGCCGCCATTGCGCTGCTCTATGCTGCGCCGGCCGCCGCCCAGTCCGATCCGGACTATGCGCCCAAGCTCGACACCGCCAATGCCAAGGTTGAAGGCAACCGCATCACGGGTGTTGGCGTCGAGATCAATCGCACCGGCTATGTGGTGGTGCATGACGATGGTGCAGGCGCGCCGCCCAACTCCATCGGCCATGTCAAGGTCGATCCGGGCGAAACGGAGGCACTGTCGATCGACCTGACCGGGGAAGTCGGTGCCAATCCGGTCGTGATGCTGCACTATGAGACGAACGACAATCTGACCTATGATTTCGGTCCGGGTTCCACGGATGTCGATACGCCGGTCATGGTGGGTGACAGCCCGGTCGTGTCGCCTGTCGGCGGCATGTAAGCCGACACGCAGCGCGTCCTTCCGAGACGCGAAAGGGCGGTCCCCCGCGGGCCGCCCTTTTATCTTGCCGCGTCACGCGAGATCGAGGCGAAAACGGAGAAAACGCTGACCGGAATGGATGGCCTCGCCATCGGGCCGCGCGCCGAGGCGCCCCAGGGCGCGCAGGTTGCGCCGCGAGGGAGCGAGCAGGAACGTCACCGTTGCCATGTCGGCGCGGGTGCGGGCGAAGGCAAGCGCCTGCCGGGTAATGCGATGCCCGTGCCCGTAGAACTCCGGCTTCAGCACCAGCCCGTAATCCCAGGCGGCGCCGTCCTTCTCGAACCCGCCCCAGCCGGCATAGGCACCATCGATGTGGATCGCCCAGTGTCCCAGCCCGTCTTCGCGCCAGCGGCTGGCCTTGCCGTCGATGAAGCGCGTATTGGCGGCCTCGTCCCAGGCCCCGGTCAGCAGCGGCAGGTGCGTGCGGATGCGCGGGTCGCTCATGTGGGCGAGGATGTCGGCCGGATCGGCGTCCGGCAACGGAATGAAACGGATGTCCGGACCGGCCGGCCGGGCCATCAGTCGAACAGCGACGACACCGACTGTTCCGATGCGGTGCGCGAAATGGCCTCGCCCATCAGGTCGGCGATCGAGATGACGCGGATGTTGGGCGCTGCTTCGACGGCCGCAGTCGGCTGGATGGAATCGGTGATCACCAGTTCCTTGAGCTTGGACGCGGTGATCCGGTTGACCGCGCCGCCCGACAGGACGCCATGGGTGATGTAGGCCGTCACGGAAGCCGCGCCCTTGCCGAGCAGGGCATCGGCGGCATTGCACAGCGTTCCGCCGGAATCGATGATGTCGTCGATGAGGATGCAGTCCTTGCCGCCGACGTCGCCGATGACGTTCATGACTTCCGATTCGCCGGGCCGTTCGCGGCGCTTGTCGACGATGGCCAGAAGGGCATCGAGCCGCTTGCCGAGCGCGCGGGCGCGGACCACGCCGCCGACATCGGGCGAAACGACCATCAGGTTGGAGAGATCGTAGTGGGCCTTCACGTCGCGGGCCAGCACGGGCACGGCGTAGAGGTTGTCGGTGGGAATGTCGAAAAAGCCCTGGATCTGGCCGGCGTGAAGGTCGAGCGTCAGGACGCGGTTCGCGCCTGCCTCGGTGATCAGGTTGGCGACCAGCTTGGCGGAAATGGGCGTACGGGCTGCCGGCTTGCGGTCCTGGCGGGCGTAGCCGAAATAGGGGATGACGGCCGTGATGCGCCGTGCGGAGGAACGCCGCAGCGCGTCGATCATGATGAGGAGTTCCATCAGGTGATCGTTGGCCGGATAGGATGTCGACTGGAGCACGAAGACGTCCTCGCCGCGGACATTCTCGTTGATCTCGACGAATATCTCCTGATCCGCGAAGCGGCGCACGGAGGCCTTGCCGAGCGGAATGTTGAGATATCGTGCCACGGCTTCGGCAAGCACGCGGTTTGAGTTGCCGGCGAACAATTTCATGGCGGGCCCCTGGGACGATCGGCGATGACCGGCCTTTTAGCCACGTCGCGCCGCATTGCAAGGCTTGAGCCGTGGATTCACGTGGGCAAGGCTAAAAAACCTTGATGGCCGGTCCGGCCCCGCTCCGGTCTGGTCCCGTGGCTCACACCGGGTGTGCGGCCAACCAGGCGGTGAGTTCGCGCATCATGCGGTCACCGATGCGCTCCATGACATCGGCGGGCACGGCATTCCAGGGCGCGGCCGGATCGGGCTCGCCCGGAACCGTTTCCTGTCCCTGGATGCGGTGCATGCGGTCGCCTGCGCCATCGAGAATGTCCCAGACATAGATGACGGTCGTCTGTCCGGCATCCGCGAGCGCCGAGAAATAGCCCTTGACCAGATGGGTCTGGCCCGGATCCTCCGCGGCGACGATCATCATGCCGGCTTCCTTCGCCCTCAGGGAGATGCGGCGTGACATGGGCGTGACCGCCTCCACGGTGGAGCCGACGATCGGGGCGAAGCGGACGCGGGCATTGCCGAGGCCGGGCTGACCGGGCGCGGCGGCCGAGACCCGGGGCGGCACCAATGCCGGGACGCTTCCAGCGGACTGGCCTTCCGGCGTCAGCGTTTCCTGTGCCGAGCAGGCAGCCAAAAGGAGGGCGGCGATGCAAACAGCGGCGATCCGGCGCATCGTCTCCATGGCTGCCCCCTTCCGGTTCGAAAATCATACCCGTTCTTGTTGCATTACTGTCAACGGACGATCAAGTCCGGCGTGTGACGGGAGAGGCGTTCGGGCGCGGCTGTTGTGGTCAGGTAGGTGCGCCCGAGGCACATGGCGGTGCCGGTCTCGGAATCCATGATGATCATGTGGGCGAAGAGCGTCTGGTCCGGCGCGACGGGTTCGGGATTGCCGGTGTAGAACATCTGGCGCTCCATCCAGGAAGGCGTGTAGCGCGCGCCGAGCGAATAGCCGCATGCATTGAGCCGGTGCTTGGTCAGGCCATGGGCCTCCATGGCGCGGGCATGGGCATCGAAGACGTCGCCGAAGGTATTGCCCGGAACCATGGCGTTTTCCACCGCGGTCAGCGCCGCTTGCGCCGCCTCGAACAGTTCGCGGTGCCTTTTCGATACCTTGCCGGTGAGGACGGTTTCCATCATGGCGGCGTGATATCGGTTGTAGACGCCGGCCCATTCGAGCGTCAGCTGGTCATTGGCGGTCAGCTTGCGCCGGCCCGACTTGTAGCGGCAAAGCAACGCATCCTGACCCGAACCGATGATGAATTCGTTGGCCGGATAGTCGCCACCGCCCTCGAAGACGGCGCCCTGCATGGCCGCGAGGATCTTGCCTTCGTCGGCGCCGCGCTTGATGAGTTTCAGGCCGGCGTCGAGCGCATCGTCGGCGAGGGCCGCAGCCTTGCGCACCTTTTCGATTTCCGCCGGGCTCTTGATCAGGCGCAGGCCGGAAACGAGCGCCGAGGCATCAATGATGCTGCCGAAGGTCTGCAACTGCTCGTCGAGCAGCCGGCCGCTGTGGGCGGTAAGGCCGTGCGTGTCATATTCCACGCCGATGCGGCAGCCGAGCAGATCCATGTCGTGCAGCAGGTCGCGCAGGTTGACGGCCGGGTTGGCGCCGGCGCGGTCGGTCCAGATCATGATGTTTTCGATGTTGGATGTGTGACGGGCCTGGCGCAGATCGGCCGAGCGCGTGAGCAGGACCATCTCGCCATCCGCCTTGACCACCAGGCACTGGAAGAAGCAGAAGCCGAAGGTGTCGTAGCCTGTCAGCCAGTACATGCTTTCCTGCGCGAAGAGCAGGACGGCGTCCAGCTTCTGGTCTGCCATGGCCACGGCGAGCCGGTCGCGGCGGGAGGCGAATTCCGCCTCGTCGAAATGCAATGCCATTACGCTTTTCCCTCCAGGACGATGGCCGACATCTGCCGGCCGTAATCGGGTTCGCCGCGATGGGTCTTGCGGCGGTAGGAATAGAAGTCGTCCTCGCCGGCATAGGTGCAATGGCCGGTCATGGACGCACGGACGCCCGCCTCGAGGAGACGGTTCACCGTATAGCCCTGCAGGTCGAACATGGCATGGCCGTCGCGCTGCGAGGGTGCGAACCAGCGGCCGTGGTCCGGATCTGTCGCCGCGAAGCGTTCCACGAACTCCGGGCCGACCTCATAGGCGTCACGGCTGATGGACGGGCCAAGCACCGCCACGATGTGCTCGCGCCTTGCACCGATCGCCTCCATGGCGGCCACGGTGTTTTCCAGGATGCCGGCCAGCGCGCCCTTCCAGCCGGCATGGGCCGCGCCGATAACGCCTGCTTGCGGGTCGGCGAAAAGGACGGGGCCGCAATCGGCCGTGACGACGGCGATGGCGAGGCCGGGCGTGGCCGTGACGATGCCATCGGCACGTGGACGCTCTCCCGTGATCGGCCCTTCAACCGTCACGACATCGGGTGAATGAACCTGGAAGGGCGAGACAAGCATTTCAATGCCGACGCCAAGGCTGGCGGCAACCCGGCTGCGGTTCTCATGAACGGCGGACCGTTCGTCACCGGAGCCGAGGCCGACATTGAGGCCCGCATAGATGCCGCGCGATACGCCGCCCGCCCGCGTGAAGAAGCCGTGGCGGATGCCTTGATTCGCAGCCTCGCGCAGGGGCGCGGCGGTTACCGGCGCCGGATTCGCTGCCATCGTCATGGAATTCCTGCTTGCCGCTTCGTTGGTGGCGATGTTGGGGCAGGCGTGGTGCCGGTGTCAATGCGGCGATGACGCCGGGCAGCCTGACGCGAGGACATGGCCTGGCCGAAGGGGACGGGCGGGGAACGGCGCAGGAAATGGCGCGGCTTGCGGCAGGCCCTTTCCCTGGAGGCATGGTCTTCCTATCTTGCAGTCATGACATTGGCCTTTGACAACAGCTATGCGCGGCTTCCGGCCCGCTTCTTCGCCAGGCTCGATCCGGAGCCTGTGGGTGCTCCGCAACTCGTCGCGCTCAATCGCGCGCTGGCAGACAGCCTCGCGCTCGACCCGGACCAGCTGGCCTCGCCCGAGGGTGTGGCGATTCTCGCCGGCAACGCTGTGCCCGAAGGCGCGCTGCCCATCGCACAGGCCTATGCCGGCCACCAGTTCGGCGGATTCGTGCCGCAACTGGGCGACGGCCGCGCCATCCTCCTGGGCGAGGTGATCGGTCGCGATGGCAGGCGCCGCGACATCCAGCTCAAGGGATCCGGGCGCACGCCCTTCTCGCGCGGCGGCGACGGACGGGCCTGGCTCGGGCCGGTGCTGCGCGAATACATCGTGTCGGAAGCGATGCATGCGCTCGGCATCCCGACGACGCGGGCGCTGGCCGCCGTCACGACCGGCGAGCCGGTCTTCCGCGAGACCGTCCTGCCGGGTGCGGTGCTCACACGCGTCGCATCCAGCCATATCCGGGTCGGTACCTTCCAGTATTTCGCCGTGCGCCAGGATGGCGAGGCGCTGCGGCTCCTGGTCGATCATGCGCTGGAACGTCATTACCCCCACCTGATGGATGCGGAGAACCGGCCGCTTGCCTTGCTGGAGGCGGGCTGCGCGGCGCAGGCGCGACTGATCGCGGAGTGGATGCGCGTCGGCTTCATCCACGGTGTCATGAACACCGACAACATGCTTGTTTGTGGCGAGACCATCGATTACGGCCCCTGCGCCTTCATGGATGCTTATCATCCGCGCACGGTCTATTCCTCCATCGACCGGCAGGGCCGCTATGCCTTCATCAACCAGCCGGGCATCGCGCAATGGAACCTGGCGCAGCTTGCCTCGGCGCTGCTGCCTCTCATCGCAACGGATTCGGAGAAGGCGGTGGAAAAGGCGCAAGGCGTGATCGACGGCTTTGCCGATCTGTTCAACGCCGCCATGACCGACGTGCTCCAGGCCAAGCTCGGACTGGAGCGGCGCGAAGATGGCGATGACACGCTCGCGCAGGATCTTCTTGCCGCCATGGCGGAGAACCAGGCCGACCATACGAACCTTTTCCGTGCGTTGTCGGCGCTACCGGCGGGGGGCGGAAAGGAGACGGACGAGACGGCGCGGGCACTGTTCGTTGATCCGACCGCTTTCGACGCCTGGGCGGAGCGCTGGCGCGCGCGGCTTGCGCGTGAGGGACGCGACGACGCCGGGCGGCAGGCCGCAATGAAACGCGCCAATCCGGCCTTCATTCCCCGCAATCATCGCATCGAGGCGGTGATCACGGCCGCGCTTGAGGGCGATTTCGCCCCCTTCCACGCGCTGAACGCGGTGCTGGCCGCGCCCTATGACGACCAAGCCGGAAACGCGGTCTTCGCATTGCCGCCCGAAGCGGATGAGGTCGTGCAGGCGACTTTCTGCGGGACCTGAGCGGCCGGCGGCCATTGACAGCCGTCAACGCGCCGTCCTGCGTCTGATGTAGCCTGTTCCTTCCTGACAAGAGGAGGAATCGGCATGCGAACTCTGCTTTTCTCTCTATTCGGGCTGGGCCTCTTGGCCGGATCAGCCGGAGCAGTCGAAACCACATTCGGTATCACGGATACCGAGTACCTGTTGTCCTGTGCATCGTGCCACGGCGCGGAAGGCAAGGGTGACGGCCCGATGGCGCAATACATGAAGATCGCGCCCTCGGACCTGACGCAGATTTCCAAGAACAATGGCGGCGACTTTCCCTTCATCCGGGTGATGGAGGTGATCGACGGGCGGGGTGAGGTGGCCGGCCATGGCTCCCGGGACATGCCCGTCTGGGGCGACCGCTTTACCGCGGCATCCGATCAGGACGGTTTCCGGCGGGATCTTGCGGTGCGCCTGCGCATCCTGGAACTGATGTTCTTCGTGCAGTCGATCCAGCAGAAATAGGCCGCGCGGCGCAGGAGCCGCTCAGGCCGGAAGCTTGACGATGGCACGCAGCCCGCCAAGCGGGCTGTCTTCCAACGTTATGTCGCCGCCATGGCTGCGGGCAATGTCGCGTGCGATGGACAGGCCAAGGCCGGTGCCGCTCTCATCCTGGTTGCGCGCCTCGTCGAGGCGGAAGAAGGGTTTGAACACATCTTCCCGGCGGTTTTCGGGAATGCCGGTGCCGTTGTCGTCGACCATGATCGTCAGCGTGCGCGCGGCATGGATGGCCGTTACCTCGACCTTCCCGGCATGGCGAAGGGCGTTGGTGGCCAGATTGGTCACGAGACGGGTGAAGGCTGTCGGCTTGACGATGATGACGGGATTGCCCTTGACGGCGGTCGCAAGCTTGCGCTTGCGCAGGCGCGCATCCTCCTCCAGCTTGGCGAAGAACGGCACGAGATCGAACTCGCAGGCATCTTCCGCCGTATCGCCCCTGGCGAAGGCCATGTAGCCCTCCAGCATGGAGCGCATGTCCTCCACGTCCTGTTCCATGGCGCTCACATCCATCCTGCGTGACGCAATGGCCAGTTGAAGCTTGAAGCGGGTCAGGATGGTCCGCAGGTCGTGGCTCACGCCATTGAGCATGGCGGTGCGCTGCTCGATCTGGCGCTCGATCCGCTCGCGCATGAGGATGAAGGCGAGGCCGGCGCGGCGCACCTCGTCGGCGCCGCGCGGCTGGAAGTTGGCCGGCATCGGCCGTCCCTTGCCGAAACTTTCGGCCGCTTCGGCCAGTTGCTGGATCGGACGGATCTGGTTGCGCAGGAAAAGGATGGCGATGAAAAGCAGGACGAGCGAGGTGCCGACCATCCACAGCAGGAAGATGTGCGTGTTCGAGGCATAGGCCTGGCTGCGCCGGGCAAAGACGCGCAACACCTGGTCCTCAAGCTGGATGCGGATTTCCACCACGTTGGAATTGCCGACCGTGTCGATCCAGAACGGCCGGTTGATGCGCCGCGTGATCTCCTCGGAGAGGATCGTGTCGAGGATCGAGAAGAAAGGCTTGGGTCCCGGCGCGGGCAGCGGATCGGGCGGCAGCAGGTCGGCCTTCAGTTGCAGGCGCTCCTGGGCGATGCGGATCGCCTCGGCGTGGCCTTCCTCCGGCCAGGTCTCGATCATGTCGATGATGGCGGCGATGTCACGCGTGACAGCCTGGGAGAGGCGTTGCGTCACGGTTTGCCAGTGACGCTCCATGAAGACGAAGGCGATCACCGATTGCAGCAGGATCATCGGCGCAATGACGATGATGAGCGAGCGGGCATAGAGGCGCTTGGGCATGCGGCGGGAGACCTGGCGCCAGAAATGACGCCACCGCTCGCGTACCGCGTCCAGGCCGGCAAGCCGGCCGGCCGGCGTCGCACCCTTTCCTGCGGTCTCCTCGCTCATGGCTCGAAAGGCATGTGCCCGTTCCCTGTTGCGGCCCCTTTCGCAAGAGATAACACAACGGAACCGGTCTGCGGCAGACCCGGCGTCATCAATCCACCGAGAGACGGTAGCCCAGGCCGCGCACAGTCTGCAGCCAGACGGGGTTGGCGGGATCATTCTCGATCTTGCGCCGCAGGCGGTTGATCTGCACGTCCACGGTCCGCTCGCCGACATCGGTGCTGCTGCCGGTCAGTTCGTGGCGGGCGATGGTCTCGCCCGGGCGCTCGGCGAACAGGCAGAGGATCTCCTGCTCGCGATCGGTCAGGCGGATGCTTTCGCCGCCCTTCTTCAGTTCGCGCCGGGCAATCGAAAAGGCGTAGGGACCGAAGACGATGACCTCGGGCCTGAGCTGCGGCGGCGGCGCGCCGCGGCGCAGGATGTTGTTGATGCGAAGGACAAGCTCGCGCGGCTCGAAGGGCTTTGCCAGGTAGTCGTCGGCGCCGGCCTCCAGTCCCTCGATGCGGTTGCCCGTCTCGGAAAGGGCGGTCAGCATGAGGATGGGCACGTCCTTCGTGGCGCGAAGCGAACGGGTCAAGTCGACGCCATTCTCGCCGGGCATCATGACATCGACGACGAGGAGGTCGAAATCGAGACCTTCCAGCTTGCGCCGCGCCTCCGCCGCCGTCGCGGCGGTGGTGATGCGCATGCCCTCGTCGGACAGGAACTGTTCCAGCAGCGAACGGATGCGGGTGTCGTCATCGACAACGAGCAGGTGCGGGGCGTCATCGGCCAGCTGGCCGTTCATGCCTTCATCGGATCGGCTCATCGGCATTCTCCCTCGCCAGCCGGCTGAAGGGGCCGGCGGTGTCATCGTCCTTTGGGAAGGCGATCATACTGCGGGCGCAGTTCCTTCTCCACCATGGCACGCAGGAATTCCTCCACCGCGGCGCGGTTCTGCGGGCCTGCCTCTTCCAGTGCCTTGGAGATGCGGCGGGACTGTGGCCGCGCCAGCGCCAGCGCCAGGGCCCGGCCCTTGGCCGTGGGGTAAAGCTCACGCTGGCGGCGGTCCTTCGGGCCGGGCACCTGAACAATGTGGCCGGTCTCGATAAGCTGCTTGAGCACGCGGGCAAGGCTCTGCTTGGTGATCTTCAGCACGTCCAGCAACTCGGCCACGGTGAGACCGGGCATGCGGTTGACGAAGTGGACGACACGGTGGTGCGCCCGTCCGAATCCCTGCCGGCCGAGGATCGCATCCGGATCGGAGGTGAAGTCGCGATAGGCAAAGAACAGCAGTTCGATCAGGTCGAAATCGATCCCTTCCTGTGCGCCGCCGAGCGGCGAACGGACAGGATCCTCAAGGTCTTCGCCGGCTGCAGCGGGCTGTGATCGTGAAATTATGTCAGTCATGTTGACTTAAATTACGCCCGATGATAATTTTTGGCAAGGTTTTCGCCACACCGTGCACGATTAGGCAAACCGGACGGGGTTTCCGGGAATTTTCTTCCTGCCTTTCCCGATGTTCCGATGCTCCTGCCCGGCGTACGCGGCTTTGTCACCATGTCATCCGGGAGGGTACAAACGATGGCTTCGGTTCCGTTCGATCAGCTTGAAGGTCACATCTGGATGAACGGCGAATTCGTTCGCTGGGCGGATGCCAAGATCCATGTGCTGACCCATGGCCTGCATTATGCGAGCGCCGTGTTCGAGGGCGAGCGCGCCTATGGCGGCGAGATCTTCAAGTTGACCGAGCACACGGAACGGCTGCACGAGTCCGGCCGGATCCTCGGCTTCACCATTCCCTGGTCGGTGGAAGAAATCGACGAGGCCTGCCGGCAATTGCTTGCCATGCAGGGTTTCCAGGATGCCTATGTGCGTCCGATCGCCTGGCGCGGGTCGGAAATGATGGGCGTATCGGCGCAGTCGAACCGCATCAACCTGGCCATCGCGATCTGGCAGTGGCCGAGCTATTTCAACCCGGAGCAGCGGCTGAAGGGCATCCGGCTGGATCTCGCCGAATACCGTCGTCCGGATCCGCGCACCGCGCCATCGAAGTCCAAGGCGGCCGGCCTCTACATGATCTGCACCCTTTCCAAGCATGCCGCGGAAGCCAAGGGCTATGCCGATGCGCTCATGCTGGACTGGCGCGGACAGGTGGCGGAAGCGACCGGCGCCAATGTCTTCTTCGTCAAGGACGGGGTGATCCACACGCCGACCCCGGATTGCTTCCTGGATGGCATCACCCGCCGTACCGTGATCGGCCTTGCCAAGGCGCGCGGATATGAGGTCGTGGAACGCGTGATCATGCCGGAGGAGATGGAGGGCTTCGAACAGTGCTTCCTGACCGGCACGGCGGCGGAAGTGACGCCCGTCTCCGAAATCGGTCCCTACCGTTTCGAGCCCGGCGAGATCACCCGGACGCTGGTCGACGACTACATGGCGGAAGTGCAACCCAAGCGCATGGCTGCCGAGTAAACAACCGGCTCCTGGCGGGTTCGGGATCGGGCGGCCGACGAGGCCGCCCGTCTTCGTTTGGGCTGAAGGCTGCGCCTTTACCTTGCGGCGGCATCCGGATAATCCATGGCCGGGCGACAAGGAGACCGATCCATGGGTGAACTGAACGCGGGCATCATTCCCGTTACCGGCTTCCAGCAGAATTGCACCATCCTCTTCGACAGCGAGACGAAGGAAGGCGTCGTTGTCGATCCCGGTGGCGATGTCGACCGGATCATGGAGACCATTCGCGGCAATGGCCTTGACATCAAGGCCATCTGGCTGACGCACGGCCATATTGACCATGCCGGCGGCGCGATGGACCTGAAGGACGCTCTCGGCGTAGACATCATCGGATCGCACAAGGCTGACGAACCGCTGCTGCAAGGGCTCGAACAGCAGGCACAGATGTTCGGCATGGGCGGTGCCGTGCGCAACGTGACGCCCGACCGCTGGCTCGAGGACGGCGACAGCGTGTCCTTCGGCGATCACGTGTTCAAGGTCCTTCATTGTCCCGGTCACGCACCCGGCCATGTGGTCTTTTTCAACGAAAAGGCCCGCTTCGCCCATGTCGGCGACGTGCTGTTCCGCGGATCCATCGGACGCACCGATCTTCCGGGCGGCGACCACGACCAACTGATCCGGTCGATCAAGGAAAAACTGTTCCCGCTCGGCGACGATGTTGGATTCCTGTGCGGACACGGGCCGGGCGGGCGCTTCGGCGAGGAACGGCGGACCAATCCCTTCCTTACGTGAAAAAGCCCCGGCACGAGGCCGGGGCAGGGGGCAGGGAAAATTTTTCCGGGCTGCGGGACCTTACGGTGCCACGCAGAAATGGCGCTTGCCGTCATAACCCATGAAGGTGCCCGATCCGGCATCGAAGGAGCGGTAGCGGTTCTCGCAATAACGATACCATTCGCGGCTCCAGGGTTCCGCACCACCGGCCTGGCGTGGTGCATAAACGACATCGGGATTGCGGGCAGGGGCAGGCGGATAATAGCCGGGGTCGCGCGCCGGAGCGAAATCATCGTAGCGGTCGTCATAGGGGACGGCGCGGCTTCGCGTGTAGCTGTCGGCAATCATGGCACCGATGGCAAGACCTGCAATACCGGCAACAATGGCGGCATCGCGGTTGCGATGGCTGCGGCGGACGACGCGGTCGGGACGGTGGCGGCGGTCATGCCGGCGCATCTCGCCGTGTCGTTCGTGGCGTTCCACGCCGCGCCCGAAGTCGCGGGCCTCCACGGACAGCGGAACAAGGCCGGATGCTGTAACAGCCATGGCAAGCAGGGCATTGCGGGCGAACTTGATCATCTTGTCTCTCCTTCGGGCCAGTTATCGCGGCCTGTTGGATCGCATCTTCGCCGCTTCCGCCTGAACGCAGCCTGAACGGTGCACAAAAAAACGCGGCGCCGAGACGCCGCGTCCGTCCTTGGATGCAGGAAACCGCGCCTTATTCGGCGACCAGGTTCACTGCCTTCGGGCCCTTGCCGCGCTTGTCGGGCTCGACGTCGAAGGATACCTTCTGGCCTTCGCCGAGCGACTGCATGCCGGAGGCCTGCACGGCGGAAATGTGAACGAACACGTCCTTCGCGCCGTCGTCCGGCGTGATGAACCCGTATCCCTTCTCGGTGTTGAAGAATTTGACCGTGCCGGTCTGGCTCATGACTTGGTCCTTTCCGAAGTCCTGGTAGTTGAACCGCCTTTCTGGCGGCTCCGCCCCCACGGGCGGATATGCGTCAGAGTCCTACAGTGTCGGGGAAGGTTTGGTCTCAAGCCACTGCCATTCTCCGGACCGAAGTTGCCCGAACGGGCAGACTATCGCATGGTTTTACGACAACGGCAAGACAAGTGTGGCGTAGTTCTATACAGTTATTGTCCGCTCCAAGAATTGCACAGAATTTCATCACTCGCGCCAGAAGTCGGGCGTCAGGATGAGGATGCCGCCGATGATTTCGAGCCGTCCGAGGATCATTTCCAGCGACAGGAGCCATTTGACCATGTCGGGAAGGGTGGAGAAGTTGCCCGCCGGCCCGATGACCGGGCCGATGCCGGGTCCCACATTGGCCAGGGCGGTTACGGATGCGGAGAGCGCGGTCTCGAAATCCAGCCCGAATGCAGCATAAACCAGCCCGAAAAGCGCCGCCGTCGCCGCGTAGAGGATCGAAAAGATAAGCAGGCTGTCAATGGTCGACGGCCGGACGATCTCGCCCTCGAAATAAGCCGGCGAAATCCGGTTCGGACGGACCGCCATGCGTAGACGGGAGCGGATGAAACTGAGCAGGATGATGATGCGGAAGATCTTGAAACCTCCGGCCGTAGAGCCGTTGCAGCCGCCGATAAAAGTAACAAGGAAGAAGAAGGACAGTGAAAAACTTCCCCAGAGCAGGTAATCCTGGGTTGCATATCCCGTTGTCGACATGACGGAAACAACGTTGAAGGCCGCGTGCGTGAATTGGGTGAAATCGCCCTGACCGCTGTTGGCGCGTGTGACGGCGAAGATGACCAGTGTCAGGAGGGCGGCCAGCGCGAAGAACCATGTCACCTGCTGGAGTTCCAGTTTCCGGCGTCCCTCGGCCAGATTGATGAGGAAAAGGAAGGGAAGGCTGGACAAGGCCATGAAGGCAATGGCGATCCAGTTGATGGCGAGGCTGTCGAAGCCGCCCATCGAGGCATCGGTCGTCGAAAAGCCGCCGGTCGATACCGTGGTGAAGGCATGGTTGATCGCCTCGAAGGGCGTCATTCCGGCCATGAAATAGAGGCTCGCGCAGGCAATTGTGAGGAAGCCGTACAGCGTGAGCAGGCGACGCACGAAATGCTCCACCCGGCCATAGGGTTTGACGTGCTTTTCCGAGGATTCGATGGAGAAGAGCTGCTGGCCACCGATCCGCATGGCCGGCAGAAGCCATATCCCGATGACCACGATACCGAGACCACCGATCCATTGCGTGAGCGAACGCCAGAGCAATATGCCCGGCGGCAATTCATCGAGGCCGGTGAGGACGGTCGAGCCCGTCGTGGTCAATCCCGACGCCGCCTCGAAGAAGGCGTCCGTGTAGGAGATGGCAAGCCCAGAGGCCCAGAGCGGAACGGCACAGGCGGCGGAGAAGGCGAACCAGGCCAGGTTGACGAGGAGAAAGGTTTCCTTGGGCCGCAACTCAGTGCGGGGGCCGGACAGGGCTGCCTCGACCATGGCGCCGGCCCCGCCGATGCACAGGGCGGAAAGGGCGAACACCTTCCAGTCCGGATTGCCGGCAATCAGGTCCGCAAAGGCCGGGATGAGCATCGTGCCGGCGATGATGACGAGATATCTGCCGATCGGCAGCACGACAGCCCGGAAGTCCATCAGATCCTGATCCGGTTGAACGGGCCGGCAATAGCACGGCGGTCCCGCAGCGGCAAGTTTGTCAGCATTCTGTCATCTGCATCCGGGTTAAAGCCGCCTTGCGGCAGACAGTGACGGGAAACAGCGGCGGCGCATTGGCCGCCCGGAGAAAGGAAGTGATGGCAAGGCCGGTTCTCAATGCGCGGACAATGGCGTTCCTTCTGGCGTTGCATGTCACCGCACTCATGAACATTTCCGCCTGGCGGATCGCGACGGATGTCTTTCATACCACGCCGGGCGATGCCTGGCGGTTGATGGCCGCCCTCTTCCTGGTCCATGGCGCGCTGTTCCTGTCGCTGACCTTTCCCTGGCTCTTCAAGCCTGCCGCTGCACTGCTGGTGATCGGGGCGGCCGTGGCCTCGCATTTCATGGACGGTTTCGGGACAATCATCGACAAGGACATGATCGTCAATGCGGCGACGACGACGCGCACGGAAGCCAAGCACCTGCTCACGTCCGATCTTGCCTGGCATGTCCTGCTTTACGGATTCGCCCCCGTCGGTCTCCTTTTCCTTGTGCGGCGCAAAAAAACCCGGTTCTGGCGCGATGTTGCGATCAACGTGCCGCTGATCCTGGCCATGCTGGCCATGGCTGGCGGGCTGATCTTCTCCGACTATGCGGCCTTCGCGTCGGCGTTCCGGGAACGCAAGGACCTGGTCTTCTCGCTGAACCCGATCGGTCCGGGCTACGCCATCGTGAAATATGCAAAACAAAGCCTGGGCAAGGGCGAGATCACGGTCCAGCCCATCGGGCTGGATGCCCGCCCCGGGCCCTATCTCTCGAGGGCGGCAAAGCCGGTCTTTCTCGTTCTTGTTGTCGGGGAGACCCTTCGGGCGCAGGATTTCGGGCTTGACGGATACGAGCGGCAGACAACGCCGGAACTGGCAAAGATCGATCCGCTCTATTTCCCTGGCACGACGAGTTGCGGAACGGCAACGGCGGTCTCGATGCCCTGCATGTTTTCCATGTATGGCCGCGACGGCTATTCGGACATGCGCGGGCTGGATCACGAGAACCTGCTCGACGTCCTGCACCGCGCCGGTTTCGATGTGGAATGGTGGGACAACAATACCGGCGACAAGGACATCGCCGCTCGCCTGCCGAGCCGGCTGCTCACCCATTCCGCCGATCCCGCCCATTGCGATGACGATGAATGCAATGACGGCATCTTCCTTGCGCGCCTGCAAGAGCGGATGGCCAAGGCAAAGCGTGACACCGTGATTGTCATGCACCTCATCGGCAGCCACGGGCCGGCCTATTTCAAGCGCTACCCGGAGGCTTTCGAAACCTTCCGGCCGGCCTGCCACTCGGCGCAGTTCTCCGATTGCACCATGCAGGAAATCCGCAACGCCTATGACAACAGCGTCCTCTATACAGATCACATCCTGGCGCAAATCATCGGCATGGAGCAGGCACAGGCGGGCCGTCTCGCCACCGGTCTCATCTTCGCCTCCGATCACGGCGAATCGCTTGGCGAGAACGGTCTCTTCCTGCATGGCGCGCCCTATTTCATCGCGCCGGAAACACAGACGCGTGTGCCCTTCCTTGCCTGGTTCTCGCCGTCCTTCCGAAGCGAGCTGGGCCTTTCGGATGATTGCCTGCGCGGCAAGGCGAGCGTTCCTGCGAGCCACGACAATTTCTTCCACTCCGTGCTCGGCGCGGTGGATGTCCAGAGCGATGTCCGGGATGCAAGGCTGGACCTTTTCGGAACCTGCCGGGAAAGCAAGCCGCCGGTCCGTCCGGTCGCGGCGGGACTTTCCGCGGCGCCGTCCGCCCACTGAATCTCAGAAGAGCGCGCCGCCGTCTGGAACCGGCTTGCCGATCGCGGCCAGCACGACTTCGCCCTCGGCATCGGGAAAACCGAGGGTAAGAACCTCGGACATGAACTTGCCGATCTGGCGCGGCGGGAAGTTGACGACGGCCATGACCTGCCGGCCCACCAGGTCTTCCGGTGTGTAGTGGCGGGTGATCTGGGCGGAACTCTTCTTGACGCCGATCTCGGGGCCGAAATCGATCTTCAGCTTGAAGGCCGGCTTGCGTGCCTCGGGGAAGGGCTCTGCCTCGATGATCGTGCCGGCGCGCACGTCCACCTTCTCGAAATCGGCCCAGCTGATTTCCGGCTTGCGCGGGGCCATGACCTCACGCCGTTCCGCATGTTTCGAAGTTGACGCCCTGCATGGCCTGTTCGGCCGTCTGTCCGGCCCAGATGACGAACTGGAAGCACTGGAAATAGGCTTCGCAGGATTCCAGCGCCGAATTGAGCATGGTCTGGATCTGAAGCGCGGTAGGCTCCAGGCCGCCCGGGAGGATGAGGGTATGCCGGAACATGATGGCGCCCTCGCGCTGCCAAAGGTCGAAATGGCCGAAGAGCAGCTGCTCGTTGATGAGTGAGAGCAGGCGCATCACCTCGTAGGCCCGCTTTTCCGGCACTTTCAGGTCGAAGGCGCAGGCAGTATGCAGTGCCTCGAAATCCTCCATCCAGGAAAACGACACGTGGTAGTCGGTCCAGCTTCCCGCAACGGAAACCGAAAGCTCATCGTCGGCGGAGCGCTCGAAGGCCCAGTCGTAATGCAGGGCGACCTGTTCGATCACGTCCACCGGGTGGGCCGTGCGTGCGTCGTCCATGTCCATGTCGATCAGGCTCATTGCTTTCCTTTCCGGCACGGCGGCAGTATCCTGCCATCCGGGTTGGCTGGTTCGAACGCATACGCTGGTGACACGCGCCCCTCAGGCCCTGCGACGCATGCGGCCGCTGCCTTTGCGCCATGACCCGTGGTGTCGAATCATGTCGTAGATTCAGTGTATTGAACCGGAGTCGCCTGACCAGTCCCTTTTGGCGCGGGAACGCGAAGAGATGTGGATGGCGGTTGAATCGGAATGTCTGCCGGACGGGCCAAATGACTCCGCGCAAAGGATTTTTCCGAAGCGCGGAGCTGTGAACAACCGGCCGAAAAAAATTCTGGAAAAGTCTATTTGCCGGCCTTGGCCGATTCCAGATCCGCCAGGCGGGCCTCAAGACGGTCGAGGCGCTCCGACAGGGCGCGGTTCTCGGCTCGCGCCTTGACGGCCATGTCGCGCATGGCCTCGAAGTCCTCGCGGGAGACAAGATCCATGGAGGCGACGAGGCGTTCGGCCTGGGCGCGCATGGCTGTCTCCACCTCGCGGCGCACACCCTGCGCGGCGCCCGCGGCATCCGTCATCAGCTTGGCAATCTCGTCGAGGATGCGGTTCGGTCCGGCGCCTGTTGTCATGGGACAGCCCTTTCTCGTCTCACACAGGCTCACGTAAGGCCACTGCGCCGCGAATGCAAGCGGTGGCGGGCCTGGCGGGTGCGCCTTGACCTGCGCCGGACGGCATTGCAAACGTGGCGCGGACCGCTGGCCCATCCGGAGACAGGCGCCTTGACCGACATCCTCACCCTGCCGCTCAGCCTGCTGCCCTATCCGCAGATCGACCCGGTGATCTTTTCCATCGGGCCCTTCGCGGTGCGCTGGTACGGCCTCGGCTACGTGGTGGGCATCCTGTTCGGCTGGTGGTATTCGCGCCGGCTGGTGATGACGCCGCGCCTGTGGGCCCATGGCAAGGCGCCGATGACGCCGGTGGACATCGACGACCTGGTCGTCTGGGCGGCCATCGGCATCGTGGCGGGCGGGCGCATCGGCTACATCCTCTTCTACGACCTCGCCCGCTACCTGGCCAATCCGCTCGACATGCTGGCCGTGTGGGAAGGCGGCATGTCGTTCCATGGCGGGCTGATCGGCACGACGCTGGCCATGATCCTGTTCGCGCGCCGCCGCGGCATCGCCACCTGGAGCCTGTTCGACGTGGTGGCGGCGGGGGTGCCGCCGGCCATCGGGCTGGTGCGCGTGGCCAATTTCATCAACGCCGAACTGTGGGGCCGGCCGACCGATGCGCCGGTGGCGATGATCTTCCCGACCGACCCGCTGCAGGTGCCGCGCCATCCCAGCCAGCTTTACGAGGCGGCGCTGGAGGGGCTTCTCCTGTTCATCATACTGGCAATCCTGGTGTGGGGGGCAAGGATGCTTGGCCGCCCGCGCTTCATTTCCGGCGCCTTCGTGGCCGGCTACGGGCTGGCGAGAATCGTGGTGGAATTCTTCCGCGAGCCCGACGCGCAACTGGGCTTCCTGCTCGGCACGGACTGGATGACCATGGGCATGGTGCTGTCGCTGCCCATGGTGCTGGCCGGCGCCTGGGCCATGGCGACGGCGCGAAAGCCGGACGCGCCGGCGTGACGGCCCTGAAGGACAGGCTGCTGGCCCGAATCGCGCTGACCGGGCCGATGAGCGTGGCAGACTACTTCGCCGCCTGCCTGTTCGATCCGGCGCATGGCTACTATACCACGCGCGATCCCTTCGGTGCGCAGGGCGATTTCACCACCGCGCCGGAAATCAGCCAGATGTTCGGCGAATTGCTGGCCGTCTGGGCCTTCCGCAACTGGCAGGCGGCGGGCAGCCCGTCGCCCTTCGTCTTCGCCGAGATCGGGCCGGGACGCGGCACGATGATGGCCGACATGCTGCGCGTGCTGGCCCGTCTCGACGGCGGGGCGATGCTGCGCGCCGCGCGGGTGCATCTCATCGAGGCCAGCCCGCGCCTGGCCGCCATCCAGCGCGAGCGGCTGGCAGGCGCCCCGGCGGCCCCGGCCTGGGTGGACCGGGTGGAGGCGCTGCCCGGCCTGCCGCTCATCATCATCGGCAACGAGCTGTTCGATGCCGTGCCGGTGCGCCAGTTCGTCAAGGCCGGCGGCGCCTGGCGCGAGCGCATGGTGGGCGCGGTGGATGGCGACCTGGCCTTCCTGGCGGGCGCAATGCCGGCCGATCCGGCGCTGCTGCCGCCCGATGCGGCTCATGCCCCGGAGGGCGCCATCGCGGAAGTGGCGCCGCAGCGCGCCGCGCTGATGGAGCGCATCGCCGGACGCATCGCCGCCCAAGGCGGGGCCGGGCTGTTCCCCGACTACGGTCATGAAAACCCGGCCTGTGGCGACACGCTGCAGGCGGTGAAGCGCCACCGCCCGGACCCGGTGCTGGCAAACCCCGGCGCGGCGGACCTGACCGCGCATGTCGATTTCGCCGCGCTGGCCCGCGCGGCCGCCTCGGCAGGGCTGGCGGCGCGGCTCGCCGGCCAGGGCGACTTCCTGCTGGCGCTGGGCCTGCTGGAACGCGCCGGGGCACTGGGCGCGGGCAAGCCGGCGGCGGAGCAGGAGCGCATCCGCGACGCGGTGGAGCGGCTGGCCGGACCGGAGCAGATGGGCCGCCTGTTCAGGGTGCTGGCGGTCGGCCCGGCGCAATCGCTCTGGATGCCCTGACCGGCGCGGCGATTTTTCAGCACTCATTGACATATGGCAATGCGGCTTTCCCGGATGCTTCCATTCTATGACCGAACCGGCGCTCATGCCGGAGACGATGGAGAAAAGGTCATGAGGAAACTGCTTGTTGCCGCCGCGCTCGCCATTTCGGCAGCCGCCATTCCCACCGCCGCCTCGGCCCAGAGCTGCTACGACCTGTGGTACGAGCGCAACCTGATCTATGCCGAGAACGGCTATTGCTTCCAGACCCGGATGGCGCGCCGCGTCTTCCGCAATTACGACTGCTGGACCACCAATCCGCGTCTGTCGCGCTGGGAGCAGCGCCGGGTGGCGCAGATCCAGCGCGAGGAACGCCGCCGCGGCTGCCGCGTCAACCGCTGAGGCTCGCCCGAAGCCTGACCCGGAGCCTGACCCCTTGGGCGTGGGCCGCCGGCGCCACGCCCGCCTTCGCGTCTGGCCTTTGAAGAACGCTCGCCCGCATGAAGGGCGAGGAAGGAAAGACAGGCGGTCACCGTTTCGCGTGTCTGTTCTGTGTTCATGCGATCCGGGGACCGCCTGCCGCATGTCTTGTCGCCGCCGCTCCGCCTTCCGTCCTTCCAGGCCCGTCAGGGCCCGTGAACGGGGGCTTCGTGCCCATGTGCCGGGCCGGAAAAGACCGGCGCCGGCGGGCCGCCCGCGCTAGGGCGTTGGCCAAGGGCCCATTGCAAGCCACGCGGAGGACGCAACCGCACGCCTCCGCCGCCAACCATGCCTGCCCTCCGCGTTTCCCGGTTCATGACCCGCGTTCCCGTTGAAGGCAGCGGAAAAAGGGTAGCCGAGGGGCGAGGGGGTGTGGATAGAGGGGGGAGGCCGGAAGATGACGGCTTACGATTGTTGTGTCTGCCTTGCGCCCCCGAACCAGCCGTTCGCACTCTAAGAGCCACTTCCCGAAACCTGCCATTCTACGTGCTGCGAACGAAGGTCTCGAATGGACGGAAAGCGGAAGTTCGCTGCACCGTTTACAAATGTCCGCTAAGCAGATCAATATTCACAGCTAGCTGGGCTCGCCCTGCGTTAGTGAATTTGCCGCTTCTCCTGATTGGGCATTGTGCTTGACTGATCTCTCTAGAGTCTTTGATCTGACAAACCTTCGGAGGGCTTATCGGTGGACGCTCTCCAATCCCGATGCTGCCTACAAATCGTATTTTCGAGACTCTTACGATTCTTTCGCCATCGCCTCTGACACCCATCTCAAATGGATCAGGGCTGAAGGCCTAAAGGACCGCTACGAAGCCTCCCACGCCTCAAAAGTGCTGGTGCCCAAACCTTCCGGCGTTCTCAGGCCGATAGCGTTGCTGAAGGTCGAAGACCAGATCGTCTATCAGGCAATTGTCAATCTGATTGCGGAAGAGCTGAAGAAGCGTACGAAGCAGCGTTATGAGAAACGCGTGTTTGCGCATCTATATGCAGGGAAGTCCTCGAATTTCTTCAACATAAAATGGCAGAGAAGCTATAGAAAATTCGCTGATCGTCTGCGGGATTGCCATTCACGAGGCTATGACCACATCGCCAATTTTGATCTGGCTTCTTTCTACGACTCGATTGATCACCATGTTCTGGCCCACTTCCTGAAAGAGCTCAAGATTGACGAAGACACCATCGAATATCTGATGCAGTGCCTTCACAAATGGACGTCTGCGACATGGAGCAACGGCCCAACGAACATCTACCATAAGCATGGAATACCGCAGGGTCCGCTAGCCTCGGGCATGCTCTCGGAAGCTGTTCTACAACATCTGGACAAAGCTGGCGAACTGGGCGGGCGGCGTACCGTCTACCTACGCTATGTCGATGATATCAAGATCCTCGCCAAGACAGAAAAGGACCTTCGGGCCAAGCTGGTAAAGCTGGACATTGCCTCCAAGGAGATCGGGCTCTTTCCGCAGACTGCCAAGATCAATATACGCAAGGTCAGCGATCCGGAAGACGAGATCAAATCGGTCAGTCGCCCACCTGAGCCTTCGGTTGTCCCTGCCATCGATCAGAAGAAGCTCACAGCGCGTATTCTCGAGCTTTGTCGCCGTGGACGTGTCGCGTCATCAGATTCCACGCGATTTAAATATCTTCTGGCCAAGGTGACTCCGAACCATCGGCTGAATGCGCGGCTCATCAAGGTTCTTCAATCCCATCCGGAACATGCGCCCCAGATCGCATCATACATCTCCAGATACGCGAAAGTTCCTGCGGGCATGGCCTCAGATATCAAGGCATATCTCGACGGCCAGGAACTCTACCATTCCGTGCTTGCGGTCATTCTTGATGCTTGTCTGGGACGGCTCCCACCGCCTTTTGACAATGACATCGGGCAGGCCGCATCTGATCTGCTCTTGCGACCCAAGGCGGGGGCACTGCCACTTCAGCCGATATATAAGGCCTCCCTGATTGCTTGGGCACTCTCTTCGAACAAACTCACCTTCGCTGAGTATGAAGGGATTGTCTCTGTAGAGCCTGACTGGTGGATCAAGAAACGCTCGGTCATGGCGCTTGCCTCGGATATCTACGGCGTGCCGAGCTACGAAGCATTTCTCAATTCGCGCATGCGTGAAGACGGGTCTGAGGTGGCCAGAATCTGCGCCGCTAGACTGGTCGAAGGCTCCCACAAGCTCGCGAAACCTTACGGCACCGTCGAAACAACGGCCAAGCATGTTCTGAGAGCCGCAAAACTCATACGCGTTGTTGGCACACCGGACAGCCGTATACCCGAGATTATCGCCTACATTCTGGACCGAAAACGCACACCCTTCGACTGGAAGACCTTATTTGGCTCCGGACATAAACATGCAGAGCTTATGATGATCATGCTCAAAAGGGACAGAGAGGCCAATATCGAGAAATTCCTTGTACACTTTGATAGCTGGTGCGACCTTCTTCTCTCAGTGATTTATGGACGGCTTAAGCCTGGGAAGACCTACCCTCACTATGGATCGGCATTGGATGATGCCAATCTAGCCGCGGCCCTACCGACCGCCGTACCAGCCTTGAAGGCCCTTCATGCACTAAGGCTGGAATCCAGTGTGGCTCATCCGAGAAGCCAGAAGACAGGAAAGCCAACCAGACGTTTGAAACATAATGATTTTTACAAGATACGAAAGCAGCTTGTTCCTGCCTTTGACGAAATCGAGCGCGTTATTGTTCCATAGGCTCTGACGATCAAAGCACCGGGTGCTCGATTGGCGCAGCATAACCCACGGCTTCCGGGACTCGCGCAGATAACTGGACTTCGCATTTGCAGCGAACGGCTGGTTTGACGGGCTCCGCGTCGCAATACGATCATGGTCACGTGAATGTCAGGTTTGGGCCGAAAACGCACGTGCTACCACTGGCATCGAACGTCTGCTTTACTCAGTTTACGGACGCCAGAGGACCGTCCGCTCCCAGCCCCATTCCCGCCTTTCCATCCGTTCGTCACCCATCACTCCACCAACGCCCTGATCAGCCCTTCCACATTGCCGCCGCTGCCCATCTCGTCGCGGTCGAAGGCGCGGGAGCGGGCCTGGTGGCGGGCATAGGCCGCCTTCACCTTCTGCAGGATGAGCGGGCGGATTTTCGTGCAGCCGGGGTCGTTTTCCGTGCGCGTGCCCACCGTGTCGCTGACGATGGCGCGCACCAGGTCGTGGATCATGGCCGCGTGGACGGCCTCATGCGCCCTGATGCCGTCGATGAAGGCCTGCCAGCGGCTTGCGAGCGCGCCTGTCAGCGGCGTTGCGGGCCTTGGCAACGTGGTGGTGATGGTGAGGAAGGGCAGCGCGCTGCGCAGCGTGCAGGCGCTGCCCTCCGGGTGATAGTCGCGGCGCCATTTCAGGTCGAAACTCGTATGCGCGATGGCGCTGGCGCCGGGGCCGAGGCGCGGGCCGTTCTCGCCGATGGAGCGGTAGAGCGCCAGCCCGGTTCCGCCGGTTACCGGATAGGTGGCGACGCGCTCCGTGGCCTTCCATTCGCCGGCCTGGGCCGGAAGGGCGAAGAAAAGAGCTATGATCACTGATGAAAATGTTAATTTCATGTCATTGATAAATATATACTTAATACGCCTAAAATTACAGATATTGAAGCTAGTATTGCGGGAATGCGAATCGCTGGATCTCGCGCCATGATGTACCAAATATATGATCCAATAATACCGGTTTTTGTAATCTCCAATTGAACATTATCATCAATATTTAAATTTAAAGCGACTCTTAAATCATGATCCATTTTAATGTACGACGGATCGTCATAATGACCAATTGCGGCAGCGTAAGCTTGTCGTCCGTTTTCAGAGACAATTCTTACTATTTGGAATCGTTTTGCGTTGTCTCTTCGTTGATAATTGATGAGAACGCGCCCTAAGCCAGCGTGTTTCTCCGGCGCGGGTTTCACAATAAAATTTGACGTCCGTCTGTGTTCCACAATCAATCCTGGAAAATCTATTGGTTCCAATTCCGAAGTCTCACCGCCCAGGCCGGCCCGTCTTGCCGGGGCGGCGCTTGCGGCGCTTCTCCTCGCCCGCATCCTCGTAGGAGCCGGCGCCGATCCGCTCGCGCTTCACCGGACCGGGCGAACGGGTTTCCGGGTGCTCCGGATCTTGCGCTTCGCTTCGCTCAACGTGCGATCCGGAGAGCGGTTTCTCCGTGCGGCCCACGGTCATCTCGTCCAGATCGGGCTTGCGGAACAGGCCGGCTTCCTTCGCCGGCGTGCGATTTCCGGTCGCGGCGCGCTTGCGGCTCTCGCGGGTGTTCTCGATGCCTGCGTCGCGGGCCATCGGGTCGTCCATCATCTCCAGTTCGGTGGCCTTCAGCCGCTTGATCTCGTCGCGCAGGCGGGCGGCGGCCTCGAAGTCCAGGTCGGCGGCGGCGTCGCGCATCTGCTTTTCCAGCGCCTCGATATGGGCCTGCAGGTTGTTGCCCATGAGCGCGCCTTCGCTCTTCGCGTGGCCACCCGGCCCGGAAATGGAGGCGCGCACGTGGTCGGCCTCGTAGACGCTGTCGAGGATGTCGGCGATGCGCGACTTGACGCTTTCCGGCGTGATGCCGTGCTCGGCGTTCCAGGCCAACTGCTTCTCGCGGCGGCGGTTCGTCTCGTCCATGGCGCGCTGCATGGAGCCGGTCACCCTGTCGGCATAGAGGATGACCTTGCCGTCGACATTGCGCGCGGCGCGGCCGATGGTCTGGATCAGCGAGGTCTCGGAGCGCAGGAAGCCCTCCTTGTCGGCATCGAGGATGGCCACGAAGCCGCATTCGGGAATGTCGAGGCCCTCGCGCAGCAGGTTGATGCCGACCAGCACGTCGAAGGCGCCGAGGCGCAGGTCGCGGATGATCTCGATGCGCTCCAGCGTGTCGATGTCGGAATGCATGTAGCGCACGCGCACGCCCTGCTCGTGGAGGTATTCGGTCAGGTCCTCGGCCATGCGCTTGGTCAGCACCGTGCACAGCGTGCGGTAGCCGGCGGCGGCCGTGGCGCGGATCTCGCCCAGCACGTCGTCCACCTGGCTGCGGGCCGGGCGCACCTCCACCGGCGGGTCGATCAGGCCGGTCGGGCGGATGACCTGCTCGGCGAAGACGCCGCCGGCCTCCTCCATCTCCCAGCCGCCGGGCGTGGCCGACACCGCCACCGTGGCCGGGCGCATGGCATCCCATTCCTCGAAGCGCAACGGGCGGTTGTCCATGCAGGAGGGCAGGCGGAAGCCGTATTCGGCCAGCGTCGCCTTGCGGCGGAAGTCGCCCCGGTACATGCCGCCGATCTGCGGCACGGTGACGTGGCTCTCGTCGATGAACAGGATGGCGTTGTCGGGGATGTATTCGAACAGCGTGGGCGGCGGCTCGCCCGGCGCGCGGCCGGTCAGGTAGCGCGAATAGTTCTCGATGCCCTGGCAGGAGCCGGTCGCCTCCAGCATCTCGATGTCGAAGCGCGTGCGCTGCTCCAGCCGCTGGGCCTCCAGCAGGCGGCCGGCCTTTTCCAGTTCCGCCAGCCGCCATTTCAGCTCTTCCTTGATGGCCTTGACGGCCTGGTTGAGCGTCGGCTTGGGCGTGACATAGTGCGAGTTGGCGTAGATCTTCACCGTCTTCAGGTCGCCGGTCTTCTGGCCGGTCAGCGGGTCGAACTCGGTGATGGAGTCGATCTCGTCGCCGAACAGCGAGATGCGCCAGGCCTGGTCCTCCAGGTGGGCGGGGAAGATCTCGATGGTGTCGCCGCGCACGCGGAAGGAGCCGCGCACGAAGTTGATGTCCTGGCGCTTGTATTGCTGGGCGACGAGGTCGGCGAGCAGTTCGCGCTGGTCGATGCGGTCGCCCACCGACATCTGGAAGGCCATGGCGGTGTAGGTTTCCACCGAGCCGATACCGTAGATGCAGGAGACCGAGGCGACGATGATGACGTCGTCGCGCTCCAGCAGGGCGCGCGTGGCGGCGTGGCGCATCCGGTCGATCTGCTCGTTGATCGAGGATTCCTTCTCGATATAGGTGTCCGAGCGCGGCACATAGGCTTCCGGCTGGTAGTAGTCGTAATAGGAGACGAAATACTCCACCGCGTTGTCGGGGAAGAACTTCCTGAATTCGCCGTAAAGCTGGGCGGCCAGCGTCTTGTTGGGCGCCAGGATGACCGCCGGGCGCTGCGTCTCCTCGATCACCTTGGCCATGGTGAAGGTCTTGCCGGATCCGGTGACGCCAAGCAGGACTTGCGTCCTTTCATTCTCGTTGGCGCCCTCGACCAGATCGCGGATCGCGGTCGGCTGGTCGCCGGAGGGCGCGAAGTCGGTGACCATGCGCAGCGGAATCCCGCCCTCGGATTTCTCCGGGCGGGCGGGGCGGTGCGGCACCCAGGCCTTTTCGCGCAGGTTCGGGTCGCCCGTCTCGATGAGCCGCGACAGCGCCTCCACGGTGGCGGTGACGCCCGCGGCGGACAGGCCCGTGGCTTCCTCAAGGCTGACATCGACGCCGGCGACGGGGTTGAGGCCTGCCGCCGCGCGCGCTTTCGGATCGTTGGTGCCACCGATCAGCGTGCCGCCGCCGGTGCGCTTCTCGGTGGTCTTGCGGCCCCTGGGCGCGGCATCCGCCGGGGCCTTGGCGGTCTTTCCCGCGGCTTTCACCCGGTGCGTGCCGGCCTTCGAACGGATCTCGCGCATCTCCTCCCTGCGGGCCTGCTTCGCCTCGCGGAGTGCGGCTTCCTCGGCCTCGCGTTCAATCTGGCTTATTTCAGTGGCGGAAATCTTGCGCGGCGCTCCGCCTTGCTCCGCTTCACGTGCGATCTGGCTTATTTCAGTGGCGGAAATCTTGCGCGGCGCTCCGCCTTGCTCCGCTTCACGTGCGATTTCCGCTGCCCAACCGGCGATATCGCCGGTCAGCGGCGCGCCCTCGAAGGGCGCCTGCGGGGCTTCGCCAAACCCGGAGGGCTTGCCTGTCTTTTTCGATGATCCGGCCATGGCCGCAATATGGGCAGAGTCCCGCCGAAAGGGAAGGGGCGGGAGGGGAGGCACAAGGGGGATGCTGACAGGAAGGTGGCAGGAGGGACTATCCCTTGAAGCAGTTTTCGCGATGCCAGTTCAAGTAGAGGGGATGAGGCTGAAGCCGGTCGTCGGCAGGCACGAGCGCCTTCATGTCCGGCCTGAGCAGGTGCCCGACATCGTGGTTCAGATGCCTGGAAGTCAGAATGGTGAAATCATCGGAGAGAGACAATAGTCCGCGATCGAACATCCAGTGGACGGTACCCGACAATGCAATCCCATTGCGGACCCAGTCGTTCCCGCCATGTTCGACCGGGCGTATGTGAGCCGCCTCCACTTCCGGTCTGCCCTTTCCATTGATGAGCCGAAGCCCGGTAAATGCGCAGGTGCGGTCATAGGCCCTTCTGACATGATGCTTGAACTTCCGGTCACGCCATTTCCGTGCAACCAATTGCTCGATTACCGGGCGATTGGCTGGTGCACCAATGATTTTCGGCTGATTTGCGCCATAGTCGAAAAAGCCCGGTGTTGAGGGTTGATTGTCAGGTGGTTTCTCCCCCTCCGGCTGATCGTATCGGTCCGGCCATTCCGGCTCTTCGGAAAGTCCGGCATTGATGATCCGTGCAAATTCATCCTCGCCGATCAGCCTGACGGCGTTGATAGCTACGCCGCCATTGATCGAACCGTCCGGCAAGACGAGCTTTTTCTCAAACCCGCCATCCTCACGGTAGTAAACGTGTCTATCAAAATCGATGTAGTCTTCGAGATAAGCGTAGAAATGCCCGGCTCTTGCGATGTCAGTGGAGATCGATTTTACACGAGCACAACCAGTATAGTGATTGTCCCCTTTGCGCTCACCCTTCTCGTAATAGACGATCAAGTCGCCAACGGTCTCTTCGACGCGCCCGAGATAGTTTTTTGGGAAATGATATCGCTCGCCTGTCACATCGTCATATGGGCTGTCCGGCTTGTGGACAAAGACACCTTTCATGCCGGCAAACTCGTAAGTAACTGCTTCATTCGGGATCTCAACAAGGGCTCTCCAGCTCTACTCTTGCTGTAGAACGCGGAGCGCGCGCAAGACCGTCGGAAACCGTCAGAATATGAAATCGCCCATATCGATGCCAAGACCCGTTCCCAGCAGTTCGATACGGAAATCGGCGATCCGGTCACCGTTCACATCCCCTTCAATGAATGTGAGGCCCGCGGTTTCCCATGACCGCAACTGGCCGGCCACGCCCGTGAACGAACCATCGACATAGGTGAAGGCCTGATCGCCCGCCGTTGCCGTATCCGCGTCGATCGCGGACAGATCAAACCGGTCCACGCCATTCTGGAAATCCTGAATCCTGTCCCTGCCCGCAAACAGGAGTGTCGAGTCGCCCAGGTCCGTATAGACGATCACGTCGCTGCCATTGCCGCTGTAGATGACGTCCCGCCCGGTCCCCCCGTCAAGGCGGTCTCCGCCATTGTAGCCAAGGAACACGTCGTTTCCTGCGCCGCCCTGGAACTGGTTGTCGGCATGGTTGCCGATCAGCCGGTCATTGTAGGCAGAGCCGATCACGCCTGAAAAACCGTCGATGCGGTCGCCGGTCGCGTGGCCCCCGCTGGCCGTCTCCGTGGCCAGTGAAATGGTGACAGCCGCATTCGAGCCGCTGTAATCGAGAATGTCCATACCGCCGTTGCTGGTGGTGTACTGCGAGTAACCATAGAGCCTGTCGGCACCAGCGCCGCCAGAAATGGTGTCATTCCCCATGCCACCAAAAATCGTATCGGCGCCATCGCCGCCATACAGGATGTCATCACCGTCACCGCTGCTGATCGTGTTGTTGCTGGCGTTTCCAATGACGATGTCATTTCCGGGAGTGGTAAGGATGATTTCAAACCCGACCAGGTCCACGTCCTGGGAAAAGCCCCCATAGCGATAGTTGATGGTGCCCGCGTCCAGGTCCGCGACTACCGCATTGTTCGGGGCGGAACTGCTGAAGCGGAAAGTATCGACACCATCGCCGCCATAGAAATCATCCTCCGCGTTGATGCCCACGTCGACATAGAAGATATCGTCGTCGCGACCGCCATACATGTCTTCATGATCGATCGCGCCGTAAGAACTAAATGTGTCGTTGCTCGCGCCGCCGTCCAGATAACCGCCATCGGCTCCCGCACGCAGATAATCATATCCAAACCCACCATAGAGATAGTCGTAACCGGCGCCGCCGTAGAGTACGTCCTGGCCTATGCCAGCGTAAAAGTGGTCTGCATTGTCGCTTCCTACGAATTCCTCGGCGCCATCGCCCCCATATATGTATTCAATCCCGGAAATATCGGCCGACCCTGTAGAATTAAACATGGGTCTTACGGTTTCGTTTACAAGATCTATTACATAGTTCTCGCGCCCGTAGAAATAGACGCTGTCAACACCGTCACCGCCATAGATCGAATCGTTATCATTCACGCCATCAACAACATTGAACGTGTCGTTTCCGGCGTCACCATAGCCGTTCTCGTTGTCTATATCGCCGTAGAAGAAAATCGTGTCGCCATCGGCGCCGCCATACATCAGGGCGCCGTCATCGCCGGCATACATCTCATCGGAACCGCCGACCCCATAGAAGGTGTCGTAGCCGCCGCCGCCAAAAAAGATGTCCGCAGAGGCGGTTCCGATGAAAGAATCGGGATCTGGTCCACCGAAATATCCGGGCATTTCACTTGCTCCGTTGTCTGTTGGAAAACAGCATTTCATATAGAGCTGAAATAAGGAAGCGGAATCCCTCGAACCTTGCCCGCCCCGGTTCCGGGCCATATCTTCCATTACGGCCCAAAGCAGGAGGTTTCATTCCATGACTGACAAGACAGAGACCGCCATTCTCGCGGGCGGGTGCTTCTGGGGCATGCAGGATCTCATCCGCAAGCTTCCGGGCGTGCTGTCCACGCGCGTCGGCTATACCGGCGGCGATGTGCCCAATGCCACCTATCGCAACCATGGCGACCATGCCGAGGGCATCGAGATCGTCTTCGATCCGGCGCGCATCAGCTATCGCGACCTGCTGGAGTTCTTCTTCCAGATCCACGATCCCACGACTTTGAACCGGCAGGGCAACGATGTCGGCCGGTCCTACCGCTCCGCGATCTATTTCCTTTCGCCCGAGCAGGAGGCGGTCGCGCGCGACACCATCGCCGATGTCGAGGCCTCCGGCCTCTGGCCCGGCAAGGTGGTCACCGAAGTGGAGCCCGCAGGCGATTTCTGGGAGGCGGAACCGGAGCACCAGGACTATCTGGAGCGCTATCCCAACGGCTATACCTGCCATTTCCCGCGGCCGGGCTGGGTGCTGCCCAGGCGCGCGGCCGGCTGATCGCCGCCGGCCCGACAAACAAACCCCGGCAGCCAATGGCCGCCGGGGTTCGCATCCGGATCACGCGCCACATTGATGGGGTTTCGGCGACGCGGTCTCCGGGTCCTGTTGATGTTCCGGGTCTTGCGCTTCGCCCGCCAGGGCGGGCTCAACGTGCGACGCCGGAGAAAGAGATCATGGATGATCAGCCGGCCGTGGCGGCGGTGAATTCCTCTTCGGAGAGTGCGCCGGAACCGTCGGTGTCGGCGCCCGCGAATTCCTCGTCCGTCCAGGTGTAGCCGGCAGCCGTGGCTTCCTCCATGGTCACCATGCCGTCGCCGTTGGCATCTGTCGTTGCAAAGTCCGCGTCCTGTGCATGGAGCGGCGCGAAGGCGAAGGTGGACAGGCCCAGGGCCAGGATGAGCTTCTTCATGGAATGACTCCTTTTTCTCCCGTTTTCGGGTTCATCCTGTTCGCGATCGCCGGGAGAACCGCCGCGAACGGCTCTCAATCGGCCTGCCGATTGCGGCGGATTGACGGCCCCGATTTCACTTCCATGCCGCCTCCCGACATATGAATTGTTGTAATATTACAGATATTTACGCATCTTGATGGAACCTGTCCGGCGGGACCGTCCGAAACGTGCCGCATGGCTTCGACCGGCCGGGCTGATCCTTGTCAATGACATCCGGTCTTCATGCTGTTTTCCTATCAATAAGGGGCGAACACCGGCAACAGACACGGAGATACGACATGACCATCCGTCATCCTTCCGGAATGCGCATTCTGATGACCGGCGCGGCACGGGGCATCGGCGCGGCAACGGCACGGCTCATGGCCGCGGACGGGGCAAAGGTAATGCTGGCCGACGTGCTCGACGGCGAAGGCGAGGCGCTGGCCGCCGAACTGGGCGACAATGCCATCTACCGCCATCTCGACGTTACAAGTGCCGATGACTGGCAGGCTGCCGTCGCAGCGGCGGAAGAGGCGTTCGGCGGCCTCGATGCCTTGTTCAACAATGCCGGGGTGGTGTCCTTCGCCGGCATCAACGATTGCACGCCGGAGGAATTCCGGCGGGTGACCGACATCAACCTTTATGGCGTCTTCCTCGGGATGCGGGCCTCGGCGCCCGCGCTGAAGCGCGCCGGTGGCGGGGTGATCGTCAACACCTCCTCGACAGCCGGGCTGCAGGGCTATGGCGGGCTGGCCGCCTATGTCGCCAGCAAGTGGGGTGTGCGCGGGCTCACCAAGGCGGCGGCGCTGGATCTGGCGCCCGACGGCATCCGTGTCGTCTCGGTGCATCCGGGTCCCATCCGCACTCCGATGACAGACGGCATGGGTGACGAGGTGGCGGCCGCCCAGCCGATCCCGCGGTTCGGGGAAGCCGACGAGGTGGCCCGCATGGTCCGCTTCCTGATGTGCGAGGCGACCTACTCGACGGGCAGCGAGTTCACCGTCGATGGCGGTGCGGTCACGGGCCAGGTGCTGCCCTTGACGCAGGACTGACGCTTCCGTCCGGTTGCGTGCATTTGCACCAAAGTACACCTGCCGGATTGATCCGCGTCAATCCGGCCGGCCGTGTGCGGGCGCAGCATGCCGCCGGCCCTGACGAGGGGCCGGCCCGGGTTCCGGGTCGAGATTCACGATCCCGAGAGGGAGGGGAAAACGATGTACATGACGAAACGCCATCTGGTTGCCGCACTGGCTGCCCTGTCCGGCCTTGCCGCCGCGCAACCGGCCTTTGCCGAGGACGCCATGGTCGCAGCCGGCAAGCTGTTCTTCGGCCAGCGCTGCCAGATCTGCCACAACCCGGCCGCCGCAGGCGGCAAGACCTATGGTCCGCCGCTGGCCGGCGTCGTCGGCCGCAAGGCCGGCAGCCTGGACGGCTTTGCCTATTCCGACGCCTTGAAGAATTCCGGCATCGTCTGGACCGAGGCCTCGCTGAAAGCCTGGATGGAGGACAATGACGGCATGCTGCCCGGCACGCGCATGCGCCATGTGGGCGTGGAGGACAAGGCCGAGCAGGAGATGATCGTCGCCTACCTGAAATCGCTGGCCAACTGATCCCGGAAACCGGCTCCGGCGCGGGCGCCCTTCGAGGGGACGGGTGCCCGACGTGGCCGGGCGGCGCACTCCCAGGGTGCGCCGCTTGTTTTTGCGTTGCGCGCAACGGACTTGCCGGTGGCGGCAGTTGACCGGATGTGCGGACTTGCCTAACCGGGAAGCGGAGCAAGGCAAAACGGGACGGATGCCATGACGGAGACGATCGCGCCGAAGGGCGAGCTGACACTGCGCACGCTGGCGATGCCGGCGGATGCCAATGCCGCCGGCGACATCTTCGGCGGCTGGGTGATGGCGCAGATGGACCTTGCCTGCGGGATTCGCGCCGCCGAGCGGGCGCGCGGCCGTGTCGTCACGGCGGCTGTCAAGGAAATGTCCTTCGCCAAGCCGATGAAGGTTGGCGACACGCTGGCCATCCACATCGACATCGTGAAGGTGGGGCGCACGTCCATGGTCCTGGCGGTGGAAGCCTGGGCGCAGCGTTATCTCTCCGACATCATGGAACGCGTCACCCATGCCGATTTCATCATGGTGGCGCTGGATGCGGAGGGGCGTCCGACGCCGATCCCGCCCGAAGGATGAGCCGGTGCCGGGGCGTCAGGGCCGGTTTCCGGCGCGGCGCCGGCGATGGCTTCGCTGCCAGGCCAGGAACAGGCGATAACCCGCCCCGGCCATCTGCCGCAGGCCGGGAACCCTGAACAGGAAGGCGGCGTGGCGCAGGAAGGGCAATTCCCGCCAGATCCGCGCGAAGGCATCGACACCGACATGCCAGCGGCCCTGCGTGTCGCGGAGGTGAAAGCGGTTCAGCAGATCGTCGCGCGTCTTCCCGGGTGGCAGCGCATGGTCCGGCAGGGCCGTGATGTCATGCCAGGCGATGGCGCCCGCGCGGTCCATCCGGCCATACCAGCCCACTTCCATGCGGCAGACCGGGCATTGCCCGTCATACCAGACCTCGACCGGTGCCATGTCCTGCCCTCGTCACATCCGGGCAGGAACTGCCCTATTTGCACACGCGGTAGCCGGACGACCGTTTCATGACGTCGAAATGGAAATGATCCCTGTGGTCGCGATCGTATCCGGGTCCCAGCACGGTGGAAAAATAGGGGCAGGCGTCCTCGCGGACAGAGGCCAGCAGGCTTTTTTCGCGGAAGGAGAAGAAGCCGGGCTTGCGCACATCGACCTTGCGGCCGCTGTTGAGCGTGATGTCCATGATGTCGATGGCATCGCCGGTGGCATGGGCCGAAAGCTTGCCCTCGCCGCGAATGCGGCGGCAGGAATAGGACGAACCCTGGCGGATGGTGTCGACGCCGGACAGGTAGCGCAGGCGCGCCGCCGGCACCAGTTCCTCGTCCGTCCACTTCGCCACGGCTTCGGCCATGGCACAGGTCACCGTGGCAGCCGGTTGCAGTTTCACGCCATGGGGCAGGCGGGTGACCTCCACCGGCCATGCGATGCCGCAGCCGCCCCCCTCGCTGATGCGCGGCAGATCGCGGAATTCGACGTCGAGGCGCTTGAGGCGCTTGCGGCAGGCCGTTTCGGCGGCCGGCATGACTTGCGACGGCTCGGCGAACAGGTCCGGGCTCATCATGCCGCCGAACAGCGAGGCGGTGCGGGTCTGACGGTCGACGCCGGCGGACGGACGCAGCGTGTCGTCGTCGCCGAAGCAGGCGGTGAGCGCCAATCCCGTGATGGCGAGCGCCAGGGCACGGGCAACCCGGTTCTTCATGCCTGTCATGTCCTGCTCCGCAATCGTGAAAGCAGGAACGCTAATATGGCGGCGGTAAAGGAAGCCTTGCCCCCGGCGTTAACGCCCAAGGCCATTGCGTGGCATGTCAGGCCGGCTTGCGGCGTTTCAGCGCCGGGACGATTTCCACCGCGAGCATGGCGGCCAGCATCAGCGCGCAGCCGGCATAGCCCTGCAACCCAAGCCTTTCGCCAAGGAGGAGGGCGCCGAGGATGGCGGCGAACACGGCCTCCGAGGACAGGAAGATCGCGGCCTGCGGCGCGGTCGTATGGCGCTGTGCCACCGCCTGGATGGTGAAGGCGATGCCACCGGCAAAGATGCCGGCATAGAGGATTTCCGGCGCGGCAAGGCCGATTGCCGCCATGTCCCACGGTTCCATGGCGATGGCGAAGCCCAGGCCGAGCACGGCGCTGAGCGCGAACTGCGTGACGGCAAGCGCGACCGGGCGGCCGGACGAGGCGGCGTAGCGCCCGGTCAGCGTGACCTGCATGGCCCAGAACAGCGCGCACAGGACGGTCAGCCAGTCGCCCGGCGTCAGGCTCTCCAGCCGTCCTCCCGACAGGTACCAGATGCCGGTCATGGCCAGCGCGGCGGCCGGCCAGATCACCGGATGCGGCCATTGGCGGAACAGGGCGATGGCGAGGAAGGGCGTGAAGACGACATAAAGCCCGGTGAGGAAACCCGCATTGGTCACCGACGTTGTCTGCAGGCCCACTTGCTGGGCGCCCATGCCGGCAAAGAAGAAGAGCCCGGTGAGCGTGAAGGCGCGCCAGTCGGCGCGGGACAGCGGCGTGTCCGCGCGACGGGCCTCGCGCAGTGCAAGCGGCAGCATGGCCAGCGTGGCAATGGCGAAGCGCAAACCGATGAACAGCCACGGACCGATGCTCTCCATGGCCGTCGACTGTGCGACAAAACCCATGCCCCAGATGGCGCCGGAGGTGAGGAGAAGCAGGTTTGCTCGGATGCGGGTCATGGCTCGGGATCCCGGACAGGCGGTTGCCCGACCCGTCTCCCCCGGCACAAGCGCCCGGTCAATCAAAATCCGTCGATGGTTGCCATCGAAAAGGCTGACAGGTTCATGTCAGCCGGGCGGCAGGATGGCGCGCAGAAAGGCCTTGTTGGCACCAAAATCGGCGCGGCCGAGCTGGGCGCGGGCATAGGCCCGCAGGCCGGTCCTGCCATTGGCCAGTTCGAGCGCCTCGATGTCGACGGTATCGGGAAAACGCATGAGCGGCGAGCGGACGACGAAACGGGCATAGCCGGGGTCGCGGCCGTCATCGACGCGCTCAAACGGCCGGTGCCCGTCCGCCACGCGCAGGGCTATGGCCGCGACAAGGGCCGCAGGCGTTTCATCGCTTTCGCCAAGCACGATATCCGGTTCGCTGCCGCAAAGGCCGGGCGTGCAGGCAAGCGCATCATTGGGCGTGCGGCTGCGCGGGGCGTTGTCGAAATCGTAGCGTCCGAGATCGGCGGGTCCGGCCATGCGTTCCCAGAAGCCGTGCCGGTCGAAGGCAAAGACCAATCCGACGGCAACGAGAATGGCGAGGACGATATAGACGGTGGTCATGACCATTCTCATGCCTTTGGGACGCCCTATCGGGCAATACGGACAAGCTGGCCCGGATCCTCGTCGGTGATGAGCCAGATGGCGCCATCGGACGCCACCTCGATATCGCGGATGCGCCCGAATGCGCCTTCGAAGATCCGTTCCTCGGGGCCGATTTCCCCGTTCGCACCGCGCTCGACCCTGGAAACAAGCTGGAATTTCAGCGCACCGGCCAGGAAATCGCCCTGCCATTCGGGAAACATCGTGCCATCATAAACGGTGAGGCCCGATGGCGCGATGGAGGGGTCCCAGTAGAATTCGGGCTGTTCGTATCCGGGGGCTTCGCTGCCGACGCCGATCTTCGCGCCGGAATAATGCGCGCCGTAGGAAATGACCGGCCAGCCATAGTTGCGGCCGCGTTGCGGCTGGTTCAACTCGTCGCCGCCGCGCGCGCCATGTTCGGTGATCCAGAGCGAATCCGTCACCGGGTCCCAGGTCGCGCCCTGCGGATTGCGGTGGCCCTTGGACCAGAGTTCCGGCCGCGTGCCGTCCTGGCCTGTCCAGGGGTTGTCACGGGGAACGGAGCCGTCCGGATTGATTCGCAGCACCGCGCCGGCATGGTCGTTCATGTCCTGCGCGCGGTCATCGTCGCCCCGGTCGCCGATGGTGAAGAAGATCGTGCCGTCGGGCGCGGGCACGATGCGCGAGCCGAAATGCCGGCCGGAGCGTGTCTTCGCGGCCATGGTGAAGATCACGCGCACATCCTCCAGCCGCGGAGGAGCGCCGTCACGCACCAGGCGCGCCCGCGCAATGGCCGTGCCCTGGCCGCCACGACCCGGTTCGGAAAAGGACAGGAAGATCGTGCCGGTTTCGGCGAAGTCGCTGGCGAGCGCCACGTCGAGCAGGCCGCCCTGGCCGGTATCGGCGACCTCCGGCACGCCGCTTATGGGAGCGGAGAGCGCGCCATCGGCGAAAAGGCGCAGGCGTCCTTCCCGCTCCGTCACAAGGACGGATCCGTCAGGCAGGAAGGCCATGCCCCAGGGATGGGAAAGCCCGTCGGTCATGACGGTGGCCGTCACCGGACCGGCGGATGTCTCGTGCGTAGTCGTCTGCGCGAAAGCGGATGCAGCGGCCAGCAGGCCTGCCGCGGCGAGGGCGGTTGTGAGTGCGTTGTTTCTCATGACCTGAAATTTAGGGAATATGGGCGCGCGGGCAAGTTGCCCGGCAGGCCGTTCACGCCAAGGTGATGGCGCGCCGGCCTTGCGTGACCGACCGCCTGTCGCAAGGCGCGCAATGCGTGTATCCTCTCGCGGACGCCATACGGAGAATCAGGCATGCAGGGGGTCAACGACAACCCGCACATCCCCGTCGCGCCGGAAGAAGCCCGCGCGGCATTCGCCGTCTCCCTTGCGGCATTCCTGCTGCCGGCGCTTGGCGTTGCCTGCCTCTTCATGGGCACGTGGTTCGCGTTCTGGCTTGGCGGGCAGGGTTCCGTACCGCTCGCCCGCCTTGCGCTGCTGGGCGGTTGCCTGGCCAGCCCGGTGCTGGCCGCGCATGGCCTGCTGGCGGCGGCGGCGCAGCGCGTGCAGCTTCTTTCCCATGCCATCGTGATCGAACAGGGTGTGACCGCACCGCGGCGCGAAACGCTGAGTTACGACTTCGTCACCGGCATGACGCTTCGCGGAAGCCTGAACGGAAGGCTGACCGGCAGCGGAAGCCTGGTGCTCGAACTTGCCGATGGCGGGCATGTCAGCGTTTCCGGCCTGAAGGACGCGGCCCGGGCGAAAAGGGCGATCGCGGCCATGGCGCGTCACCGCCAGAGGGGAATGCGCCAGCGGCCTGCCCGCCAGGGGCTGCAAGCGGCCGCCGCCGGCGCGGCCTGACATTTTTCGCGTGAAAATGCCCAAATCGGTGTTATATTTGCTTTTCAGTCTGAACGGTTCGCCGGATCGTACCGGTGACCGTTTTCTTTTTGTCCGTTCGCGAGGGGAACGGGCAAGTTCCGCACAGTGACAACCCGGCAGCCGGGCCCGGCCCGGACGCCGAAGTACAGGTGAGACCATGAACAAGGTACCAATGACGCAACGAGGCTTCGAGGCGCTGAAGGAGGAACTGCGCTGGCGCCAGCAGGAAGAACGTCCGCGCATCATTGACGCCATCGCCGAAGCGCGCGCCCACGGGGACCTTTCGGAAAACGCCGAATACCACGCGGCCAAGGAAGCCCAGAGCCTAAACGAGGGCCGGGTCGGCGAACTGGAAGACCTGGTGGCCCGCGCCGAGGTGATCGACGTGGCCAAGCTGGGCGGAAGCACGATCAAGTTCGGCGCCACGGTGCTGCTTGTCGACGAGGATACCGAGGAAGAGAAGACCTACCAGATCGTCGGCGACCAGGAGGCCGATGTGAAGGAGGGCCGGATTTCCATTTCCTCCCCCATCGCCCGCGCGCTGATCGGCAAGGAAGCCGGCGACACCATCGAGGTGAACGCTCCGGGCGGGGCCAAGGGCTACGAGATCCTCGAGGTCAGATACGTCTGACACGGCGGGGCGGACGGGCACCATGCGGATCAGGGACGTCGAGGTCATCGCACCGCATTTCAAGCGGCGGCTGTCCGGCGTCACGTCGACGGTGATCCAGCTCGTGCCGGAGCAGGCGCGCTCCGGGCTTTCCATCGTCACGCTCGGGCCCGGTCTGCCTGAGGGCATGCCGTCCATGGCGTGGTGGCAGGTTCCGGCCCTTTGGCGCCGGCCGGCACGGCGGCGCTGGCGCATCTGGCACGCGCGGCGCAATGTCGAGATGATCGCCGGCATCGTGCTGCGCGACGTGTTGCGCATGCCGCTGAAACTCCTGTTCACATCGGCGGCGCAGCGCCACCACAAGCCCTTCACCAAATGGCTGATCCGGCGCATGGACGCCGTGGTGGCGACGAGCGCGCGATCCGGTTCCTATCTCGACGTGCCCCACACCGTGAACATGCACGGCATCGACCTGGAGCGGTTCCATCCGCCACGCGACGCATCCGACGCCTTTGCGGCGTCCGGACTGCCCGGCGAGCGGGCGGTCGGCTGTTTCGGCCGGGTGCGCGAACAGAAGGGCACCGATCTCTTCGTGGATGCGATGATCGCCCTTCTGCCGGACCATCCCGGCTGGACGGCGGTCATCACCGGGCGGGTGACGCCCGAGCACAGGGCTTTCGCCGACCGGCTGCAGGCGCGAATCGATGCGGCGGGCCTCAACGATCGCATCCGGTTTCTGGGCGAGGTGGACGACATCCGGCCCTGGTACCGGCGGGTGAGCCTCTATGTCGCGCCGTCGCGCAACGAGGGCTTCGGCCTGACGCCGCTGGAGGCGATGGCCTCGCGCACGGCGGTGGTGGCCAGCGATGCCGGGGCCTATTCCGAGATGATCCTGGAAGGAAAGACGGGCGCCGTGGTGCCGGCCGGCGACGGCGCGGCGCTGCGCGAGGCGATCCGGCCCTATCTGGCCGACCCCGCGCTGGCGGATGCCCATGGCGCGGCGGCGCTGGAACACGTGCGGGCGCATTTCGCGCTGGCGCGCGAGGCGCAGGGCTTGCAGGCCGTCTATGACCGGCTGTGGGCCGGGGAGAGTATGCGATGACCGCGCCCGGCACGCCGCGCACCACCATCGTTTCGGTCGCGTGGAACAGCGCGGACGTGCTGCCCGCCATGCTGGCCTCGATCCCGCAGGGCGTGCCGGTCGTCGTGGTCGACAATGCCGGTACGGATGCCAGCGGCGAGATCGCGCGCGCGGCCGGCGCCCATGTGGTGCGCCTGGAGGAAAACCTCGGCTTCGGGCGCGGCTGCAATGCCGGCGCGGCGCTGGCCGGGACCGAGTTCCTGCTTTTCCTCAACCCGGACGCGGCGTTGGAGCCGGGCGCCCTGGCGGCGCTGGAAGCGGCGGCGGACGCCCATCCCAACGCCAGCGGCTTCAATCCGCGCATTCGCGACCGCAACGGCCAGGCCTATTTCAAGCGCGGTTCGATCCTGCTTGCGCGGCGCGAAAGGCTGGCGCGCGGATGGCCGGAGGAAAGCGGGCCGGTGCCGGTCCTCTCGGGGGCTGCCTTCTTCTGCCGGCGCGCGCAGTTCGAGGCGGAAGGCGGATTCGACCCGGCAATCTTCCTCTATCACGAGGATGACGACCTTTCGCTGCGCCTCAAGCAGCGCTTCGGGCCGCTGCGCTTCGTGCGCGAGGCCGAGATCGTTCACCTGGAGGGGCGCGGTTCGCCGCGCAATCCGGAAACGGCGCGCATCAAGTCCTATCACATGGCGCGTTCGCGGCTTTACGCCATGCGCAAGCATGGCCGGCCGTTTCCTGTCCTGGGCAGTCTCGCCGGGGCGATCCTGAAGCTGCTGTCGCCGGCCAACCTGGTCTCTGCCCGCAAGCGGGCGCAGGCCCTGGCCTATCTGAAGGGCGTGCTCAGCCGGGTCGGCGAGCGGTCCGGCGGGTAGGCCCTTTCCGCCATTGCAGGACCTTTCCAGGCGCCGCTCCGGGGTTCCGCCGACGTGAATCCGGGCCGCGCCGCCATCCCGGTTGCCCTGACAAATTGCTTTCCGAACAAAATCCGGGTTGACGATCCATCCCCGGATGAGGCACCTGACCAATAATGAAAAGTATTGGTACGGGATCATCGCTTGATACCTGCGTACTATATTAATTTAGAAAAATCAAAAGAAAGAAGAAAATACATAGATTCTCTATCAATAGAAAATAAATTAGAAATGCATCGAATAAATGCCTGCAACGGGCAGGCGATGGAGGAGGAACAGGTCCGGCGCGTCTATTCCCCGAAAGAGGGCGAAAGACAGCTCACCCGGTCCGAGGTCGCCTGCTTCCTGAGCCATCGCGCGGCTTGGAAGAGGATCGCGGCGCTGGAAAACGGGCACGGCGCGGTGTTCGAGGACGATGTGCATTTCTCCCGCAGCCTGGCGAGGTTGCTGACCGATGCGTCCTGGCTGACCGGCGACATGCATGTCGTGAAACTCGACAAGGCGACGCGGCGCCACATCGAACTGGGGGCGATGGGCGTGCCGGCCGGCGGGGTGCGGATCCGGCGGTTGCTGTCGCTGCATGTCGGATGTGGCGCCTATATCCTGTCGCGCGAATGCGCGGCGGCGCTGCTGGAACGGACGGAGACCTTCTCGCAACCGGTCGATCACGCGATCTTCGATCCCGCGACGACGGTCATTCCCGATTTCATGCTGTGGCAGGCCGAGCCGGCGGTGTGCATCCATCAGCAGTTCTCGCAGGAACGCTTCCTGCCGGCTGCGGCGGAGGGGTCAACGCTGGAAGCCGGGCGCGTCGAGAGCAAGAAGGTCTTGCAAAAGCGAAGTCATCCGGTTCGCCACTTTCTGTGCAAGACCTGGACCGAGTTCAAAAGACCATTTGCGCGTGCGGCCCACTACCTGTGGAAGAAGATCACTTGTCCTGTCGCGGGCCGCTCCTGGGTCAAGCTGAAATACAACCCTTAGTCAGATCGAGCTGCCGCGGTCTGCTGGCAAGAGGAAAAAAACGGACATGCGTGGAGTGATCATCCTGTCGGAAGGCCGGTCGGGCACCACATGGCTGGCCTCGCTCGCCAACAGTACGGGGAAATTGGGCCACTCTGACGAATGGGTTGACGAGCAGCATCTCGGGATAAAGGCGAGGCACGTTTCCGCCGATACCTTCATTTCGGCCATTCTCGAAAAATCAACCACGGACAATGGCTTTTTCGCCATCAAGATGTTCCCGCGGCATCTGCACTGGTTCCAGTTGGCCTATGGTTTCGACATCATCGGGCGCCTACAGAAAGAGCATGACCTATTTTCTGTCCTGGTGACGCGAAACGACCGGGTCAAGCAGGCCGTTTCCTTTGCCCGCGCCCTCCAGGACAATGCCTGGACATCGTTCGGAAAAACCGGGCAGAAGGCAGTGTATGACTTCGATCTGATATGCCGGTGCTATTTCGGGATCGGCCGTTCCTATGATTTCTGGAGAAGCTACGTCGCCCTGCGCGGTTTGCCGCACAAGCACGTCGTTTACGAGGACATGCTTCCGGACCCAAGCCCCTATGTGAATGCCATCGCAGAACATGCGGACCTCGACGGGGTGGCCTTTGAAAACTCCCCCTTGAAGATCCAGCGTGATTCCAAGACCGACGAATGGTGCGATCGGTTCCGGCAGGATGCGAAGAACCGTGATTTCCTCGAACAGGCGGCGGCATCCGTTTACCCGACGCGGAAAATCTCCAATTTCTTCCGCTTCCTGCGCGGCAAACCGCTCAAGCCGGCCTCCTACACCATCAGGTAGGCGTTCCGGACGGGCTTTGCCTGCCTGCTGGCAAATAAGGATTCAATAATCTAGCAAAACAAAATATACGTCTGCCAAGGCTCCAGAGGGTTCCGTGCCATGCGCGTTCGCGCGGCGTGGGGCGCGTTGCGGTGGCAGGCGATGAACAGAAACAGCTTTCGCGATTTTTTCCGTAGCCGGCGGGTGAAGCGCCATGTCGCCCGGCATGGCGAGGTCTACGACTTCCGCGGCGTCGGTGTGTCCGTGCCGCTTTCAGCCGGCCTAGGTGCAGCCAGCGCCTTGTTGCGCGGCAAGTATGAACGCGCCGAAGCCGCGCTGATCGAGCGGCACCTTCCCTGTGACCGTCCGGTCATCGAACTGGGCGGCTCGCTGGGGGTCGTCTCGGCGCTGATCCGCTCGCGGCTGTCGCCGGGTGTTCGCCATGTCGTTGTCGAGGCAAACCCGGACATTCTCGAAACCTGCGCGGCGAACGCGCGGCGCGGCGCTGCGGCGGGAGAGACCGAGATCGTCCACGCGGCCTATTTCCCCGGCGGCGGAACCGTGCGTTTCCTGCTCGGTGCCGAAGTGCATGCCAATGCGCTCGATGATGGCGGGGGTGGCGGGCGCCGCATCACCGTTCCCGCCGTTTCCCTGACCGACTTGTGGGCACGGATCGGCCATCGCGAGGGCTTTACCCTTGTCAGCGACATCGAGGGCGGCGAGGCGGCGCTTTTCCTGCAGGAAGAGGCAATGCTCGACCATGTGGGCATGATCATCGCCGAACTCCATCCTGACGCCTATGGCGCACAGGGAGCCACCGCCGCCGCCTTGCTGGAGATCGCGCGGGCGCATGGCCTGGTCGAGATCGACCGCATGGACGACACGGTGGTCCTGGCCAGAAAACCGAACTGATGCTCCTGTCGCTGGAAAAGAAGTTCCTCTTCATCCACATCCCGAAGACCGCGGGCACGTCGATCCGGCGCGTCCTGGCGCCCTGGTGCGTGAAGCCCGCGCATAACCAGTACCGGCGGCTGTTGTCCCATCTTCCTGTCCCGGAGAACCCGGAAAAGGCCTGGCTGCGCATTCATGACACGGCGCGCTGGGCGCGGATGAAGCTGCCGCGCGACGTGTTCGACAACAGCCTGAAATTCGCCGTGGTGCGCAATCCGTATGACTACGCCGTGTCCTATTACGAATTCCAGCGCGGCAATCCTGCCAGTTCGCGCCATGCCAAGGCGCAAGGTGAGGACTTCCCCGCCTTCCTGGAGCGGATGGAGCGCAAGAACCGGATCAAGGGTATCCGGCAATCGGAATGGGTGACGGACCGGTCGGGCCGCATCATCGTCGACCGCATCCTGCATTTCGAGCGCCTCGACACGGAATTCCCTGCGCTTCTGGAAGACCTCGGCATCGCGGATGCGAGCCCGCTTCCGCGTGTCAACACCACGCAGCGCAAGGATTACCGGTCCTATTACGACAGGACGACACGGCAACTGGCAACGGAGCTTTTCCTGCGCGATCTCGCGCTTTTCGGCTACGATCCGCTGTGAGGAACGTGCTCAGGGCCGGCCTTTCAGCCGGTAAAGCGAGTTCTGCCGCGTGCGCTCCACCAGTTCATAGCCGCAGCGGGCGAAGGCGGCCGCGCAACCGGGATAGTCATTTCCCGTTCCCGCTGTCTCGATGACGATCCGCGACGGCCAGCGGCTTTCCGGCTCGGTGTCGAAGAAGGGAACGAGCGCCTTGTCCTCGTGGCCCTCGATGTCGATCTTCAGGCCGTGAATGCGCGCGATGCCGGCATCGTCCAGGATGGAGGAGAGGCGGCGCACGGGGATGCCGCCGGCATCGTCCTCCTGGATCGAGACGATGGCGATGTCGTCCTTGCGGCGGCGCAGGCGCGCATGGGTCTCATGGTCGCTCACGCCCTCGGCGAAGACCGACACGTTCGCCAGGCCGGAAGCCCCGGCATTGAAGGCAAGGTTCCCGCAGACCGCCTCATTGGCGTCGATCGCCACGACCTTGCCGGCGGAGCCCGTGAAGCGGGCCAGCGGCAGGCTGTAGAGGCCGATATTGGCGCCGATATCGACGAAATGATCGCCCGGTTCCGCGCCTTCCATGAGGAAGTCGATGTCGCGCCGGTTGTAGGCGGGATGCAGCAGGATGCCGTATTCGATGAGGTTTCCGCCGCCGGTCAGGCGGAAGGCGCAATCGCGGAACATGACGTCGAGCGGACGGCCCGCGCGCCCCTGGATGAGGCGGAACATGGTGCGCCGGAAGGTGCCGCGATGCAGGATGCTGGCCCGGGCGGCGGCGATCAGTGCGCGTTGCACGGCATTGGGCGCATAGGTGCCGAAAGGCACGTTGCCGCCGGAGCCCGGCTGCGCCGCTGTCTCATAATCCGTCCAGCCAGTGCCCATTGCCTATCGGTTTCCTTCCCCGGTGAGAGGGGCTGACTGGCTTCAAAGGCGCGGGATGTCAATATTGACCAGGCCCTCGTCCTTGACCTGGCGGATGGTCAGGGCCGTGCGCACCGTGTCGACATTGGGCGCGGCGGTCAGCGTCTCGATGACGAAGTCCTGGAATTCGGTCAGGCCGGGCGCGACGCAATGAAGCAGGAAATCGGTTTCTCCCGACATGGTCCAGGCGCGGCGTACCATGGGCCAGTCCTTGACCCTGGCGGCGAATTCGCGGATGCCGGCCTCCGTCTGGTGCTGCAGGCCAACGAGGCAGAAGGCGACCACCTGCTGGCCCAGTGCCTTGGCGTCGAGCAGGGCGCGGTAGCTCTTGATGACGCCGCTTTCCTCAAGACGCTTGACGCGTCTGAGGCAGGGCGGCGCCGATATCCCCACCCGGCGGGCCAGTTCGACATTAGTGATGCGCCCTTCGTCCTGAAGGATTTTCAGGATCTTCCAGTCCGTCTGGTCGAGGTCGGCCGTTGTGGTCATGGGCGGGTTGTGCCTGATGGTTCGAAGCGCTGCGCTCATTCCTAGGGCAAAACCGGCCTGCCGCCAACTCCCGGCGGAAGGCGCCGCCAATTGACGCGGCAGGGCGCAAAACCGGTGAGCGGAGGCCGGCCGGGACTTGAAAGCGGATGCCGCGAACCCTTAGATGACGCTCAAACGTCGAACGGGTAAATGTCAGGGCGGCCGGGGCCGCTCCAGGAAGGGGGTCGCCATGGCCGCGCGTCATGCTCATGTTCTCGTCATCGGATCGGGGCCGGCAGGCTACACCGCCGCCATCTACGCCGCCCGCGCGCTGCTCAAGCCAGTGCTCATCGCCGGCATGGAGCAGGGCGGCCAGTTGATGATCACCACGGACGTGGAGAACTATCCGGGCTTTGCCGATCCGGTCCTGGGGCCGGACCTGATGGCGGCGATGCTCAAGCAGGCGGAGAATGTCGGCGCGGAAATCGTCAACGACCTCGTCACCGAGGTCGACGTGGACAGCCGCCCGTTCCGGCTCAAGACCGATTCGGGCCAGGACTGGACCGCCGATGCGCTGATCATCGCCACGGGCGCCCAGGCCAAGTGGCTGGGCATGGAGAGCGAGGCGGCCTTCAAGGGCTTCGGCGTGTCCGCCTGCGCCACCTGCGACGGCTTCTTCTACCGCGGCCGTGACGTGCTCGTCGTGGGCGGCGGCAACTCAGCCGTGGAGGAGGCGCTCTACCTGTCGCACATCGCCAACCACGTGACCGTGGTGCACCGGCGCGACGAGTTCAGGGCCGAGCGCATCCTGCAGGAACGCCTTTTCGCCAAGGAGAACGTCACCGTCATCTGGGACACGGTGATCGACGAGATCGTCGGCGAGAAGCCCAAGCCGCCGATGCCGCCCTCGGTGACGGGCGTGCGCCTGAAGAACATCAAGACCGGGGCGGTGACGGAAATGCCGGTCCATGGCGTGTTCGTCGCCATCGGCCACGCGCCGGCGGTCTCGCTGTTCGAAGGCAAGCTGAAGCAGAAGCCGAACGGCTATCTGTGGACCGAGGCCGATTCCACGCGCACCAGCGTCGAGGGCGTCTTCGCCGCCGGCGACGTGACGGACGATGTCTTCCGCCAGGCGGTCACGGCCGCGGGGCTGGGCTGCATGGCCGCGCTGGAGGCAGAGCGCTGGCTGGCGACGCAGGACGTGGCGCTGGAAGCCGCCGAATAGGGCGGGAAAACGAAACGGCCGTTCATTTCGTGACGCGTTTCACTTGCGTGTCGTGAATTTCACGGAAAAGATGCAGCGCCGGGTCATGATACGCGGCGTGGAGGGGCGCCATGCCTGTGGACTGGGACAAGCTGAGGGTTTTCCATGCCGCCGCGCAGGCCGGCTCGTTCACCCATGCCGCCGATACGCTGAACCTGTCCCAGTCGGCCATCTCGCGCCAGGTCAGCGCGCTCGAGCAGGATCTCGGCGTGCCGCTCTTCAACCGCCATGCGCGCGGGCTTGTGCTGACCGAGCAGGGCGAACTGCTGTATGCGACGGCGCAGGACGTGATGCTCAAGCTCGACAGCGTGCGCAACCGCCTGACCGAAACCACCGACCGGCCGTCGGGCCTCTTGCGGGTGACGACGACGGTGGGCCTCGGCACCGGCTGGCTGTCGAACCGCGTCGACGAGTTCCTGGAGCTTTATCCCGATATCCGCCTCCAGCTGATTTTTTCCAACGAGGAACTGGACCTGACGATGCGCGAGGCGGACTGCGCCATCCGCCTTCGCGCGCCCTCGCAGCCGGACCTGATCCAGCGCAAGCTGTTTACCGTCCACTTCCATCTCTGGGCCTCGCCCGATTACGTCAACCGGCACGGCAAGCCGCAATCGCTGGCGGAACTGCACATGCACAGGCTGATCACCTTCGGTGAGCCGGTGATCCCCTATCTGAAGAACCTCAACTGGCTGGAAACGCTGCCCGGCCCGAACGGCCAGCCGCTGGAAGCGGTGCTGCAGATGAATGACCTGCACTCCATCAAGCGGGCCGTGCAGCGCGGGGTGGGGATCGCCATGCTGCCCGATTACATCGTCAGCAAGGACAGCGGGCTGGTTCAATTGCTGCCGCAGACGGAAGTCCCCTCTTTCGAGACCTATTTCTGCTATCCGGAAGCCATGAAGAACCAGGCCAAGCTGAATGTCTTCCGTGACTTCATGCTGTCCAAGGCGCGGAAGTGGAACTACTGAGCCGGGCATGAGCCTGGCCATATCAGGGCGCGATGCAGGGGCGTGCGAATCGCGCCATGCCCTGCACGGGCCGGTTCGCCGTTGTCGCCCTGCCGCGGTTATTCACAGAATATTCGATGCGAAAAAGAAATGTGCGAATGCCTTTTTGTTCGGCGCCGATGGCCGTCCTGACAGGGCAAGTCGTTGAAAAATTATGCATCGCCTGCAAAGCTATGCATCAAATGCATATGTGCAATGCACAATACCGTATTGTCATTCATCATCCAAAGGCTCATATCCACGTCATCTCAGAGACGCATTCCTCCTCCCATTGGCGTCTCCGAGTGTTCCCCTCTGGAGGTTTGTCACAAGTGGCAGCTCCATTTATTGGCCGGATTTCAATCCGGCCATTTTTTTTGCCTTGCCGTCTCCCGAAGCACCACCGCCATGACAGGCAAGAAAAATCCGGCGCAAGGGCTGCGCCGGATGGGTTCGTGACCCTTGGGGCCCCGGATCAGGCGGCGGCGGCCCGGTCGCGGATGGCGGCAAGCGCCTCGTCGGCGGCGCGGCCGGTCAGTTCGGCCATGTGGTCGAATTCCGCCTCGTATGAGGCGACACCCGCGGTCAGCGAGCGCAACTCGATGATCAGGCCGGTGAGGCCGGCTTGCGGCATCATCGCTTCCACCACATCCCAGCCTTCCCAGCCGGGCCTGCCGTCATAACCCAGGATCTGTCCGCGGCGCTGGGGAATGATCGCGGTGATCTTTGCCGTGGCGTCGGAAGGCGTGAAGACGCGCACCTTCATCACCGGTTCGAGCAGAACGGGCGAAGCCTTGGGCATGGCTTCGCGCATGGCGAGCTTGGCGGCCATCTGGAAGGCCATGTCAGAGGAATCGACCGAATGGTAAGAGCCGTCCGACAGGTTGACCGCGATATCGACCACCGGCAGGCCGAGCGGACCGCTTGAGAGATAATCGCGCACGCCGGATTCCACCGACGGGATATACTGTTTCGGCACCACGCCGCCAGTGATCGTGTCGGTGAACTCGAAGCCGGAACCGCGCGGCAGCGGCCTGATCTCCAGCACCACGTCGCCGAACTGGCCGTGACCGCCGGACTGCTTCTTGTGGCGGCCGCGTTCCTGCACCGGCTTGCGGATCGTTTCCAGATAGGGAACCGGCGGTTCGCCCACCTCGACGGATGCCTGGTACTTGCCGGAAAGACGCTCCAGCGTGACGCGAAGATGCATCTCGCCCTGGCCGCCAAGGATGGTCTCGCCCGTGCCCGGGCTCTGTTCGATCCGCAGCGCCGGATCTTCCTCGGCGAGCTTGGCGAGCGCGGCCGACAGCTTCACGTCATCCTTGTGATCGCGGGCCTTGATGGCGACGGCGTGGACCGGTTGCGGCCCGGACGCGGCGGCCAAGCCGCCGGGAGCCTGCTTGCCATGGGACAGCATGGCCCCGGTGGGCACGCCATCCAGCTTGCCGAGCGCCACGGTCTCGCCGGTGGACGCGGACGGGATCTTGCCCTGGTTCTTGCCGAGCATGCGGTACATGCCGGATACCCGTGCCTCCGCACCGTTGCTGGCCATGATCTCGGTGCTGTCGGTTATCGTTCCGCGCAGGACGCGTGCCACGGACAGCTTGCCGCCATGGGGCGTATGGATCGTCTTCATCACATGGGCCAGCGGCGGGCCTTCGCCATCGATGCCAAGGCGTTCGAGCGTGTCGGAAATGTCGGGCGCATCGTGGCGCAGGGCCTTGAGCAGACGGTGGACGCCGTTGCCATGCGCCGCCGAACCGATCAGCACCGGCACGACGTGACCGGCGCGCAGATCGGCGGTCAGGTCGTCGAAGACCTCGTCGCGCGGCGGCTCGATCTCTTCCAGCAATTGCTCCATGAGGGCGTCGTCATGGTCGGCCAGCGTTTCCAGCATGGTGAAGCGGGCGTCGATCTCGCGCGACTTCTCCTCGGTGGGGATGTCGGTCTGCTCGCTCATGGCGTGTTCGCGCCAGACATAGGCGCGCTCCAGCGCCAGGTCGATTGCGCCGATGGCGATGTTGTTCTTCCAGATCGGGATCTGGCGCAACAGCAACGGTTTCGAGGATGCGGGCTGCAGCAATGCCACCGTGTCGCGAACGCGCGTGCTCGCGGTGTCGATCTTGTTGAGAAAGAGGATGCGGGGAATGGCGAGTTCGTCGAGCCGCTTGAGCACGAGTTGCAGGGCAGGGATCTTCTTCTCGTCAGCCTCGGCCACCACGATGGCCGCGTCGCAGCCAGCCAGCACGGCCTCGGCCTCATGGGCGAATTCGATCGAGCCGGGGCAATCGATGAAGGTGAATTCCTCGTCCATGAAAGTGGTTGTGGCGGGGACTGCCTCCACGCTCATGGCATGGGCCTGCGCTTCCGGCGAGTGGTCGGAAACGGTATGGCCCGATCCGGTTTCGGCGGCGCGCTGAATGGCGCCGGTCCGTTCCAGAATGGATTCCAGAAGGGTTGTCTTTCCGCTTGCGAAGGGACCGCAAATGGCAATGCATTTCGGTCCCTTGCGTCTGCTTCCGGCGCGTTCACCCATGGCACAATCCTCCTTTTTCACGCGTTGGACGCGAGCGGAGGACCGGCTTTTCATGCGGCTATTTCGGGAAGGGCGAGCGCCGCAAGGCACCTCCGCTTCTCTCCCGGAACCTCAAGTCCGGCCGCCGCTCAGTCTGCCGGTAGACCCCGGCAACACGGCATCGTTTCACCAAAGGTTTGCGGGCGCAAGAGAGAAGTCCGGCCGCGGCCGCGCAGCAAGGGACTCCATGGGTTGCTTCAACCGCTTCGTGCCACAGTTTCAAAAGCACGTAAAAGTATATATATCTGCACAATAAACCCGCATGGGTTGCGTCTTCAGGATGCCACTTGCCGCATGAACCTGCCATGATGGTTGAATATCCGCAGCGGTCTTCCGTTTGAAATCGGGGCGCCGGGGTTCTTGAACCGACGGTTCAACTTCCGCGTTTTTCGGCGTTAAAAACAATCATTTGTTGTATGAAATCAAGACAACGATTCAAGGTTGCCTGCGATGCATGGCGGCTGCGGGCCGGATGACGCATCGCGCCTGGGAGCCGGGTTGCGGAGCTCATGAAATGCTTCGTGCTCCATGGGCCAGGTATCTGATGCGCCAAGGAAAACCCTGAAAGCAGGAACGCCGCCCGTCGGGCGGCGCCTGAAGCATGGTTTCCGGAAGGAACCGGATCAGCGGCAGTTGCCGCAGAAGCGCTGGATGCGCTTGCAGCTTTCCTCCAGCAGGGCTTCCGACGTGGCGTAGGAAATGCGGAAGTTCGGGCCGAGGCCGAAGGGTTCGCCATGGACCACGGCCACGCCCTCGGTCTCCAGGAGTTCGGTGACGAAATCCTGGTCGTTGGCGATCACCTTCCCCGACGGCGCGGTCTTGCCGATGAGGGCGGCGCAGGAAGGATAGACGTAGAAGGCGCCTTCCGGCGTCGGGCAATTGATGCCGTCGGCCTGGTTGAGCATGGAAACGACGAGGTCGCGCCTGTTCTGGAAGATCGTCTTGTTGGTCTGGATGAAATCCTGCGGACCGTTCAGCGCCTCGACCGACGCCCACTGGGCGATGGAGCAGGCGCCGGAGGTCTGCTGGCTCTGGATCATGTCCATGGCCTTGATCAGTTCCATCGGGCCGGCGGCATATCCGATCCGCCAGCCGGTCATGGCATAGGCCTTGGAGACGCCGTTCATGGTCAGCGTCCGGTCCTTGAGGCCGGGTTCGACCTCGGCAGGCGTGCAGAAGGTGAAGTCGCCATAGACCAGGTGCTCGTACATGTCGTCGGTCAGCACCCAGACATGGGGATGGCGCATCAGCACATCGGTCAGCGCCTTCAGTTCGGCATGGGTGTAGGCGGCGCCGGACGGGTTCGACGGCGAGTTGAAGATGAGCCACTTGGTCTTCGGCGTGATGGCGGCTTCCAGCGCCTCCGGCGTCAGCTTGAACTCGCGTTCCAGCGTGGTGGCGGCTGGGACCGGCGTGCCACCGCACAGCAGCACCATTTCCGGATAGGAAACCCAGTAGGGCGCCGGGATGATCACCTCGTCGCCGGGATTGAGCGTGGCCATGAATGCATTGAAAAGGATCTGCTTGCCGCCGGTGCCGACGATGGTCTGGGTCCAGTCGTAGTCGAGGCCGTTCTCGCGCTTGAACTTGGCGGCGATCGCCTGGCGCAGTTCCGGAATGCCGGCGACCGGGGTGTACTTGGTCTCGCCGCGCCGGATGGCCTCGATGGCGGCGTTCTTGATGTTGTCCGGCGTGTCGAAATCGGGTTCGCCGGCGCCCAGCGAAATCACGTCGCGGCCCTTGGCTTTCAGTTCACGGGCTTTCTGCGCGACGGCGATGGTCGCGGAGGGCTTCACGCGGGAAAGGGCGTCGGCGAGAAAGGCCATGGCAGGGCTCCAATGGTTGTGGCTCCAGGAAAACGCGCTGGTCGGCGCGGCCTGCTCTTAGCGTCATGGGCGATGTACTTCAAGGCTTTGCGCGGGCGCGCCGGTGCTTTCACACCCCGCCCTGGCGCATGTTAACCGGCCGTGAAAGCTTGAACGGTATCCTGAACGGCAGGGTCGCGCCATGCGGGCGCACCGGAAACCGCCGAAACAGAGGCGCGCGGCGAAAGCGCAATGACACGAAGCGTTGGCCTGGCCCATGTGATCCGCAAGGACGACGGCACCTCGGAAGGGGTGTGGGGGCCATTTGTCATCCGCTCGGCGTTCCAGCCTGTTTTCCGCTTTGGCGGCGGCAAGCTGGAGATCGCGGCCTTCGAGGGACTGGCGCGACCGTTTCGCGACGGCGAGCCGGTATCTCCGGCCGTCTTCTTCGGTTCCATACCCGAGCAGGACCGCCTTGAGGTCGAAACGCTGACGCGCGGCCTGCACCTGCTGAACGGGGGGCGCTTCCTCGACCCGCGCACCTCGCTTTTCGTCAATTTCGATCCGTCGGTCTATTGCGACCGCGGCACGGCAGACCGGGCGCTCAGGGAAATGCGCCTGACATTGCACGAGTCGGGCGTCGAGCCATCGCGTATCGTGGCCGAGGTGACCGAACAGAAGGCTGCCTCGCACGCCGCGTTGAGCCAGTTCGTGGCGGCGCTGCGCGCGCATGGATTCCGCATCGCCGTCGACGATTACGGCGCTGACCATTCCGACATGGCCCGCATCCGGGACCTGCAGCCCGACATCGTGAAGTTCGACGCGGCATGGATCACCCGGCTGATGGACAGTGATCCCGGATTCGAACTGCTCAAGACCATGGTGCAGACCTTCAACGGCTGGGGCATTGCCACCCTCTTCGAGGGCATCGAGGAGCATTGGCAACTCGACCTCGCGGAGAACAGCAAGGTGCGCATGGTGCAGGGTTTCGTGCTGGCCCGGCCGCAACTCGCGCCGACCGGGTTCGCCGATTTCTGGGGCGGGCAGACCGGCGGTGAACCTCGTGTGGCACCGGATGTCCGGGCGGCCGCGCCGGCGGACGTCTTTCAAGATCCTCCAGATCGGGCTAATGTATCCGCGGCGCCCGCGCCCGAACGTCCGGCATCCGTGACAGTGAAGGCGGCGCCTTGCCGTCAGGTTCGCACCTTCGGCCGAAAGATCCGCAATGGATGACAGGAAGCCCATGGCAGGAGGCAGGCTGTCTTGACGCAAGCGAGCACACCGGGGGAAACCCGGCAGGGGGGCGAGTTCATCCGCGACGAGACGGGCCGCGCGCGGCTCAGGTTCGGCGACATCCATTTCGAGACGGTTTTCCAGCCCTTCTTTCGCGTTCTGGGCGACAAGCTCCGGCCGGACTTCGCCACGGCCCGCATCCGGCCCCATGGCACAGCCAAGCCGGCAAGCCTGTTGCGCCAACTCGCCGACGGGCCTGGTGCATCGCAGGCGTCCGGCCTTGCACGCTGCAACCTGGCTTTCCTCGATCCCGAGACGCTGTGCTTCTGCGAGGATCACCAGGGTTCGGCCAACATGGCGCCGGCAGCGCTCGACCTGCTGCTTGGTGCTGCCCGCGATGCCTTCATGATGGCGGACCAGCTTGTCTGGCGGTTGCCGCTTTCCATCGCCGGCGAGGCGGCCGGAGCGGTTGCCGCCGCGCGTGAAAGCGGCGTTCGCGTCGCCTTGAGGATGGGCAGCGGGGAGGATCCGGGCCTTTCGGTCGCGAAGGCCGGGGAATGCGGGGCGGACATGCTGCATCTGGGTGTCGAGTGGTCAGGTGCCTGGCTGGAAAACGTGCCCGAAGCCCGGTCGTTGCTGCGCAACCTTGTGGACCGGATGCGCCACGCCGGCTCCGGCGTCTCGATGACAGGGATCAGCACCGCGGCACAGCTTGAGGTCGCGCTTGACGCGGGTGTCACCTGGCTGCAGGGCGGATATCTTGCCCCTGCGGTCCCGGCGGGGCGGGCCACCGGCTGGCAGGATCTCAGCGCGACGGCGCTGAAGCGGCCCGGCGCGAACATCACGGTACTCAAGCAGCGCCAGACCCCGCGCCATCAGCAATATTGATCGGTCGCACAGCATTGCTGACTGGTCGGCCGGGCCGGGCTGACGCATGATCCCTTGCCGTTTGAACAGGACATGGCCCCGAATGATCACGCTTTATTCCATGCCCAGTTCGGGTAACAGCTACAAGGTGCGCCTGCTGCTGGCCAAGCTCGGCATCCCGTTCCGGCACGTGCCGGCCGAATACGGCTCCGGCGTCACCACGAGCGCGGTCTTCCGCGCGCTCAATCCGCATGGCCGGGTTCCGCTCGTGCAGTTCGAGGACGGCCGGGTGCTGTCGGAGTCCAATGCCATCCTGTTGTATTTTTCCGAAGGCACGCGCTTCCTGCCCGATGACCGGTTCACGCGGGCGAAGGTTCACCAGTGGATGTTCTGGGAGCAGAATTCGCATGAGGCCACCATTGCCGTGCGCGCCGCCATCCTGTGCTACGACCATCGCGCCGGCGAACGCCGTGCCGACGTGCTCGATCCACTGCTGGAGGCCGGGCACCGCAACCTGAATGTGATGGACATCCAGTTGCAAGGGACGCCGTTCCTGGCGGGCGACAGCATCACCGCCGCGGACCTTTGTCTCTATGCCTATACCCACAGCGCCGGGACGCGCGGCGGATTCGACCTGGCGCGCTTTCCGGCCGTTTCGGACTGGCTGAAACGGGTTGAAGCCGACGCGCCGCATGTGCCTCTCGACTGGCTGGGCGACAATCCGGCGTAATTCTTTTCGATCAGGACAGCATGGATGCCTTGCCTTCGCCATTTCCGGTGCCATCCTGAACGGGACGGGACAGTTCATCGACCAGGTGCAAAGGAGCCACCCGTGATGCAGCGCATGATACTCGCCCTGACGGCAGGCCTGATCGCCGTCGCGCCCGCCCATGCCATCAACCGCTACAACGTCGACCGCCTCTCCTGCGGCGAGGTGCAGGACATCATTGCGGCGGAAGGTGCCGCCATCCTGCGCTACACGTCGATGTCCGGTTCGGGCATGACCCTCTACAACAGGTTCGTGCGGCATGGCGGCCTGTGTCCGGCCGGGCAGGTGACGAAAACCGAGTTCATACCGACCGCCGACACGCCCGAATGCCCGGTGAAGGCCTGCCGCGATCCGGTCTTTCTGAGGGACGATTGAGCGAGCAGCCTGGCTGCGTGGTCAGATGCCGGTGACGAGAAGGTCGATGGCCGCGACGATGTTGTCGCGCTCGCCAGCGATCGAGCCCAAACGGTCAGTCAGGGTACGAGCAGGCACAGCGGCCATCAATTGCGGTGCGAGCCGGTAGACATCGAATTGCGCCACGTCAGAACATCCGGTATTCCTCCAGCGGCAATCCGTTTTCTTCAACCCAAGCATTATGCTGGCGGATTGCCTCGGCGTTCTCTTCCTTCCAGCGGCGTTCCTTCTCCGCCTTCACGGCATCGGCGATGCCGCGTTCGTCCATTTCCGACAGGTTGATGCCGAGCGCCCTGGCCTCCTCCGCCAGATGGGCGTTGATGGAGAGGTTGGCGGCGGTCTTGCGGGAAGGGCGTTCGTGTCTCATGCGCATAAATCATGCGCATGAGGGGTTTGCGTCAAACGCAGGATGCCGCCTAGTCGAAATAGGCCTGCAGCGGGCGGACCTCCAGATTGCCGGCCTTCAGCGCCAGGATGGCGTGGCTGACGGCCTCGGCGCCGGCAAGCGTGGTGTAGTAGGGCACCTTCTGCATCAGCGTGGCGCGGCGCAGCGACTTGGAGTCCGAGACCGCCTTCTGGCTGTCGGTCGTGTTGAACACGATCTGGACCTGGCGGTTGCGGATGGCGTCCTCGACATGCGGGCGGCCTTCGAGCACCTTGTTGATCTTCTCGGCCGCGACGCCATGCTCGGCCAGGAAGCGCTGGGTGCCGCCGGTCGCCAGAACGCGGAAACCGGCATCGGCCAGCCGCTTGACCGAGGGCAGCACCGCGGCCTTGTCCTCGTCGCGCACCGAGACGAAGAGCGTGCCGGAGCGCGGCAGGTCGACGCCCGCGCCAAGCTGGCTCTTGGCGAAGGCCAGGTGATAGTCGCGGTCCAGGCCCATGACCTCGCCGGTGGAGCGCATTTCAGGCCCGAGCAGCGTATCGACGCCGGGGAAGCGGGCGAACGGGAAGACCGCTTCCTTGACCGCGATATGGCCGAGCGCATTGACGTCGGGCTTGTCGCCGTAGTGGGCAAAGGCGGTGTCGAGCGCCTCGCCGGCCATGATGCGCGCGGCGATCTTGGCGATTGGCCGGCCGATCGTCTTGGCGACGAAGGGCACCGTGCGCGAGGCGCGCGGGTTGACCTCCAGGATGTAGACCGTGCCCTCCTTGATGGCGAACTGCACGTTCATGAGCCCGCCGACCTTGAGCGCGCGGGCCAGCGCGACCGTCTGCTCCTCCAGTTCCGCCACCATCGCCTTGCCGAGCGAATGGACCGGCAGCGAGCAGGCGCTGTCGCCGGAATGGATGCCGGCTTCCTCGATATGCTCCATGATGCCGGACACATAGGTGTCCTTGCCGTCGCAAAGGCAGTCGACATCCACCTCGATGGCCCCGGCCAGATAGGTGTCGAAGAGAAGCGGATTGCGCCCGAGCAGCGTGTTGATCTGCCCGGTCTTGTCGTTGGGGTAACGCGCCTTGATGTCCTCGGGCACCAGTTCGGGCACCGTGCCGAGCAGGTAGTTGGACAGCATGGCGTCGTCGTGGATGATCTGCATGGCGCGGCCGCCCAGCACGTAGGACGGGCGCACGACCAGCGGGAAGCCCAGTTCGCCGGCGACGAGCCGTGCCTGCTCCACCGAGTAGGCGATGCCGTTTTTCGGTTGGGTCAGGTTCAGCTTCATCAGGAGCTTCTGGAAGCGGTCGCGATCCTCCGCCAGGTCGATGGCATCGGGCGACGTGCCGAGGATGGGGATGCCGGCGCGCTCAAGCGCATCGGCGAGCTTTAGCGGGGTCTGGCCGCCGAACTGGACGATGACGCCGTGCAGCTTGCCCCTTGCCTGTTCGACGCGCAGGATTTCCAGCACGTCCTCGGCGGTCAGCGGCTCGAAATAGAGACGGTCGGAGGTGTCGTAGTCCGTCGAGACGGTCTCCGGATTGCAGTTGATCATGATGGATTCGTAGCCGGCATCGGCCAGCGCGAAGGCGGCATGGCAGCAGCAATAGTCGAATTCGATGCCCTGGCCGATCCTGTTCGGACCGCCGCCGAGAATGACGACCTTCTGGCGGTCGGACACTTGCGCCTCGTCGGCCAGCGCGCCGGCGAAGGGGGTCTCGTAGGTGGAATACATGTAGGCCGTCGGCGAGGCGAACTCGGCGGCGCAGGTGTCGATACGCTTGAAGACGGGATGCACGTCGAGGCGTTCGCGCAGGGCCTTGACGTCGTCCTCGTCCTTGGCCGTCAGCGAGGCGAGGCGCGAGTCCGAAAAGCCCATCGACTTCAACATGCGCAGGTTCTGCGCGTCCTCCGGCAGGCCGTGTTCCCGGATGCGCGCTTCGGTGTCGATGATCGCCTTGAGCTGTTCCAGGAACCACATGTCGATGCGGCACATCTCGTGAATGTCGGCCAGCGACGTGCCGAGCCGCATGGCCTGGGCGACCATGCGCAACCGGTCCGGCGTCGGCGTGCCGATGGCGGCGCGGATGGCGTTGCGGTCGTCCTCGCCGCCCAGACCGGGGATCTCGATCTCGTCGAGACCGGTCAGGCCGGTCTCCAGGCCGCGCAGGGCCTTCTGGAGCGATTCGGCGAAGGTGCGGCCGATGGCCATGACCTCGCCGACCGACTTCATCGCGGTCGTCAGGACCGGCGAGGCGCCGGGGAATTTCTCGAAGGCAAAACGCGGGATCTTGGTGACGACATAATCGATGGACGGCTCGAAGGAAGCGGGCGTGGCGCCGCCGGTGATGTCGTTTTCAAGCTCGTCGAGCGTGTAACCGACGGCAAGGCGCGCGGCGACCTTGGCAATCGGGAAGCCGGTGGCCTTGGACGCCAGCGCGGAGGAGCGCGAGACGCGCGGGTTCATCTCGATGACGACAAGGCGGCCATTGGCCGGGTTGACCGCGAACTGCACGTTGGAGCCGCCGGTCTCGACGCCGATCTCGCGCAGCACCGCGATGGAGGCGTTGCGCATGATCTGGTATTCCTTGTCCGTCAGCGTCAGCGCCGGGGCGACGGTGATGGAATCGCCGGTATGCACGCCCATCGGGTCGATGTTCTCGATGGAGCAGATGATGATGCAGTTGTCCGCCTTGTCGCGGACCACTTCCATTTCGTATTCCTTCCAGCCCAGCACGCTCTCCTCGATGAGCACCTCGGTCGTGGGCGAGGCATCGAGGCCGGACTGGACGATCTGGAAGAATTCCTCCTCGTTGTAGGCGATGCCGCCGCCGGTGCCGCCAAGGGTGAAGGACGGGCGGATGATGGCCGGCAGGCCGACATGGTCGATCGCCGTGGCGGCGACGGCCATGGCGTGACGCATGTAGCGCTGCTTGCGGTCGCCCTCGCCCAGGTTCCATTCGGTTTCCAGGTCGTCGAGGGCCTTGTCGAGGGCATCGCCGGAAAAGGCCGCCTTGAGTTCGGCGCGCCGCGCCTCGTGGGCCTTGCGGTCGGCATTCTTCACGTCCGTGGCGTTGGCCAGCATGGACTTCGGCGTTTCAAGGCCGATCTTCGCCATCGCCTCGCGGAAGAGCGCGCGGTCCTCGGCCTTGTCGATGGCCTCGGCATTGGCGCCGATCATCTCCACGCCGTAGCGCTCCAGGATGCCCATGCGGCGCAGCGACAGCGCGGTGTTGAGCGCGGTCTGGCCGCCCATGGTGGGCAGCAGGGCATCCGGGCGTTCCTTGGCGATGATCTTGGCGACGACTTCCGGCGTGATCGGCTCGATATAGGTGGCGTCGGCCAGTTCCGGGTCGGTCATGATGGTGGCCGGATTGGAATTGACCAGGATGATGCGGTAGCCCTCCGCCTTCAGCGCCTTGCAGGCCTGGGTGCCGGAATAGTCGAATTCGCAGGCCTGGCCGATGATGATCGGGCCGGCTCCGATGACGAGGATCGACTTGATGTCTGTACGCTTGGGCATGGGTGTCTTCCGGCTCTCGTTCGCGCGCAAAGGCCGGCGCGGAAAACCGGCCGGCGGCGGGACTCGTTCTCTCAAGGCTAGGTGGGCCTTATAGGGGAGAGGTTCCCCCGTGGGAACCCCGGAAATGGCGCTTGCAACAGGGAAATCGACGCGAGCGGCCAGGCGCTGGCGGTCTATTCCATCCAGGCCTTCACCCCGGCCGCGTTCGCCCGGCTGACCGGCACCCTTTCGCCATCCGCCATGCGCAGGAACGAGCGGCCGTTCTTGCCCGGTTCACGCTCAAGCGCCACCACGCCGTCGCGGGCGACCCAGTGGGACCGGTGAACCTGGAATCCGTCGGCGGGCGCGGTCTCGCGAATGGCGTCGGCAAGGCGCATGAGCAGCATTTCGCTGCCACGGGTGGTCACGGCAAGGACGTAGTGATCCTGCACTTCCAGGCGCACCAGCGCGCCGCGCTTTTCCGGCGGCAGCCGGTCTAGCAGCGGGGCGCGGGGCGGCGCGGCGGGCGCCGCCATGTCCCTGGCCCCTTCCGGCGCGTCTTCCTTGCGGCTTCCGTCCAGCGCCAGCCATGACAGAAGGCACATGACCAGGGCGACCGGCAGCGCCGTCAGGACACCGGCGACATATTCGGTGAGTGACAGGGGCGAGGCGCGAAAGGCGGCGTTCACAACCAGCAGCACCAGCCCCATGGGCAGTGCCGAAAGCGCCGCGCCGACGAGCATGCGCGGCAGGGCATGGGCAAGCCGGCTTTCCAGGAGGGCATCGAAAAACGCGACGAAAACGAGCGCGGTCGACCAGGTCAGCGCCTGCACGATCAGCCAGTAGCCGAGGCGGGCGGGGAGGGCGAGGGCATCCAGCGTGCCGAACGGGCCTGTGGCGGTGAACAGGACGACGGCCGCGGCAAAGACGAGCCAGAGGCGCGAACTGGCCAGAATCGTCTGCAATTCGCGAAGCGTGGATCGCAGAAGGGGTTGGTTCACGAAGTTCTCCGGCCGGTCCGCGCATGTCTCATTGCGGTGGAGCGATGACCATGGCGTCTTGACGGCGAAAGTTCAACGGGCAATTGACCTGCAACCGGAGATACCACCATGACCCTCGACCCGATCCTGAACGCGCCGCTGGCGATACAGATCCATGTCTTCACCGTCGTCCCGGCCGCCATCCTCGGCGCCTGGATGCTCTACGGCCCCAAGGGCACGCGGATGCACAAGGTGCTTGGCCGCGTCTGGCTGGCGCTGATGGTCGTCACCTCGCTCTCGTCCTTCTTCATCCATACGATTCGCATCGTCGGTCCTTTCTCGCCAATCCATCTGCTGTCGATCGTGACACTGGTGACATGCGTGCTCGCCGTCTGGTCGGCGCGCACAAAGCGGCTGTCGTTTCACCGCAAGGCCGTGATGGGCATGTACTGGAGCGGGATCGGCATTGCCGGTGCGTTCACCTTCGTGCCGGGCCGCATCATGAACGAGGTGATGTTCGGAGGCGCGCAGGCATCATGGCTGCTGGTCATTGCCCTCGGCGCGCTTTGCGCCGGCGTGGTGATACACGTGGCGCGGGGCGGACGGTTCAACTGGTTGCCGCGCGGCAAGACGAAACCGGTCATCGGTTGAAGGCCGCCCGGCAGCCGCTTTCTCTGCGGATGCGGGCGCAGTTGAACCGGGCGGGGCTTTGCGGCATTAAGGAACGGCGAAAATACGATGGAGCCAGTTCATGCGCTGGAAAGGCCGCAGGCAATCGGACAATGTCGAGGACCTTCGCGGCCGTGGCGGCGGCGCGGGCGGCGGCATCGGACGCGGCGGCGGGCGCATCCGCATTCCCATGGGCGGCACGCGCATTGGCGGCGCGCGGGGCGGGGGCATCTCCGGCATCGTTATCCTCGTGGTCCTGTTCTTCGCGCTGAGAGCCTGCGGCATCGACCCCTTGCAGATGCTGGAAAGCGGCCCGGGGCAGGTCGCCGGCCCGCAGACGCAGACCACGGGTGACGGAAGCGCGCCCAGCGACGAGATGGGCCGGTTCGTGGCCACTGTTCTTGCGGAAACCGAAGACACATGGAACGGCATTTTCCAGGCAGAAGGGCGCCGCTACGTGGAGCCGACGCTTGTGCTGTTCTCGGGCCAGGTGCGCTCGGCCTGCGGCTTTGCCTCCGCCGCGTCCGGGCCGTTCTATTGCCCGACCGACAGCAAGGTCTATCTCGACACGTCCTTCTTCGACCAGCTTGCGCGCCGCTTCCAGGCGTCCGGCGACTTCGCCCAGGCCTATGTGATCGCCCACGAAGTGGGCCATCACGTGCAGAACCTGATCGGGGTGCTGCCCCGTTTCAACCAGATGCGCCAGTCCATGAGCCAGGCCGAGGTAAACCGCATGTCGGTGCGCGTGGAACTTCAGGCCGATTGCTTCGCCGGCATCTGGGCGCATTACACCGCGCAGAAGGGCCTGCTGGAAAAGGGCGACATCGAGGAAGCGCTGAACGCGGCGCACCAGATCGGCGACGACACGCTGCAAAAACGCACCCAGGGCTATGTCGTGCCCGACAGTTTCAACCACGGCACGTCGAAACAGCGCGCCACATGGTTCGCCCGCGGCCTGCAGAGCGGCAAGCTGGCTGCCTGCGACACCTTCAACAACCCGGTCTGAAAAGCCGCGTGTGTATTTCGTAAATAACTAATTATTGCATAGCTTAAATATTGGCGGTCGATCTTGCCGTCATTTCAATGCCTTTCCCTTAGTCTCACATCCGGACGATCACTGCTTCCGCCATGCCCGAAGCATCGGGGAAACGGTCGATGCTCATGAGGAGCGCCAGCGGGTTTCGCGTTTGCCTGGCAGCGGGCTGACATCGCAAGGCCAACTGGCGGTCCATGTCGGAAGTGAAGGCCAGCAACCGGGGCGCTTGATCCCCGGACGTGAAAAGAAGTGTGGTTCTCATGGCGTTACTGAAACCATTTCTGAACTCGCGAGAAGGAAATATCGCCTTGCTGTCTGCCGCGGCGGCTGTTCCCGTGGTGCTGGCGCTCGCGGTGACGGTCGATTATTCCCAGATCGGCAACCGGGCCGCCAGTCTCCAGCAGGCCGTCGACAGCGCCGCCCTGGCCATTGCCAGGGAAGGCAAGAAGCTGTCCATGGAAGGCGCCCATGCGATTGCGCGCCAGTTCATCAACGGCAACACCGGCAGCGATGCGATGGAGCTTTCCGTCAATCGCAATGATTATTCGGTCCGCGTCGCGGCGACCATCGAACCCGAGCTTGTGTTCGGCGACCTTCTCGGCACCCAGACATGGCGTGTCGGCCGCGAAGCGGTGGCCGAGTATGCGCCGATGCGTTACGAGATCGCCTTCGCGCTCGACCAGACCGGCTCCATGGAAGGTGCCAAGCTGGCAGCCATGAAGAACGCCGTGAATTCGCTGGTCGACGCCATGTCGGCGCAGGTTTCGGTGAAATCGAACCTGAACTTTGCCGTCGTTCCCTATGCGGCCTTCGTCAATGTGGGGCCGCACCATGCGCCGCAATTCGACGAGAAGGGGAAAATCGTCAAGGGAACCGGCGCCGATTGGCTGGATATTCGCGGCAAGGTCAAGATTGACCAGCTTGAGTTCCCCGAAGGGCTCTCGCGCTTCGAGGTCTATCATGCGCTTGGCGTTGCGTGGCCCGGCTGCGTGGAGACGCGCGACCCGACCAAGAAAGGCGCGCATGACGTGATGGATACCGAGGCGACGTCCAAGGATACCGAAACGCTGTTCGTGCCGACATTCGCGATTGACGAGCCGGACGACACCTGGCCCGGCGGCTGGCCGCGCTATCCCAACAACTACATCGTTTCCGATGTCAGCGTGCTGGACCAGACCCCCAAGGGCATGAACCTGAAGCTGGCGAAATACGGACTGCGCAAGGTGAAGGGGGTCATCGAGCGCGACCCGGCGCTTGCCGTGACCATGGATAACTCGCCATCGATCTTCTATGCCAACGAGAAGGACCCGAAGGGTCCGGGTTATGGCTGCGAGGTGGAGCCGCTGTTGCCGCTCACCAGTTCGGCAGCCGATGTCAAGGCCAAGGTGAACGCCATCAAGGCGAACGGTTCGACCAACATCACCGAAGGCGTGATGTGGGGCTGGCGGCTGCTGTCGAACCGGGCTCCCTTCGAGGAGGGCAGCAAGACCGGTGCGCGCAAGATCCTGATCCTCCTGACCGACGGCGCCAATTCCTACGGCGTGCTGAACAACGACCTGCGGTCCGGTTATGGCAGCGTGGGCTATGTGGCGGACGAGCGGCTGGTCAGGGTCTCGGGTACGAGCGACGAGGTGACCGAAAAGATGAACGAAAAGACGTTGGCGGCATGCACCAATGCAAAGGCCGACGGCATCGAGATCTACACGATCCGGCTGGAGGTCGATGACACCGACACCGGCACGCTGCTTCAGGCCTGCGCCTCGGGTGCCGACCACTATTTCGACAGCCCCTCGGCAGACGATCTCAAGCCGGTCTTCGAGGAAATCCGCGACCGGCTGACGGTGGTCCGTCTGGCAGGCTGAGACACAGGCAGGTAAAAGCGAAACGGGCGGTGCCTCGCGATGCCGCCCGTTTCGCTGTTCGCCCGTCCGGCGGGATCAGCGCTCGGCCAGCGCCGGTTCGCCTTTCCGGGCGCGGATCATGTTGGCGAAGCGACGGAACAGGTAGTGGCTGTCCTGCGGGCCCGGCGAGGCTTCCGGGTGATGCTGCACGGAAAAGACCGGCTTGCCGGTCAGCATCAGGCCGCAATTGGAACCGTCGAACAGCGAGACATGGGTTTCCTGGACGCCCTCCGGCAGGCTGTCGCTGTCGACCGCGAAGCCGTGGTTCATGGACACGATTTCCACCTTGCCGGTGGTGTGGTCCTTGACGGGGTGATTGGCGCCGTGGTGGCCCTGGTGCATCTTGGAGGTTCTCGCGCCGAGCGCCAGGGCCAGCATCTGGTGGCCGAGGCAGATGCCGAAGAGCGGGATGTCCGTCTTGAGCAGTTCGCGGATCATCGGCACGGCATAGTCGCCGGTGGCGGCCGGATCGCCCGGGCCGTTGGAAAGGAAGATGCCATCGGGATCGAGCGCGAGGATGTCGGCGGCGGACGTGCGCGCGGGCACGATGGTGACTTTCGCGCCCAGGCCGGCGAGCAGGCGCAGGATGTTGCGCTTGACGCCGAAGTCCACGGCGACGATGTGCATCCGGTCTTCCTGGCTCTTCCCGAAGCCCTCGTCCCAGACCCAGGGCGTCTCGTCCCAAGGGGCGGACTGGCCCGAGGTCACATCCTTTGCCAGGTCGAGGCCGAGCAGGCCGTGCCAGCCCCGAGCCGCCGTCTTCAGCGCCTCGATGTCGAACCGGCCCTGCGGATCATGGGCGATCACCGCATTGGGCATGCCCTTCTCGCGGATGAGCGTGGTCAGGGCGCGCGTGTCGACACCGGCCATGGCGATGATGCCGCGCTTCTTCAGCCATGCGTCGAGATGAGCGGCGGCGCGGTAGTTGGACGGGTTGGTCACGTCGGCCTTGAACACCGCGCCGACCGCGCCGTGGCGGGCGGCAGGCGTCAGGTCCTCGATGTCCTCGTCATTGGCGCCGACATTGCCGATGTGCGGAAAGGTGAAGGTGACGATCTGTCCGGCATAGGACGGATCGGTCAGGATTTCCTCGTAGCCGGTCAGGGCGGTGTTGAAACAGACTTCGGCCTGCACCGATCCGGTCGCGCCGAGGCCGCGGCCTTCGATGACGGTGCCGTCGGCCAGCACGAGGAGGGCGGTCGGACGCGTTGCGGTCCAGGGCGGGGTGGATGCGGTCATGGCTGAACTCCGTCGTCGGGCGCCGGCGGGCAAACTTGCATGGATATGGGTGTTTCGGCTGCGGTCCCATACACCTTGAAAGGCGAAAGGACCAGCGCCATATGTGGCCCGCACGAGAAAAGTGGTCCGGAATCGGCGGAAAGCAACCGTTCGGGACGAGGCCACCGCCGGCGCGATTGCCGGCAAACAAGGTGCACCGTCCATCGGCTCATATTCGGGACTTCGGAAAAAAGAACGTCAAGTCAGTGGCTTGCGTCTTTCCAAAACGATTTGCATCCCGGGCCGCCCGGCGGTAAATTCGCAGCGCTTTACAGGAGGCACTCCATCATGCGCGAAGACATTGCCGCGGCGCTCAAATCGGCGCTCAAGGCACAGGACAAACGCCGCGTCTGCACGCTCAGGCTCATCCAGGCGGCTGTGACCGACCGCGACATCGCCAATCGCGGCGCGGGCAAGGACCCGGTCACGGATGAGGATATCCTGCAGATTCTGGCGAAAATGGTGAAGCAGCGCGAGGAATCGGCCAAGGCGTTCGAAGATGGCGCGCGCCTGGACATGGCCGAGCAGGAACGCGAGGAAATCGCCATCATCCGGGAATTCATGCCACGCCAGCTCTGCGAGGACGACACGCGGGCCGCCGTCCGGCAGGTCATCGACGACATCGGCGCGGAAGGCCTGCGCGACATGGGCCGTTGCATGGCCGCGCTCAAGGAGCGCTATCCCGGCCAGATGGATTTCGCCAAGGCCAACGGCATCGCGAAGAACATGCTGCAATAGCGGTCCGGTCGCATCACGGAAGCGTTTCAGGCCCCGGCGTTCAGCGTCGGGGCCTTTTCGTTGCGTTCATCAGAGGGACGGGCGCGTGAGCATGAGCCAGAGGATGGCCAGCACGCCGGCGAATGCCGGAAAGCCGAAGGCGAACCACCAGCGGTAAAGCCGGTGGTACGCGCCGGGCAGGGGCGTGCCGGCATCGCGCGCCTCCACCGCGAGTTCGCGCATGCGGACCTGCATCCAGACGACGGGAAGCCAGAACAGGCCGACCAGGACATAAAGGGCAAGCGACCAGGCCACCCAGCCTTGCAGGACGGGCCAACCGACCTGTCGCGCCAGCAGATACCCGGTGAGCGGCTGGAGAACCACGGCAGTCGCCGTGAAGACGCTGTCGGCGAGCACGACGATGCCCGCGACATGGGCGATCAGGCGCGCATCGCGCGTGCGGTTCGAGATCACCATGAAGAAGGCGATGCCGGCACCGGTCCCGAGCAGGACCGATGCGCCGACGACATGGGCGAGACGGAGGAGATCCTCGGTCATCGGTCCTCCATCAGCAACCAGACCATGGCGGCCAGCATCATCGCGGGGAAGACCTTGACCATCGGCCCGAGCGGATCGGCCCAGAGATCGGGCGCGGCCAGCAGGCTGGCGGCCAGATAGGCGGCGGAAAGGCCCAGCATTCCAAGAGCCGCAGGCTTGGCCCAGGCGCGCCAGAGGATAGCCAGTCCGAGCGCGATATCGGCCAGGGCGCCGCCGAAAACAGCCGGGCCGCTTACCCATGCGGGAACCGCGCGATCCTGGAGCACGGCCATGGCCCGGGCCGGGTCGAGCAGGGTGACGAGGCCGGAGAGACACCAGAAGAGGGCAAGCACGGCGATGGCCAGCGGCACGGCGAGGAATGCGCGGGCGTAGAGCCGCTCCTGCCGGGTGGATGGCATCCGGCGAAGGGTCTCGTCCAGCGATCGGCAGGGGGCGCCGCCTGCGGCCTGCCAGGGGCCCGGGTCGCCGCGGATGCCGTCGCCCAGCGCCGTCAGTGCCGTTGTCCGCAAGGGCGAACGCCAGCCGAGGTGACCAAGGCCATCGGCAATGCTGCCGGCGAGCCAGAGAAGCACGTCCGGCATGGCCGGGCGCCAGGCCGGCGGTGGCCAGCCCTGCCATCGCCGCACGGCGGCAACGAGTTCGGGAAAGCTACGCGATTCCGCTTCCGTCAGGTCGGCGATGGTGCCGGAGGGGATGTCGCGGCGGGCGGCGGCAACCACCGCCGCTGCGACGTCGCCGACCCAGACCGTCTGGACAGGGGCTTCGGGCAGGATTGCCGGCTGGACGAGCGGCAGGGCAGCAGCAGCGCGCAGCAGCGCCGTTCCGCCATAGGCCTCGGACGAGAGGACGAGGGTCGGGCGCAGGATGACCCAGTCCTCCAGCCCGGACGCCAGGAGCGCATCACCGCGCCTTGGTGCGGAAAAAGGCCGTGGACGCGGTATCGCTGACGCCGGCCGCCGAGACCTGGACGATCCGCATGCGGGTTCCGGCAGCGGCGTCGACGAGACGGGCGACGGCGGTGACGTGGATGGCCTCCAAGCTGTCGCGCGCGCCATCCTGCAGCGCGCCGGAGGCATTGACGAGGACGTCGGCGCCGGCGAGCAAGTCGCGCCATTCATCGACGGTCATTGCGGGGATGTCGCGGATCACCCAGTCAGCCCCGGGATCGCAAGCCATGGCCGAGGCGTACGAACGCCCGACGCCGGTGACGGCAAAACCGGCCCCCGACAGCGCCCGCATGCAAGCGAAACCGATGAGCCCGTATCCGCCCAGAACAATCGCCTTTGGTCCCGGCACCGTCACCCCTTCGATTCGCTGCGGCCTATCCTGCCGTCAACGCGCCGGTTTGGCGACCCCGATCCCGCGGCTGCTGGTCAGACGCGGCGTCCGTAGGGAACCTTGAGCCAGGCGCGTTCATGCAGGTAATAGAGAACCGACTTGGTGGCCACCTCGGTGAAGCCGATGGCCGCGGCAAGCTTGAAGCTGCCCGTGATGACGAGCGAAATGATCATGGTGTCGAGCGTCCCGGTCACGCGCCAGGATACGGCCTTGGCAAGGCTGCGGGCATGGGTTTCCAAGGGGAGGTCCTCCAGATGACAGGCGGCGCAATCTATCAGGCCGCCGATCCGCCGTCAGGCGGCGCGTTGCCGCATTTGCTGATCTGCTGAAATATTTTCCCGTCTCCGGAGCCGCGCGGAGGGAATGGGATTGCGCGGCTGCGATGGCGCGAATACGGGGATCACCGACCGGGCGGCGGGAACCATTTCCCACGGCGCTGCCGAAGCCGTATAAGAAGGTTGCCAGGAGGAACTTCCACCATGCGTTTCCCGCAGTCCTTCCTTGACGAGATCAGGGACCGCGTGCCGATTTCGGCCGTGGTGGGGTCGCGCGTGACCTTCGACCGCAAGAAGTCGAACCTGGGGAAGGGCGACTACTGGGCCTGCTGTCCGTTCCATGGCGAGAAGACACCCAGCTTCCACTGCGAGGACCGCAAGGGCCGCTACCATTGCTTCGGATGCGGCGTTTCCGGCGACCATTTCCGGTTCCTGACCGAACTGGACGGGATGCCGTTTCCGGAGGCGGTGGAGCGGATCGCGGAAATGGCCGGCGTGCCCATGCCCGCGCGCGACCCGGAGGCGGAACGGCGCGAGCAGCAGCGCGCCTCGCTGACCGACGTGATGGACATGGCGGCGCGTTTCTTCGAGGAAAAGCTGCAGGCCGCGGAAGGCGCGAAGGCGCGGGCCTATTTGCGCGGGCGCGAGCTCAGTCCGGCCATCCAGCGCGAGTTCCGCCTTGGCTATGCCCCCGACAGCCGCAACGCGCTGAAGGAATTCCTGTCGGCGCGCGGCGTCGGGAAGGACCAGATGGAGGCCTGCGGGCTCGTGGTTCACGGACCGGACATTCCGGTCTCCTACGACCGGTTCCGCGACCGCATCATGTTTCCGATCACCGACACGCGCGGGCGCGTCATCGCGTTTGGCGGCCGGGCCCTGTCGGCGGACGTGCCGGCCAAGTATCTCAATTCGCCGGAGACCGAACTCTTCCACAAGGGCCGCGTGCTCTACAATCACGGGCCGGCACGGCGCGCGGCCCAGGACGCGGGCACGGTCATCGCGGTCGAGGGCTACATGGACGTCATCGCCCTGGCGCAGGCAGGCATCCGCCATGCGGTCGCGCCGCTCGGAACGGCGCTGACGGAGGAGCAGATGGACCTGCTCTGGCGGATTTCCGGCGAACCGGTGCTGTGCTTCGACGGCGACCAGGCAGGGCTGAAGGCGGCATGGCGCGCCGCCGACATGATCCTGCCTTCAGTCAAGCCGGGCCACACGGCGCGTTTCGCGCTGCTGCCGGAAGGCCAGGATCCCGACGACCTCATCAAGGCGCAAGGTGCGGACACCATGCAGGCGGTGCTGCGCGAGGCGCGGCCGCTGGCGGACCTGATCTGGATGCGCGAGACGGCGGCCGGCATGTTCGACACGCCGGAGCGGCGCGCCGAACTGGAGAAACGGCTGCGCGATGCGGTTTTCCGCATCCAGGACGAAAGCGTGCGTCACCATTACCTGCAGGACATGCGCGAACGGTCCCTGGCGTTCTTCGGCGGCGGGCCGAGGGCCAGGCAGCGTGACGGACGGGGCAGGGGCGAGAACGGCGGGCCGCGCCTGGGCGGTGCATCCGGCCGGCTTGCCGTTTCCGACAGCCTCGCCCGTTCCGCGCTGGTTCGCCAGGCGCAGGGCGGATTGCCGTTGCGCGAGACGGTGCTGGTGCTCACGCTGGCCAACCATCCCTTCCTGCTGGAGGCGCATTTCGAGGAGTGCGCGCAGCTCGAACTCGACAGTCCAGACCTGCGGCGCCTGCTTTCCGCCCTGTTCGACGCGCTGGCGCACGGGCGAACGGGCGACCGGGAGCAGACGCTTGCCGCCGTGCGGGCGTCCGGGCTCGACGGTCTGCTCGACCAGGCGGACGCCTTGGTCCGGCGCGCGCGCCAGTGGACCGCGCTTGGCGATGCCGCCAGCGAGGATGCGCGCGAGGGATTCCTGCAGGCGTTGCACTTGCACCGCTCGGCGCGCGGCTTACATAAGGAGCTCAAGGCGGCGGAACTGGCCCTGGCCAACGAGCCGACGGAAGCCAATTACCGCCGGCTGCTCGACATTCAGGAGCAGATGCGCAAGGCCCGCGCGACAGAGGCGATTATCGACGGGTTCGGTGTCGCTTCCGGGCGCGGAACCGTCCGCAGATCGTCCTGAAGGCCGGACTTGAACAACTGATTCGCGTTTTCGCCCCGAATCATGGCAATGGCAGGGTTGACGCAGGCGTAATAAACCGGAATCAGACAGGTTTGGACCACAGCGCAGGACAGGGCCGCGCGCATGACGCGTGCCCAGCAACACGGGAGCGCGGATTGTCTGACGTGCAGCCCGGCAGGGTTAAGGCAGCATTAACAGGCGTCTTGCTACTTGCAGGGGCCGACCTACCTTTACAGAACCGGTCCGTGTCCGATCACTGACGAGCGACTGACAACGGGCGAAAAAGCCGGCGTGGCCGCGACACGCGCCGGGCGGAGAGAAGAAAGCATGGCGACCAAGGAAAAGGAAGAGGTTGAGACCGAAACCAGCGCGCCCGACGGGCCGTTGCTCGACCTTACCGACAGTGCAGTCAAGAAGATGATCAAGGCCGCGAAGAAGCGCGGCTACGTGACCATGGACGAACTGAACGCCGTCCTGCCGTCCGAGGAGGTCACTTCCGAGCAGATCGAGGATACCATGTCGATGCTCTCCGACATGGGAATCACGGTCGTCGAGGATGACGAACAGGGCGACGACGACGCGACAAAGGACAGCGGCGGCGACGACGACGACGACGCCAACGAGGTGGCGACGCAGCAGGGAACGGCCGTCGCGACGACTGCGAAGCGCGAGCCTGCCGACCGCACCGACGATCCGGTGCGCATGTACCTGCGCGAGATGGGTTCGGTGGAACTGCTGTCCCGCGAGGGCGAGATCGCCATTGCCAAGCGCATCGAGGCCGGACGCGAAACCATGATCGCCGGGCTCTGCGAAAGCCCGCTGACCTTCCAGGCGCTGATCATCTGGCGCGACGAACTGAACGACGGCGGCAGCAACCTGCTCCTGCGCGAGATCATCGATCTCGAAGCCACCTATGCCGGACCGGAAGCCAAGCAGGCGCCGGCCGTGCCGACGCCCGAGGAGATCGAGGCGGCCAAGAAGGAGCGGGAGGAAAAGGAACGCCTTGCCCGCCAGCCGCGCCGGCGCGACGACGACATCACCAATGTCGGCGGAGAGGCACAGGGCGAGGAAGAGGACGACGAAGAGGACGAGCAGAACCTCTCGCTGGCGGCGATGGAAGCGGAACTGCGGCCGCAGGTCATGGAAACGCTCGACCTGATCGCCGACACCTACAAGAAGCTGCGCAAGCTGCAGGACCAGCAGGTGGAAAACCGCCTGGCCGCCGCCGGCACCCTGTCCCCGTCGCAGCAGCGCCGCTACAAGGAACTCAAGGATACCGTCATCACGGCGGTGAAGTCGCTGTCGCTGAACAACCAGCGCATCGAGTCCCTCGTCGAACAGCTCTATGACATCAACAAGCGCCTCGTGCAGAACGAAGGCCGCCTGCTGCGCCTTGCCGAGAGCTATGGCGTCAAGCGCGAGTCGTTCCTGGAGGAATACCAGGGCAACGAACTCGACCCGAACTGGATGAAGCGCATCGCCAATCTTTCGGCCCGCGGCTGGAAGGAATTTGCCCGGAACGAGAAGGATGCGATCAACGACCTGCGTGCCGAGATCCAGAATCTCGCCCAGGAAACCGGCATCTCGATCGGCGAATTCCGCAAGATCGTCAACCAAGTGCAGAAGGGCGAGCGCGAGGCGGCCATCGCCAAGAAGGAAATGGTGGAGGCCAACCTGCGCCTCGTCATTTCCATCGCCAAGAAATACACCAATCGCGGGCTGCAGTTCCTCGACCTGATCCAGGAAGGCAATATCGGCCTGATGAAGGCGGTGGACAAGTTCGAATACCGCCGCGGCTACAAGTTCTCCACCTATGCGACATGGTGGATCCGCCAGGCCATCACGCGCTCGATCGCGGACCAGGCGCGCACGATCCGCATCCCGGTGCACATGATCGAGACGATCAACAAGATCGTGCGGACCTCGCGCCAGATGCTGCACGAGATCGGCCGCGAGCCGACACCGGAGGAACTGGCCGAAAAGCTGGCCATGCCGCTGGAGAAGGTGCGCAAGGTGCTGAAGATCGCCAAGGAGCCGATCAGCCTCGAAACGCCGGTCGGCGACGAGGAGGATTCGCATCTGGGCGACTTCATCGAGGACAAGAACGCCATCCTGCCCATCGACGCGGCGATCCAGGCGAACCTGCGCGAGACGACGACCCGCGTGCTGGCCTCGCTGACGCCGCGCGAGGAGCGCGTGCTGCGCATGCGTTTCGGCATCGGCATGAATACCGACCACACGCTCGAGGAGGTGGGGCAGCAGTTCTCGGTGACGCGCGAGCGCATCCGCCAGATCGAGGCCAAGGCGCTGCGCAAGCTCAAGCATCCCAGCCGCAGCCGCAAGCTGAGAAGCTTCCTCGACAGCTGACGCGTTTCCCAAGCCGGCGGACTCGATCAAGGCCCGGGTGGAAACGCCCGGGCCTTTTCACGTCGCTGGGCTCAAGCGTCGTGATCGTGGATAAAATCAATATTTCACTTGTTCGTTTGTTTTTCAGGAAGAAAGAATGCGTTCCTCATCAAGAGACGGCATTCAAGGGCCCCTGCATGAAACGTATCACGATCCTTCTTTCCACCCTCGCGGCGTCGGCGATGCTCTCCGCATGCGAAACGACGCAGGAAGTAAACCAGACCCTGCAGATGACCTGGATCGGCCAGCCGGCCGAACTTTTCTTTGCACGCCACGGCGCGCCCATGCAGCAGTTCGCGCTACAATCGGGCGGGGTCAACTATACCTGGCGCGGCGGCCAGACGACGGTGACAATTCCGGCGCAGTACCGCCCGGCACCGCAGGCCCAGAAGCCGAACCCCGTTTCGAGCGGTTTCGGATCGCGCAGCACGTCCACCACCACGACCGTCTCCAATCCGGCCCCCGGCACGACGGTCACGCGTACCGAGACGCGCTCGTCCGGCGTGAGCTTCAATCCCGATGCTGCGCTGGCTGCTTTCGGCGGCCAGCCGCAAACGCCGCCCGGACAGGTTCTCGTGCGTCCTGCGCAGACGCGGCAACTGTTCTGCGAAGCCACCATCACAACGGACGCGGAAGGGCGCATCACGGCCTTCAACATCCTGCGTGACACGACCGGCGAAGGCTTTTCGTTGTCGCGCTGCAATGAAGTGCTGCGCGGGGCCTGAGGTGCACGACAAAGCGGAGCGGGTCGCGACCCGTTCCGCAGGCCGGCATTTCACAATCCGGAGCAGCTGGTGTAAGCCTCCCGGTGATCGTTCAACGGAGGCAGACGCATGTCCTTTCTCAAACGCCTGTTCGGCGGCGGTAACAGCGACACTTCTCCGGCAAGGGCGGAGACGTCGGAATACAAGGGCTATGTCCTGACACCCATGCCCAAGGCGGAAGGCGGCATGTACCGGTTGCAGGGCCTGGTATCCCTTGGCGAAGGCGAGGCGCGCCGGGAGCACATGCTCATCCGCGCCGACATGTTCCCGGGAGAAGCCGATGCCACGGAGGCCTTCCTGCGCAAGGCGCGGCTGCTCATCGACCAGCAGGGCGAGAGCCTGTTCGGCTGACCATGGCGCAGAAGCGGCTTCTCATCGGCACACAGGGGCAGGGGCTCTACGAATTCACGGACGAAGCGACTGCCTTCGTGCGCGAAAACGAGACCGGCGAGGCGCTCCTCACGGTTTTCGTGCGGCATACGTCCTGTTCCCTGCTGATCCAGGAAAACGCCGATCCAGACGTGCAACGCGACCTGAAGGCGTTCTTCGCGCGTCTCGTTCCCCCGGCCGACGACCCGGCAATGAACTGGATCGTTCACCGCGACGAAGGCCCCGACGACATGCCGGCGCATATCAAGGCCGCGCTGACGGCCACGTCCATCGCAATTCCGGTCGCCGAAGGCCGGCTTCTGCTCGGCACATGGCAGGGCATCTACCTGTTCGAGCATCGCGACCGGCCGCACCGGCGCGAAATCGTGCTGCACCTGTCGCAGTGACGCAGCCGATCCGTTAACGAGCGCTTCATCCGCATGCGGCAATGTGGCGCCATGAAAACCGTTTCTCCCATGTTGTCCTTCCTTCGACCGGCCTTGATCATCTGCCTCTGCGCGGGGCTTGCAGGCTGCGGCACGGCCGCTGTCGTCGGCGCTGGCGCGACCTATGCCGTGACCAAGGCGGCAGTGAAGACGACCGTCAAGACGACGGCCGGGGTGGCCCGTCTCACCGGGCGGGGTATCGCGGCAGCGGGACGCGCCGTCGTGCCCGACCGGGACGCGGAAGACGGCAACGAACGGGTCTTTCCGGAATAGAAAGCGGAAAAAAGGCGCCGCCCCGTGAAGGCGACGCCCTTGTCAGCCGGTACTGCCAGTCGAGTTGCTTACTGGGCCTGCGGAACCGTGTCCGTGCTGCCGACCGGCGCTTCGTCAGCCGGTTCCGGCGTGGCCTGCGTTTCTTCAGTCGGAGCCGGCTCGGCCGTGGCCGGGGCCTCGTTGGAAACCGGCGCGTTTTCCTCGATCGTCACCGAGCTCGTCGCCGTGTCGTCGGCGGGAGCCGGCTCGGTCGCGGCCGGCGTGCCATCCGTCGCAACGGTGTCGCCGGCGTCGGTGCCGGAGAAGATCCATGCGCCGACCGCGACCAGGGCCGCGATGGCAACGCCGGCGATCAGCCATCCGGCGCCGCCCGAAGAGGTTTCGACGCGCGTTTCACGATAGTCGCGGCGGGGGGGCATATTGTCGTCCATGACAGGTCTCCTTGCAAAAGACTTTCATCAAAAGTGGCGCTGCCTGAGTGGCAAGGCTCGCATGAAGAAACGTCTGTTTCAGGATTTGCGTTCCGGCCGGCGGATCACAAGTCGTGAACGGATGAAACAGGTGCGGCCTGCCGGATTCCGGCGCAAGAAAAAGCCCGGCCGGGGAGGGGGCTCCGGCCGGGCTTCGATCCCGCAAGTCAGGCAAGGGACGGCGCCTACCCGACGGGATGAGGCAGGGATATCCTCAAGTTAGGGAACAAAAACGGAAATGCGATGGGCCGGATGAGACCATTTCGGGGCAATATGGAGGCAGGCGGGCATGTCTGCCGCCTGCCTCCGGCACGGATCACTGCGCGACAGCGGCGGTTTCCGGCGAAACCAGCGGCGTGATGCGCCGGACGGTCACGCGCCGGTTGGCCGCTTCCCGTTCCTCGGTCTCGATCTTCAGGTCGCTTTCGCCGTAGCCCTGCGTGACAAGGTTTTCCGGGGGAACATCGAACACGTCGGTCAAGGCGATCGCGACATTCTCGGCGCGGCGGTCCGACAATGCGAGATTGGCGGTTTCCGACCCGACAGCATCCGTGTGGCCCTCGATCAGGAAGGTCTCGGTCGGGCTGCGTTCGATGATCCGGTTGATGGCATCGGCCAGATCCTGAAGCTTGCCGATGTCCTCCTCGCGGATTTCCGCCGAGCCGAAGGCGAAGTTCACCGTTTCGAGGTCGATACGGGGGAGCTTGTCGCGCAGGCGCTCCGAATAGCGGACTTCATCGACCGAATAGAGGCGTTCGGCCCGCTCGACCGGCGGCTGCTCCAGGAAGTCGTAATAGTCGTCCGAGGTCGCATCATAGGGTTCCCAGATGTAGCGGTCGCGCGGCACGGTGACGCGCAGCGGCGGAAGACCGTAGTCGCGGTCCCAGCGGTCCCTGCCGATGGGCATGTCGTCCCAGCGGTCCCGCGGAACGTAGAAAAGCACATATTCGCGGCCATCCGGCGTGATACGGGAGCGGCGCAGGATCTCGCCGTTGGGGCCATAGATCGTCACGATGGTGGCATTGGCGCGCTGCACGGTCTCGCGAACGCGGCCACCGCCAAGCCGTTCGACCATCACATCGCCCGATCTCCGGCGCAGGCGCTCGTCGCGTCCGTCCCGGCGCTCGACGACAAGGCTGCCGTCGCCAAGGCGGAAGATGACCCGGTCGTCGAATTCGCGGACTTCGCGTGCGTCCTGGCGGTCCCGCCAGCGCGGACGCGTCGCCACGTCCCGGCCATCCCTGATGCGCTCGCCGCGTTCGCGGCCAATGGGATCAATGGGATCTTCCACACGGACCCGTTCCTCTCGACGATCACGCCGGTCGCGACGTTCCTCGGCCTGGCGTTCGTCCTGGCGCCTCTGGTCGGCGCGTTCGCGCTCCCTGTCCCGCCGTTCCTGTTCGGCCCGCTGGCGTTCCTCGGCCTGGCGGCGTTCCTCGGCGCGCTCGCGCTGACGCTCTTCCGCCCGGCGGCGTTCAAGCTCTTCGCCGCGCTGACGCTCCTCGGCGCGCTGACGCTGCTGTTCCTCTGCACGCTGGCGCTGGCGTTCCTCGGCACGCTGGCGCTGCTGCTCCTCGGCGCGCTCGCGCTGGCGTTCCTCTGCACGCTGGCGCTGCTGCTCCTCGGCGCGTTGGCGCTGCTGCTCCTCGGCGCGCTGGCGTTGACGCTCCTCGGCGCGCTGACGCTGCTGCTCCTCGGCGCGCTGACGCTGCTGCTCCTCGGCGCGCTGGCGCTGCTGCTCCTCGGCACGCTGGCGCTGCTGCTCCTCGGCCCGCTGGCGCTGGCGTTCCTCTGTACGCTGGCGCTGTTCCTCGGCGCGCTGGCGCTGTTCCTCGGCCCGCTGGCGCTGGCGTTCCTCTGTACGCTGGCGCTGCTGTTCCTCCGCGCGCTGACGCTGTTCCTCGGCGCGCTGACGCTGCTGTTCCAGCTGTTCGGCACGCTGGCGGGCCAGCGGCTCGGTCACCCGCCGGCGGAACTCCTCCTCGGCTTCAGCTGCGCTGGATTGGGCCAGGAGAATGCCCGCGCCCGTCTTTGCCGGAACGGCGGGAACAAGTGAATCCGCGTAAACAGGGGCGGTAAAGGCCAGTGAACTGGCCGTGGCCAGCAGTATCAGACGTCTCATGCGATTTCCTTTCGGAGGTTCGGTCCCTTCGCACATAGAATTCCCTTGCACAGCTTTCTGTTCCGTCGAGGGCGGGAGCATGGCCGCAATGGGGCGCGGCCCGCGGATTTATCCTACATGACGCCGCGGGCCATCCCCGGAACCGAGGCGATCTGCTTCAACGCGGTCTTGAGCGCCTCCTTCTGGTTCTTGTCGAGCATGTCGACCGATACGGCGTTGGAGGGTTTCAAGCCGGCGTCGAGATCGCGGCTCTGCTGCTGCAGCATCAGGCTGAGCAGGATGCTGTGCGCCGACAGGACGGATTTCAGGTCGCCGGCATTGCCGATCTCCCGCTCGATGAGACCCTCGATCCGCGCGCGCGTGCTGTGAACAGCAACGTCATGGGCAAGCGCCATCACCCGGGCCGCGGCAACCACGGCGAACAGGCCGTAGGCCTTGAGGTCCAGCCGGCCGTTCTCGGTGCGGAAACCGCCGAACAGGGTGAACGGGCTTGGAGGCTCCGGGATGTTGGCCGCCATGTGGCGCGGCAGCACCGCCTTCGGGCCGCCCTTGGCCCAGGCGTAGTCGAACAGGTCGTGCCCAAGGGCGAGGTCGCCGTGAACCGGCAGGAGATCGAAGAAGATGTCGACGTTGAGGAGATCCTCGGGCGTCGTGCGGCCCGTCCAGCCGTCGACCCGTTTCTTCCAGGTCTCCAGCGAACCGCGGAACTCCGGATTGGTGGCCATCACATTGCCCTTGCAAAGGGGCACTCCGGCCGCGTGCAGGGTCATGGTCATCTTTTCCGCCATTGCGGCGAACCAGCGGTCTTCCGGTCCGTCCGGCTCGCCGGCGGCAAAGACGATGGCGTTGTCCTGGTCTGCCGCCAGCAGGCTTTCGCCGCGTCCTCCCGAACCCAGGACGAGAACGGCATAGGGACAGGGCGGTCCGCCCTTGCCTTCCTCCTGCATTTCCCTTTCGGCCAGTTGCGCTGCGCGGCGCGTCAGCGAGCGCAGTTCCTCGCTGGTGATCTCGGCGACGAGGCGGGCGTCGAGGCCTTCGCGGATCAGCAGCGACACCACCGACGGTAGGGTGGCCCAGGCTGCGGCCATTTCCCCAGACGATCCCGCGGTCTCGATGGCGTCGTCCAGCTTGATGGCCGCGCCGGCGCGCAGCTTGAGCAGGTCGCGGGCCGAGACGATTCCGGTAAGCCGGCCGGCATTGTCGCGCACGGCCAGATGTCGGAAGCGCAGCCGGTCCATGCGGCTCATCGCGCGGTATGCGAAGGCTGCCTCGCGGATGGAGGCCAGTGGCCCCTTGACGAGGTCGCCTGCCGTGCGGGCAAAGGCATCCACGCCGCGGCTCGCGATCTCGCGCATGACGTCGCGCTCCGTGACGATGCCATATTCGGGCACCGGGCGCCCCTGCGCAGCCTGCGGATGCACGAAGACCGACGAGATGCGGCGGTCCGTCATCAGGTTCACCAGGTCGCGCAGGATCATCGCCCGGTCCACCACGACGGGCGGCTTGCTCATCATGTCGCCGACGCGATGCTGGTAGGCATAGGGGTCGAACTGGCTGAAGGTGCGCTGAAGCTGCGTTTCGCCGCCGTCGATGACCGGTGCCGCCCAGCCGGCCTTGCGGGCGGCCTCGCTGTCGGTGCCCTGTCCCGACATGCGCAGGGTGGCGCGCTCGGCTTCGCCCAGCGTGCGGATGCCGACCGCTTCCAGTTTCGGCACCAGGGCGGTGAAGATCTCGGCCGTGGCCACCGCGTCGCCCAGGGCGGAATGCCGGCCGACAATGGCGACATCGAGCCACGAGGCGATCACATCGAGCGAGTATTCCGGCAGGTTGGGATTGGCCAGTTGCGCCAGAAGGCGCACGCACAGGGTGCGCGGCCGGGTCCAGCGCATGCCCGCGCGCACGCATTCGCGTTCGAGGACAGCCACGTCGAAGCCGATCGCATAGCCGACGACCAGCCGTGTGCCGATGAACGCCTGCATGGCGCGCCAGACTTCCGGAAAGGGCCGCGCCAGCCGCACCATGGCGTTGGTGATGCCGTGGATGGCGCTCGACTGGGCGGGGATCGCCTCGCCCGGATCGACGAGTTTCTCGAACGAATCGGCCGGCCTGACCTTGCCATTGTCGATATGAACGGCGCCGATCTGGACAATGCGCGCCTTTTTCGGATCCAGCCCCGTGGTCTCCGTATCCAGCGATACCGCGTTGAGCATGGACAGGGGCGTCGCGCCCGTGACGTGTTTCATTGCCTCGCCCTCCCGGCCGGTCCGTTTCGCCGGCACACTTGCACGCTGATACCGGCGCAACCTTGATCAGAGTCAGGCGCCGCGGCAAGGCGACGAAAGTTCAGCCCGTCGCGGCGGGATATCTTGACGCGGCCTGTCCGGGTGCCCACACAGGCCGCATGAGCGACGAACCTTTCTGGAAGACGATACCGCTGGAGGCGATGAGCCGGACCCAGTGGGAGAGCCTGTGCGACGGCTGCGGCAAATGCTGCCTGGCGAAGCTGGAGGACGAGGACACCGGCGAAATCTACTGGACGTCGGTCGGTTGCCGCCTGTTCGATGCCGGCTCCTGCCGCTGTAGCGACTATGCGAACCGTGCCGCGCTCGTCGCCGACTGCGTGCAGCTTACGCCGGAAAACGTGCGCACCATCGCCTGGCTGCCATCCACCTGTGCCTACCGGCTGGTAGCGGAAGGCGAGGACTTGCGCTGGTGGCATCCGCTGGTCTCCGGTTCGCGGGAAACCGTTCACCAGGCCGGCGTTTCGGTCAGGGGCCGGGTCAGCGCCTTCGAGCAGGACCTCGCCGCCCCAGAGGACTATCTGCCGCACATGCTGGACGGCGAGCCCTGAAGCGGCCGCGGGCGGGTTGAACCCGGCGGTAACCTTCTGCATTGTCCGACGCCAACAATTGCGAGAGGACCAAGATGAACCCCGATGAAACCCGCGCGCTCGTCCGGCGCTACCTCGACGCCTTCAACGCTTCCGACCACGAGGCCATGCTTGCTGTCCTGGCCGAGGACGTCGTGCATGACATCAACCAGGGCGGCCGCGAGATCGGCAAGGACAAGTTCCGCTGGTTCAATGCCATGATGGGCAAGCATTACGACGAGACGCTCGGCGACATCGAGATCATGGTGAACGAAACCGGCAGCCGGGCGGCTGCGGAATTCACCGTACGCGGCACCTATCTTGCCACGGCGGAAGGCCTGCCGCCTGCCAACGGCCAGTCCTATTCCCTGCCCGCGGCCATCCTGTTCGACGTCGACGACGGGCTGATCAGCCGGGTGACGACCTACTACAATCTCTCCGACTGGATCGCCCAGGTTTCCGATGACCGTTGAGGTGCGGCGTCTGACGGCGGACGAAGTGGAGCGCTCGATCGACGCGCTGGCACGGTTACGTATCGTCGTCTTCCGTGCATTTCCCTATCTGTACGATGGCGACTTCGCCTATGAGCGGCGCTACCTGAAGACCTACATGGAATCGCCCGACGCCGTCGTCGTGGGCGCCTATGAAGGCCGGCAGCTTGTCGGGGCGGCCACTGCGTCGCCGCTGGCCGACCATTTCAGCGAATTCGCCGAACCCTTCGCGAAGGCAGGGCTGTCGCCGGAGCGCCATTTCTATTTCGGCGAATCCGTCCTCCTGCCGGCCTATCGCGGACGCGGCGTCGGCGTGCGGTTCTTTGACGAGCGCGAACAGGCGGCGCAGGAGAAGGGGTTCGATGCCTGCGTCTTCTCCGCCGTCGTTCGGCCAGCCGATCACCCCATGCGGCCGGCTGACTACCGGCCGCTCGACGATTTCTGGCGCAACCGCGGCTATGCGCGCATCGAGGGGCTGGTGACGGAATTTTCCTGGCTTGACGCCGGGCAACCGGCCGAAACCGCCAAGCCTATGGAATATTGGCGGAAATTTCTCCGCTGACGGATGCCGGGTGCCATGCCGCGCGCCATGGCGGCAGATGAATGAAACATGAATGGCGGGTTCGGAACGGGTTCAGGGCGGCTGCCCTAGTCTTCAACCATGCCCGGACGAACAGCGGGCAGGAAACCAGAGAAAGCCCTGACAAACCCGGAGAGACCCCATGTTCAAGACCATCCGCACCATCGCCCTTTCGACCATGCTCGGCCTCGGCGCCATCGCCGGTGCTTCCGCCGTTACCGCCACCCCGGCCGAGGCCGGTTCGCTTTCGATCGCCGGCAAGCATGGCCATGTGGAAGTCCGTTTCGGCCATGATCGCCATTACCGGCACGGACGCCATCACGGCGGCTGGAACAAGGGATGGCGGCGCGGTTACTGCAGCCCGCATCGCGCGGTGCGCAAGGCCCGCCGGATCGGCATGCATCGCGCACACATCCGCTTCACCAATCACCGCGTGGTGGCGGTGTCCGGCCGGATCTGGGGCCATCACCGCACGCTGCTTTTCGCCAATCAGCGCCACTGCCCGCGCATCCGCTGATCGCTGCATTCCATGCCGGATGACGCCGGGGCCTTGCCCCGGCGTTTCCCGTTGGCGGGCCTATTGCCGGATGGCGAAGGTCACGTTCACATCGACGCTGTAGGTATTCTCCCCGGCCGCAACCGGCACGGCCTCGGCGGCTCCGCCGCGCATGGCCATGGGCGCGGCCATCGGGCGCGGATAGGGCCGGTTCGACACTTCGGACATTTCCAGGATCGGGCCGACGGCAACGCCGGCGGCTTCCGCAAGGGTCCGGGCTTTTTCGATCGCATCCGCCACCGCCCTGGTGCGCGCCTGGGCAAGGGCAGCATCCGGATTGGCGTTCGAGAAGCTCACCGAGCCACCCTGGTTCACGCCGAGGGAAACCGACATGTCGAGGATGCCCCCCAGCCGGGCCATGTCGCGAATGCGCACGGTCAGCGTGTTGGTCACTTCGTAGCCGGTGATGCGCGGGCCTTCGCCGCTGCCGTCGGACTGGCGCGGATACACGTAGCGCGGCTGGATGGAAAAGCCCGAGGTCTGCATGTCCCGGTCCTCGATCCCCTCCTTGCGCATGGCCTCGATGACCGCCGCCATGGCCTTGTTGTTGTCATCGAGGGCGGCGCGCGCGGTTGCCGCGTCGCGCAGGACAGTCAGCGAGACCGTGGCCATGTCAGGCGCGAGGGCGACCTCGCCCTGGCCGGTGACGGCAATGCGCGGGGCAGGCTCCTGCGCGCCTGCCTGCATCGGCAGGGCGACAAGCAGGCCGGCGGCGAGGGCACGGGAAAGGTGACGGGACGCGGTTCTTTGCATCGGAATCTCCTGGCAACTTGTTCCGGCATGGTTGCACCATTCAATTGCAGCGCGAATGCGGCGCAAGCGGCTTGTGCGGAGCGCAAAAAGAAACTAATCAGCGGGCCGGCGGGCCTGTAGCTCAATTGGTCAGAGCCGGCGGCTCATAACCGCTTGGTTGGGGGTTCGAGTCCCTCCGGGCCCACCATCCCGAAACCGGCTCCTTTGATTTCACCTTATTTTCTCTTTTGCTCCCGCTTTCAGGTTACCCGTGTGGTTGGCGGGCGTCATTTGCTCCGCTTCCGGTCCGGTTTCCGGAATTAACCGGCGCGCTGGCAAGCTGGCGCACCGCCTCTTCGACCGTCAGGAAAATCTTGTCCGGTCCGACCGCCGCGATGAGCCCAGTTGCCTCAGCCTCATGCGCGCCCCGGGCTGCTTCGAGGCGCGCAATCGCCACCTCGAGGCCCGCGTTACGCATTTCTGCGATACGGCGCGCCAGCAAATCCGCAGCGGTGATGTCGACAGCCAGGACGCCCGCGGCTTCCAGAACCACGATCTTCGACGCCTTGCGTTGCGCGGCGAGGGCTTCGTCCAGCGTTTCGAGTATGCGCGGCGTCGTGATGAAGTTCAGCGGCGCGCCGATCCCCAGGACCAGTACGCCGGGAACCCGCTCACCGTACTCATCGGCCCGGGCGCGCCACCAGACCGTGGTACCTGGAACCCGCAGGAGTTCGCCGGCCTGCGGTCGAAGAGACGCCTGGGCGGCGTGGAGAATTCCCAGCAGAAGGGCCATCGCCGCACCGGTCTGGACCGGAAGGACGATCACCAGAAGTGCCGCCGATATGGCAAGGATCAGTTCATCCGGGCTGTGCCGGAAGATATGCGCGAGCAGATGAGCCGGGAAGATGCGGCCCGCCACGAAGAGCAGGACGCCGGAGAGTGCCGCAACGGGGAGCGCTTCCAGCAGCCCGCCCGCGCCGAACAGCACGGCAAGCGCGAGCGCGGCGGCGACGATCGAAGCGAGCTGGCTCCGTGCCCCTGCCGCAGCGGCGACCGCGGTCCGCGGCGGGCTGGAATTGACGGCGAAGGCGCCGGCAAGCCCGGCAAGCACATTGGCGGCCCCGAGCGCGCCGATCTCCCCCGTCATGCGGTCGCGCCAGGGGCCGAAGGCTCCGACGGTGCGCGGCGCGTCGACCTTTTCGATGGCCGCGGTCTGGGTGATGCAGAGAAATGTGATCGTGAGAGCCGCAGGGATCAACGCAACGAACGTGCCTGCATCACGCAGTCCGTCGGGGAACCATGCCAGTCCGCCCGAAACCGGCCCAGCCCGCGGGAACCTGACCCCTTCGGGATCGACCAGCGCGGCAAAGGAGGCGGCTGCCGCGACAGCTGCCAGCGCCACTGGCCAGCGCGGCGCGAAACGGTGACCGAGCGCGCAGCAAAGCGCGACAGCGAGGCCGAGCGCAAGCGGCAAGGGATCGGCCGTCCCTCTGTCCCGCGCCAGGCGGAGCAGGGTTTCGCCCATGGAAAGCATGGGTATGTTGAGATTTAACAGCGACGGAAGCCGTCCAACGACGATATGCGCGGCGATGCCCGCCATGAGTCCCGCGCCGACCGGGGCCGACAATAGATCCGCAAGCCAGCCCAGCCGCAGGATCCGCACCAAGATCAGGAGTATTCCTACCATCACCGCCAGGACTGCGGCTGACGATTCCGCCCCGGCTGCTGCGGCGGCGCTGCCCGCGATTGCCCCGGCGATGACCGGCGAAATGGTCGAATCGGCGCCCACGGAAAGGCACGGGCTTCTTCCGAGGGCCGCAAAGGCAAGTGTTGCTGCGGCGAAGGCGATAAGTCCGGAAGCCGGTTCCAACCCTGCAAGCCTCCCGGTCGCAAGCTGCTCGGGGATGGCCACGGCCGCAAGGCTGATCCCCGCGAGAACATCCGCGCCGGGCCTTGCTTGCGCTAGCGTTGGGAAGGGGCGCCACGCGGCCGCCTCCGGCGCTGGCGATCGACCCTTGGTCATGCCTGCCTGGCCTTCGCGGAATGGTAGCGTCGCCGGATGTCCTCGATGTCAACGCTTGCCGATGGCGTGCCGAGATGCATCTCCTCCAGCGTCGCGGCGATGATCCGCGCGACCGCGAGGTTGCGGTACCACTTGTGATCCGACGGGATGACATACCATGGCGCCGCCTCGGTGCCCGTGCGCTGCAGCGCCTCTTCGTAGGCGTCCGTGTAGCGGTCCCAGAGCAGACGCTCGGTGTAATCGCTTTCGCTGATCTTCCAGCGCTTTTCCGGCGTGTCGAGCCGTTCCGCGAACCGCGCGAGCTGCTCCTCGGGGCTGATGTGAAGGAAGAACTTCAGGATCCGGGTGCCGTTTGCCACAAGCATGGATTCGAACGCGTTGATCGCGTCGTAGCGCGCACGCCAAACCGGTTCAGGCACCAGGTCATGGACACGCACGACCAGCACGTCCTCATAGTGCGAGCGGTTGAAGATCACGACCTCGCCGCGCGCAGGGGCGGCCCGGTGCGCGCGCCATAGGAAGTCATGGGCCGCCTCCTCTGGCGTCGGCTGCTTGAAGGCGGCAACACGCACCCCCTGCGGGTTCATGCCTGTGAACACATGCCGTATGGTGCCGTCCTTGCCGGATGCGTCGAGGCCCTGCAGCACGATCAGCAAGGACTGCCTGTTGTCGGCGAAGAGCAGGTATTGCAGCCTGTCGAGCGCCGCCAGCAACTTGCCACGCTCCGCCGCGCCCTTGTCATGGGAAAGATGCGGCTCGGTTGCCGCCGGATCGCGGCCGGCAAGACCGGGCGCCTCACCCGGGCCGAGACGGTATTGTGCCATATGGTCGTTCACCCTGATCCCTCGCTTTCCTTGTGACACCGCAGAAATATCATGGTAGCTTTTTCCTGATAAATTGAGGAGGAAAGTTCCGCTTGGGCAAGGCCATCGGGAATGACGCGCGGCAACGCAGTGCGTCCGATCCTGTGGACGGTGCGCCAGCGCCGCAGGGCCGCGTGACGGCGGTGCGCGGGGCCGTCCTCGATGTCCGGATCGAGGGCGTTCTTCCCGCCATCCACGATGCGGTCGTGATCGGCAGCCTTGACGAGAACATCCTGGCCGAAGTCCACGCCCATCTCGATGCACATCATGTCCGCGTGATCGCGCTTTCGCCGACCGAGGGCGTCGCGCGCGGCGCCTCCGTCCGGCTGCCGGGCGGGCCGCTGTCCGTGCCGGTCGGCGCTGCCGTCCTCGGCCGCCTGCTCGACGTCAGCGGGGCTGTGGGAGACGATGGTCCGCCGCTGCCCGCGGACGTGCCGCGCCGCCCGATCCATCGCAGCGCCCCGACGCTGGCCACGCAGAAAGCGGGGGTCGAGGTGTTTTCGACGGGGATCAAGATCCTCGACCTGCTCGCCCCGCTCGCGCAGGGCGGCAAATCGGCGATGTTCGGCGGTGCCGGCGTCGGCAAGACGGTTCTCGTCACCGAACTGATCCACGCGATGGTCTCGGGCTATGACGGCATCTCGGTCTTCGCCGGTGTCGGGGAACGCTCGCGCGAGGGGCACGAGATGCTGAACGAGATGCGCGCCTCGGGCGTGCTCGACCGCACGGTGCTGGTCTTTGGCCAGATGAACGAACCCCCGGGCGCGCGCTGGCGCGTGCCTTTGACCGCGCTGACCGTGGCCGAGCATTTCCGTGACGCCGAGGGGCGCAACGTCCTTTTGCTGATGGACAACGTGTTCCGCTTCGTGCAGGCGGGCGCCGAGGTCTCGGGCCTGCTCGGGCGGATGCCCTCGCGTGTCGGCTACCAGCCCACGCTCGAATCCGAGGTCGGCGATCTCCAGGAGCGCATTGCCTCGGTCGGCCGCGCTGCCGTGACGGCGGTCGAGGCGGTCTATGTCCCGGCCGACGATTTCACCGATCCGGCAGTGTCGGCGATCAGCGCCCATATGGACAGCACGGTCGTACTCTCGCGCCAGTTGGCGGCCGAGGGCATCTATCCCGCGATCGACCCGATCGACACGACCTCGGTGCTGCTCGATCCGCTGGTGGTGGGCGAGGAGCATGTCCGCGTTGCCGGGCAGGTCCGCGAGTTGATCGAGCATTACCGGGAACTTCGCGACGTCATCGCGCTGCTGGGGGTCGAGGAACTCGGCCATGATGAGCGGCTGCTGGTCGGCCGCGCCCGCAGGCTGCAGCGATTCCTGACACAACCCTTCTTCGTCGCGGCGGCCTATACCGGGATGCCGGGCCGCTCGGTCCCGGTGGCCGACACGATCAAGGGCTGTGCCGAGATCCTCGCGGGCGCCTGCGATGATTGGGACGAAAGTTCGCTCTACATGATCGGCACGCTCGACGAGGGCCGCGAGAAGGAGGAGGCGCGGCGGCGTTCGGGCGGGGCCGCGGAGGCGAGGACGGCATGACGGCGCGAACCCTCCATCTGACGGTGACCACGCCGCTTTCGGTGGCCGTCGATGTGCCCGATGCCGTCTCGGTCCGGGCCGAGGATGCCACGGGCGGCTTCGGGATCCAGCCCGGCCACGCCGATTTCCTGACCGTGCTCGGCCCCTCCGTCCTGCGCTGGCGCGCCGGCGGCGGGCGCTGGCGGTTCTGCGCGGTTCGTGGCGGGGTTCTGCGCGTCTCGGGTGGCGTCAAGCTCGCGGTTGCCTGCCGCGAGGCGGTCCCGGGCGACGACCTGGCAACGCTCGAGGCGCAGGTGCGCCAGGACGCCGAGGCGGTCCGCGACGCCGCGCGCCGGACACGTGGCGAATCGGCGCGACTTCACATGCTGGCGATCCGCCGCTTGATGCGCCAGCTCGGCCCGAATGGCGGGGATGCCGCCGACGCGGCGCTCGAGGAGGCGTTCCGGTGAGCGGCAACGAGACAGACCGTGCGCTGGCGGAGGCCGCGCGCAAGAGCCGGGCGCGCGACGAGGCCGGTGCGCGCGATCCCGAACCCTCGCTCGCCCGGCGGTTCGGTCAGATCGGTGTCCTGGGCTGGGTGATCGTCGGCCCGACGCTTCTCGGTGTCGTGATCGGCGGCTGGCTCGACCGGCTTCTCGGTTCGGGGATCACCCTCTCCGCGGCCCTGACCCTGATGGGCGCGGCCCTCGGTCTCTGGCTTGCCTTGCGCTGGATGAACGAGCAATGAGCGCCGCCGCGACCTGGCTTCTGGTCATTCTGGCCGCAGTGGCCGGCACCGGCGCGGGCTGGCTGCATTTCCGCAGCCTGCGGCCGCTCGCTGACGGGATCGTCGGCGGCGACTGGCGGGCACTGGCGCTCCAGCTCTTGCGCCTGGGCGGGATGGCGGGTTTCCTGGTGATCGCCGCGCAGGGCGGGGCATCGGTGCTGCTTGCCGCCGCGGGTGGCGTGATGGCGGGGCGCTGGCTGGTCCTTCGCGCCGCGCGGCGAGAAGTGCAATGACGGACTCGCCGCTCGCCCTCACCGTCGTCTTTCACATCGGCCCGGTGCCCGTGACGCAGCCGGTCGTCGTCACCTGGGGCATCATTGCGCTGATGGCGGTCCTGTCCTTCGCCCTGAGGCGCAGCCTCGCCCTGCGGCCGTCCTGGCCGCAGGCCGTGGTGGAACTGGTCGTCTCGGCGCTCGACAGCCAGATCCGCGCCACGATCCCGGGTGAGCCGGCGCGCTTCCGGGCACTGATCGGAACGCTGCTCCTGTTCATCCTGATCGCCAACTGGTCGTCGCTGGTGCCGGGGGTCGAGCCGCCGACCGCGCATCTTGAAACCGACGCAGCGCTTGCGCTCATCGTCTTCTTCGCGGCCATCTATTTCGGTATCCGCGAGCAAGGGGTGCGTGGCTATCTTGCCAGTTTTGCCCGGCCGACCTGGGTCATGATCCCGCTGAACCTGATCGAGCAGGTGACGCGCGCCTTCTCGCTGATGGTTCGGCTGTTCGGAAACGTGATGAGCGGGGTTTTCGTCATCGGCATCATCCTGTCGCTGGCTGGGCTCCTGGTGCCGATACCGCTGATGGCGCTCGATCTGCTGACCGGGGCCGTCCAAGCCTATATCTTTGCCACCCTGGCGCTGGTGTTCATTGCCGCCGCGGTCGAGGATGGCACCCCCAACAAGAAGGAGAACCGCCCGTGACCCCGGTCGACTATATCGAGATCGCCAGCGTGCTTGGCGCCGTGATCGCCGTCTGCTTCGGGGCCATCGGTCCGGCGCTGGCCGAGGGCCGCGCCGTCGCCGCGGCCATGGACGCGATCGCCCGGCAGCCCGAGGCAGCGGGCACGGTCTCGCGTACGCTTTTCGTCGGACTTGCGATGATCGAGACGATGGCGATCTACTGTCTCGTCGTCGCACTCCTGCTGCTGTTCGCCAACCCCTTCGTGCAATGAGCCGATGACCTTCGACTGGACCACCTTTGCCTTCCAGCTCGTCAACGTCCTGGTTCTGCTGGCGATCCTCACGCATTTCCTGTTCCGCCCGGTGGCAGGGATCATCAGCAAGCGGCAGGCAGAGACGGACGCGGCGCTCGAACGCGCCGAGGCCACGCGGGCAGAGGCCCTGGCCGCGGCCGAACGGGCGAAGGCCGAGGCGGATGCGAATGCCGCCGCCCGGCGCGACGTTCTTGCCAAGGCGCAGGACGAGGCGGCGGCCGAGCGCGCCAGTCTTGTCGAGGACGCGCGGGCCGAGGCGGCGAAGCTCATGGAGGCCGCGCAGGCGGAGGCCGAGGATCTCGTGGCCAGGTCGGAGGCGCGGACGCTGGCGCGTGCCCGCGACCTTGCAGAAACGATCGCGGCGCGGGCACTGGCCGCGCAGCCGCGCCCGCCGACGCCTGGAGCCTATGCGGAGCGTCTGGCCGCAGCCTTGGCTGCTCTTCCCGACGACGCCCGCGCATCCATGTTCGGCTCCGGACCGCTGACGCTGGTCTCTGCACAGCCGCTCTCCGATGCCGAACGCGGCGTCGTGCGGGAAGCGCTTGCCGGCGTTCCGGGGCTGGCGGGGATGTCCTCCGAGGTTGCGGTCGATCCGGGGCTCATCGCGGGGCTTGAACTGCGGGGCGTTTCGGGCGTCGTCCACAATTCCCTCGCGCATGATCTGGCGCGCATCGCGGAGGCGCTTGATGGCGACGGATCCGCCGGTTGAGGCGCTGAAGGCCCGCATCGCGGGCGCAGCGCTCGGACCAGAGGCCGAGGAGACCGGGCTCGTCGTCGAGGTCGCCGACGGTCTTGCCCATGTCGCGGGCCTGCCCGGCGCGCGGCTTGGCGAGGTGCTGGCCTTTCCGGACGGCGCGCGCGCACTGGTCCTGACCCTCGGCGAGGAAACGCTTCAGGCCGCTTTCCTCGATCCCGCGGCCGGGCTTTCCTCCGGCAGTGCCGCGCGGCGCACGGGGCGCCTCGTGCGTGTGCCTGTCGGCGAGGGGCTTTTCGGCCGGGTCGTCGACCCCCTGGGTCGACCGCTCGACGGCTTAGGACCCGTCACCGCGGCTGAGACCCGGACCGCCGAACGTCCGGCGCCCCGCATCATCGAACGCGACTTCGTGACCGAACCTGTCGAGACAGGTCTTCTGGTGGTCGATTCGCTCTTCGCCATCGGCCGGGGGCAGCGCGAACTGATCATCGGCGAGCGCGGCACCGGCAAGACCTCGATCGCGGTCGACACGATACTGAACCAGAAATCGAGCGACATCGTCTCGGTGTATGTCGCGATCGGCCAACGCACGACCGCCGTGCGCCGGGTGATCGAGGCGGTACGCGCCAACGGCGCCTTCGACCGGACGATCTTTGTCGTGGCTCCGGCCACCGCGGAGCCCGGGCTGCGCTGGCTCGCGCCGTTCACCGCGACCACCATGGCTGAAGGGGTACGCGACCGGGGCGGACATGCGCTCATCGTCTATGACGACCTGACCAAGCACGCCGCCGTGCACCGGGAACTTGCCCTGCTCTCGCGTCAGCCGCCTGGGCGCGAGGCCTATCCCGGCGACATCTTCTATCTCCATGCCAGGCTTCTGGAACGGTCGGCGAAGCTGTCGAAGGCGAAAGGCGGCGGGTCGCTCACCGCGCTTCCCATCGCCGAGATCGAGGCGGGGAACCTCGCCGCCTATATCCCGACCAACCTGATCTCGATTTCCGACGGTCAGCTCGTCACGTCGGCCGCGCTCTTTGCCGCGAACCAGCGCCCGGCGGTGGATATCGGGCTTTCGGTCAGCCGGGTCGGCGGCAAGACACAGGCGGGAGCGCTGAAGGCGGTGGCGGGGCGGGTCCGCCTCGACTATGCACAATATCTGGAGATGAAGGTGTTTGCCCGCTTCGGCGGTTTTGGCGACAGCGCGATGGCGGCGCAGCTCGCCCGAGGCGAGCGGATCGGCGCACTTCTGGCACAGGCGCGCTATGCGCCGCTTCCCACCGCGGCGCAGGTGGCGCTGTTCGCCGCGCTGACCGACGGTGCGCTCGATGACGTCGCGCCCGAGGACATGGCACGCGTGAAGGCCGCGCTGGTGCCGATCATCAATGCCGACCCGGCGCTGGCTGCGTTCCGGGCGGCACCCGACAGGCTCGACGACGCGACGCGCAAGGCGCTCGTGGCCAGCGTCCGCGCCGCAGCGGCCAAGGGCGGAGGGCAGGGAAGGTGAGCCGGCCGGAGGAGATACAGGAGCGTATCGGCAACATCCGCCAGATCGACAGCATCGTCTCGACGCTGCGGGCGATCGCGGCGGCGCACCAGGTCGAGGCGCGCGCACATCTTGACGCCATCCGCGCGCATGAGGCGGCCGTGGCCGAGGCGCTTTCGGTGGCGCTCGCCGCACTGTCGGAAGTGCCGCAGGACATCCCCGACCCGGGCCCGGGCCTTGCCATCGTCGTCGGCGGAACCCAGGGGTTCTGCGGTGCCTATGCCGACCGGCTGGCCGAGGCGGCCAGGGCCGAGGCGGACCGTGGCGCGCGGCTGATGGTCGTCGGCGCGCGCACTGCCGGGGCGCTCGGCTCGGGTCCGCCGCCCGTCTGGACCGGGGACATGGTCGCCCATGCGCGCGAGATCCCCGCCTTTGCCGGACGCCTCGCCGACGCGCTCCTTGCCGAGGTCCTGCGCAGCCCGGGCCTCGCGGTGCGTATCGTGTTCGCCGATCCGGCAGAGCGGGCGCTGCCGCTCGTCCATCGCCGGCTCTTTCCGTTCGACTTCACGCGGTTTTCACCTTGGCGGGGTGGCGGTGTCCTGACAACGCTCGCTCCCGCGACACTCGTTGCCGCGCTGGTCGAGGAATATGTCTTCACCGAGATCTGCGAGGCTCTGATGCTGGGCTTCGCCGCCGAGAACGCCGCCCGAGTCGCCGCGATGGCCCGGGCCCGGTCGAATGTGCGCGATCGGCAGGCCGAGCTCGAAAGCGCGTTCCGGCGCGCCCGGCAGGACCAGATGACCACCGAGGTCATCGAGGTGACCTCTGCCGACACCGGTATCGGGCACCGTGGCTGAAGCTCGTGGCATCCGGCGTGGTGCTGACCTTTTCCCGGCGGTGATGGCAAGGCGATGTCCGCCGTCAAGGACCGGCTTGCCCCTTGGTGCCCCGGGACGTATTTTTGAAATTGCTTATGTAAGCTTCCATGCACTTCAACGACAGGATCGCGAATGAACGCAGCGTGTGGTGGCCAAGAGCGAAGATACGGCACGGGAAATGCGGCTGGGTTCGCTATATGCGCTCCGGCCGCGCCACCGGCGGCTGACAGGGGGACGTCATGAAACGGAACGGCGAACCCCGTTCGGGAAAGCCTGCACCGGCCCATCCGACGCTGCGGCGGCAGCCGCTGCCATGGACCGATCCGAAGCCCGACAGCGAGGATCCCCGATCGTCTGACCTTGTTGCCGCCATCCTGAAAAGTCCGGAATACCGCGAGGCCGACGCGGATACCGAATATCTGCGGAGTGACGTTACCCGCGGCGTGCGGCTTCAACTGGATTTCCAGAAAACGGAACATCTTCTCCAGACGCACGGGATCGGGCATTCGATCGTCGTCTTCGGCAGCACGCGGGTGTGCGAGCCGGCGGCCGCCGAGCGCAGCGTCAAAAAGCTGGAAGCCGAATGCGCCCGGAACCCGGACAATGCGGATCTGGCGCAGAAATTGCGCATCGCACGCCGGGTCGAAGCAAAGAGTCGCTATTACCGGATCGCGCAGGATTTCGGCCGGCTGGTCGGAAATGCCGGATTTCCCGCAGGTGAAAGGCTCGTCATCCTGACCGGCGGCGGCCCCGGGCTGATGGAGGCTGCCAACCGCGGCGCGCATGACGCAGGGGCTCCGACCGTGGGCCTCAACATCACGCTTCCGCATGAACAGTTTCCGAACCCCTATCTGACACCCGGCCTTTGCTTCCGCTTGCACTATTTCGCGATCCGCAAGCTGCATTTCCTTTTGCGCGCGCGGGCGCTGGTGGTGTTTCCGGGGGGCTATGGCACGCTCGACGAACTGTTCGAAACACTCACCCTGGTGCAGACGCGCAAGATCGCGCCACTGCCGGTCATCCTCGTCGGAGAGGACTACTGGCGGCGGGTGTTCGACCCCGATTTCCTTGTCGAGGAAGGGGTGATCGATCCGGAGGACCGCGATCTTTTCTGGTTTGCCGAAACTGCCGAGGAAATCTGGGCCGACATCCTGCGCTGGTATGAGCGTGCCGGACGGCCATTGCTGGCTGAACGCGAACAGGGGAGGAAATGACCATGCGGCTTTCGTTTCACGGCGCTGCGGGGGGCGTCACTGGTTCATGCCACCTGCTCGCCGCAAATGGAAAGAGGATCCTTATCGACTGCGGGATGTTCCAGGGGGGGCGGGAACTGCATGAGGAAAACGCCGAATCCTTCGGCTTCGACCCCGCTTCGATCGACCTGCTGCTTCTGACGCACGCCCATCTCGACCACTGCGGCCGCATTCCGCTTCTGGTCAAGGAGGGGTTCTCGGGAGAAATCATCTGCACCGCGGCCACACGCGACCTGACGCGCCTGGTGCTGCTGGATTCGGCACATCTCCACGAAGAGGAGGCGCGGCGGCGGCAGCGGCACGGCGGCGGGCAGGGTCCGCTTTACGACAGGGTTGATGCCCTCGACAGTCTCGAACAGTTCGGGCGCGTCGCCAGGTACGGAAAGCCGATCGATCTTGGCGAGGGGATTCGTGCCACATGGCATGATGCCGGCCATATCCTGGGGTCGGCCAGCATCAGTCTGGACGTGACCGAAGCGGGCCAGACCAAACGCATCCTCTTCTCCGGAGATATCGGACCGTCCGTCCGCCCGCTGCTCAACGAACCGCAGCCACCCTGCGATGTCGACATCGTGGTGATGGAAAGCACCTATGGTGATCGCGACCACCGGTCGATGGAAAGCTCGGTCGTGGAATTTCACGAGGCGGTCCGCGAAACCATTGCGCGCGGCGGCAATGTCGTCATCCCGACCTTCGCTCTGGAGCGCGCGCAGGAACTGCTCTACTTCCTGCGCGAGGGGATGACATCGGGCGAACTCCCGAAATATCTGCGGGTGTTCCTGGACTCGCCGATGGCGATCTCGGCGACGCGGATCTACCGGCGTCACCCCGAGGACATGAAACCCGAAATCGCCGCCCGTCTCGGACAACGGACGGATCCCCTGGACCTTCCCGAACTCGAATTCGTGGAGGAGGCTTCGGAGTCCATCGCGCTGAACACGATCCGCTCGGGCGGGGTGTTCATGGCGGGGTCGGGCATGTGCACCGGCGGAAGGGTGCGGCACCATCTGCGGCACAATCTGGGCCATGAGGATTGCAGCGTCATCTTCGTGGGGTTCGCCGCCGAGGGCACGCTGGCGCGGATCATCATCGACGGGGCGCGGTCGGTGAAGCTTTTCGGGAGCGAGATACCGGTGCGGGCCCGGATCCACACGATCAACGGCTTCTCCGCCCATGCCGGCCGGTCCGACCTGATCGCCTGGCACAAACGCACCGGCAACCCGGCCAGGACATTTCTGGTCCATGGCGAGGAGGCGGGACGCAAAGCGCTGTCGGAGGGACTGGGCAACAAGGGGATAGAAATGCCGGTTCTGCATCAGCATTACGATCTCTGATCCGGGCGGACGGCCGCCAGTTCCGCCCGGTCGCGGCGCCGGCGCCTCCGAGCGGGGGAATGACATGCCTGAAGCGAGAATTGGCCGGCGGACTTGTTCTCGATCAAGGTGAGGCGCGGGTGCGGCGGATATGCAGGATCCGTGGCGATTTCAGGGGCGGGACCAGGCCGCTGTCCGTCACTTTTGGCGCGTCGGCTTTCGATCCATGGTCCTCCGGAGTTCGGCAGATGACGAAATCATCCAGCAAAGCATCGACGGACGCATCAGGCCGGTCCCTTCCGGTGGTCCTGCCAACGCCCGCCAGCGTCGCGCAGCCACCGGCGCCGCGCCGGGAACAGGGTCCGCAACATCCGCACCAGAACCTCGACCGGGCGGCGCGGGCGGCGGTTGCGCGGCTGAGTGCGGGGCTCTCGCCGCATTCCTTCATCGAAGCCTGGGCCGACTGGGCCCAGCACATGAGCCAGGCTCCGGGCCGGCAGCTGGAACTGATCGAACGCGCGCAGCGCAACGCCCTTGCGCTGATGTCGCATCGCTTTGACACGAAGGGCGACAAGGCGCCGCCCTTCGCACCCAAGCCATTCGATCACCGCTTCCGTCATTCGGGCTGGCAGAAGCCGCCCTTCAGCCTTTGGCAGCAATCCTTTCTCGCCGCCCAGGACTGGTGGGACCATGCCACCGACCATCTGCGCGGCCTGCGGCCCGAAAACGCGGACCGGACCCGTTTCATGGCCCGCCAGGCGCTCGATATCATGTCGCCGTCCAATTTCCCGGCACTCAACCCCGAGATCGTCGAGACCACCCTCGAATCCGGGGGGCGCAACCTTGCCGAGGGAGCCGCCAATTTCGTCCATGATGCAATCAAGACCGTCATGCAATCCCGCGACCCGGCTCCCGAGGGATACCGGATCGGCGAGGACCTGGCCTGCACGCCGGGGCAGGTGGTGTTCCGCAACGACCTGTTCGAGTTGATCCAGTATTCGCCTCGGACAGCCGAGGTCCGAGCAGAACCGATCCTGATCGTGCCGGCCTGGATCATGAAATACTACATCCTCGACCTGTCGCCACAGAACTCCATGGTGAACTACCTGGTCGGGCAGGGGTTCACGGTTTTCGCGATCTCCTGGTGCAATCCCACCGCCGGACAGTGCGACCTCTCGCTGGAGGATTACCGCAAGGTTGGCGTGATGGCGGCGCTCGACGCCGTAAACGCCATCGTCCCGGACCGCAAGGTTCATGCCGTCGGCTACTGCCTCGGCGGAACGATCCTGGCGATCACGGCCGCCACGATGGCGCGGGATCGCGACGACCGGCTGGCGTCGATCACGCTGATGGCGGCGCAGGTGGATTTCGCAGAGGCGGGCGAACTGCTGCTCTTCGTCGATGAAAGCCAGGTGGCCTTCCTCGAGGACATGATGTGGGATCAGGGCTATCTCGACCGGCCGCAGATGGCGCGCACGTTCTCCGCGATCCGGTCGGAGGACCTGATCTGGTCGCGGGCCGTGCAGCGCTACTGGCTCGGGCAGGACGATGCGCCCACGGACATGGGCGTGTGGCTGGCTGACACGACGCGCATGCCAGCGCGGATGCATTCGCAATATCTGCGCGGCCTGTTCCTCGAAAACCGGCTGACCGCCGGCCGCTTTTCCGTGGAGGGCCGGGTGATCGCATTGAAGGATATCTCGGCGCCGCTCTTCGTCGTTGCCACGGAGACCGATCACATCGCGCCATGGCGCTCGGTCTACAAGACGCAACTCTTCACCGATTGCGACCTGACCTTCGCGCTGACCAGCGGCGGGCACAACAGCGGGATCGTCAACGAACCGGGCAATCCGCGCAGCCGCTACCGGGTCTCGCACCGGCCACAGGGCGCGCTTTATGTCGGACCGGACGACTGGCTCGCGCGAAATCCCGACCGGCCGGGTTCCTGGTGGCCGGAGTGGCGCGACTGGCTTGCAGATCGCAGCAGCGCCATGGTCATGGCCCGCCGGCGCCTTGGCGCATCCGAACGCGGTTATCCTCCGCTCGAGGCGGCACCGGGGTCCTATGTGCACCAGACGTGAGCGTGGCGCCCGCCGTCACGCCGGAGCCGGTCGGCGCCCGACCGGGCTGGCGGGGCGAGGGACATGAAACCGGCTGACCCGGGTGCGCCGGCTGCACCCTCTTGGCGGCGCCTGCCGCCGGGCATCTGGGCGCTCGGATTCGTGTCGCTCCTGATGGATGTCTCATCCGAGATGATCCACGCGCTGCTGCCGGTCTATCTGGTGGTGGGGCTCGGGGCGACGGCGCTGACCGTCGGCATCATCGAGGGGATCGCGGAAGCAACGGCCGCGATCACCAAGGTTTTCTCCGGGGCGCTGAGCGACCGGATCGGCCGGCGAAAGGAACTGGCGGCGCTGGGCTACGGTCTCGCGGCGATCACGAAGCCGGTCTTTCCCCTGGCGCCGACGGTGGGCTGGCTGGTCGCCGCACGCTTCATCGACCGGGTGGGCAAGGGGATCCGGGGCGCGCCGCGCGATGCGTTGGTGGCCGACATCGCTCCGCCCGAATTGCGTGGCGCGGCCTTCGGGTTGCGCCAGTCGCTCGACACGGCCGGCGCCTTTTTCGGACCGCTGATGGCCATCGCGCTGATGTGGCTGTTCGCGGAAGATTTCGCGGCGGTCTTCTGGGTGGCGGTGATTCCTGCCCTTGCTTCGCTGGCCCTGATCCTGTTCGTCGTCCGTGAGCCGGCGCGGCCCGAAGGCCTGCGCAAGGTCGCGAACCCGCTCAGCCGGCACGAACTGGCCGGTCTCGGGGCGATCTACTGGTGGGTCGTCGCGGTCGCGGCGGTGTTCACGCTGGCGCGGTTCAGCGAGGCCTTCCTGATCCTGCGGGCCGAGGGAACGGGGCTGACGCTGGTATTCGTGCCGCTGGTTCTGGTCGTGCTCAACATCGCCTATGCGCTGTCAGCCTATCCGGTCGGCGCGCTGTCCGACAGCATGAACCGGACCGGGCTGCTCTTCGCCGGTCTCGTGCTGCTCGTTGCCGCAGACCTCGTTCTGGCCTTCGCGCCCGGTCTCTGGGGCGTCATGGCCGGCGTGGTGCTCTGGGGCCTGCACATGGGGTTCACCCAGGGCATATTCGCCACGCTGGTGGCCGACATCGCTCCGCCGGAGTTGCGAGGCACGGCCTATGGCATGTTCAATCTGGTGACGGGTGTCGCGCTGCTGGCAGCCAGCGTCATCGCCGGGCTGCTATGGGACGCCCTTGGTCCGCAGTGGACCTTCCTTGCCGGTGCGTTTTTCGCACTCCTGACCGTCGCCGGACTGATGCCGCTGCATGGACGTCCGGTCGGACGAGACAAGACAGGGGACGCAGGCAGGCCGCGGGATGAAAACCGGGCCTCGCGGCCTCGATGATCCGGCCGGAGCCTTCCGCCTGATGGCGCCGCAATGTACCGGTGTGGCGCTTTCGGAGCGGGTCTGGAGCGCCGCGCGGCGCTTGTTCAGGGGGCCAGGCGCGCCGAGATCGCCCGTCCAAGCCGGAAAAGCAGCCCGGGCTTCCACAATTCCATACTCTCCTGGTCATCTGCCGGACCGGCAATCCAGGGACGTTCAGGATCAAACCTGTCGTCGTCTGCAATCCAACGGCGGTTCACCGGTCCTATCCGGCGAAGAAGGCGCATGGGACCGGCGGACAGCCGGAACATTCGCGCCGCAAGGCCGGCATGGTTGGTTCGCCGGGCATGCGGCATGTCGGCGCCGGGCGGCGTGCATCCGAGGAAGGCGCAAAGCTCGTTCCATCCTTGCCCTGACTCCCAATCCACGACAAGCAGGTCGGAAGGCCTGTCGCGAAACCACTCGATGACCGAGGCGTTGTGCCGGCGGTACCAGGCGCGATGCTCGCCTTCAAAGCCGGCGGGCGCAGCCAGACCCATCAGGAACCGGCGTGCCGGATCCGGCCAGAATCCGTTGTAGGACACCATGGACCGGATCCACTTGTCCTCGTTGCGAACGGTCAGGATGAACTTCGAGCCGGGGCACGCCTGATCGACCACCCTGTAGAGAACCGTCCAGGGAAGGTCCTCGAAGGCATCATGCGCGTCGATCTCGGCCATCAGGGCTTTGAGGTCGCGCTTCTGGAGGCAATGGAAGAGGCGATAGACCGGCCAGCTGGATGTCCGGTATCCCAGCAGGTTGAGCATGGTCGCTGCCGTCGTGGTGCCGGTCTTCGGCGCACCGACAACAAATACCTTGGTTCTTTTCATCACCGGTTTCCATTCAGGCGGGGAAGACCGAAGCAGGGCTGACCTCGGCGTTCCCGGCTTGCCAAGCGCGTGAACGGGCGATGTCCAGCGCCACCAGCATGGGGACGCGCGCTGGCGCATGTCAATGACCAGGGGTGACGGCCGGTCCGGGTGACGGGCGCTCTTGAAGTCGTTCCGGCTTTTCGGTTTATTGGCCCGGTCATCAGCGGGAGGCTTGGCGTCATTGGAAAAGACAGGTCAGTCCGGCGGCTCGCGCGGCAGGCTGGCTCGCGGGCTGGCCTTTGGCGCGGTCTGCCTCGTCATGGCCGCGTTCCTGGCTGCTCCGGCGGCGCTGTACTGGTGGAAGTTTCCCGATCTCACCAACCTGTTGTCGCTGGTTGTTTCCGTCAGCTTCTTCCTGGGCCTGGTCATACTGATCCGGCCCCTGGTCCTGATCCTCGCGCTCGCCATTCCCGTGCTGGTCATGAACCTGATCGACATCGTTCATCTGCTTGCCTTCGGCGGACTCGTGTCGCTCGGCGCGCTTGAGTCGGTGTTCTTCGTCAATCCTGCCGAGGCGGTGGAATTCGTCGCAAGCCATGCATTGCCAGTCGGCGGGGGCGTGCTTCTCGTCGTCTTCTTCCTCGGCCTCGCCATCGCCAGGACCCGGCTCGACCAGTACCGGTTCCGGGAGAAACTGCTCGTCGCGGTCGTGGCGGTGACGGTCCCTTCGACCGTCCTGGCGGCAAGCCTGGCGCTTGCCGGCAGCAAGCGCGATGTCTTTCTGCCGACCCGCCTGGTGGAGCATCTGGCGGCAAGCCTCGGCGTCAATCCGCTGACGCACACCCTGTCGGGACTGGCGACCGTGCTCGGCGAAAGACGGGAACTCTCCGAACTGGCTGCCATCCGCAACCGTCATGTCTTCGGCGCAAGGCTCGCGCCGGGGCGTCCGCAGGGCGAGACACATATCATCGTGATCGGCGAATCGTCCCGGTCGGCGAACTGGAGCCTCTACGGATACCCGCGGCCCACCAATCCGCGGCTGTCCGGTCTCGACGGCCTGTTCGTGTTCCGCGACGCCACCAGTCCGGCATCGACCACAAGCCGGAGCCTGCCGCTCTCGTTTTCCTTCGCCACGCCGGCGGATCCTGACCGGTTCTTCCAGACCCGTTCGCTTGTCAGCGCCTTCCGGGAAGCCGGATACCGTACATGGTGGATATCGAACCAGGGGACGCATCGAAATGCGGTGGGAAACCAGCTTGCCCTGATCATGGGGGAGGCCGAAACCGTGGTCACGACCAATTACGGTTTCTGGAACACGGTGCTCGACGGCGAAATGCTGCCCGAACTGGACCGTGCGCTGCGCGATCCCGCCCCGCGCAAGCTGATCATCCTGCACACGCTGGGCAGCCACACCAATTACCCGCAACGGTATCCGGCGGACTGGACACTCGGGGAGCCCGACGTGCCGGTGCGTGAAGCCCATGCCTACAAGGGAATCGGGGATGCGCAAGCCGAGGTCATCGACCAATACGACCGGACGATCTCCTATACGGACTGGATGCTTTCGGAGGTGATCCGCCGGCATGCGGCGACAGGCATGCACGGTTCGGTGCTATACTTCTCGGATCACGGGCAGCGGCTCTATGACGACAAGCAGATGAGGAAAGGGCACGGCTTTCGCGGTTTTCGCAAGGCGGACGGGCAGATCCCGCTCTTGGCATGGCTGCCGGCCGTCACGCGGGCGGCATCGCCGCAAAGGGTCCGGGCAATCGGCGCCAATGCGCTCAAGCCGGTCACGACCGGGGACCTGGCCACAAGCATGCTCGACCTGGCTGGGATCGACGTGCCGGGCCTCGATCGGGAGCGCAGCTTCTTCAGCCCGGCCTACGAGCCGCATGACCGGCCCTTCCTCACCACTGACGGAAAGATCGAACACTATTGACCGGACCGGCTCCGTGGCGGCATGCATGAGACATGGGTGTGTCCAACGATGGCACGGGAGCCGCGGCGAGATGGAGCCTGCCAGAGATCCAGGGGTGGTTGCGCAGGTGCACCGGCCGGCCGGTCCCGGCGGTCCGTGGCCTGACCTGGCCTCGACCGGGTTGCTCCTGGTCATGTCCTCGCTGCCGCTTTCGTTCAGGTTGCTCTACATGCTCGAAGCGGGTGCGCGTTTCCGCCTCGAGGATCTCGCCGGCGCCGGGCGCGATATTGCCGTCGGGATCATCGCGGCCGTGGTTCTGGTCGCCCTCTACCGCATTCACAAGGCCTTTTTTCTCCTGGCGGCCATTGCCTGGCTCGCCCTGAATGTCGGTTACTACGAGTTCCTCTATGAATTCGCGTCGCCGTATTTCCTGATCCATGCAGCCCAACTCCTCGATTCCGACTTCTTCCTGGGGTCGGGCGCCTCTCTGCGCCATCCGGTTCTCGTGGTAGCCTGGCTGGGCGTCATCGTCGCGGGCGCGCACCTTGTTGCACGACGCTCATCGGCGCGCCTTCCGTTCAGGTTGGGGGTCGCCGGCGCATTGCTGCTCGCCGGAATGCAGTTTTTTCCCGGCATCTCCCAGATCGCACCCTGGCGCCAGCGGGATTTCGTGAGTTGCAACCTGGCCGACCTCGCGACACGTGCTTTCGCGACTCCGGTCACGGATGGGGAACCGGCGGAGTTGCCGGCCGATGCTGCGATGGTCTTCGCGCCCGACCTTTCGGGCGTTTCACGCCTGACCGCCGCGGACCGCAACAAACGAAATGTCCTGCTGATCATGCTGGAAGGAGCCAATGGCGGCCACCTGCCGGTCAACGCAGCGCGTTACGGGTTGGACAACCAGATCGTCATGCCGAGGCTCGATGCGATCGCGCGCGCGGGTATTTCCTGGTCAGCCTTTCTCACCCATCAACGCCAATCGAACAGGGGCGGGTATGCCCTTTTGTGCGGAGACTTGCCTCGCCTTGCCAATGGCACCCCGAAGATGAGCGAGATCGCCAATGGCGCGGAAAGGCCGTGCCTGCCGGAGGTGCTCCGCTCCCACGGCTATGCGACGCTTTTCATGAAGGGTGGTGACCTGGATTTCCAGATGATGGATGCTTTCGCCAGGAAGGCGGGTTTCGACCGTGCTTTCGGCTCTGCCGATTTCGACGATTCGGTGCCGCGCGGAAAATGGGGCATCCCCGATGGTGAACTCTACAAGCGCGCGCTCGACGAACTGACGGCACTGGAGCAAACGGGGCGCCCCTGGTTCGTCACGCTTTTCACCGTGAGCACCCATCATCCCTTCGATCTGCCGGAATCCTTTGCAGGAAGCCCGAATGCGGCGGCGCGTGCCCGGGCGTGGGACTATGCCGACCAGACACTTGCAAGTCTGATGGACGAGCTTGCCGCCCGTGACCTGCTGGCAGACACACTGGTTCTCATCACCAGCGACGAGGCTTCGGTCGCGCCGGAAAAGCGGCGCACACGGATCGAGGAGCTTGAGCATCTTGTCGAAAACTGGGGGCTGCTGGTGGCCCTCATGCCTGAGGCGCTGGCGATGCGCATCGACGAGCCTTTCCAGCAGTCCGACATAGCGCTGTCGGTGCTGGACTATCTCGGAATCGAGAATCCGGGCGGCGTGTTTGCCGGGCGCAGCCTGTTCCGGACCTATCGGTCGCCGCGGCCGATGTATTTCGCCAATCTCTACAAGAACCGGATTTTCGAACTGGATACAGGAGGCATCCTGACGGTCTGTGACGAATCCTTCCTATCCTGCTCCCAATACGGAACCGAAGCCGGCCTGTTTTCCGCCGGTCATCGTGTCCTGGGCCGGGCCCAACCGCCGGAACGCTTGCGGGCGGTGAAACGGCACACGCTGAAGCCACTGCCCTTGCGGCTCTGATGCCATTCCGGATCTCGTGGGCGATATGGCGTCCAGCCGGCTAGGCGACTAAGAAACGATCACGGAAAACGGGAATTCGTGCCAATGGCGAAAGTTCTGTCCTCGCTCGACGTCGCCGCAACGGGGCTGCGCACGAGGGTTCTGGTGATCGGCGCCGGCCCGCTTGGCATCACCACGTCAATCGGGTTGTCGCGCCGCGGAATTCCCCATCTCCTCGTTGACAGCGGCGGCAGCGTTCCGGGCGATGCGCAGGAACTTTGCGACGGGGAGGTGACCGGCGGGCGCTATCCCGATCTCGTGGAAACGCGGGTGCGCGCCCTCGGCGGGACAACGCATGTCTGGGGCGGCCATTCCCATCCCTTGCGTCCGATCGATTTCCGGCCCCGGCCATGGCTGGGATTGAAGGGTTGGCCCTTATCCCATGACGAATTCAGGCCGTGGTTCCGGGAGGTCGCTCCGCTCTTCCTCATCAAGGACGAATGGAGCGCGGGTTCGGTCCGCAACGCCCCCGCCCGCATCACCGATATCAATGTCCCCTTCTTCTCCATGGAAGCCTACCGACTATCACCGCGCTTGGGTCCCGCCATTCCGCCGCCGGGGGATTTCTGGTCGATCAACAGGCATTCGGTGAAGGGCGACGTGATCACCGGCCTCACGGCGCGGTCGCTCGACCTTGACGGCGGCGGGCGCGTCACCGGCGTTCGTTTCTCGCTGCCGGACGGACGCAGCCTTGCGATCTCGGCCGATCACGTGGTGCTCGCCCTGGGCGGCATCGAAACGGCGCGTTTTCTCCTCATCAACCAGGCGAGGGGGCCGTCGGGCCCGCTTTCGGCACTGCCCCTCATTGGCAAGGGCTTCATGGAGCATCCGCATCCGCACATGGCCGATGTCTTCCTCTTCCGTCCGCTTCCCGAGCCATTCCGGCGCAAAAACGAGGATGACGGGTCGTCGTCGCGGCTGGTCTTGTTCGCAACGCCGGAAATCCAGGAGCAGCGCAAGCTGACCTCCTTCTATTTCAGGCTGGATCCCTACCGGGGGTCTGCCGGCTGGTTCGGCGACGACCTGCGCAAGGTCCAGATGGTCGGCCTGTTCGAACAGTTGCCCGACGACCGGCGCCATGTCACGCTGTCTCGGACGAAGACCGACGCACTGGGCGATCCGTTGACCGTACTCAACTATTTCGCGACACATGAAGATCACGAGGCCGTCAATGACGCCGTCGACCTCGCTGCGCGTGCCCTTGCCATAGCGGGGTACGGGCGGACGCGTCTGCGCATGCGCCGCACATCGGCGCAGGAACCGGTTGCGGAACTGCCATGGATCGGCGTCGGCCATCACCACATGGGGACCGTCCGGATGGGGCTGTCGCCCGCCGACGGTGTGGTGGATGCGAATCTGCGGGTGTTCGGGACGCCGAACCTCTACCTTGCGACAACCGGCGTCTTCCCCACGTCCTCCTGTGTCAATCCGACGATGAACGGCGCGGCATTCGCCATGCGCCTTGCCGATCACCTTGCGAGGCTTGAATCATGATCACCCGGCGAAGACTTGTCACCGGAGCCGCGTATCTGTCGACCGCCGCTGGCGGCGCCGCGCTTGGCTATGCCGGACGCGGGCATATTGGCGCGGCCGTCGACCTGCTGGCGTCGGACGACGGCATTCCGCCACCCGGCAGCGCCCTCGTGGGCGCAGAGTTCATGCGCGGGGAGACCGAGCGCGTGGCGGACATGCTGCTGTCGCGTTCGGAGGCGCGCTGGATCAAGGCACACCATGGCGATGTCACCGATCCGTTCGAAATCCTGGCCTTGCTCGCGCGGGACTGAAACGAGGGTTCACATCAGCAGCCGCAAGGCCTTGGGCAGGATGCGGAATTCCGCGCGCAACATGCCCGGATTCTCGCCATCGAGATCCAGCAGGCCCGATTCGCCGGCGTCGGAGGACACGGTTTGCGCGATCACATGGCTGCCGCGCATGCAGGTGATTTCCGGCTCTGCCAGATGCGTTCCGCGATAGACCCTGGCGATCTTGCGCACCAGACGCATGCGCGGGATCGCATCGAGGATGACGATGTCAAAAAGCCCGTCATCGAGCTTGGCCTCAGGCGCGATCCGCATCCCGCCGCCGAAGAAACAGGCATTGGCGACGGCGGCAAGATAGACGTCCCGCTCGATCATCGTTCCGTCGACCCAAAGGCGCATGCGCGGCGGCTGGTAGCGTGCAAGTGCGCCGAGCGTGCCGGTCAGATACCGGAGCGGACCGGGAAGAAGCGCCGCGCGGGTCCGGTCATTGATCCTGGCGGAGATCGTGCCGGAAAGGCCGAAGGTGGCAATGTTGATGAAATGGCGCCGCAGCGGATTGCCGCCGGTGTCGTGAAACTCTGCCAGACCGACATCGATCCGCCGGCCGGTGCTTCCGGCGATCCTGGCGATCGCCGCGGCCGGGCCGGATCTCACGTCCAGCGACCGGCAGAAATCGGAGCCCGTGCCGCAGGGAATGACGGCAAGGCCGGGAACCGGTCCGCGGCCCGCCGGCGCGAGCATCAAGCCGTTGGCCACCTCATTGGCCGTGCCGTCGCCGCCAACCGCCACGATGCGTTCCATGCCGAGTGAAACCGCCTCGCGGGCAAGCTCCGTCGCGTGTCCGGGCCTTTCGGTGAAGGCATGGGCAAACGGTCCGAACGCATCGCCCGCCATGGCCGATATGGCCGGCCAGCGTGCCGCTGCCCGTCCGTTTCCGGCCATCGGGTTGACGATCACGAATGTACGTATGGCGTTTCTCCGTGCGCCGGATCGAGCAGCAGTCCGACAACAGCCCGGGCGGTCCCGTTCCATGTCGCGCGCCGGTACTGCGCGGCGATCCCGGCTTCGCGCGCCTTCCGGTAGTCGGCATCGAAGATCGCCCGCTCGATCAGGCGGAATGCATGGTCCTCGTCGAGCGGGTCGAAATAGTCCGCAAAGGGTCCGCCGGCCTCGGGAATGGACGTGGCATTGGAGGCCACGCAGAACTTGCCATGCGACAGGCTTTCGGAAACCGGCAGGCCCCAACCCTCGCAGAGGCTGGGAAATGCGGTGAACAGGCAGCCGTCATAGGCCGCGCGGATTTCGGCATCCGAGAGGTATTCGAGGACCTTCACCTTGCCGCCCAGATTGCCCGTCGCGGCCAGTTCGGCGCGCAAGGGCCCGATCTCCCAGCCGAGCTTGCCGGCAAAGACCAGCGTTGGCGTTCTTGCGGCTCCGTGCGTGGCGATCAGCCGTTTCCAGATGCGGACCAGCAGCAGGTGGTTCTTGCGCACCTCGATGGTGGATACGAAAAGCACGTAGGGGCCGGTCACCGGCAGCGGCCGCGCCGGCCTGTTGTCCAGCGACCGGAAGCCAGCGCCGAAGGGGATGGGAGAAATGCGCGGAACCGGCAGGTTCTCGCTTCGCAGGTAGCTGGTCAGCGCGTCGGCGGAGGCTTTCGACGGTGTCAGGACCATGTCCCACAAGCCGGACATCTCGGCCAGCCAGCGCTTGAAATTGGGAATGTGCGACTGGGACACGAACTGCGGATGGGTCACGGGCAGGATGTCATGCACCAGCAGGGCGAAGCGAAGGCCATGGCGTTTCTTGAGGGCGCGGATTTCCCGGCCATAGCCCGGATGCTCCCAGGAAGCGCCGAAGTTCACGATGATGTCGCCGGGCCTGACCTCGCTGGCGAATTGCCGTCCGGCGGCGTTGCCGGCCAGATTGCCGATCCATGTCCCCGTGCGGCGAAGCGCATAGCGCCAGGCCTGCACGATGCGGACGAGCGCCCGCCGGTTGCGGCCGTTGGCCAGGACGAAATCGGCCCCCTTGACGAGGCGGTCGACGGCTTCGGGATCCACGGCAATGGCCGGCCTGTCGTCATGCGATACCCTGAAGAGGCGGACCCGGTCGGGAAACGTGCGAAGCAGTTCGGGTATCAGTTCCAGCTGGACACGGCCGATTCCCGTCGGCGTGATCGTCCAGTCGAACATGCGGATGAAATCATCCGTATCGATCCAGATCCGGTTCTGCTCGTGCCCGCCCGCCATGTCCTGTCCGCCTGCCCGTTTGGGGAAGCCTTACGGAATGTGCTTCACATTCACAAGACGGGACTGATAAGACCTGACGGGATCGGGACTGCGCGGGGAACGGAGTGATGGCAGGAGACAGGGACAGCGTGCCGGACACCGCCGGCGGGAGCCGCGAGCCGCAATACGGCATTCCGCTTCCCGAATGCCTGCGGCTGCCCGTCGCGCACCGGTCCCTCGTCTGGCAATTGCTCAAGCGCGACCTGCACGCCAATGTGCGTGCGAGCGTCCTGGGGCTGGGGTGGATCATCATCACCCCGCTGGTGCTGGTCGCCATCTACACGTTCGTCTTCGGTGTCGTGCTGGAATCCGCCTGGTTCTCCCGCGCCGGGAACCCGTTGGAGGTTCCGCTCATCTATTTCACCGGCCTGATCGCCTTCTCCTTCTTCATGGAGGTCATCACCAGGGCGCCGGACTTCATCCGCGCCAACAAGACCTACGTCACAAAGATCGTCTTTCCCGTGGAGGTGCTGGACTGGGTCCTTGTCGGAACGGCGCTGCTCAAGCTTGCCGCAAGCCTTGTCCTCCTGACCGTTTTCCTGGCCATCGTGAAGGGCGGGCTGCCGGCTGGCCTGCTCGCCGTCCCGTTCGTCCTGCTCCCCTTTGTCCTGCTGACCACGGGTCTGGCCTGGTTCCTCTCGGCTGTCGGCACCTATGTGCGCGATCTCAACCAGTTGCTGCTGGCGATCGGTCCGGTGCTGATGTTCATCAGCCCCATCTTCTATTCGATCGACCAGGTGCCCGAAGCGTTCCGGCCGTTCTTCTGGGCAAACCCGCTGACCTTCGTGCTGGAGACCCTGCGCAGCCTGCTGTTCTTCGGCGGCGGCATCGCTTGGCAGGCCTATGGTCTCTACTGGATCGGCGCGCTCGCCGTGTTTGCCGGCGGGTTCGCCTTCTTTCGCAGGGCCCGCCCCGGATTTGCCGATGTCATCTGATGCCCGAATCAGCGCGCGCGGGATCGGCAAGGTCTACGATCTTCACGATCACCCGCTTGCAGCCCTGGCCGGGGTTCTGCGCGGCACGCATGCCGAGCGCCAGACCTGGGCGCTCAGGGATGTCGACCTGGAGGCCCGGCCGGGCGACTTCATCGGCATCCTCGGACGAAACGGGGCCGGAAAGTCCACCCTGCTGGAAATCATTGCCGGCACCCGCACGCCGTCGACCGGGACGCTGGAGACGCAAGGGCGGGTCGCCGCCCTGCTTGAACTCGGCGCCGGTTTCAATCCGGACTTCACGGGGACGGAAAATGCCCGTCTTTGCGCGGCGGCCTACGGCCTCGACAGCCGCCTGATCGCCGAGCGCATGCCGGCGATCACCGAATTCGCGGGAATCGGCGATTTCATGGACCGGCCGACGCGCGAATATTCCAGCGGCATGTTCGCCCGGCTTGCCTTTTCCGTCTGCGCCCATTGCGATGCCGACATCCTGATCGTGGACGAGATCCTCGGTGTCGGCGATGTCCGGTTTCGCCAGAAATCCATGCGCTTCCTGCGGGACTTCGCGCGGGACCGCATCGTCCTGTTCGTCTCGCACAACGAAGGGGCGGTGCTGGCGCTGTGCAACCGCGCGGTCTGGATCGACCAGGGCCGGATCGCGGCCAGCGGGACGCCCAGGGAAGTGGTGCATGCCTATCACCAGGCGAGTGCGCGCGACAGTGCCGGCGGCGCGGGTTTCAAGCATGCCGGCAGCCTGGCGCCGGCCGATCTGCCAGACATTGGCGGACATGAGGAAACCGCAGATTCGCCGTGGCATGATTTCGACAGTGCGCCGCGCCCGCAAGAACCGGGCATGATCGAAAGCGTGACGCTGACCTGCGCCGGCCAGAAGGCCAGCCTTCTTTCCGGCGGAGAACTCGTTACGCTGGAAATCGCGGTGGCCGGAATCGGGCCCGACGACTACGCGGCCTTCGCCCTGCGTGATCCGCTGGGGCAGGTCATCGCCTATCGTGACAGCCTGGAAGGTGCCAGGCGCGATCCTTGCGCGCGCGGGCTGCACATCGTCCGGTTCGCGTTCGTGCTGCCATTCCTCCCATCCGGCGCCTATGCGCTCGATGTGGCCGTATGCGCCGGGGATCACAAGCCCGACGCGTGCCTGGACCGGCAGGATGTGGCGGCGACGTTCGAAGTGGTGTCCCGCCACATATCGGCAGGTCTTGCGAACGTTCCGCTTTCCGGCGCCCGCATCGAGATCATGGACGGGGCATCATGATGCAGGGTGCCGCCGTCATCGAGGCGCGGGGGGTCTCGAAGGGTTTCGACCGGCAGCGGGGCCAGCTTCACAGGCTCTGGCGCGTCCTCGCCGACAGTGCCCCGGACAACGCCTTCTGGGCGTTGCGCGATGTGGACCTGACGGTCGGAAAGGGAGAGGCGGTCGGCATTGTCGGGCGCAACGGCTCGGGCAAGTCGACGCTCCTCCAGATCCTTTGCGGCACCCTGGAGCCAACCGCCGGCACGGTGGCCCGCTCGGGCCGCATCAGCGCCATGCTGGAACTGGGCGCCGGCTTCAATCCCGATTTCACGGGCAGGGAAAATGCCGGGCTTTCGGCGACCGCCCAGGGGCTGACTGCCCGGCAGGTCGAAGAACGCATGGACGGCATTGCCGCTTTCGCCGACATCGGACCTTATTTCGACCGGCCGCTGAGGGAATATTCCAGCGGCATGCAGGCGCGCCTCGCCTTCGCCGTGGCGATCCACGTGGATGCGACCGTGCTGGTCGTGGACGAGATCCTGAGCGTCGGCGACAGCGCGTTCCAGAGGAAATGCCGCGGCCACATGCAGGCCTTTCTCGATTCCGGCGGAACGGTGATCTTCGTCTCGCACGATCCGGGCGCGGTTACCGAGTTGTGCAAGCGCGCCGTGTGGCTGGAAGGCGGCCGCAAGATGATGGACGGCAACGCGGTCGCCGTGATGAAGGCCTATGTCGACGCGCTCTACGGCATTGGCGCCGATACCGACGATTCTCCTGCCGGGCGGCAGGAAGCCCCGGCCGACGATGCCTACTGGGCCGGGCGCGCCCGCATGGAGGTTTCCGCCTTCCTGCCCGATTCGCCGGCCCACGGCTTCGGCGGCTGCCGTATCGAGGACTGCTTCCTCTCGCGAGACGGGTCGACCCCGGCCTTTTCCATCCTTGCAGGCGAAACCGTGACGCTGCATGTGCGTGCCCGCGCCGGGCGGCAGATCGACAGCCCGATCGTCGGCTTCATGTTCCGCGACGGCGCCGGCCAGAACCTTTTTGGCGACAACACCTACCTGGCATACAGGGACAGACCGGTGACCGTTCCCCCCGGCCGGCTGTTCGAGGCGCGCCTTTCCTTCGTGATGCCGTATCTCCCGGCGGGGCGCTATTCCTTCGCGCCATCGGTCATCGAGGGGACGCAGCAGAACCACGTTCATCTTGACTGGCGCGAGGAGGCGGTCTTCGTGGATGTCACCGCGTCGCCGGTCAGGGCTGGCAAGGTCGGTCTGGTGATGAAATCCATCGCAACGGAACCGGCGGATTTCAGCCAGAAGACGCAAACATCGGGACAGGTCGCCGGTCAGGCGCCGGATGGCGCATTCCCGGCATGCAGGAAAAATGGGTGAAGACTTGATCAGGACCGCAATCATCGGCGTTGGCAATTGTGCCAGTTCCCTCGTCCAGGGCATCAGCTATTGCCGCCAGCATGGCGACGATGCGCAGGGCGTGCTCTTCCCGGATCTCGGCGGATACAAGCCGCAGGACATCGAGATCGTCATGGCCCTCGACATCGACCGGCGAAAGGTCGGAAAACCTCTGTCCGAGGCCATCTTCGAGCCGCCGAACAACACGATGGTCTTTCACGACGCCCCGCTCTTCGCGGGGGTGACGGTTGCCACCGGGGCAGTGCTCGACGGGGTGGCGCCGGCCATGCTGGAATGTGACCGGGACCTCGGCTTCGATCCTGTCCAGGAAGGCGAGGCGACACGGGAGGAGGTCATTGCCATGCTGCGCGAAAGCGGCGCGCAAGTGGCGATCAATTTCCTGCCGGTCGGTTCGCAGATGGCCACGGAGTTCTATGCCGGTTGCGCCCTGGAGGCCGGTGTCGCCTTCGTCAATGCCATTCCGGTGCTCATCGCCAGCAATCCCGGGTGGGCAGCCCGTTTCGCCGCCGCCGGCCTGCCTGTCCTGGGCGACGACTTCAAGGCCCAGGTCGGGGCAACGATCATGCATCGCACGCTTGTCAGCCTGTTCCGGAACCGGGGCGCGGAAATCGACCGCTCCTACCAGCTCAATACGGGTGGCAACACGGACTTCCTCAACATGCTGGACAGCGGCAGGCTGACCACCAAACGGATATCGAAGACCGAGTCGGTGCAAAGCGTGACGCGCAGCCGCTTCCGGGACCAGGATCTGCGTGTGGGTCCGTCCGATTACGTGCCCTGGCTGAAGGACCGGAAGGTCGCCTTCATCCGCATGGAAGGACGCCTGTTCGGCGGCGCGCCGGTCAATGTCGAAATGCGTCTCGACGTGGAGGATTCCCCCAACGCCGCGGTGATGGCCATCGCGGCCATCCGCTGCGCGCGCATCGCGCTCGACCACGGACATGCAGGCGCGATCCCCGATGTCTGCGCCTTCCTGTTCAAGCACCCGCCCGTGCAGATGGACGATTCCGTCGCGCTTCAGCGGATCGAGGCCTATGCGGCCGGCAAGGGATAGCGCCAGGACGGGGCCGGCGGAATTCGGCGGACGCGCGCTTCGCAAGGCCTATGCGAGGCGCGATGTCGTGAATGGTGTCAGCCTGCGCGTCCGCCGTGGCGCGATATGCGGCCTGCTTGGGCCGTCCGGTTCCGGCAAGTCCACAATCTTCCGCATCCTGTCCGGCATCGAGAGGCCCGACGAGGGGATGGTGTTCCATGGCGACAAGAACATCACCGGTCTTAGCATCGATGCGCGCGCGCGTCTCGGCGTCGGGTACGTCCAGCAATCGCCGGACCTTTTCCTGTCGCTGACGACGCGCGAAAACCTGATGATCGCGCTGGAGGCACGAGGCGCGGCCGGGAGGGACATCGATCACATGCTCTCGGTGATCGCGCGCACCTTCCTGCTGGAGGGATTCCTGTCGGCGCCGGTCGGCACCCTTTCCGGCGGCCAGCGCAAGCTTGTCGAGATCGGCTTTTCCATGTGCGCCCGGCCGCGCTTCCTGTTGCTCGACGAGCCGTTCGCAAAGCTCGATCCGATCAATGTGGAGACGATTTGCGGGCGTCTGCGGCTGCTGGCGCGCGCCGGTGTCGGCATCCTGCTGACCGACCACAAGGCGCGCACCGCGCTTGCCCTTGCCGATCACGTGAATATCATCGACGACGGTATCATCGTAACCAGCGGGCCGTGTTCGCAGGTTGCCGCAGGCAACATATTGCGGACCGTCTTTCTCGGGGAAAGCAACACGGCTTGACCTGGCACTTCGGGCGCGCGCCCCGCAGGGGCGGGCAACGCCGCAATGAGACAGGTCATTCGAGACGCATCAGGCCATGAAATATCTCAATCGCTCCATTGGCCAGGTTCTCTCCCTCTATGCGCTGACCTATGGCGTTCTCGTCATCGTCTTCGCCATCGAGCAGTTCGACGCGATCCTGCGCAAGGCGCTGGAGTACAACGCCTCGCTTCCCGGCTTCCTCAAGCTGTTCGCCTTCACCCTGCCGGAGGTCGCGGATTTCATCGTCCCGGTATCGGTCCTCGTCTCGGTTTACCTCGTGCTGCTGTACAAGCGCGAAAACCGGGAATTTCTCATCCTCGCCGCCGGCGGTAGCGACCTGCGCCCGGTCGTGCTTCTCGTGCTGGCGGTGTCGATCCTGTTCTTCACGCTTTCGGTAGCCATTTCCGGCTATCTGAAGCCGGCGGCGGCCCATGCCTACCGCGCCGAACGGCTGAATGCGGTCGCCGGCTTCGTATCCGAGGGGCCGCGCAATGGCCGTTTCACCCGTGACCGGGACAGGGTCTTCCATGTCACCGACCGGAACAGCGCGGGACTGCGCGCGGTGCGCATTTTCGATTTCGACCAGGAGCGCCTCTCGCGCATGATGGTATCGGATTGCTCGAACCTGGCGGTCTCGCGGGGCAGCCTGGCCATCAACCTGTGTGCGGCCCGCATCTATGACTTCGCGACACCGCCGCCCGGTTCCCGTTCGCAGGCGGACGGCGCCGGCGAGCCGTGCCGGTTTTGCGCGAACGCGGCGGGCAATCTCGATCTCACGGTCATCGATATCGGCAGGTCCACGGTCCTTTTTCCGCTCGATACCGTCACGGACGAGCCGCTCGGATTGCGCAGCAACGAGCGCAATCTCCATCAGTTGCTCGTTGTGGACGGGGAGTGGAAGATCGCCTCGCAGCGCGGTTTCCGGGATGCCGCCGTCATGATCCTGCTTGCGCTGGCAAGTATCCTGGCCGCGGCCGTTGCCGTGGCCGCCGTCGCGGTGACAAACTACCGGAACCGGTTTGTCGTTCTTCCGGGCGCCATCGCCTTCGTCATGCTGACCAGCGTGGCGGCAGGGTCCGGTTTCGCCGTGCCCGACCTGCGGCCCGGAATCGCCGGGTTCGCGCTGGTTTGCGCATTGATGCTGTCGGCCTGTCTGGCGACCATACCGCTCGCCTTCTCGGCGATGCGCAGCCGCATCCTGATGCCGGGGCTTGGCCGTTCATGACACAACCCGTCCTCGCACGGCCTGTCCCCTGGAAAGCGATCCTGCGTCCCGGCGTCTATGACCGTTTCATGATCGGCCACTATCTGTGGTTCGTCCTCGTTGCCTGGCTGGCCGTCACCGCGGCCATCACCGCGATCAATGTTTCGCCGGAAATCGCGAGGGTCTGGGCCGAACAGTCGGAACGCGGTGTGCTTGCCGGCCTGGCGCGCTCGGCAGCCTATGTGGGCCTGCGTATCCTCGACAACGGAACGCAGGCCTTTCCGATCACCTTCGTGCTCGGCATCATCTGGGCGGAAGCGGCGCACGCGCTGTCCGGCCGGCTGACCATGGTGCGCACCGCCGGCATGCCGTTCGCGCGGCGCATCCGGGGGCTGGTCTTCATCGCCCTGGCCTCGATGCCGGTGCTCTTCGTTCTCGACAATGCCGTGCGCCCTTTCGCCTTCATGACACTGAGCGTGGAAGGCCTGGGTGACTATGGCTGGAGCTATGCCAGGAAGCGGCAACCGACGGCGGAATGGCTGGCATTCGACGGCGTGACGATGCAAGGCGTGCTGGAACCGGGGCCCCAGCCCCGTTTCACCGATGCGACGCTTTATCATTTCGGACCCGGCGGCGCGATCGAGCGGATCATCCATGCAGCGGTCATCGAGCCGTCAGCGACCGCCGGCGATTCCTGGATCATGCGCGACGCTGACATCTGGACCTTTCCGGCGCAGGCCGGACAATCGTCTGGCGTGCCCGCAGACAATGTCCATGAAAGCGTGGATGCCGCTCCTGCCGACATCGAGATCAGCCAGCTTTGGCTCAAGTATCGGGGCATACAGCCGAAATATGTGCCGCTGTCCGATCTCGTCGCCTTGTCGTCCGACACGGCGCTGCCCGACGACCATCCCAGATACGGCGAATGGCTCGTGATCCGCACCCTGCAATGCCTTTCGCCCGGACTGATCGCCATTTGCCTCGGTGCGCTCTTTGCACTGTTCCTGGACCTGGGCGGCCTGGCGGTTGCGACGGTAACGGCCCTTTTTGCCGGTTACCTCGCCTATTTCATGGTTCGCCTGTCGGCCGTGCTGGCGGAGAACCATGTCGTCGCGCCGCTGCTGGCAAGCCTGGCCATGCCGTTCCTGCTGTCGTGTTCCATTTTCCTGCTGGTGCGGGTCATCGCTGACCGCGACCGCTAGGCGCGCAATCGCCGGGCCGGGCTGAAGGGCTGGGCCGCCTCGCTCCGGGGTCCCTGTTTCGGGTTCTTGAGGTCAAGCTCGCGCGCAAGCATTGCCATGAAGGTCTCACGCTCCATGCCGGCAGGCAGGGCGGGACGGATCGTGATGACGATGTGGCCGGGATATTTCAGCCAGGATCCGGCGGGCCACACAGTGCCGGTATTGAGGCGGATGGGCACGCATGGCACGCCGAGCCTGGAATAAAGCAGGCTGATGCCGGACTTGATCGTGTCGTGACCGGGCCCGGAACGGGTTCCTCCCGGGTAGATCAGGACGTTGCGGCCGCTCCTGGAGATCGCCATTGCCTTTTCGAAGGCCTCGCGCGCGGCGTTCAGGTCGCCTGACCGGTCGGCCATGATATGGCCATTGCGCCTGACGAGCGTTCCCGCAAAGGGATAGCCGAAGATTTCCTTCTTCGCGAAAAAGGCCGGATTTCCCAAAAGGTAGGGAAAGAACATGTTTTCCCAGAACGACTGGTGCTGGGATGCCAGGAGGCAGGCCGTATCCGGGATGTTTTTCCGCCCCCGCAACTCCCAGGTGATGCCGCAGATGAACCTCAGCAGAAAAAGCACCAGGCGCAGATAGACAACGATGGCGCGGTCGCTCGCCGCTTCACTGACAAGACGGAAACGGTACAGCGGAAAGAGGAGTGCGAAGGGCAGGGATGTCAGGCCGAGCAGCGCGAAATACACGAAAGTTCGCACCGCAACCACGAATTTGGTCAAGGGCAGGTCCCCTTTGGCAGAAGTTCGGTTGAATCCTCATAAAGCCTGTGCGAACAGGTCACAAGGCGGATGCTGCAAATGGTCAGGGGCAAGGTGCAAATGGAAATTGAAGACGAACTGCTGGATATTGTCGCCAAGGAAGCGCTGGTTGACCGCGCATTGCTCCATCCGGACGCCACGCTGGAATCCCTTTCCATCCAGTCAGCCGATTATGTGATGGTCCTCATGGCGATCGAGGAAAAATGGGGTGTCTATATCGCCGTTGACGAAGAATTGGCGGATGCCAAGACCGTTGGCGATCTCGTTGCCATGGTCAAGTCGCGCATCGAGGCGAAGGCCGCAGGGACAGCGGGCGAATCTTGAAGCGCGTCGTCATTACCGGTGCCGGGGCCGTTTCGGCTTGCGGCATGGGCCGTGACGCCCTGTGGACGTCCGCGCGCGACGGCCGCAGCGGGGTCGTGAAGGTCGATTTCACGCGCAATCCGCGCCAGAGCGTTCATCATGCGGCGCCTGTCCCCGATGCGATATGGCAGCAGTTGAAGGCCGAAGGGCGCCCGCGCTTCCAGGACCGCATATCGATGCTCGCGCTTGCGGCGGCCCGCGAAGCCGCCGCCCATGCCGGTCTGGAAGCTGCCGATTTCGGGCCGCGCTGTGCCGTTGTGATCGGCTCCGGTTTTGGCGGTGCCGAAACACTCGACACCAGCTTCTACAATTTTTCGCTCGATCCGATGTCGCGGGTCGATCCGTTTGCCATCCCGAAGATCATGACCAATGCCCCTGCCTCCTGGGTCTCCATGGAAATGAAGGCAACGGGGCCAATCTATTGCGTGTCCACGGCCTGCTCCTCGGGCGCCCAGTCGATCGGTCTGGGCGCGCAGCTTGTGGCTGCCGGACTTGCAGACCGTTGCCTGGCCGGAGGCGCGGAAGCCTTGCTTGTCGATGCCGTCTTTGCCGCATGGGAAGCGCTGCACGTGATGACCGGCACCTGTTGCCGGCCGTTTTCCAAGGATCGCGACGGCATGGTGCTGGGTGACGGGGCGGGGGTCGTCGTCCTGGAATCCGAGGATGCGGCCCGCGCCAGGGGCGCGCCCATTCTCGCCGTGCTCGCAGGCTACGGAACGACAAGCGACGCCATGGATCTCCTGCGCCCGGATCCGGCAGGTCCGCAGGCCTGCATGCAGCAAGCCATCGAAGCATCGGGGCTTGACGCTTCGTCCATCGGTTACCTCAATGCCCACGGGACCGGCACCATTGCCAACGATATCGCCGAGACGGAAGCCATGCGGAGGGTTTTCGGGCAGGGCTTCGACGATGTGCTCGTCTCGTCCACCAAGCCCGTGCACGGCCATGCGCTCGGGGCGGGCGGCGCGCTGGAGTTCATCATCACGCTGGAAGCATTGCGCTCGCGGCTTGCCCCTCCCACGCTCAATTTCACCAGTGTCGATCCGAAAATCGGGTTCGAGCCGGTCCATGGCGAGGCCAGAGCATTCAACGCGCCGGCGGCCCTGTCGAACTCATTTGCCTTTGGCGGCATCAACGCCTCTCTCCTGATCGCCCTGCCGGATGCCTTCCATTGAATGAGGGGCAGCGCTCCCTGTCCCTCCCGTCCGGCCTGGACATTCCGGCATGTGGTGGGCTGGCCCGGCTTCTGGACGCGGCCGCCGGCGGCGGCGGACCACGGACCGATATCCCCTTCATCGCGCCACTGATGCTGCTGACGGCTTTTCCCGGTGCCGCGGCCCTTGCTGCCGCTCCTGCCCGGAAAGGCCACGTCCTCATTCAGGAAAGCCTTTCGATCGACTGCCGCTCGCCCATCCGTCCCGGCGAGGCTCTGGCTGCCGAAGGGCGGATCGAAAGCGAGAGCCTGCAAGGCGCGGGCATGGTCCTTTCACTTGACGTGCGCGCCGCAGCGGGCGGCGAGATCGTCCGGCTGCTGGCGCGTTTGCGTGAAGTGCCGGCCAGCGGGCTCGTGGCGCTGAAGCCACTCGCGCTCGCGCGCGCCACCCGTGGCGCGCAATTGGCGTCGTGGGAAACGCCGGCCCTGACCCAGGATGCCGTCACCGACTATGTCCGCCTGGCAGGCGATGGCAATCCGTTGCACACGGACGCAGCCTTCGCGCGGTCCGTGGGCCTGGAAGGGACGGTCGTGCCGGGAGCGCTTCTTGCCGGATTGCTGGAACCGGTCCTGCCCCTGCTGGGTGAGATGCGCAGCCTGCGCGGCCTGCGCATGCGCTTTGCCGCGCCGCATCCGGTGGGTGAAAGCGCGGGCTTCGCCGTGGTGCGCAATGAGGCCAGCACGCGCGACGATGAAGCGCGGGTCTTCATCCATCGCGCCGATGGCGGGGTCACGGCTATCGCCGACCTTGCTTTCCGGTGACGGTCCGGTCCGGAGGCTTGCCCGCGCCGATCCTGCCCAGAACGGCGAGCAAGGCGATCAACGTGCCGCCAAGCAGCCATACGGCGCCCATCGGCCAGACCAGCGCGAACAGGCCATGGCTCTGTGACTGGTGCCATAACGCATAGGCCATCAGCACCGGCAGTGTCACCGCGATGGCCGGAACCGCGCCGAAGAGCTTGAGGAAATGAAACCGGACGCCGTTGCGGCCGAGAAAATTGACGAAGGTGCCCGTCGGCAAGGCAAAGAAGTTCATGACGGCGAGAATGGCGACGGAGACCAGAACGAACACGGCGGACATCAGCCAGACGAACGCATGGGTTCGCCGGTCCATGGAGCCGGGCGCAGGTTTTCCGAAACTCGCATAGGCCAGTTCAATCATCGTCACCACCGCTTTCCGTTGCCGCGGCAGGGCTGCCCCAGTCGCCGGCAAAAACCTTTATGGCTGCTTCGTCATTGGCGCCCGACCGGTTGATACCGCTTGTCAGCGCCGCGCGCAGAACCGTCGGTGACTCCACCGGAAAGAGGCTGCTTGTCAATATCTTGCGTGGAATGCCCCGGCGCGCCAGATGGCCCGAAATCCAGATGTCATCGACCCAGCGCACCGCGTCATCCTGGCCGGAATAGTCATGGACCGCGCGATCGAGCATGCCGGCCGTCACGGCATAACCCCAGGTGCCGAAGAGCACATCGGCCGGTGCCGGTGCGGCAAGTCCGCTGGCCAGCAGATGCGGAAGATGCGCGAAAGGGGTCTTTCCATCAAGGCGCACGCCGCGATAGCCCCAGGCGGTTCCCGGTTCGCGCCGGTGCGCCGCCTTGAGCGTGGCGACAAAGTCACGCGGATAGATCACGTCATCGTCGGCAACGATGATGAGCGCGTCCGGTTCGAGCGCAAGCGCCGGCAAGAGCTTCGTGGACGGACCGCTGTCGCCGCATCGCACCACGTCGATCCCGTCCGGAAGATCCAGCGATGCGGGATCGGGATAGGGCACCGCGCCGCGCAACGACGTCTCCGGATAGGCCAGCATGATCCGGTCGGCGGGCGTCGTCTGGTCGAGCAGGCTGAGCAGCGCCGGCCGGACATGGCGGGCGCGGGCCGGAATCGTCGTCAGCGAGATCACGGTGCGCCCGCCGCCGTCCAAGACGCGGGAATGCGGGATGCGTGGAGGCCGGGTCGCCAATTGCAGGCGCAGCGCGCGCCAGTAGAGGCCGGCGATCTCCGGCAAGGAGGGATTGGCGAAGCGTGTCACCGCCCGCCGGAAATTGCGCCGCATACCATCCAGCATCAGGCGTGCTCCGGGGCGCCGAGCGCACGCAGATAGCCTGGCCGGTCGGCAAGAATGGCGGGCGGAAACGGATTGGGTTGCAGGTTTCGCTCGATCCAGGTGCGCGAAAGAGCCTTTCTGCCGTGTTTATCCTTCCATGTCCCGAATGTTCGATGCCGCGCATACATGTTGCGGTTGACGGGCCAGATGTCGGGATAATGCAGGGGCGCCATCAGCACCACGTTCGGTGTCACCGCAACATCGGGCCACGCCTGTTCGAAGAACAGACGCGTGAGCATGCGCGGTCCGGTGATGTCCTCGATGGCGCTCCGGTCAGCATGGGGCGCTGCTCCGGCGAGCATGAATGCGCGCTGCAAGGCGGCCAGGAAAAAAGGGTGCCCGGGTCTGGCGCCGAAAATGCAATTGGCGATCTGCACCGGTGCGGGATAGCCCAGTTCCGCCATGCGGCGGCGCGTCAGCCTCGCCTCTTCGGCCAGCAGGCAGCCCGTGGCAAAGAGGCTGTCTGGAAGTGGTCTCAAGCACTCCATGTCGATGTCGGCATAGAGTCCACCGTCGCGATAGATCACCGCGTAGCGGTATATATCCGCCCGCATGACGGGGAAGGGCAGGGCATCGTAGACGGCCAGGAATTCCGGGGCGACCTCGGCGACCACGGCACGGCTTGCGCTGTCGTCGTGAAGCCGGTAGGTCAGTTGCGGATTGAGGCGCAGCCAGCTGTCCCGGCAGCGCGCGGCCTCACCGGTGAGACGGTCCGATTTCCAGGTCTGTGACAGCAATCTCGGAATCATGGGCGGGCACGCATGGCAAGAGGTCGGGCAGGCTTGCATCCCGAAAGCCTGCCATTGCCTGACTGAACGGGTGCCGGCCGCCCCTGGGCGGCCATGACAGGGTGTATCGGAATGCTCGAATCCGTTCAACAATTCCTGCAGATGGACGATCCGACCTTTGCTTTCGCCGGATGGTATTACGCGATCGGGCTCTCACTCGCGGCCTTGAGCCTCGCCTTCCATTTCCTGCGGCGAAAACGCAGCGATCACGCACCGGTTCAGGACCGCCAGCGCCGGGACCGTCCGGCACTCGTCAACTGGGCGATCGGGATCGGCCGGCGCTTCGTGGCGCTCGTCGCCGGCAGCGGCATCACGCCGAACCAGATCACCGTCATCGGTCTTGTCCTCGTCCTGTTCAATTGCGGCCTGTTCCTCTGGTCGCACAACACCCTGTGGTTCGGATCGGGGCTGATCGCGGCACTGCTGTTCGATACGCTGGACGGCCTGGTTGCCCGCCACCAGGGAACGTCGTCCCTGTTCGGCGGCTATCTCGACGCCATCATCGACCGCTACGAGGAAGTCGCCATCTATCTTGCTGTTGCCATCGTCCTGGATGCATGGCTCGTTTCCTTCCTGATATTGTCCGGTTCCATGCTGACCAGCTATGCCAAGGCGAGGACCGCCATAGAAATGCCGATCGCCAACAAGGGATGGGGCGACTTCCTTGAGAAGCCCACACGGCTCTTCATCCTTTGCACCGGCCTGATCGGCGCACCGGTCTTGGATTGGTTCCTGCCGGTTGCGCTGTGGATGCTCGCCGTCATGACCCACTTCACCGCCTTGCAGCGCTTTGCCCGCGCGCGCTTCATGCTGCGCGAGACGGACACGGCGCGTGACACGGTCCTGCCATGAGCGCCGTGACCCGATCCCCGGCGGAGCCGGAACTGCGTCCGAGCCTTTCCGGCATGTTGCGTTCGCCGCATCAGATGCTGGCGCTGTCCTTCGGCCTTGGCCTTTCACGCATCGCGCCGGGCACCATGGGATCGATCGGCGGCATTGCCCTGTTCGCGGCCCTTGCGCAGGTTCCGCTTCCCATCCGGGCCGCGCTCTATGTCATCCTCATCGCCGCGGCGTCATGGGCGGCGGCTCGAACCGGAAACGACCTGAACCGGCACGACCACAATTCCATCGTCATCGACGAGACGATCGGCATGAGCCTGACACTGGAAGCCGCGCCGCTGTCGGCGGAAGCCATCGTGCTCGCCTTCCTGCTGTTCCGGCTGTTCGATGTCTGGAAGCCCTGGCCGGTCCACCTCCCGGACCGCCACGGCAAATCCGGCTTTGCGGTCATCGGCGACGACATACTTGCCGCGGGATGGGCGGCTGCCGTCCTCTTGTCCCTCACATGGGCGGGGCTCTTGTAACCGGATGACGGACCTTCAGAAAAACGACGGCGCGGGAGGCGGACCCGATGTCTACCTGACGGTGGACGTCGAACCCGACTGCCCGCCCTATCTGTGGACCTGGCGCGGCATCGTGGAAGGCATGCCGGCGCTGATGGAGGTCCTTGACCGGGAGCAGGTGCCGGTCACCTTCTTCACGACCGGTGCGACGGCACAGGCTCATCCTGACTGTATCCGGTCCATCGTCGACAGGGGGCATGAGCTTGCCTGCCACGGCTATTCCCACAATTCCTTTCGGGAAATGGACGAGGCGCAGGCGCGCGGGGAAATCTGCCAGACCAATGCCATCCTCCGCGCCTTCGCGCCGGTCACGTCCTTCCGCGCGCCATATCTTTCCTTTCAGGAGCGTTTCCTGCCGATCCTCGTCGAGGAGGGCATCACCGTCGATGCATCGCGCGCGCTCTACAAGCGGCAGGAACCGGTGGCCCGCACGAGCGGCGGACCGGCGCGGCTTCCAGCATCGGTGACGTCGAGCGTCCTCCGCCTTCCCGAGATGATCCGGAACCCGTGGCTCGGCATGCTGAAGTCGCCGGTCACGCTGTTCGTTCATCCGTGGGAATTCGTGGACCTGACATCGGAACGGCTGCGCTATGACTGCCGGTTCCGGACCGGGGCGCCCGCCCTGGCGGCGTTGCGCAGCACCATTGGCTTCTTCAAGGACAGGGGCGCGAATTTCCGCCTCGTGCGCGATTACGCGCCGGCCTCCGGTCAGGTCGCGCCTGCAAGTCCGCGATAGATCTCCAGGTGCCGGGCGGCCACCGCGTCCCAGCCGAAGCGGACCAGTGCGGGACGGGGGCCGGACATGCGCTTCAACAGGCCTGGCTGGAGGGCAAGCCGGGCCAGGCCCTCAGCCAGTTCCGTGTCCGAACCGGCCAGAAATCCGTCCTGGGCGTCCTCCAGGTAGTCGGACATGCCCGTCCCGGCGCGGGCCACCACCGGAAGGCCGCTGGCCCGTGCTTCGAGCCCCGCGATGCCGAAGGCTTCCTTCGTCGAGGCCGACAGGAAGGCATGCGAGTGCCGGTAAAGGCCGCGCAGGCTGTCCGGGTCGAGCCAGCCGGCCAGATCGACATGGCCGGAAAGCCCCATTCCGGCCACGGCCCGGCGCAGCCTGCCGGCATGGCTGCCCTCTCCGGCAATCGTCAGGTGAAGGTCCGGGCCGCCGGCATTGCCGGCGATCTGCCGCGCCTGCGCAAAGGCGCTGACCAGTGCAAGCGGGCGCTTCGTGGCCTCAAGACGCATGGCGGCGGCGATCCGGAACGGTTCGCCGGGCGAGGGGGAGTGCCTGTCCCGGCCGGTCATCCAGAAGCCGTCATCGAAGCCGTTCGGCAGGACCAGTGGCACCGCTTGCGGATCGATGCATGCGACCTGCCGCGCGATGACCTGGCTGACCCCTGACAGAACGACCTGTCCCGATGTCCAGCCGAACATCCTTTCGGCAAGGCGCAAGGTACGGGGCAAGGTGACCATGGAGGAATGAAACGTCACAAGGAGCGGCAGCGACAGGGCACGGGCAGCGCGGGCCCCGGCCAGGCAGAACGGCGCGACGACGCTTGGATGGACATGAACCACGTCATGGTTGCCGGCGGACAGCACTGCCCGCAACCGGCGCTCCAGGCCAAACGGCATGGCGACCTTTGCGCCTGGCACAAGCGGCCAGTCGAGCCGCGTGACCGCGACCCCCTCGACGTTGGCCGGACCGGGCAAGCAGGTGATCACCTCCGTGACCGCCCCGGCGCGACCGAGCGCTTGCGCCAATCCAAGCAACTGGGATTCGATTCCGCCCCGGCGTGGCGCGAACCAGTCGGTCACCAGTGCGATCCGCAGGCCCTGTCCTGTTCCCGTCAAAGCTCCAGCCCGTTCGCGCGGCCGCTTCCTGCGACCGTTCAGCCGCCACGTCCTTGCCGTAGCGCGCGTTCCCGATCAAGGGCTTCCAGCATGCGCGGATAGGCCTTTCGCATTTCGGCTGCAAAGGTCTCGAAGGGCATATCGTCGAATTCGCCGATGAAATCGAGATATTCCATGTGGTGCCGGCCCTGCCGGTCGAACGGATGGAAGATGGAATCGTCCCGGCCGTTGAAATCCAGCGGCTTGATGCCGTGGCGTTCGCACAAGGCGATGTCGAAGGCCGGCGTCGCCTTTACCCACCGGCCGTCGAGCCAGAGGGCGGTGTAGGCATGCCAGCGGAAAACCTCGTCGTCCATCAGCGCCGCGATCTTCGGCGTCGTCAGGTGGTTGCGGACATTGGCAAAGCCGACCCTGGAGGGAATGCCGGCGGCGCGCGCCAGGGCCGCGAGCGCGATGGCCTTCGGCACGCAGAAGGCCGATTTCGCTTTCAGGACCCGCGAGGCGACAAAGCCGTCCTCGTCAAGACCAAAGGCACGGACGTCATAGGGAACGGCGTCACGGATGGCATAGTAGAGGTTTACCGCCGTTGCGACATCGTCGCCGGGCCGCAGATGCGGCGCGGCGAAGGCCGCCACCTCCGGATGGCCGGAATCGATGAAACGGGTTTCGCGCAATGCCATGTCCGTCATACCCGACCTCCCGTTTCCTTCGCAGCGGTCATTTGCGGGCGAAGAACGCGGCGACGCGTTCCTTCATGGCCGGTGAACGGCCCGCTTCGCCCTGCAAGTCGCGTTCCAGCGCAAGCTGTTCACCCGCGCCGAAATCGGCTGCCTGGAAGATCAGCCGCTTGGTTGCCGCGATGGCGCTTGCATCCTGGCCCGCAAGGCGCTGGCAGATGGCCAGCGCGGCGGGAACCAGCGCTTCTTCGTCCACCACATCCCAGACAAGACCCCAGCGTTCGGCGCGGGCGGCGTCGATGCGTTCACCCAGCAGCATCATGCCCGAAGCGCGGATGCGCCCGACAATACGCGGCAGGAACAGCGTGTTGCCGGCATCGGGCACCAGCGCGATCCCGACAAAGGGTTCGTAGAAATAGGCCGAACGCGCCGCAATCACGATGTCGGCGGCGAACGCGATGCCGACAGCAGCACCCGCGCAGGGACCGTTGACGGCGGACACGATGGGCAGCCGCGACCGGCGCATCGCTTCCACCAGCGGGTTGAAGTGACGCTCCAGCACGGTGTCGAGCTCCGGTTCGGCATGCGGATCGACGGTCGTCAGGTCGTAGCCGGCGCCGAAGGCGCGCCCGGCGCCGGTCAGGAGCACGGCCCGGACGGCCGGATCCTTTTCCGCGGCCTGCAAGGCATGAACCAGTTCGTCGGCGGTTTCGTTGCGATAGGCGTTCAGCTTGTCCGGCCGGTTGACCCGGATCGTCAGGACGCCGTCGGCGTGTTCGCAGAGAATGTCCGAATAGGTCATGGTCAGCCTCTTGTTTCCAGGTGCCAGCGCAGTTGCGGCAGGCGGTCGGCGCCGAAGAAACCCTCGCCATCGGCAATGAAATGCGGGGAGCCGATCACGCCGTCGGCGACAGCCTCCGTCACGGCCTTCTGCAGCAGGTCGCGGCCCATCTGGCCCGTCATGCCGTCACGCGCAGCCTGTTCGGTCATGCCATGGGCTTTCGCGATGGAGACCAGCGTCGAATCGTCGGAGATGTCCTCGCCGGCGACAAAGAAAGCATGGAAGACACTTCGGGCAAAGGATCTTGCAACGCCGGGGTCATCCTCGTGGAGGACGTAATAAAGACGGGCCGCCAGGTGCGAGGACAGGGGCAGGCGGACCGGTTCTCGGTAGTCCACGCCAAGGAACCTGGCCGAGCGCTCCATGTCCTTGAGGAAATAGGCCCGCTTTACCGGCGCCTCCATGGGCGGCGCGATGCCATGCGCCTTCAGGATGGCCCAGACGAGGACCGGACGCCATTCGACCGGCCGGTCGAATTCCGCGCCGATCCCGTCGATCAGCGTGCTCGCGAAATAGGCGTAGGGCGAGGCGAAGTCGAAGTGGAAGCGGACCGGTTCGCCCATGGTCAGAACCTGAACACGCCATAGCCAGGATCGCCCAACGGCGCGTTGAGCGAGGCGGAAATGGCGATCCCGAGCGCATTGCGCGTATCGACCGGGTCGATGATGCCATCGTCCCAGAGTTCGGATGTCGCGTAATAGGCGGACAATTGCTCCTGGTAGGCCGATCGCGTCTGGTCCCAGAGCGCCTTGATGGCGGCCTGGTCCACGGCCTCGCCATTGCGCTTCATCTGGTTGATCTTGACCTCGGCAAGCGTGTTGGCGGCCTGGTCGCCGCCCATGACGCCGATCTGGTGGTTGGGCCAGGAAAACAGGAAGCGGGCGTCAAAGGCACGCCCGCACATGCCGTAATTGCCGGCGCCGAAGGAACCGTTGCACATGACGGTGAACTTGGGCACGCGCGAACAGCTTTGCGCCATGATCATCTTGGCGCCGTCCTTGGTGATGCCGCGCCGCTCGTATTCGCGGCCGATCATGTAGCCGGTGATGTTCTGGAGGAAAACGAGCGGCGTGTTGTTCTGGTTGCACAATTCGATGAAATGCCCGCCCTTGAGCGAGGAGTCGTTGAACAGCACGCCGTTGTTGGCAAGGATGCCGACCTTGTAGCCCCAGATGTTGGCGAAGCCGCATACCAGCGTCGTGCCATAGTTCGGCTGGTATTCGTGGAAGCGGCTTCCATCGACGATGCGGGCGATGATCTCGCGCATGTCGAACTGCTTCTTGATGTCATTGGGAATGATCCCGTAAATTTCCTCCGGATCGTAAGCGGGATCTTCCGGGGTCTCGCGCTGGCAATCCCATTTGCGCGGGCGGTCCCACTGGGCGACGATCTCGCGCCCGATATGGATTGCCTCTTCCTCGCTGGCCGCCGGATAATCGCATGTGCCCGACACCGACGTATGCATGTCGGCCCCGCCGAGTTCCTCGACGGAGACTTCTTCACCGGTGGCGGCCTTGACGAGCGGCGGCCCGCCCAGGAAGACCGCGCCCGTGCCGCGCACGATCACGTTGTAGTCGGAAAGCCCGGGGATATAGGCGCCGCCGGCCGTGCAGTGGCCGAAAACGAGCGACAACTGCTTGACGCCCATCTTCGAGAGTACCGACTGGTTGCGGAAGATGCGGCCGGCCATGTAGCGGTCGGGGAAGATCTCCGATTGCAATTGCAGGAAGCCGCCCGCGGAATCGCACAGGTGGATCACCGGAAGGCGGTTTTCCATGGCGATATCGAGGGCACGGACGATCTTCTTGGCGGTCAGCGGATACCAGGCGCCGCCCTTGACCGAGGGATCGTCGGCGCGAATGATGACTTCGCGGCCCGACACCACGCCGATGCCGACGATGGAACTGGCCGAGGGCGCCTCGCCGCCATAGGCCATGTTGGCGGCAAGCGATGACAGTTCCAGGAACGGGGTGCCGGGATCGAGAAGCTTTTCGACACGCTCGCGCGGACGCATCTTGCCCTGGCGGGCCAGCCGGTCGAGGTCCCGTTGCGGCCGCTTGTGGCGCGCGGCTTCCTGCTTTTCGCGGAACTCCGCGAGGATCCGGCGATTATGGGCGTCGTAGGCGCGGAACTCCGCCGACGAGGTACTGAGCATGGACTGGATCTTGCGCATCGGGGTCAGGCCTTTTCGCTTTCGGCTTCCAGCCTGACGATCACCTCGTCCTTGTCGAAGGTTTCGCCCTCGCTCCTGAGGATCTCGGCAATCGTGCCGTCGCGCATGGCCGGAAGAAGCGTCTGCAATTTCATGCTTTCGATGGTGACGAGCGGGTCGCCGCGCCGGACCGCGTCGCCGGCCTTGCAGTGAAGGGAGATGACAGTGCCCGGCATGGGTGCGCGCAACACGTCGTGCGCACCGCCGGCATCGCCGGCATCGGAGAAGGGATCGACGAGCGCCACCTCATGCGTGCGGCCGTTGAGCCGGACGATCTGGAGATTGCCGTGGGTCGCCCTGGCAAAGCCGACGGACTGGCCTGCCGCACCCAGTTCGTGCCGTCCGTCGCCATCGCTGCCCAGATCCGTGATCTCGTGCTTCTCGCCGTCGATGTCGAGCACCAGGTGCGGCCGGCGCCGGATGATCGTGATCTCGTGTTCCTCGCCGTCGAGGATCAGCCTGAAGCCCATGATCAGTTCCTCCAGCCGCCAATGGCCGCGTGCGGTTCCGGCGTTCCGGTGACGAGCTCGCGAAATTCGCGGAAGCCCAGTGCCGCCGCCGCGAGGACCTGCGCCTTCTCCTGTCCGGACAGGGGGGAGGGTAGCAACGCGTCGCGGTGCGTGGCCACGAAACCGGTGTGAAGATCGCCGGCCCGGAAGGCCGGATGGTCGAGGACGGCGGCGAGGTAGTCCGTATTGGTCTTCACGCCGAGCAGCGCCAGTTCGCGCAGGGCCGCGATGGAGCGGTCCACCGCCTCGTCACGGCTGACGCCATGGGCAACCAGCTTGGCAAGCATCGGATCGAAATCGGCGGTGATCTTCTGCCCGCGTGTCAGCGCATTCTCGAAACGCAGCCAGTTTTCCTCCGGAACGCCCAGATAACGGATGACGCCGGTCTCCGGCATGAAGTCGCGCTCCGGGTCCTCGGCGCAGATGCGGCATTCGATGGCGTGACCGTCGATGCGCACGCCCGCCTGCTCCATCGGCAATCCGCGGCCGGCCGCGATCTCGATCTGGGCGCGCACAAGATCGACGCCGGTGATCATTTCGGTCACCGGATGCTCGACCTGCAGGCGGGTGTTCATCTCCAGGAAGAAGAAGCGGCCGTCGGCGCCCAGGATATATTCCACGGTGCCGGCATTGCGGTACTTCGCCGCCGAGGCAAGGCGGACGGCGGAAGCGCAGATCTCGTCGCGCAGGGCCGGTGAAAGGTTGGCCGCGGGGGCTTCCTCGATGATCTTCTGGAAACGCCGCTGGACGGAGCATTCCCGTTCGAAAAGGTGGATTGCGCCGCCTTCGCCATCGCCCAGGACCTGCACCTCGATATGCCGGGGGCGTTCCACATAGGTTTCGGCATAGACGCGTCCGTCTCCGAAATAGCGTTCGGCCTCGCTGGAAGCGATGCGCGCGGCCTGCGCAAGGCCCTCCGCGTCGCGGACAATGCTCATGCCCTTGCCGCCGCCGCCCGCCGCCGCCTTGATCAGCAGCGGGAAGCCAATGGTGGCAGCCTTCTCCACGAAGTCATCCACGTCCTCGGTCGGCATGACCGAGGGTGCCACGGCGACACCATTGGCCTCGGCGAAATTGCGCGCGGAGATCTTATCGCCCATCAGGGCAATGGTCTTCGCGTCCGGGCCGATGAATGTCATTCCGGCATCGGCGACAGCCGAGGCGAAGGCGGCGTTTTCCGACAGGAAGCCGTAGCCCGGATGAATGGCATCGGCGCCGTGCTTCCTGGCAACCGCTATGATCTGCGCGATGTCGAGATGGGCGGCGACCGGCGTCTCGCCTGTCACTTCGCTCCATTCGTCGGCGATGCGGACATGGCGGGCCTGTGCCTCGGCGCGATGACAGATCGCCACCGACGCAATGCCCATGGCCTTCAGTGTCGCCATGATCCGGCAGGCGATCTCGCCGCGATTGGCAATCAGGACCTTGTTGAACAGCGGGGCGGTCATGCCGAAGCCTCTTTCTTCCACGTTTCCAGCCTTCCGCCGGGTTCCAGCCATGTGACGGGGACCTCGACCGGGAAATCCATCATTATCTGGGCCAGCGCCTTGCCCTGCGGGTCATGGCGCAGCGAGGCGACGCCGCCGCCGCCAAGCCCCTGATGCAGCAGGTAGTTGAAGCCGTTCAGGCCGGGCCATTCGAAACGCTCGACGGGACCGCGCAGGAAGTGGCTGAAATAACCCGCCACGCGCTCCGGCGTCGCGCTGCGCCGGATCCATGGCAGGTAGCTTTCGTCGCGCGCGAGGATGCCGATATTGCCGATATCGCCCTTGTCGCCGCTGCGCCCGTGCGCCAGTGCGATCAGCGGCACGGTCACGACCGGGCCATCGCTTTCCCACCCGTCCGGTTCGGTGTCCGCGCTCGGGTCCCTGGCAGCCTGCGGGTCTTGCGCCGCTCCTTCCGCCGGCACGGCGATCGGGACGCTGGTCTGCTTTCCGTCGATCTCGATGCTGACGGGAACGTCCTTCTTCGGCACCAGGAATGAGAACAGGCGGATGACGGGCTGCGGCTCCGGCCGGCCGCCCGAAAATCCGGTCAGGCCCTGCGCCATGGCGGTGGCGGCGGGGAAGATCTCCCGCGCGAAGATGCCAAGCGCTTCCCGGGAGTCGTGCTTGACGGCAAGCTTGAGGATCACCTCGCGGGTGTCGCGGCGGCGTGAAGAGGCCCCGTAATTGGTTTCGGAACCCAGCACCTCGATAGACCGTTCGCTGAAATCCGCGTAGCCGGCCTCGGCCATCAGGCGGTGCGAGCGTTCCAGTATGGCCGCACCCGTGGCCTCGGCCTTCGCCACGGCATCGCGGCCGATGATCGCCATGGTGACGGAAGACCGGTAACCGTCGGCATGGGTCGCGCTCACCTTGTAGGTGTCCGTCGGCGCCGAACCCCTCGCCCCCGACACCTTCACCCGGTCCTTCCCGTCCTGTTCGAGCCGGACACCGCTCCAGTCGGCGATCACGTCGGGCAGGATGTAGCGGGCCGGATCGCCGACCTCGTAGGTGATCTGCTCGGCCACGGTGGCGGTCGAGACAAGGCCGCCGGTGCCTTCCGGCTTGGTCACGGTGAACGTGCCGTCGGCGGTGCATTCGGCGATGGGAAAGCCCATGTCGTCCCAGCCGGGCACGCTCTGCCAGTCGGTAAATATGCCGCCCGTCACCTGCGTCCCGCATTCCAGCACATGGCCGGCGAGGCTGCCGGCCGACAGCAGGTCATGATCCTCCGGCCGCCAGCCGAATTCGTGGATGAGCGGGCCGAGCACAAGCGCGGAATCGACGGCGCGGCCGGTGATCACGACATCGGCCCCGGCTTCGAGCGCGGCCGCGACGGGAAACGCGCCCAGGTAGGCGTTCACGCTGGTTAGTTTTTCGGGCAGGGGCCTGCCTGAGAACATCTCGGTGACACCCGCCTCGCGGAACCTTTCGATGGAGCCGGACAGGTCGTCGCCGTGAACGACGGCGATGCGCAGATCCACGCCGGCCTCGCGGAAGACAGCAGCCAGCGCATCGCGGCAGGCCGCCGGATTGACGCCCCCAGCATTGGTGACGACGCGTATTCTCCGACCGGCGATCTCGCGGGCCAGAGGCTTCATCACCGATGCAACGAAGTCGGTGGCATAGCCCAGTTCCGGCCGCTTGGCCTTCATGCGGGTGAGGATCGACATGGTGATCTCGGCGAGATAGTCCATCATCAGGTAGTCGATCTTGCCGGAGCGGACGAGTTGTGCCGGTCCGTCAGGACTGTCGCCCCAAAAGCCGGCCCCGCATCCGATGCGCACGATCCTGTCCATGGCGGTCATTCACCGGTCCATTCGGGCGGGCGCTTCTCGTTGAACGCCCGGAATCCCTCCACCGCGTCCTTCGTGCGGGCCATGTTGGCCAGCATGAACTGGGCATATTCCAGCGCGCCGTCGAGCGTCATTTCGCGGATCTTGGCCAGGCCCTGTTTTCCAAGCCGGATGCCGGTGGGCGACTTGTCGGTGATGCGGGCCAGAAGCCAGTCGAGCTTTTCGTCCAGTTCGCCAGCGGGAACGGCATAGTTCACGATCCGGTCGGCAGCGGCTTCCGCGGCGGTGACCGGTTCGCCGGTGATGCAGAACTCCATCAGGCGCCGGTTTGGCAGGTTGCGGATCAGGAAGGGCAGGATCATCATCGGGAACAGCCCGACCCGGGTCTCCGTCACGCCGACAAGGGCATCCTCACGCGCCACGACGAGATCGCAGGCGCAGACGAGGCCGAACCCTCCGGCCAGCGCATGGCCGTTGACACGGGCGACGAGTGGCAGGCGGCAGGCCTCCATGCGCCGCAACAGGCGGGCGACATAGTGCCTGGGATCGGCGGCATCGATGGTGAAGGGCGTGCCGTCGGCCTGGAGTTGCAGGTCGCCGCCGGCGCAAAACGCCTTGTCGCCGCTTCCGGTGATGACGATGGCACGCACCTCGTCATCGTTCTCGGCCTCGTCGAGGGCTGCCTGGATGGCGAGTGCGACGCTCTCGTTGAGCGCATTGCGGCGTTCCGGGCGGTTGATCGCGATCCAGGCGGTGGCGCCCTTGCGTGCTGTGATGACCGGTTCCGTCACTGCTGCCTCGCTCCCTGCGGGTTCCCAAGCCGTTTCCAATAAATGATTTGAATTCATCACGAATGTCAACCGGCTTCTCAATGGGCCGGATGGCAATGTAGAAATCTCCGAAACATCAATGTTTCATGCGGTCTCTATTGACATCAAGGCATTTTTTGTCAGATGAAGAGATTTCATTAATGGCGCCCGGAAAAGCCGGCGCCTTGGCCGCTGGGAGGAGCAGGAATGCAGGGTTTCGCCGGGACCAACGAGTGGGCAAACGCGTTCGATCTCAACGAGGATCAGCAGATGATCCTGGACAATGCGGACCGGTTTTCCCGCAACGAACTGTATCCCCTGGCCGAGCGGATGGACAATGAGGAATGGTGGCCCGAGGATGCCTTTCCGAAGATCGGCGACAACGGGCTTTTCGGCATCACCATTCCGGAGGAGTATGGCGGCGCCGGCCTCGACCTTGTGGCGGCGGGCCTCGTCCTGCAGGGCATGTCGCGCTGGAACCATGCCATGGCGCTGGCCTGGGTGGCGCATGACAACCTGTGCGCCAACAACATCTACCGAAACGGCAACGAGGAGCAGCGCCGCAAGTATCTCCCCGACCTGTGTTCGGGCCGCAAGATCGGCGCGCTCGGGCTGACGGAGCCGGGTGCCGGATCGGACGCCATGGGCTCCATGCGCACCACCGCGCGGCGCGACGGCGACCACTATGTCCTCAATGGCAGCAAGATCTACATCACCAACGGCCCGGTCGCCGACGTGCTGCTGGTCTATGCCAAGACCGACAAGGAAAAGGGCGCGCATGGCATATCCGCCTTCATCGTCGAAAAGGACATGCCCGGCTTCAAGGTGGCGCAGAAGCTGATCAAGATGGGCTATCGCGGCAGCCAGACTGCCGAACTGGTGTTCGAGGAGTGCCGGGTTCCGGCCGAGAACATGGTCGGCGGCGAGAACCGGGGCGTCGCGGTGGTCATGAGCGGGCTCGACCTGGAACGCGCCATGATCTCCCCCATCTGCCTTGGCGTTGCCGAACGGGCGCTGGAGCTTTCGGTGGAGTATGCGCAGACACGACAGCAGTTCGGCAAGCCGATCGGCTCCTTCCAGATGGTCCAGTCGATGCTTGCCGACATGTATGTCCAGGTGGAATCGATGCGGGCGCTGACCTACAAGGTGCTGGCCGCCGCCGCGCCGCTCGAGATCGGCGGCGGCGGGCGCGGCGACATCCACAAGCTGACCGCGGCGTCGGTGATGTTCGCGGCCGAGGCCGCGCACAAGGTTCTCGATCTCGCCGTCCAGGTGCACGGCGGAACCGGCTATATCTGGGAGTCGGAGATCAACCGCCTGTTCCGCTCCACCAAGTTGCTGGAGATCGGCGCGGGCACGACCGAGGTGCGCAAGATGATCATTGCCGGCGAATTGTTGCGGGACATGCGCAAGTGAGCGGGACGGACGAGGAGACCTTCGGCTTTGGGGATGCCGACCTCGCGGTCCATCCCACCGTCTTCGGGGCGGGGTCGATGGCGGGAAAGACGGTCCTGGTGTCCGGAGGGGCAGGCGGAATCGGCCGGGCCACGGCATGGCTGTTTGCCCGCCTCGGCGCGACCGTCATCGTTTCGGGGCGAAGCGAGGAGAAGATCGCCGGCGTCGTCGAGGCGATCCGGGCGGCGGACTGGTCGTGCCATGGCCACACGGTGGACATCCGCGACCCGGACGCCGTCGCCGCATTCTTCGACACGGTCTGGCAGGCGCACGGGCCGCTCGACATCCTGGTCAACAGCGCCGGCGGACAGTTTCCCCAGCCTGCCATCGATTTCAGCGTGAAGGGCTGGAACGCGGTCATCAATACCAACCTCAACGGGACATGGTTCATGATGCAGGCGGCCGCGCGCAAGTGGCGCGACAGCGGCCGGCCGGGCAGCATCGTCAACATCGTCGTGGTGACAACGCACGGGCTTTACGGTGTGGCGCATACCATCGCGGCGCGCTGCGGCGTCATCGGCCTGTCGCGCAGCGTGGCCGTCGAATGGGCGCCGCTCGGCATCCGCGTCAACTGCATCGCGCCCGGAGCCATCAAGACGGAGGGCTGGCGCGTCTACACGCCGGAAGCCCGCGCGGCCTATCCGCAATCCAATCCCATGCTGCGTGCCGGAGATGCCTGGGACATCGCTGAGGCCTGTGTCTACATGGGCGGTCCGTCCGGCAAGTTCATCACGGGCGAATTGCTGACCGTGGACGGCGGGGGCCAGTTGTGGGGCGAGACCTGGACCACGGGCAAGCCCGATTATTTCAAGGCGGACACGTAGCCGGGAAGGGAGTGGCCATGGTGGATCTCGCGCCGGGCGTCAGGATCGAAACCGCGGGACGGACGATCGGCGAGGGCGACATATCGTTGTTCGCCGGCCTCGTGGGCGATTTCACGCCGATCCACGTGGACGAGGAATTCGCCAGAACCTCCCCGCATGGCGGGCGCATCGCCCATGGTCCGCACACGATGGCCACCGCCATCGGCATGGCGACCCAGACCGGCCTGTTCGGCGAACGGGTGATCGGCCTGGTGAACATCAACTGGGATTTCACCGGTGCGGTCCGGATCGGCGACACGATCCGTTCCGTCGTCACGGTCCGGTCGGTCCGCCCGACATCGAAGCCGGGGCGCAATCTCGGCGTCTTCGCCTTCGAGGTGTTCAACCAGGAAAACCGCCTGGTCCAGAGCGGCAGCATGACCGTCGTGCTGCGCGCCGAGGATGGCGGCAGCGCCTGACAGGCCGGATCGCGGTCAGGCGCCGGTATCGCGCAACCGGGCTTCCATCTCGTGGCGAAGGATCTTGCCCGTGGTGCTGCGCGGGAAATCGTCAAAGCCGATGAAATGCACCTGCTTGGGCCGCTTGTAGCCTGCCAGATTCGCACGGCAGAGCGTCTCCACGTCCTGCTGGGTCAGGCTGTCGTCGTTGCGCGCGACAAAGGCGACGGGAACCTCGCCCCAGCGGTCATCGCGGCGGCGCACGACCACGGCATCGGCCACGCGCGGATCGGCCAGGAGGACACGCTCGATCTCGGCGGGGTAGATGTTCTCGCCGCCGGACTTGATCATGAACTTGGCGCGGTCGACGAAATCGTACGAGGCATCGGGGTTGCGCACGAACAGGTCGCCCATGCGGAACCAGCCGCCGGCGAAATCACGGGCATTGGTTTCGGGCGCATTCCAGTAGCCGCTGAAGACGGTCGGGCCGCGCACGGCGACCTCGCCCGGCTCGCCATCGGGCACATCGTTTCCCTCGCCGTCGACGAGGCGCAGGTCGCAAAGGGCGCTCTTGCGCTTGGACAGGCTGGAGGGCATCTCGCCCGGCGGGATGAGGCAGGCGGAGGCGGGCGGCAGGCCTGTCTCGGTCGATCCGAAACTGTTGAGATAGGGTGCGCCTGCCAGGCGGGACAGTTCGGCGACAAGCTGCTTGGGCACAAGATCGGCCATGGCGCCGACCGCGCGGATGCTCTTCGGCCGCTTGCCCGTCGTCTTCAGGATGTCGACCACCGGCTCGATGGAGCCCGACATCAACAGCATCCAGCCCAGTTCCTCCTCGAGCATGGCCGCGACGATTGCATCGGCATCGAAGCCGTCCACGATGGTGACTGTCGCGCCCGACATGAAGGCGCCCAGAACCTGGTCCGTGGAGCCCATGTGAAACATCGGCGCCCAGGCGATGAAACCGTCGCTTTCGCGGGCATGCATGTCCACCCGCAGCACCATGTTCCGGGCGATCTGGGCGCGGTGGCTGACAAGCGCACCCTTGGGCAGGCCCGTGGTTCCCGACGTGTAGAGGATGACGAGACCGTCTTCCGGATCGACAGCGGGCAGGGACGCCGGGGGCGCATGGTCGCGAATGAGCCGCTCGTGGTCCGCCTCGATGACGGTGCAGGGTCGGCCCTTCAGGTCGAGCGTCGCCGCCATCTCCCGGTAGCGCTCCGAGACCACGATCAGCGCGGGTTCGACGAGATCGATGCAGTGCTGGAGTTCGTGCCGTGTCAGACGCCAGTTCTGGCAGGCGACGATGGCGCCAATGGCCGCCGCGGCAAGTTCGATCTCGGCATATTCTGGCCGGTTCTCCGAAAGCAGCGCGATGCGGTCGCCCCGGCCGATCCCGCGATGCATGAGGGCAGCGGCAAGGCGCAGGACGCGGCCGTCGAGTTCACCATAGGTCACGCGCCGGTTCGTGGTGCGGATGGCCGTGGCATGCGGATTGCGCCGGACGCTGGCCTGGAAAAGGCCGTGGACGGTGATCCGGCCCGCGGCCAGGATGTCGCTTGCGGTTCCTTTGGCGTTCTGCATCCGCGTTGTCCTCCCTCGACACGTTCGCGGCAAACCTCTCAGGGCGCTTGGGCGCCCGCATCGCCGCTCCGCGCCATCTCCTCCAGTCGGCTGACCGCCTTTTCCAGGCGCTCGGCAATGTCCGGACGGACCGGTTCGGCCGGCGCGCGCACCTGCAATCCGCTGAGCACCAGGTCGACGATGGCGTCGGCACTGGCATCAGGATCGAAGTTTCCCTCGCCGCGCAGATAGGTCCATGTGTGGTGCTCTATGCAGCCATAGATCATGTCGCGCACGAGCCTGAGCGGAACGTCATTGCGCAACTCGCCGGCCTCGATGCCGGTGCGGATGATTTCCAGCGTCTGGCGCGTATATTCACGGTTGAGCTGGAAGACGGCGGTCTGGCTGTAATCCCTGCTCGGGCGGATGTGCTGGAACATCAGGTTGCACAGCGCCGGTTCCTCGTGAATCGTGTTGATGTGGCGCCAGATCATGTAGCGCAGCCGGTTGCGGGTGCCGCTGATGCCGGAGAGCTGCTGGCCGTAGTCGGCCAGCATGCCTTCGTACCAGTCCTCTATAACCTTGACGAGCAGATCACGCTTGTTCTCGAAATAGCGGTAGATGCTGCCTTCGACGACGTTCGCCCGCTCGGCAATGTCGGACAGGGGCGCGTCCTCATAGCCCTTCTCGCGGAAGACCGACCTCGCCGCAGCCATGATGTCGAAGACGCGGCGTTCCCGCGAGAGCCGCGTGACCTGGCGTTTCTGGGTTCCGTTGCCGCTCATTTCTTCTCCGTCGCGAATCCGGGCGGACGGCGCTCGACAAAGGCAGCCATGCCCTCCCACCATTCCCCGCCCGCCGCGGCCTTGAACACGGCGTCGAGCGCGGCCGTGTCCGCGGCCCGGGGCGGCAGGGTTTCGCACAGGTATATCGCGCGTTTCGTCTCCGCAATGGCCGCCGGACTGTTGTCCAGGAAACGGCTTGCGAGCCCGATCGCGGCCTCATCGAGGTCTTCGGGCTCGTGCACGGCGCTGACGAGGCCGGCAGCAAGCGCCTCGGCCGCCGAAATCCGCTCTCCGAGCAGTGCGATTTCCAGCGCCCGCGCCCTTCCGACGAGGCGCGACAGGTCCTGCACGCCGCTCGCCCCGGCGACGGCGCCAAGCCGCACCTCCGGCAAGCCGATGCGCGCCGTGCTGCTCATGATCCGGAAATCGCAGGAAATGGCGAGTTCGCAGCCGCCGCCCAGCGCAAACCCGTTGATGGCGGCAATGGTGACGAAGGGTGCCTCCTGCAACCGTCGCAGAAGCCGGGTGATCGGGAGGACGTAGTCGTCGCGGATGGCGCGCGGGTTTCGATGAAGGGGCGCGTCCGGATCGGTGAAGTACTTCACATGCGCACCGCCGCAAAAGCTCTGTCCCGAGCCGGTGATGACGAGCACCCGCGCCCCGGCTTCCATGCATTCGTCCACGAGCCTGTGCAGCGTGGCGACGGCATCGCCGGTCAGCGTGTTGTGTTGCTCGCCGCGGACAAGCCGGATGCGCGCCACTCCCGGCTTCGGCCAGTCGAGCGTGGCGGGAGAAACGGATTCGCCCTGTTCCATCATTCGCGCCTCCAACCTTCAGAAACCTGATTGACAAATCTCTTGTTCGTGATCTTAATGAGGACAATTCATCATTTCGATGCGTTCCGCAAGAGAAAAAACAACGGGCGCAAAGTGGTGAGGGGGAGGAGAAAAAACGGTGCAAAACAAGCAGAAAGAATGGGGATCGGACGGTTTTGCCGGACTGGCGGCGTCAGCCGCGAGGCGAGTCCGGTTTGGCTCGCCGTCTGCGATTTCACGTGCCTAGATAATTGCAATTCATTTGTGAGGCGCGTTCATTTCATGCTGTCGTTGAACAATCTCCAGATCCTCTACGACCGGGCCATCGAGGCGGTGCGCGACGTCTCGCTGTCTGTCCCTGCCGGCGCCATCGTGGCGCTGCTCGGTTCGAACGGAGCGGGAAAGTCGACCATCCTGAAGGCGATATCCGGGGTCCTCTACCAGGAAGACGGCGAGATCGTCAGCGGGTCGGTCACGTTCGAGGGGCGCGACCTGGCCGCCCGGACGCCGAGGGAGATCGTTCGCGAGGGGCTGGTGCAGGTGCCCGAGGGGCGGGCGCTTTTCGCCGACCTCACCGTGGAGGAAAACCTGCTGATGGGCGGCATCACGCGCAACCGCGCAGAGGCGGCGGAAGGGCTGGACCGGATCTATGCCATGTTCCCGCGCGTCCATGAGCGGCGCCACCAGACGGCGGGCTACCTGTCGGGGGGCGAGCAGCAGATGGTCGCCATCGGGCGGGCGCTGATGGGAAAGCCGCGCCTTCTCATGCTGGACGAGCCGTCGCTGGGCCTGGCGCCGCAGATCGTCGACACGATCTTCGAGACGATCGTTTCGCTGAACCGGGACAATGGCGTGACGGTGCTGCTGGTCGAGCAGAACGCCCAGCTTGCGCTGGAAACGGCATCCTATGGCTACATCATCGAGAACGGGCGTATCGTGCTCGATGGCGAGGCCGGCAAGCTGCGCACCAACAGCGACGTGCAGGAGTTCTATCTGGGCTATTCGGGCGGTGAGCGAAAGAGCATGCGCGACGTGAAGCACTACAAGCGCCGCAAGCGGTGGCTGTCATGACCGGTTTCCTGCGGCTGGACGGCGTGACGAAGAAATTCGGCGGGCTTGTCGCGGTCAACGATGTGAGCCTGCATGTCGAGCAGGGACAGATCTACAGCCTGATCGGCCCCAACGGCGCTGGCAAGACGACGCTGTTCAACCTGATCAGCGCGGTGTTCAAGCCGACCGGGGGGCAGATCCTGTTCGAGGGGCGCGACCTTGCGCGCACGCCGACCCATGCGCTGACCCGCCTCGGCATTGCCCGGACATTCCAGAACCTGGCCGTCTTCAAGCACGAGACGGTCGTCAACAACCTGCTCGTCGGCATGCATTCGCACCTGAAATCCGGGCCCGTGGAGGCCGCGCTTTTCTGGGGGCGCACGCGCCGCGAGGAAATCCTGGCGCGCGAGCGGGTGGAGGAGATCATCGAGTTCCTCGAAATCGAGGAGATCCGCGACCACCCTGTCGGCACGCTCTCCTACGGCCAGCAGAAGCGCGTCGAACTGGGGCGGGCGCTGGCGGTCTCGCCGAAGCTCCTGCTGCTCGACGAGATGGTGTCGGGCATGAACCAGGAAGAGCGCGAGGACATCGCGCGCTTCATCCTCGATCTCAAGGAGGAACTCGGCATGACGGTGTTCATGGTCGAGCACGACATGGGCATCGTGATGGACATCTCCGATCATGTCTGCGTGATGAACTACGGCAGCAAGATCGCGGAGGGCACGCCGGCCGAAGTCGCCTCCAATCCTGCGGTCATCGAGGCCTATCTGGGAGCGCACGGGTCAGGCACACGGACCGCCGGGACGACGGGAGGCGCGGCGGCATGAATCCCTCAACCGACATCGCGACGATGACCATGCCGCAAGTGCTGCGCAAGCGGGCCGGCGAACATGGCGGCGAACTGGCGCTGCGGGAAAAGGAGCTCGGTCGCTGGGTCCGGTTCACCTGGCAGGACTATTACGAGCAGGCGCGGCTGACAGCCATCGGCCTCAGCGCGCTCGGCTTCGGACCTGGCGACCGTCTCGCGGTTGCCGGCGAGGACACGCCGCAATGGCTGTTTGCCGATCTGGGCGCCCAGATGGCCGGCGGCGCCTGCCTTGGCGTCTACCCGACAAACCCTTGGCCCGAACTGCAATATATCGTGCGCCATTCGCGCGCCCGCATCGTCGTGTGCGGCGACCAGGAGCAGACCGACAAGGTGATCGAGGCGCGGCGCCGCGAGGGCGGCCTGCCGGACGTCACCCACATCATCGCGATCGACATGAAGGGCATGCGCCAGTATGACGAGCCCGGCCTGATGTCCTTCGACGACCTGGTCGCGCTCGGGCGGCAAAGGGAAGCGGAACTCGGCGCGCTCATCGACCGGCAGATCGACAGCGGCAAGGCCGATGACGTGGCCATCATCGTCTACACGTCGGGTACGACCGGGATGCCCAAGGGCGCCATGCTGACGCATGGCAACATGCTGCATTCGGCCAGCCGCATGGCCGCGATCCACAATCTGGACCGGCAGAACTATTCCGTCCTGTGCTACCTGCCGCTGTGTCATGTGGCGGAGCGCAGTTTCTCCACCGTCATGCAGCTTGTCACCGGTTGCACCGTCTCCTTCGCGGAATCGGTGGACACCGTCGTGGTCAATCTCCGGGAGATCGCGCCCAGGGGCTTCCTCGGCGTTCCGCGCATCTGGGAAAAGATGCTGCAGGCGGTGCTTTACAGGGTCAAGGACACGACGCCTTTCCAGCGCAGGGTCTACGATTTCTGCATGGCGAAGGGCCGCCCCATCGCCGAGCGCCGCCTTGCCAATGGCGGCCGCTTCGCCAGCACCGCCGATGCGCTGACGTACCATTTCCTGTCGCTGATCTGTTTCCGCAACCTGCGCACGTTTCTCGGCCTCGACCGTGTCCAGACAGGTTTCTGCGGCGGCGCGACGGTTTCGCCGGAAGTGCTGCTGTTCTTCTGGATCATCGGTGTCCCCGTCTACCAGATCTACGGCATGACGGAATGCGCCGGCGCCTCGCACAGCCAGCGTCCCGGCGCCACCTCGCTCGGCACGTCGGGCCTCGTGATCGAGGGTGTCGAGCAGAAGCTGGCGGAGGACGGGGAACTCCTGCTTGCCGGCGCCAGCGTGTTCAAGGGCTACCTGTTCGACGAGGAGGCGACCCGGCGGGCCCTGGACGACGGCTGGCTGCATACCGGCGACATCGTCGCCTTCGACGACAACGGCGAGGCGCGCGTGCTGGACCGCAAGAAGGACATCCTGATCACGTCGGGCGGCAAGAACATCACGCCGTCGCTGATCGAGAACGCATTGAAGGATTCGCCCTATATCCGGGAAGCCATCCTGCTGGGCGACGGGCGCAATTTCCTCTCCGCGCTCATCCAGATCGACCTGGAGACGACGGGCAAGTGGGCGCAGGAAGCCAATGTCCAGTACACGACCTACCGCTCGCTGGCCGAAAACCCGGACGTCCGCGAGCTGATCGACGCAGAGGTCCGCAAGGTGAACGAACGCTTCGCGCGGGTGGAGAACATCCGCAAGTTCGTCATCCTGACCAAGGAACTCGACCATGACGACGGGGAACTGACGGCGACCATGAAGGTGCGCCGCAAGATCATCGAAGAAAAGTTCGAGCCGGAAATCCGGTCGATCTATGGAGACGCGGCCTGATGGATTTCCTGCTCCTGCTCATCTCCACGGGACTGGTCTCGGGCGCCGCCTACGGTCTCATCGCCATGGGCTTCGCCCTGATCTACAAGTCGACGGGCGTGGTGAACTTCGCCCAGGGCGAACTGGTCATGCTGACCGCGTACATCTCGTTCACCCTCTACACGACATTCAACCTGTCCTTCTTCCCGCTGATCCTGGTCACCATTCCCATCTCGATGTTCATCGGGCTGGTGCTGGAGCGCGTCTTCATCCGGCCGATGCTGGGCGAACCGGTCTTTGCCATCGTGATGGTCACCGTGGGTCTCGCGGTCGTGCTGCGCGGCATCACGATCATGATCTGGGGTCCCGACCCGTTCAATTTCAATGCCGGTATCGCCACCGACGTCGTCTATGTGGGTTCCGTGCCGTTCTATCCGGCGCAACTCTACCTGATCGGCGCACTCCTCGTCATGACCGCCGGCGGCTGGGCCTTCCTGCGCTTCAGCCGCATGGGCATCGCCATGCGCGCGGTGGCCTCCAACGAAACGGCGGCGCTGCTCGTCGGCATCAGCGTGAGCCGCATCCACGCGGTCGCCTGGATGCTGTCGGCGGCAATTGCCTCGGTGGCCGGCGTCCTTTTCGCCGCCAATTACAAGCTGGCACCGGACCTCTGGTTCCAGGGCCTCAAGTCGTTCCCGGCGGTGATCCTGGGCGGGCTTGATTCCGTCATCGGCTCGGCGCTGGCCGGTCTCATCATCGGCGTGGTCGAGAACCTGTTCCAGGGCTATGTCGGCCAGGGCCTGCGGGAGATTTCCGGCTTCGTCATCATCATCATCGTGCTGATGGTCCGTCCCTTCGGACTGTTCGGCAGCAAGGAAATCGAGCGGGTCTGATGCGGACGGGTCATTTCAAGGAAACAACCGGACAACTGATCGCGCTGAGCGACAGCAAGGTCGTGTGGTCCTTCGTCGGCCTCCTCTTCCTCGCAGGGCTCGTGGCACCCTTCATCCTCGGCAACTACCAGATCACGCTGCTGGTGACGACGCTGATCGCCATCGTCGGCGCCGTCGGGCTGAACATGCTGACCGGCACGACCGGGCTCATTTCGCTGGGCCAGGCCGGGTTCCTGGCCATCGGCGCCTACACCAATGCCATATTGCTGGCCGACTACGGCTGGCCGGTATGGCTGAGCCTGCCGGCAAGCGGCGTCGTGGCCGCCCTGATCAGCATCCTGGTCGGCGTGCCGTCGCTGCGGCTCAAGGGGCTGTATCTGGCCATCACGACGCTGGCCTTCGCGTTCATCGTCAACCACGTCATCCTCTATGCCGAGGACCTGACGCACGGGCCGAACGGCATCTTCGTCTCGGGCGCCAGCCTGTTCGGGTTCAACGTCCAGCGCGGCAACCCGCTCTACTACCTGACCTTCGCGGTGACGGTGATCGTGGTCTTCGCGGCGCTCAACATCCAGCGTTCGCGGGTCGGCCGGGCCTGGATGGCGATCCGCGACCATGACATCGCCGCCCGCGTGATGGGCGTCGACCTGGTGCGCTACAAGCTCTATGCCTTCATGGTGAGTTCGTTCATCGTCGGCCTGGCCGGGGCGTTGATCTCCCTGCAGATCCGGTTCGTCAACATCGACGTCTTCGCACTGATCCTGTCCATCGAGGCGCTCGCCATCATCATCCTGGGCGGCCTGGGATCGATCGCCGGGGCAATCCTCGGCGCCATCTTCCTGACGCTCCTGCCCGAGGCGATCCGCATCTTCTTCGCGCTGTTCACCGACCCGGGCTCGAGCTTCTACACGACCTATGTCTACGAAATCCGCGGCGTCGCCTATGGTGTCGTCATCATCGCGTTTTTGCGTCTCAAGCCGGAGGGCCTGATCGGCCTCTGGCGCGATTTCCGCAAATACTGGAGCAACTGGCCGCTCGCCTACTAGCCGGAGCATCCGGCAGGCGGGCAAACAAAGTGGAGGAAACCATGAAGACCAGACTGCTTACGCTTGCCGCAATGCTGCTCGCCTCGACAGCGGTTCATGCCGCCGATCCGGGCGTGACGGATACCGAAATCAGGATCGGTGACGTGAACATCATGACCGGACCGGCCTCCTTCATCGGGCGCGCCGTGGCCGCCGGCTCCAAGATCGCCGCCTCGGAGGTCAACGAGAACGGTGGCGTCAACGGACGCAAGATCACGGTGATCACCGAGGATGACGGCTACGTGCCGGCCCGCTCCTTCCAGGCGCTCACCAAGCTGATCGAGGTGGACGGCATCTTCGCGCTGAACGGCACGTCCGGCACGGCCAACGTGCTGGCCATGATGCCGCTCATCGAGGAAAACAACCTGCCGACCGTGGTCACGACGGCGCCGAACGAACTGGTCTACGAGCCGGTCCGTCCGTCGGTCTTCACCGTGGGCGCCAGCTATTCGGACGCCTTCTATGCCCAGCTGAAATACATCCACGAGAACCTGGAGCCGGAAAACCCGGTCTATGGCCTGATCCGCCAGGACGACGATTTCGGCGTCGCCGTCGAGCACGGCTACAAGCGGGCTGTGGAGGAATTCGGGGTCACGGATGCCGTCCAGGTCCGCTTCAAGAAGGGAACCAGCAACTTCGCCGCCGAAGTGGCGCAGATGAAACAGGCCGGCGTCAACGTGCTGGCCAATGGCGGCATCATCGCCGGCGCGGCCAACATCCTCAGCGAGGCGCGCAAGCTGGGCATGGACATGCAGGTCGCCTCGGTGTGGAGCGAGAACATGCCGCCGTCGGTCAACCTTTCCGCCCCCGCCGGCTATGACTACCTGGTGGCCGACTACGTGGCGCTGAGCGGTCCCGCCGTCGACGCCTTCATGGAGAAGGCGAAGAAATACCTCTCCGAAGACGAGCTTTCGGCGATCAACCGCTACACCTTCGTGACCTATGTCGGCCTGAAGGCGCTGGCGGCGGCGATGGGCGAGTGCGGGCAGGAACTGACCCGTGCCTGCACCATCGAGAAGCTGCGTGCGATGAAGGACTTCGATACCGAGGGCCTGAGCGCGCCGCTGAGCTTCGACAACGAGAAGCAGCTTTCGGGGACGGCGGTTGCGGTCTACCAGCTCAACGCTGCCGACAAGACCTTCAAGGCGCTCACCGACTTCGCCGAATACTGAGGCTGACACCGTCGCAGGCCCGCCCCCGGCGGGCCTGTGACCCAAGGGCTGGAGAAAGAGCGATGCCAATTCCCGCGGCATGGGAAGGCCGGTTGCGCCTTCCTGTCATTTCGGCGCCGATGTTCCTGATATCGGGTCCGGACCTGGTTGCCGGGGCCTGCAATGCCGGCGTCGTCGGCAGCTTTCCAGCGCTCAACCAGCGCTCCAGCCAGGGCTATGCGGACTGGCTGGACGAGATCGCCGGACGCCTGCAGCCGGATGCCGCGCCCTTCGGCGTCAACCTGGTCGTGCATCGCAGCAATCCGCGTCTTGAAGCGGACCTGGCGATCACGGTCGACAGGAAGGTGCCGCTCGTCATCACGTCGCTGGGGCTCAACCAGGACCTTGTGAAGGCTGTCCAGGGCTATGGCGGCCTTGTGTTTCACGATGTGACCAACCTGAAATTCGCCGAAAAGGCCGCCGCTGCCGGTGTCGACGGGCTCATCGCGGTCGCCTATGGCGCAGGCGGCCATGCCGGCCTGATCTCGCCTTTCGCGGCCATGCAGGAAATGCGCGCGATCTTCGACGGCACGCTGGTGCTGGCGGGCGCGATCTCGACCGGGCGGCAGGTGGCGGCCGCAAGGCTCATGGGCGCCGACATGGTCTACATGGGCACGCGCTTCATGGCCACGGCAGAGAGCATGGCGGTGCCGCGCCAGCGCGAAATGATCCTCGAAGCCAGGGCCGCGGACATCGTCTACACGCCCGCCGTCAGCGGCGTGCCGGGCAACTTCCTGCGCGCAAGCCTTGCCGAGGCGGGCCGCGATCCCGACGACCTGTCGCCGCCGCGCGAACTGGATTTCGGAACCGGGGACGCCAAGGCCTGGCGCGACCTCTGGGCCGCAGGCCAGGGCGTGGGCGCCATCGGCGACATGCCGGGCGTCGCCGGCCTGTGCGAGCAAATGGCGGCGGAATACCGGGAAGCCATGCACCTTGCCGCCAACGACCCGTTCGGCAAGTCCCTTTCCTGACAGGCATATTCCCGTTTTCTTGCGATCCATGCCGCGGGCCCTGCCTGCTGCTCCGGGGTCCCGGCCTTTCCCGGAATCCGCAAGCATCGAGACGGCCGCCGTGCTGGCCCGGACGAGGCTGCGGTTTCGTATCTGAAACAGTTTTAATATATATAAAATGCGAGATATCGCCGATTGACAATCTGGCGCTGAGCGCGCCATGCCCCATATATGGGCAATTGCAAGCCTGCCCGGATGTTCACGGCCAATCTCTGGCGGATGTTCTAGGACGGGCAACGGCGAGCCGGGAACGGGGACGACCTGATCGTGGAGAGCAGCAATTGATGACGGCCGAGCAGGGGATTCTGGCCGCGAAGATCCGGGACATGTGCGAGGCCGCCAGGAGCCTCGGCCTGCATTATGCCGTATTGGACAGCGCAGGCGCCGTGGCCGGTGAAACCAGCGGCGACAAGGACGTCCTGCCTCGGCTTGCGCAATGTTTTTCCGGCTCGCTGGGTCGTTCATCCGGCGGGGATCCGGCTTCGGCCCGCAACTGGGAGAACCTGGACGACTGGCTGCCGCGCGCCGGCCTCATCGAGAACGGCAGCGGGGAGATCGTGCATTACGGGTTCCTGCCTCCGCCGGAAGAGGCGCGCCAGGGCCGGGAGCCGCCGCGCATTGTCGCCGTGTGGCGGAACTACAGCCCGGACCAGGGCGCATACCGCGATCCGGCGGTCGTCGCGCTTTACGGCTTGGCGCCCCTGGAGGCGCGCATTGCCTCGGCGATTGCCGACGGCGAGACGGTTGCAGGCATTGCCAGGGATTTCGGAATCTCGGAATCGACGGTGCGTGCGCGCCTGAAAAAGATCTTCAAGAAGACCGGCACGAAGACGCAGCACCAGCTGACGGTGCTGGTCTGGCGGTTGCGCGTGTAAGGCTGCGCCAGGGCCAGGCCGGCCTATCCACGATCATTGCCCGATCTGCTGTGCCTGCCGGCGGCACATGCGCTTGCCTTGTCCGCCGGCCGTGCAGCCCGGACATGCCGGCATTCCCGGCATGGTCGTTAATCATATCATTAAAATTTGCAGTACGTACCCATTTGGGAGTTTCCCACCTGCAATGATTTATGTTTCCTTAAGCATATAAGAAAAAACAAAGGTGTTGGGTTCAACTAAAAAGTGTAGGGGCGTACGGGTGGAGGCTGAATGTTTTCTCCTCTGTGGTTGCAGAGGAAACTTCTGAAACTACGTGACAATCGGACGATGCAACCGCTGGCGCCCTGGCGCGCCGGTGGCAGGGATGGCTTTTGCCTTGCGTCCGGACGCACAATCGGGGGTTTCTCTCATCTCTCATGGCTGGCCGGGCCTGCAATGGCCTGGCAAGCGCGCCCTGCGCTTGCAGGAAGGCGCGCCGGACCGGCCAGTCGGGCCGACTTTCAGATCTCGCCCCGTGAATATTTTGGAGGGCAGCCATGACAATTCTAGGTCCGATCTATCCCGCGCCGGGAGGCAACACGTTCAGCAGTGACGGCGGAAATCCGGGTCGTGACGGAGGCGTCGTCTTCACCTTCGACAACCTGAACACCACCGACTACAGCAATTTCTGGTGGGGCCTGACCGGGATGGGCCTGGCCATGGACGGTTCCATCGACCAGGCCTTGGAGACATTGTCCTTTGATTCGATAATTGGCGGTCAGCAGGTTGCTGTTTGGGTTGGCCAGACGAGCGCGCCCGGGATTGCCGGCACGGTCTATACCCGGCTGGTGGCCACGATCGAAAGCGGATCGGGTGGGGCGGTATGGGAACTGGCGAGTGATGACGGCCTGTCCGGAGGTCCGGGCCAGGTAATCGACCTCGACGAGACGGTGACCGGCTTTACTGTCCGGATCGAATTGCAGGCGAGTTTCGATTCGTCCTTTGCCACATATGATTCCTTCCTTGATTTCTATGACAACAACTCAACCGGGGATTCCGGCGCGATCAGCGAATTCGGCGGGACGTTCTTCGCCGAGCCGAGCGACACTACACCCCCCGCAGAACCGACCGTCGACCCGCTTTATTCCGGCGCCGACACCGCGCCCGTGATCACCGGCACGGCCTCCACCGAGGCCGGCGTGACCACCACGGTGAGCGTGGGCGGCGCGACATGGACCGTGACGCCGGACGGCGCCGGCAACTGGACCCTCGACCTTTCGACGCCGCCCGACAGCGGCACCTACAGCCCTGAAACCCAGGGCTTCAACGACGTCACCGTCACCTCGACAGATGCGGCTGGAAACACATCCAGCGACACCTCTTCCAACGAACTGGAGATTAACATCATGGCCCCTTCGATCGTTTCCGTCACGTCTTCTTCTCCAGTGATCAGCGAAGCCGATGCCTCCACCGGCACGATCACCATCACCGTGGTGTTCGACCAGTCGATGAACACCCAGCCGACGGTGACGCCGGTCATCAGCTTCCCGGATGAAGACCCGTCATCGACCATCAGCTACGTCTCCGGTTCCTGGAGCACGACGACCAGCGCAAACGACACCTATACCTTCACCTTCTCGGTGACCGACGCCAATATCGACCTGTCGGATGTGGACGTGGAGATCACCAATGCGCGCAGCTTCACCGGCGACAACCTGCCCGACACGACGGTCATCGACGTTTTCTCCATCGACACGCTGATTGCCGATGTGCCGGCCGCGCCGGACCTGGTGGCGGCGTCCGATTCCGGCGACAGCGACAGCGACGACCTGACCAATGACAACACGCCGACATTCGACGTGGCCATTCCCGCCACGGGCCTTGAGGTGGGCGACACGGTCGAACTGATCGACACCAGCAATGGCGACGCGGTCATCGCCACCTATACGATCAATGGCAGCGAACTCGGCACCACGATCCAGCTGACCGCCTCCACGCTGGCCGATGGCGACCACACCATCGCCGTGCGCTTCTCCGACCCGGCCGGCAACACGCGCACCGGCACGGAACTCACGGTGGACGTGGACACGACGGTTCCGAGCCTTGCGGCGCCGGACCTCGTGGTGGCTTCGGACAGCGGAAGCAGCGACAGCGACAACCTGACGAACGACACGACGCCGACCTTCTCCGTCGACGTGTCCGGGGCGGAAGCCGGCGACGTGGTCGAACTCCTGGTCGGAGGCGCCTCACTTTCGCCGGCCGTGACCTATACCGTTACAGGTTCCGAGACAGGACCGGTGGAACTGACCGCCGGCACGCTTTCCGGCGATGCCAGCTATGATTTCACCGTCCAGATAACGGATGCGGCGGGTAACTCCTTCACGTCGCCGGCCACCACGATCACGCTGGACACGACGGTTCCGGCGCCGGGCGTTGCGCTGGCGACCGACAGCGGCGTTGCCGCCGACGGCCAGACCAATGACGCGACGGTGAACGTG
>NZ_JBKFFP010000003.1:549169-554256 GCF_046506625.1 Zhengella sedimenti
TACAATGTGGCGGTCCGCCAGACCGACGATGCGGGCAACACGTCTGCGGAGACGACCGCGACCTATGAACTGGACACCACCGTTGCCAATCCGGTGGCGCCGGATCTGATCAGCGACCTGGCAAATGACACGGGATCGAGTAACTCAGACGACGTCACCAACAATGACAGCCCTCAATTCATCATCAATCTGAGCCCCCCCGGCGTCGGCACACTGGAAGCGGGCGACATCGTGCAGCTTACAAGCGGCGGCGTTGTCTACGGCGAATACGTTGCCACCGGTTTAGAGGGCAATTCGATCACGATTGCCGTAGGCGATACGGTTCCCGGTTCCTCAACCGTCGTGGCAACAAGCCTTCCGGAAGGCACGACGAGCCTGGCCACCACGGTCATCGATCCGGCCGGCAACACTTCGACCGGTCCAACCCTTGACGTAACCCTCGACACGACCATCGCGACGCTTGGGGCGCCGGACCTGGTGCCGGCCTCCGATTCCGGCGACAGCGACAGCGACAACCTGACCAATGACGACACGCCGACCTTCTCGATTGACGTATCCGGCGCGGAAGCCGGCGACGTGGTCGAACTGCTGGTGGGAGGCGCCTCTCTTTCGCCGGCCGTGACCTATGTCGTGACCGGCTCGGAGACTGGACCGGTGGAGCTGACCGCCGGCACGCTTTCCGGCGATGGCAGCTATGACTTCACCGTCTCGATCACGGATGCGGCGGGCAATACGACGACGTCGCCGGCCACCACGATCACGGTGGACACGACGGCACCCGTTGCGCCCGTCATCACGGGCACCACGCACGACACCCTTGGCGATGGCATCAACGATGCCACGCCCACCATTTCCGGCACGGGTGAGGCCGGGGCCACGGTCACGGTCACGGTCAATGACGGTTCCAGCGATATCGCGACACTGACCACGGTGGTCGACGGCACCGGCAACTGGTCGATCACGCCGGCCACGCCGCTGGTCTCGGAGACAGGCACGCACACGCTCACCTTCACCGCCACCCAGACTGACATCGCCGGCAATGAATCCGGTGTGTCGGGCACGCAGACCGTCAATCTCGATTTCTCGCCGGAAGTGCTCGGCTACGTCGACAACTCCAACACATATGCTGGCGATAAAGTGAACGACGGCACCGGCTCCGTGGTCGAAAACGCCGACGGCGCGCCGGGCGAGAACACCGGCTTCATCACCACCACCGGCGACATCCTGTTCGAGGACCTGCCCACCGGCCAGACCTACACCGTTTCCGTTTCGCCGGGGGCGGGCGCTGTCGGCCTGTTCCAGGCCGGCATCAGCGACGATACGCTTGCCGACACAAACGGCGCGGTGACCTGGACCTATCAATACGACGCGGCGGCCGCCGACCAGTTGGCCGAAGGCCAGACGATCACGTCCACCTTCAATGTCACCATCACGGACAGCAATGGCGACTCGACCACCGAGACCATTACCGTCACCATTGTCGGCACGAACGATGCGCCGGTGATCGAGGTTGTCGGAACAGACTCGGATTCCGCCTCGCATACCGAGGATGATGCCGGGTTCACCGCTTCCGGCACGCTGTCGGTTTCCGACGTTGACACGACCGATGCGGTGAACGCCACCGTAACGGGTGTCGTGTCGTCCGGAACGGGAGCGGACGATCTGCCGGTCGGCCTCGATAATGCAGCGCTTCTAAGCTTGCTCACGGTCGGGACAAACCCGGTCATCGCTGGCGGTTCGACCTCCGGCACGATCGACTGGTCCTTCGACAGCGGCGGCGAAGCCTTCGATTTCCTCGATGCCGGCGACGAGCTTGTCCTGACCTACACGATCCAGGTCGACGACGGTTCCGGCACCGGCAACGCGACCGCTACGCAAGAGGTGACCATCACCATCACCGGCACGAACGACGCGGCGGTCGTGACCGGCACTTCGACCGGCGCGGTGACGGAGGATGCCGGCACGCCGGCAACCGGTGACCTCGACCACACCGATGCCGACAGCGACGATGCCGACGATGCCTGGAACACCACGGTGGTGACCCAGGGCACCTACGGCACGCTGACGATGAATGCCGATGGTACGTGGAGCTATGTGCTCGACGACACCAACACGGCGGTCGATGTTCTGGATGCGGGCGATCCGCTCCAGGACACGATCGTGGTGGCGACAACCGACGGCACCGAGCACACGATCACCATCGACATCACCGGTGCCGACGACGCGGCGGTAATCACGGCGGACACGACGGGTGCGGTGACGGAAGGCGATGTCGGCGATCCGGCTGTGACGGCAACGGGTTCGATCGCGGTGTCGGATGTGGACGGCGACGACAATCCGAGCTTCTCCAGTGTGACGGCGGCGGGCACCTACGGTTCGATCGCGGTCAACCCGGCCGGTGATACCTGGACCTACACGCTGGACCAATCGGCGGTTCAGGACCTGGATGACGGTGACATCGTCCATGACGTGATCACGCTGACCGACTCGGAAGGCAACACCGTCGATATCGACATCACGATCACCGGCACGAATGACGCAGCGGTGGTGACCGGCACTTCGACGGGCGCGGTGACGGAGGATGCCGGCACGCCGGCAACCGGTGACCTCGACCATACCGATGTCGACGGCAACGATGCCGACGATGCCTGGAACACCACGGTGGTGACACAGGGCAGCTACGGCACGCTGACGATGAACGCCGACGGCACGTGGAGCTATGTGCTCGACGACGCCAACCCGGCGGTCGACGAACTGGATGCGGGCGATCCGCTTCAGGACACGATCGTGGTGGCGACAACCGACGGCACCGAGCATACGATCACCATCGACATCACCGGCACGAACGATGCGGCGGTCGTGACCGGCGACTCGACCGGCGCGGTGACGGAGGATGCCGGCACGCCGGCGACGGGCAACCTCGATCACACCGATGTCGACGGCGACGATGCCGACGATGCCTGGAACACAACGGTGGTGACGCAGGGCAGCTACGGCACGCTGACGATGAACGCGGACGGCACGTGGAGCTATGCGCTCGACGACTCCAACCCGGCGGTCGATGTTCTGGATGCGGGCGATCCGCTTCAGGACACGATCGTGGTGGCGACAACCGACGGCACCGAGCACACGATCACCATCGACATCACCGGCGCGGACGACGACGCCGTCATCACGGCGGACACGACGGGCGCGGTGACGGAAGGCGATGTCGGCGATCCGGCTGTGACGGCGACGGGTTCGATTGCCGTGTCCGACGTCGATGGCGACGACAATCCGAGCTTCTCCGGTGTGACGGCGACGGGCACCTACGGGTCGGTCGCAGTCAACCTGGCCGGTGATACCTGGACCTACACGCTGGACCAGTCGCTCGTGCAGGACCTCAATCCGGGCGAGATCGTCCATGACGTAGTGACGCTGACGGATTCGGAAGGGAACACCGTCGATATCGATATCACCATCAACGGCACGAATGACGCGCCGGTTGTCTCCGGGCCTGTCACGGACACTACAAACGACCAGGCTGCGCCGCTCACCGTCGATCTGCTTGCCAATGCCAGCGATGCGGATGCGGGCGGAACGCTTGGCGACGATCTGGATGTCGCGAGCGTTTCGATCACCGGACTTGTGGATGGGAGCACTGCGTGGGCCGAGACGATCGATTACACAGTGGATCCCGAAACGGGCGAACTGGTCATCGATCCGACCCAGTTCAACAGCCTTGACGAAACGCAGACGGTGGTTCTCACGGTCACCTACAACGTGGTGGATGAGGACGGCGCTGTAACGCCTGCCACGGCGACGGTCACCGTCAACGGAACGAACGATGCGCCCTTTGTCATCGGGACGACCGGGCTGGAGGATTCCGTCACGGAGATCGAGGACGGCAGCACGACGCCGGCCGAAGGTACTCCCCTCACGACTTCGGGCACCATTGAATTCGACGATCCGGAACTGGCCGATACGCACAGCGTTTCGATCACGCCGTCCACCGGCGGCTATATCGGTACGCTCAGCGGCGGATTCTCGGGTTCGGCCACCGGAGCGGGGACCGGCGAAATCACCTGGACATTCACGGTCAGCGATGCCGTGATCGACCAGCTGGGCGAAGGCGACACCATCACCCAGACCTATGACCTCGTCATAACCGACAATCACGGCGCGTCGACGACGGGCGAAACCATCACCATCACCATCACCGGCACCAACGACCGGCCGGTCATCAGTTCCGTCACGACGCCGCTCGATGTCACCGAGGCCACGGATGCATCAGCGCAGACCGTCTCGGTCAGTGGCGACCTGACTGTCTCCGACGACGATCATGGCGGCACCTTCACCGGGGGCACCTCCACGGCCGATGTGCTCACGGCGTCGGTCACGGGCGATGCCACCTGGAGCTACACGCCCGACGGAGGAACCCCCACGACGCTGCCGTCAGGTGTCAGCATCGCGACGCTGATCGCAGCGGGCAATATCGTGTTCACGGGGAACGATGCCAGTGCAACCGGCTCGGCCCAGACCATCGGCTACGACTACACCGCGACGGACGATCTCGACTGGCTGGGCGAAGGCGATGAGCTGGTCCTGACCTATGAGGTCGTCGTTACGGACGATTCCGGCGCCTCCGACGCCGAATCGGCCACCCAGACCATCACGATCACGATCAACGGCACGAATGACGCGCCTGAAGTGACGGCGATTGTCTCGGCTGCCGACGAGGGCGATGCGTCCTACACGCTGGACCTGCTAGAAAACGCCACGGATGCCGACACGGGAGAGACGGCGACGCTGACAATCAGCGGGGTGGAATATACCGTCGATGGCGGTTCCTCGAGCACAACGCCGCCCGCGGGCGTGAGCCTGTCCGGTACGATGCTGGCGGTCGATCCTGCCGATCCGGCCTATGATTACCTGGCCGAGGGCGAAGATCTCGTCATCACGGTCAGCTATGACGTGGTGGACGAGCATGGTGCATCCACGCCGCAGACTGCGACGGTGACGATCACCGGCACGAACGACGCGCCGGTTGTCGCCGCGGTGACGGGCTCGGCCAGCGAGGACGGTCCGGCGATCACGGTCTCGGCCGA
>NZ_JBKFFP010000004.1:0-421359 GCF_046506625.1 Zhengella sedimenti
ACGCTTGGCTGGCCGGACAAGACGCCCGAACTGAAGAAGTACTACCAGACCGACGTGCTGGTGACGGGCTTCGACATGATCTTCTTCTGGGTTGCCCGGATGATGATGATGGGCCTGCATTTCATGGACGAGGAGCCGTTCCAAACGGTCTACGTCCATGCGCTGGTGCGCGACAAGAACGGCGCCAAGATGTCGAAATCCAAGGGCAACGTCATCGACCCGCTGGAACTGATCGACGAATACGGAGCCGATGCGCTGCGCTTCACGCTGGCCATCATGGCCGCCCAGGGCCGCGACGTGAAACTCGATCCTGCCCGTATCGCCGGGTATCGCAATTTCGGCACCAAGCTGTGGAACGCCACGCGCTTCGCCGAGATGAACGGCGTCGCTCGCGATCCGGGATTTGCGCCGGAAACGGCGGTCGATCCGGTCAACCGCTGGATTCTCGCCGAACTGACGCGCACGGCGAATGCGGTCACCCAGGCCATCGAGGCCTACCGTTTCAACGATGCCGCCGGCGCCGCCTACCGCTTCGTGTGGAACCAGGTCTGCGACTGGTATCTCGAACTGCTCAAGCCCGTGTTCAACGGCGAGGACGAGAAGGCCAAGGCGGAGGCGCGCGCCTGCGCTGCCCATGTTCTTGACGAGACCTACAAGCTGCTGCACCCCTTCATGCCCTTCATCACGGAAGAGCTTTGGGACCACACGGCAAGCCGCGACGGCCTTCTTTGCCACGCGGCATGGCCGCAGCCGTCCTTCGAGGATGACGAGGCTGCCGCCGACATCAACTGGCTGATCGATCTCGTTTCCGGCGTGCGCTCGGTGCGCGCCGAGATGAACGTGCCGGCCGGCGCCATGGCACCGCTGGTGGTCACGGGCGCCAGCGAACCGACCCTGGCGCGCCTCGAGCGCCATGACGCGGCCATCCGGCGCCTTGCGCGCGTGGAGAGTATCGCCACGGCAGCCGAAGCCCCCCGTGGATCCGCCCAGATCGTCGTCGGCGAGGCCACCGTTTGCCTGCCGCTCGGTGACCTGATCGACCTCGAGGCGGAAGCCGCCCGGCTGGAGAAGGCCCATGCAAAGGCGGCCGACGAAACCGCGCGCATCGAAAAGAAGCTCGCCAACGAGAAGTTCGTCGCCAATGCGAAGGCCGAGGTCGTGGAGGCCGAGCGCGAGAAACTGGCCGAGGCGCAGGAAACGGCCGCGCGGCTGGCAACGGCCTTGCAGCGGATCCGCGAAGCCGGATGACCGGAGCGCACTTCAGGCGCAGCGATGCGTTACTGCAAATGGCAACAGGCCGGGCATCGTCGCCCGGCCTGTTTCGTTTTCTGGCACAGTTGCAAGGGGTGCCCGGTCAGGCCCCGCTGGCCGCCGTGCCATTGCCCTTGCGCTGCTCGGGGTGCAGGGTCTTGCCGAGGATATGGTCGTCCTGACCGATGACGTGGTGCGTGGACCCGACGATGAGCGGGTCGGGCGCATGGACCACGTGACGGTTCTTGTTGGGATAGGGCAGCGAATAGAGGAAGTGGCGCATGGTGTTGAGCCGCGCGCGCTTCTTGCAGTTCGACTTGATGATCGTCCATGGCGCGTCGGCGGTGTCCGTGTAGAAGAACATCGCTTCCTTCGCCTCCGTGTAGTCGTCCCACTTGTCCAGCGAGGCCTTGTCCACGGGCGACAGTTTCCACTGCTTCAGAGGGTCGGTCTCGCGCGCCTTGAAGCGGCGGTACTGCTCGTCCTGGGTCACGGAAAACCAGTACTTGTAGAGGCGGATGCCGGAGCGCGAGAGCATTTTTTCCACCTCGGGCGCCTCGCGCATGAATTCGAGATATTCCGTCGGCGAGCAGAAACCCATGACCCGCTCGACCCCGGCGCGATTGTACCAGGAGCGGTCGAACAGCACCATTTCGCCTGCACCTGGCAGGTGCTGGATATAACGCTGGAAGAACCATTGGGTCTTTTCCCGCTCGGTGGGCTTCGGCAGGGCCACGACGGTCGCCGCGCGCGGGTTCAGATGTTCCATGAAGCGCTTGATCGTGCCGCCCTTGCCCGCCGCATCCCGGCCCTCGAACAGCATCACCACCTTCTGCCCGGTCTCCTCGATCCAGCGCTGCGCCTTGAGGAGTTCCACCTGGAGCGCGGCCTTTTCCTTCTCGTAGGCCATCCGCTTCATCTTGCTCTTGTAGGGATACACGCCCTGTTCGAACAGCTTGGCGATGGCCTGCGGATCGTGCCGCATCTGCGCAAGATGGTGGTCGGGAACACGCACCTTGGACTTGACCGCAGCCTTGGTGTCTTCCTTTTCCACCAACGCCGTTTCCCCGACGGCCGCCATCGCCTCTTCCGCTGGCGCCGGAGGAGGCGCCGGGGCCGGTTCGCTGGCGGTGGTTGCCGTGTTGTCATCGATCATCGTGAACCCTCCGATATTTGCTAATATTCTACCTATGGTCGATGATAAGGCTTCATGTGTCCTTGATGCGTGTCAATCCGTGGCAAGACTTTTTTCTTCCCGTCTTGTTATTGCGGAGGCTGAAATCCACATACACGGTCCGGCGTCCCTGAGGGGTGCGTCGGCCATCCGATGGAGCGGGGCGAATGCACGGTACTGACTGGCTCTGGCCCGCATTCCTGGCCTTTGTATTCGCGGTTCTTTCATTCGACCTGTTCGTCATTCACCGCCGGGCAGAAGCCCTGTCCATCCGCAACGCGCTGATGACATGGGGCGTCTATGTGGCCCTGGCGCTGATCTTCGCGCTCGGCGTCTTCCACTTCGGCGGAGCGGGGAAGGGGGCGGAGTTCCTGACCGGCTATCTGGTCGAGCAGGCCCTGTCGATGGACAACATCTTTGTCATCGCCATGATCTTCGCCCATTTCAAGGTGCCGCCGGAAGCCCAGCACCGCGTGCTTTTCTACGGCATTCTTGGCGCCATCGTCATGCGCCTGTCGCTCATCGTGCCGGGGGTCCACCTCGTCCAGCAGTTCCATTTCATCGGTATGGCGCTTGGCGCCCTCCTGGTCTGGTCGGGCTGGAAGATGCTGCGCCACGACGGGGCGCAGATCGATCCGGGCCAATCGGCGGTCGTGCGGCTGCTCACGCGAAGCGGTCGCTGCCTGGACAGTTATCGCGGCAATCGTTTTCTCGTGAAGGTGGACGGCCGGCTCTGGATGACGCCGCTCTTTGTCGTCCTGGTCGCGGTCGAGGTCACCGATCTTGTCTTCGCCGTCGACTCGATCCCGGCCGTTCTCGCCATTTCCGATGATCCCTTCATCGTCTTTTCATCCAACGTCTTCGCCATCATGGGCCTGCGCGTGCTCTATTTCGTGCTTGCCGGCATGATCCGGGAATTCGAATACCTCCAGACCGGCCTGTCGCTCGTGCTCGTGTTCATCGGGATCAAGATGCTGCTGGCCGGCACCATCGAGATCCCGTCGCTTGTCGCCCTCGGAGTCACGGCCCTTCTCATTGGCGGATCGGTCATTGCCTCCATCGTCGCGCGGGCGGAGAATCCGCCGCCGCCAGGCCGGTCCTGAGCGGCTGGAAGGGGCGTCTTGTTGCGCTTCGGCAACAGCTATTCATCCAGCCATCGTGTAGGCATGGAAGGTGGCGGCGATTGCCCAAGTCCCGCCACAAAACGGGAGCACCCCGAAGCCATCGGAGAAAACGGCCCGGCATGCGGGCCAGGGCAGGCGTCGCGCGTTCGCGATGCGCGCTTGCGGACAGAAGCAGGGCCAACACGTGCAGGGCACAGGAACGAAACGGAGTTACCGGGCATTCGGCGGCCTTGCAGTGCTGACGATTGCCCTTCTCCTTCCCGTAACGCATGCTGCCGCCTTCGATCCCGGCAAGGGACAGAAGAGCGACGATCCGTGGGCGGCTTTCCGCTTCGGCTTCGATGCCTATCGCAGCGGCGACAAGAAGGAAGCGATCGAGGCCTATCGCTATGCCGCCGACAAGGGCCATGCCGGCGCGCAATGGAAGCTGGCGCGCATGTATGCCGATGGCGACGGTGTCAGCCGGAACGAATACGAAGCCTTCAAGATCTTCCGTAACATCGTTCGCATGGGCGCCGAACCGGGCAGCCCCAACGAGAGTTACGTGTCCGACGCGCTTGTGGCGCTGGCCGGCTACGTGCGCAAGGGAATACCCATGTCGCCCGTGCGCGCCGACCCTAGGCTCGCCCGCGATCTCTATCTCCAGGCCGCGTCCATGTTCGGCAATCCTGATGCGCAGTTCGAGATGGGCCGGATGCTGCTCGAGGGCGATGGCGGACGCGCGAACCGCAAGCAGGCGGCGCGCTGGCTTCGCCTGTCGGCCCGCAAGGGGCACTACAAGGCCGAGGCGCTCCTGGGCGACTTGCTGGTGCAGGACGGCAAGATGGTTCGCGGCCTCGCCATGCTGACGGCGGCGCTGGAACGCGCCGAGCCGGTCGACCAGGGCTGGATCCGCACCCGCCAGGAGGAAGCCTTCGGCCTTGCCGCCGAGAGCGACCGCCGCACCGCGATGGTCCTGGCCGAGCAATTCCTCCGCGAAGGCTACAAGTAAGCCCCTGGCACGATCCGGTCAGGAACCGGGGCGCCCGCCGGCCTTGCCGGTCCAGCGTGCCGGTTCGCACATCGAATCGGGCGGCAGGGTGAGGGGTGGCGTGCTATCCAGCCGGAAGGCAGCCCTGCGTGTCGCGGCTGCGCTGGCATTCTCCTGCTCGCAATCGCCGGTCCTGAGCCATGAGGTGTTGTTGAGGACCATGACGCAACGCGCCCGGAACGGCTTTCCCGCAGAGCGTATGCACACCTCCTCGTCCAGCCGGTATTCGGTCCCGTTGGCGCGGCATCTGCAATCGGGCGCGGCCTGAACCGCGCCGAAGAGCGGGAACAGAAAAAACACTGCGAGGATCACACGCGCCGTCTTCATGCGTGCCAGTCTAGCACAAGACGGTTCGCGGGCGCGACAGCACGTCATCACGCCAGGTGGACGAACACCGGTACATGGTCCGACGGCTTCTCCCAGCTGCGCACATGCTTTTCGATGCCCGCCGAAACGAGCCTGTCCGCCGCCTCTGGCGAGAGCATGAGGTGGTCGATGCGGATGCCGTTGTTCTTTTGCCAGGCCCCGCCCTGGTAATCCCAGAACGTGTAGGTTCCGGGTGCGTCTGTGACCGCGCGGATGGCATCGGTGTAGCCGAGGTTCTCCAGCCGCCGGAAGGCAGTGCGGCTTTCCGGCCGGAACAGCGCGTCGCCTTCCCATACCTTCGGATCGTGGCAATCCTCCGGTTCCGGGATGACGTTGTAGTCGCCGGCCAGGACATAGGGCTCTTCCAGTGCCAGGCGCTGGCGCGCATGGGCTTCCAGCCTGTCCATCCATGCCAGCTTGTAGGCGAACTTCTCCGTGTCCACGGGATTTCCGTTCGGCAGGTAGAGCGAGGCAACGCGAAGCACGCCCGATGGCATCGACCACACGCCTTCGATGAAGCGGGCCTGCTCGTCGCCGTCATCGCCGGGCAGGCCCCGCATCACCTCGTCCGGTGAGGTCTTCGACAGCAGCGCCACGCCGTTGAAACCCTTCTGGCCATGCGTCTCGACATGGTACCCGAGCGCCTCGATCTCCAGCCGGGGAAAGTTCTCGTCCACGGACTTGATTTCCTGCAGGCAGGCGATGTCCGGCGCGCTGTCGCGGAGCCAGGCGAGCAGGTTGTCGATGCGCGCCTTGACGCCGTTGATGTTCCAGGTCGCGATCTTCATGGCAAACTACGCAAAGCAAGTGTTTCAAGAAAATATGGATGGTTCCGCCAGTCCGTCTGCATGATCCTGCCGGAAAGCTGCGGCCGGTGGGGACCGGCGGCACTTAACAACAACAGAGGGGTCAATTCAATGAGTGACGCTGCTTCAATGCCGGCCGCCGCCGGTTCCGCGGACATGAAGGCCTTGCTTCGCGATCCGGACTATACGCCGCCGATTGCCCAGGCGGTTCCGCTTGGCATCCAGCATGTCCTTGCCATGTTCGCCTCGAATGTCACGCCGGCCATCATCGTGGCGGGTGCCGCCGGTTTCGGTTTCGGGTCCAATTCGCCCGAGTTTCCGAACCTGATCTACATGATCCAGATGTCTATGCTGTTCGCCGGCATCGCCACCCTGTTCCAGACCATCGGCATGGGGCCGGTCGGGGCGCGCCTGCCCATCGTGCAGGGCACCAGCTTCGCCTTCCTGCCGATCATGATCCCCGCCGTGGCGGGGCAGGGTGTGGCAGGCCTTGCCGGGCTCATGACCGGCGTGCTGATCGGCGGCATCTTCCACTTCTTCCTCGGTTTCGTGATCGGACGCATCCGCTTCGCGCTGCCGCCGCTCGTCACCGGCCTCATCGTCCTGATGATCGGTCTGGCCCTGATCCGCGTCGGCATCCAGTATGCCGCCGGCGGTGTGCCGCTGATCGGAAAGCCCGCCTATGGCACCATGGCCTATTGGGGTCCGGCGCTTGTCGTTGTCGTCGTCACGCTGGCCATCAAGTTCTTCACCAGGGGTTTCCTGTCCATCGCCGCGGTGCTGCTCGGCCTGATCGCCGGCTATGTCGTGGCCCTTCTCCTTGGCCAGGTCAACTTCGACAATGTCGGTCGCGCCGCTGCGTTCGCCCTGCCTGAGCCGTTCAAGTGGGGCTTCGAGTTCAATTCGGCGATCGTCATCGGCATGTGTTTCATGGCAATCGTCTCGGCCATCGAGACGGTCGGTGACACGTCGGGCATCTGCAAGGGCGGGGCAGGGCGCGAAGCCACCGACAAGGAAATCTCCGGCGCCACTTTCGCCGATGGTCTGGGCACGGCGGTTGCCGGCGTCTTTGGCGGCCTGCCGAACACCTCCTTCTCGCAGAATGTCGGCCTGATCTCGATCACCGGCGTCATGAGCCGCCACGTCGTCACCTATGGCGCGATCTTCCTCATCCTGTGCGGTTTCATTCCGAAGGTCGGTGCGGTCGTCTCCACCGTGCCGATCCACGTGCTTGGCGGTGGCGTCATCGTCATGTTCGGCATGGTGGCGGCCGCCGGCGTCAACATGCTGTCGGAGGTCAACTGGAACCGCCGCAACATGGTGATCTTCGCCGTCGCGCTCTCGGTCGGCCTCGGCCTGCAACTGGAACCCGACGCGCTGCAGCACCTGCCGGCCACGCTCAAGATCCTGCTGACCTCCGGCCTGCTGCCCTCGGCGCTGATTGCCATCGTGCTGAACCTGGCGCTGCCGGAAGAACTCGACTGACGGCCTGCCGGAAGCCGAAAAAACAGAGCCGCGGCGGGCCTCCCGTCGCGGCTCTTCCATTCGCCAATGTTTGCGTCTCAGACCGAAAAGCTCGTCCCGCAACCACAGCTTGCCACGGCATTCGGATTGTCGATCCGGAAGGCCTGGCCCATCAGTTCGTCAACGAAATCGACCTTCGAGCCGCCCATGTAGACCAGCGACAACTCGTCGATGAAGACCTTCGCGCCGTTCTTCTCGAACACGACATCGTCCTCGTTCTGGGCGTCGGTCAGGTCGATCAGATAGGAAAAGCCCGAACAGCCGCCGCCCTCGACGGCGATTCGCAGGCCGATCTTTTCCGGCTCCCGTTCCAGCACCTTCAGGATGCGGCGCGCGGCCGCATCGGTGACATCCACACCCTTCATCGTGCTTGCTGCGTCGTGACCCATCGTGTCCAGCCTTGCATTCGTTGTTGCCCCATAGGTAAGTAACCGCCACGGGACCGTCAACAGCGGCACGGATGACGGACCTGTGCGATTGCGGCAACAGGGGCGGGACAGGCATGATTCTCGGCGACATCGGATTCGGCTATCGCGAGCGCGCGGCCTGGGCCTGCGATCCGGCCCGCACGCGCGGCCGCCTGATCCCGGAACCGGAAAGCCGCACGCGCACGCCGTTTCAGCGCGACCGTGACCGGATCATCCATTCCAACGCCTTCCGTCGTCTCAAGCACAAGACACAGGTATTCGTCGCCCATGAGGGCGACCATTTCCGCACGCGCCTGACGCACACGATCGAGGTCTCGCAGATTGCCCGTGCGATTGCCCGTTCCCTGAAGGTGGACGAGGATCTCGCGGAGGCCGTGGCGCTGGTGCACGATTTCGGCCACACGCCCTTCGGCCATACCGGCGAGGACGCGCTGAACGAGAAGATGGCGGGCTTTGGCGGTTTCGATCACAATGCCCAGTCGCTGCGCATCGTCACGCGGCTGGAGCGCCGCTACGCCCAGTTCGATGGCCTGAACCTTTCATGGGAGACGCTGGAAGGCCTGGTCAAGCACAATGGCCCGCTGACAGACGCGGAAGGCAACGGGCTGGATGGGCCGGTGCCGCAGGACATCCTCGATTTCGACGCGGCCTTCCCCATGGGATTGTCCCAGCATGCGTCACTGGAAGCCCAGGCCGCGGCCATCGCCGACGACATCGCCTACAACACGCATGACATCGATGACGGCACCCGCGCGGGCCTGTTCACACTGGATGAACTGGAAGCCGAGGTGCCCTTCGTCGCCCGCACCCTGGCGACCGTGCGCGAGACCTGGCCCGTCCTCGATCCCGTGCGCACGGGCCACGAATTCATGCGCCGGCAGATCACGGCCATGGTCGAGGATGTCATATCCACCGCGCTTGAAAGGCTGGCACGCATCAGGCCGGCCAGCGCCGCCGATGTTCGCGCGGCCGGTCTCGCGATCGCGGGGTTTTCCGACGCGATGAAGGAAACCGACCGGGCGCTCAAGCGCTTCCTGTTCGCCCGCATGTACCGCCACCCGGATGTCATGCGCTGGCGGGTGGAAGCCGACCGCGTGGTCCGCGAACTCTTCGATGCCTACATGGCCGACCCGGCGGCGATGGGCGGACACTGGGCCGCCGAAACGCCCGCCGGTAAGGCGACGCGCGCGCGCCACGTCGCCGATTTCCTGTCCGGCATGACCGACACCTTCGCGCTCAAGGAATATGAACGCCTGTTTGACCGCAAGGTGGAGATGGGCTAGGCGAGGCCCGGCCTTTCCGGGCACCGGCCCGGTGTTTCATTTCTATGGACAGCAACCCATGAACATCTTCGCCGATTTCACGCAGCGGATTCTTGCCATTGTCGAAGGCCTCGGCCTGGAGGCGAAGGACGGCGGCGCACCCGACGTCTCGCGCATGGCCGTCGAGCCGCCGCGCGATGCCTCGCATGGCGACCTGGCGTGCAATGTCGCCATGGTGCTGGCCAGGCAGGTCGGGCGCAATCCGCGCGAACTGGCCCAGGCGATCGCCGATGCCATCGCGGGTGATGCCGACGTGGCGGCAGCCGAGGTCGCCGGTCCGGGCTTCATCAACCTGCGGCTTTCCGACAGGTACTGGCAATCGCTGCTGAAGGACATCCTGGCGTCCGGCGCCGGTTTCGGCCGTTCCGCCATGGGCCAGGGCCACAAGGTCAATGTCGAATACGTCTCGGCCAATCCCACGGGCCCGATGCATGTCGGCCATTGCCGCGGCGCGGTGGTGGGCGATGCGCTGGCGAACCTTCTCGGATTTGCCGGTTATGACGTGACCAAGGAATATTACATCAATGACGCGGGCGTGCAGATCGACGTGCTGGGCCGTTCCGCCCTGCTGCGCTACCGCGAGGCGCTCGGCGAGGATATCGGCGACATCCCGGCCGGGCTCTATCCCGGCGACTACCTGAAGCCCGTCGGCGAAGAACTGAAGGCCGAGCATGGGCCCGCACTCCTGTCGATGGACGATGACACGGCGCTTGCCATCGCCAAGGACAAGGCCGTCGCCATGATGATGGACATCATCCGGTCGGACCTGGCGGCGCTGAACGTCACCCACGAGGTGTTCTTCTCCGAACGCCAGCTTCACGCCGACAACGCCACGCTGATCCGCTCGGCGATCAACGACCTGACGATGAAGGGCCATGTCTATCGCGGCAAGCTGCCGCCCCCCAAGGGCCAGAAGCCGGAGGACTGGGAGGATCGCGAGCAGACCCTGTTCCGCTCCACCGATGTGGGTGACGATATCGACCGGCCGCTGGTCAAGTCGGACGGGGCCTATACTTATTTCGCCGCCGATGTCGCCTACATGCTGGACAAGTACCGGCGCGGCTACGAGAAGCTGATCTTCATACTCGGCGCCGACCATGGCGGCTATGTCAAGCGCATGGAGGCGCTGGCGCGCGCCATTTCCGGCGGGAAGATCGACCTGACCATCGTGCTGACCCAGCTCGTCAAGCTTTACCGCGACGGAGAACCGGTGCGCATGTCCAAGCGTGCGGGCGAGTTCGTCACCTTGCGCGACGTGGTCGACGAGGTCGGGCGCGATCCCGTGCGCTTCATGATGCTCTATCGCAAGGCCGACGCGCCGCTGGATTTCGACTTCGCCAAGGTGACCGAACAGTCCAAGGACAATCCGGTCTTCTACGTGCAATATGCCTCGGCGCGCTGCCATTCGGTCTTCCGCCAGGCTGTCGAGATGTACGGCCCGGACATCGCGGTCCGGGAAGGCCTGGAGGAGGGTGTGTCGCTGCTGACCGACGAGGGCGAGATCGCGCTCATCCGCAAGCTCGCCGAATGGCCCCGGCTTGTCGAGCAGGCCGCCGCAGCGCTGGAACCCCATCGCGTCGCCTTCTATCTCTACGACCTCGCCAGCGCCTTGCACGGCCACTGGAACCGGGGCACGGACAATCCCGACTTACGTTTTCTTAAGGTTAACGATCCAGTATTGACACGCGCCAGGCTAGGGCTGGTGCAGGCAGTACTGGACGTTCTCGTGGCCGGACTGGGTCTGGTCGGGGCGGATGCACCGGAAGAAATGCGTTAGTCAAGCAATCTTCTGCCTGTCACCTTTTGCCCACAATGGGCTGGTAACGCCGGTAATTTGGCGCCCGGCGGCGCCCGTTTGGTAAGGTGTACGGGACAGGACATGGCAGACACCAAATCCGCGAAGCTGGATCAAGATTTCAGCCTTTCGCCCGACGATCCCTTGTCGAAGCTGGCGAATTTCTTTGTCGTTTCGGACGATCCGCTCGGGCCGAAACCGGCGCCTGAACCCGTGATCGACATGGAGCAGGAACTCCTGCCCGCGCGCGACGAGGGTAACGCTCCCTTTGACGCTGCCGGCGAGGTGCAGGCCCCGGCGCCAGCAGAGCCGGTTTCGGCACAGCCCCCGCTTTCCGCGTGGGATTCGCCGGAACAGGCGCGTCCGGTGTACGCGGAAAGGGCGATGCAGGACGAACGGCCGGACAGCGGAACGGATGCCGGCGATGCGCCACTTGATGAGGCGACCGCGCTGGATGCCGAACTTGATGCCGAGTTCGCCGGCCTGCATTGGGAAACGGACGACACCGCGGAGCCTCGCGCCTTCGAGCCTGCCGTTCCCGATGATGCGGCCTTTGCGCCGGCCGGGAACGAGCATGTCAGCGAAGCCGGTTCCTTTGTGGCGCCGCAATCCTGGCAGACGCAGGCGGCCGATACGGCTGAAGGTCCGGTGCCGGACGCGTTGCCGGGCTCGGAACATGCCCCGGACGATATGCCCGAGACGGCAGCGGGATCCGCTTCCGCCGGGTTCGCGCCCTTGCCGGCCGGCCATGCGTGGCAACCGCCCGCATCCGGTCTGAAGGCGTGGGAACCGCCCGCATCCGGGCTTGACGAGGGCGTCGCGGATGACGTGCTGGACGAGATGATGGCGGTCGACTGGTCTTCCCGTTCGGGAGAGGCCTGGTCCGCCGAACAGGACGGCGCTGGCGCCGATGCCGGGCACGATGGTGCCGAGGAAGCCGCCTTCCAGCCGGAATTTGCTGACGAACCGTTTTCGACCGCCGCAGAAGACGGGGGCGACTGGATGCCGGAAGAACCGCTCGCGATGCGCGACGGCGGACCGGATCATGCGCCGCCGGCCCCGGAAAAGCCGCTGTCGTTTGCCGCAACGACGATCGAGGACGAACTGGCGGCCCTGCTCGCCGGAGAACCGGACAATGGCGCTCGGGACGACGTGCCGGCCCCCGTTGCGCCGGCCGTGGAGGCCTCTGGGCATGGTCCCGATGCCGACGTCGCCGGGTTTGACAGTCATGCCGGCATGCCGGCCTTGGACGCGAGTGAGGCGGCGCCATCTTACCAAGTGTCCCACGCCACCCATGAAGCGGCACGCATGAGCCGCCAGACGAATTTCGGCTGGGCGTTGCCGCCCCAGCAGCAACCGGGTTGGGGCGATGCCGCAACCAGCCATGAGGCAGGCGCGACCGATACCCTTCAGGATGAGGCGGATCCGGTTGGATATGCGCCGGCCACCCGTCCGTGGAACGACGGATCGCCCGAACCTGTGGAAGCGGCCGCCAAGAATGCGCCCGATTCGCAGGCCGGATTCGAAGCCGACGACCGGGCGTTTGAATTCGAGGGAGCGTTCACGGACGACTTCGATGTGGTCGACGCGGCGGATCTTTCTGCCAGCGAAACGGCCGAGGAGTTGCCCGAACGCATCGAAGCGGACGAGGAACCCGATATCGATCTCCCGGAATTCGACGAATCCGCCTTTCTCGACCAGAGTTTCATCGAGGATGACCTGCGGCTCGACAGTGAGGATCCCGCGCCGCCGTCCATTCCCGGGCAGGCGGCAGCCGGCGGCGAGGGCGATTTCGATATCGACCCCGACCTGCTGGCGGAGATCGAATCGATCCAGATGGAGCATCCCGGGGAAGGCGACGACTACGGCTACGGTTCGGACGGTGTCGAATTGCCGGACGCTCGCGATTCGGCCTCCGGGTCCGGCCAGTCCGCTGGCGGGTCCGCCATGCGAACCGGGCTGGCCGCAGGTGCAGCAGCAGCGGTCGGCGGCCTGGCCTCACGCTTCAGCACAGGTTCAAGGAAATCGGCGGCGGAACCCTTGCCCCCGGAAATCGAGACAACGGATGTCCCGGAATCCCGGATCGACATGGCCGATGACCTCGATTTGCCGGAAACAGCCTACCAGACGGATTCGGCGCACCATGCCGGACCGGACGACCTGGAAGAGATGCTGGCCGGACAAGAATTGTCCGACACCCATGTCGCGGCTGGTCAGCCGCAGGCGGCGATGGATTTCGAGACCTTCTTCGAACGCGAACTGGAAGATGCCGGCATATCCTTTGGTGCCGCGAAAAAGCCGGTCCATGCCCCCGATAGCCAGGCAACCGCCAGGCTTGAGGAACCCGTTTCCGTCCCCGTCACGCCAGGTGCCGCGCAGCGCACCTATGACGACGTGCTGCATGACGAGGATCTTGAACGCGAACTGGCCTTCGACGACTTCGCGGAACCGGCAGACGAGGGGCAGAAATCGAAACGCGGCCTGATGATCGCCGCCGTTGTCGCCGGTGTTGCCCTGGTCGGCGGTATCGGTGCGTTTGCCCTGACCGGCGGCGGCGGGGATGCCGGTGACACGCAGGCAATCGTCCGCGCCGATCCCGAACCGGTCAAGGTCAAGCCGGAAAACCCGGGCGGCACGAAGGTGCCCAACCAGAACCGGGTGGTCTACGAGGAAGCGGCCGGAGCGCCGGCCGGTGCCGAGCCGCAACAGGACAAGCTGGTGAGCAACGCCGAAACGCCGGTCGATGTAAGGACCCGTCCCGTGCGGGTCGTGTCGCCGGGGCCGGTCGATGCGGCTGCGGGCGGTGATTCGCCAGCGAATGAGCCATCAGGAACGGCCGCGCCGGCTGCGAAGTCGGAGGATCGCATCGATCCCGACCGGACGGCGCAGGAGCCGGGACCGTCGAGTGAACTGGCTGCAGTCGCGCCGCGGCGTGTCCGCACCTATGTGGTCCGGCCGGACGGAACGCTGGTGGCCACCGAGGCGCCGGCCCCTTCAGGCGCGGATATCGCTGCGACCGCGTCGCCTCAGGCAGAAGCCGCCGCAACAGAGCAGAAAGCGGGCGAAGAGGCGCCTGCCACGGCCGCAGGAATCCCCGTTCCCCAGCCCCGACCGCAGATTGGCGGCGAGACACGGACGGCCGGGACCGCGCCTGCCGAAACGGCTGCGCCGGCGCCTGTGACCGCGGCAGCGGACACGGCCAGAACCGAGGCTCCCGGCCTTCAGCCGCGCCAGGTGCGTACCACGACGATCCGGCGCGATACGGTCACCGCGCCGCCGGTCGTGCCCGAGCGCCCGGCCGATCAGCCGGTCAACATCGTCGGCACGACACGGCGCGACGGCCAGCAGGTCGCGGCTGCCCCGCCGGCTGCGCAGACGGGTCTCGCCAATGCCAATCCGCCGGCATGGGTGCAGATCGCCTCCCAGCCGTCGCGTGAACTCGCGCAGTCTTCCTATCGCAACCTTTCGCAGCGCTTTGGCAGCATCATTGGCGGACGCGGCGTCAATATCGTGCCGGCCGAGATCCCGGGGCGCGGCACCTTCTACCGCGTCAACATCCCGGCCGGCAGTTTCAACGAGGCAGCCAGCCTTTGCCGCGAGATCAAGGCCGCCGGCGGAGACTGCCTGGCGAAACGCTGACCCGGTTTCGGCCAGGCACCGGTTCCAATGGGGCCGCCCCGCGCGGCCCCTTTGCCTGTGGGGAAAGCCGCAAGCCCGGCCTTGCTTCGTGTCTTCACGGACGATTCGTGCAAGAATCGGAACATGAGCGAATCACGTGCGATGATCGCCGGCATGTCCGGCCTCGAACTGACGGCGGAAGAAAGGCACTTCTTCCGTGGTGAGCAGCCATGGGGCTACATCCTGTTCGCGCGCAATGTCGCGGATGCCGGGCAGCTCCGTGAGCTGACAGCATCGCTGCGCGAGATCGCCGGGCGTGACGTGCCGGTGTTCATCGACCAGGAAGGCGGACGCGTCCAGCGCATCAGGCCGCCGATGGCGCCGGATTACCCGCCCGGCGCCGCGCTTGGCGCGCTCTACAGGCGTGACAGGGAAGCCGGCCTGCGTGCCGCCTGGGTGATGTCCCGCCTGCATGCCTTCGACCTGAAGCGCTACGGTATCAATGCCGACTGCCTGCCCGTGCTCGACGTGCCGGTCGAAGGCGCCCACGACGTGATCGGCAACCGCGCCTATGGCAAGGATCCAGCCACCGTGGCCGAAATGGGCCGGGCCGCCGCCGAGGGCCTCCGGGCAGGCGGCGTCATGCCGGTCATCAAGCATATTCCCGGCCATGGCCGCGCCTTCGCCGACAGCCATCTGGAACTCCCCGTCGTCGATGCGAGTCCCGGGGAACTGCGCGCCCATGATTTCCCGCCCTTCAAGGCGCTGGCCGATATCCCCATGGCGATGACGGCGCATGTCGTCTATTCGGCGCTGGACCCGGACAATCCCGCGACCACGTCGCCGCGCGTGATCGCGGAGATCATCCGCGGCGAAATGGGCTTTGACGGGCTGCTGATGAGCGATGACGTGTCCATGAAGGCGCTCGCAGGCGCGTTCGGCGAGCGTACGCGCGCCATTTTCGCCGCCGGCTGCGATGTCGTGCTCCACTGCAATGGCCGGATGGACGAGATGCGCGCCGTGGCCGCCGGGGCGCCGCCGCTGGCAGGCCGGGCGCTTGAGCGTGCGCAACGGGCCGTGCTCGACCTTGGCCGTGATGACGGTGCCGATGAGAACGCCCTGCGGGCCGAATTCTCCAGCCTCTTCGAGGCCGTGGCGTGACGGGGGGCGCAAGGGTGGCGCCTGTGCACGACAGGCATGCGCGCACGCCGATGGACCAGCTCTGGTCCGAGCGCGAGGAACGGCCGTCCGGTCCGGAACTCGTCATCGATGTCGACGGCTTCGAGGGACCGCTCGATCTGCTGCTTCATCTTGCGCGCAACCAGAAGGTCGACCTGGCCCGCATTTCCGTTCTGGCGCTGGCCGAGCAGTATCTTGTCTTCATCGAGAAGGCCCGCGCGTTGAAGCTGGAACTGGCCGCCGATTACCTGGTCATGGCTGCATGGCTCGCCTTCCTGAAGTCGAAACTGCTTATCCCCAGGCCGCCGCGCGACGACGAACAGTCGGGCGAGGAAATGGCAGCGATGCTTCAATTCCGGCTGAAGCGCCTGGAGGCAATGCGCGATGCGGCCGCGCGTCTCGTCAACCGCAACAGGATCGGCCGGGACGTGTTCGTGCGCGGACAGCCCGAAGCCGTGATCGTGGATCGCAAGAACGAGTATGCCGCCTCGCTCTACGACCTGCTGATCGCCTATGCCTCGCAACGCCAGCGGCAGGCCGTTTCCCGCGTGCAGATCGCCCGGCGCGCGGTCTGGTCGCTGAAGGATGCGCGCGCGGTGCTGGAAAGGCTCGTGGGATCGATCACGGACTGGACCGCGCTTGACCGGTTCCTCGTCGATTTCCTGTCCACGCCGGAGGAACGCACGACCGCAATCGCCAGCACTTTCGTTGCCAGCCTTGAAATGGTCAGGGAAGGCGCATTGGATATCCGGCAGGACAAGGCCTTTGCGCCGATTTTCCTGAGACCGCGCGCCGTGCCGCGCGGGGGCCGGAATGCCATGGACGACGCCAATGGATGATCACGGACATGCGCCGATGACCCGCGATGACGAGCATTTTGCGCCCGGGCGCGCGGATACCGCGCCCGTGGATGCAGCTGCGCTCGCAGAAGTGGCGCGCATGGCAGAGGCGCTCGTCTTTGCCTCCGCCGATCCGGTTCCCGAAAAACTGCTCGCCGAGCGTCTGCCGGCCGGCGCACCCGTTTCCGCCGTCATGGAAAAACTCAAGGCCGATTATGCCGCGCGCGGGGTCAATCTCGTGCGGGTCGGCGATGCCTGGGCGTTCCGCACCGCCGGCGACCTGTCCTTCCTGATGAGCCGGGAGGCGGTGGAACAGAAGAAGCTGTCGCGTGCCGCGCTCGAAGTGCTCGCCATCATCGCCTACCATCAGCCGGTCACGCGTGCCGAGATGGAGGAAATTCGCGGCGTCGAAACATCGAAGGGCACGCTCGACACGCTGTTGGAAACAGGCTGGGTGCGGTTGCGGGGCCGCCGCCGCACGCCCGGCCGCCCGGTGACTTACGGAACCACCCGGGCATTCCTCGACCATTTCGGCCTGGAGGAATTGCGCGACCTGCCGGGGATGGACGAGTTGAAGGGGGCGGGGTTGTTGTCCTCGCGGATGCCTTCAGGCTTCTCCATGCCGACGCCGCTGGCTTCCCCGGATGACCTGACCGAGGACGAGGATCCCCTGAGCGATATCGATCTGGAGGAACTCGGCTTGTTGACACCGCGCGCAGGGGATGATTGACCCTGCTGGCCCGCGCTGTTTGCGCAGGCGGCAAGCGGATCGCGGCAGGCATGGCGCAGGCATGGCATTGATGCAAAAAAAGATCGGGCGCATGCCGGCGGGGGTTTCCTTCGCAGCCGAACTGGCGTTCGAGGACATTCATCACGCTTATGGCACCAAGCCGACGCTCAAGGGACTGTCCCTCGTTGCCGATGCCGGCAAGGTGACATGCCTCCTGGGCCCGTCCGGTTCCGGCAAGACGACGCTGCTGCGGATCGCTGCCGGTATCGAGAGCCAGGCAAGGGGCAGGGTGCTGCTGAACGGCCGCGAGATCGCCGGCCCGGACGTTTTCCTGCCGCCGGAGGAACGCTCCATCGGCCTTGTGTTCCAGGATTTCGCGCTGTTTCCCCACCTGACGATCCTGCAGAACGTGATGTTCGGGCTCACCGCCCTGTCGGCGGGCGAGGCGCGCGACGAGGCCATGATCGCGCTGTCGCGCGTCGGGCTGGAGCATTATGCCGGGGCCTATCCGCATGTTCTGTCGGGCGGCGAGCAGCAACGTGTGGCGCTGGCCCGCGCGATCGCGCCACGGCCGGCCGTGTTGCTCATGGACGAACCGTTTTCCGGTCTGGATTCCCGCCTGAAGGATGCCATCCGCTCCGAGACGCTGGCGATTTTGCGCCAGAGCCGCACAACCGCCATTGTCGTGACCCATGATGCGGAAGAGGCGATGCGCATGGGCGACCGTATCGCGCTGCTGAAAGATGGCCGTCTTGTGCAGGCCGGAACCGGCGACGAACTCTACCACGCGCCTGCCAACCTGTTCGCGGCCGGGTTCTTTTCGGAACTCAACTTGTTCGAATCGGTCGTGACGGGAGGAGCGGTGGAGACGCCGGTTGGCCGATTTGCGGCCGGAACGCTGGCCGACGGGACGCGGGCGACGGTGGCGATCCGCCTGGCCGGCATCGAGGTCGACCCGGCCGGCACCGCCGATGCGCGTGTGCTTTCGCGGCGGTTTCTCGGCATCGCCGAGATGGTCGATCTGGCGGTTCCGGGCGCGGAGAACACGATCCGGGCGCGTATCCGGCATGGTACACTGGAGCCTGGCCGGCGCGACATTCGCATCTCCGTGCGAAAAAGCGACGTACTTGTATTTGAAACCGGCGGCGAAAGCGCTTAAGTCACTCTCGAGAACGCACACACGAGGTTTGTCATGGGTACCTTTTCAATCTGGCACTGGATCATCGTTCTGGTGGTCGTGCTCCTGCTCTTCGGCCGCGGCAAGATTCCGGAGCTGATGGGCGATGTCGCCAAGGGCATCAAGAGCTTCAAGAAGGGCATGCAGGACGACGAAACGTCCGACAAGGCCAAGACCGTCGAACACCGCAAGGACGAGGTGGTGTCGGAAAACAAGGAAAAGTCCGCCAACTCCTGATGCCGTCCGGCATGGGGAAGGGGCGCCGCGCCCGGTTCGGGGGCGGCGTCGTGGCGTGTCTGACGGGGCGCTGGTGATATGCTCGACATTGGCTGGCCGGAACTGCTCGTAGTCGCGATCGTGATGATCATCGTCGTGGGTCCGAAGGATCTGCCGAAGATGTTGCGGACGTTCGGCAAGACGACGGCGAAGATGCGATCGATGGCCGGCGATTTCCGCCGCCAGTTCGATGACGCCTTGAAGGAAGCGGAACTGGAAGAACTGAAGTCGTTGGCCGACACTGCCCGGTCGATGAACCCGGCCAACGAGATCCGGAAAAATCTCAATCCGCTCAACAAGATCGGCGACGAGATCAAGAAGGATCTCAACGACGCAACGCGTGCGAAGCCGGCCGAGCCGGCCAAGGGCGGGGCGAAGGCCGATGGCGCCAGCCATCCCGCGGAACCTGCGAAATCGGGCGCAAGCGCGCTTCCGGGCGGGGGAGAGTCCGGCATGACGCCGAAGGACGGCGCAGAGACAGGAAAAGGCGCGTGAGCAAGAAGCAGGACGAAGTGGATATCGACGCCTCGTCGGCGCCGCTGATCGAACATCTCATCGAATTGCGCCAGCGCCTGATGTGGGCCGTGGGCGGGTTCTTCATCGCCTTTCTTCTGTGCTTCTTCTGGGCCAAGGACCTGTTCAATTTCCTGGTCCAGCCGTTCAAGTGGGCGGTCGAGTGGGCCGGGCTCGATCATCGCAAGGTCGCGCTGATCTACACCGCACCGCAGGAATTCTTCTTCACGCAGATCAAGATCGCCATGTTCGGCGGTCTGGTGCTGGCTTTTCCGCTCATCGCCGCGCAGATCTACAAGTTCATCGCGCCAGGCCTTTATCGGAACGAACGCCGCGCCTTCGTGCCGTTCCTGGTAGCGTCGCCGCTGCTTTTCCTGCTCGGTGCCGCGCTCGTTTACAGCTTCTTCATGCCCATGGTCATGTGGTTCTTCCTCGCCATGGAACAGACCGGCGGCGAGGGCCAGGTGGACATCTCGCTGCTGCCGAAGGTGTCTGAATATCTCAGCCTGATCATGACGCTGATCTTCGCCTTCGGCCTGGTCTTCCAGCTTCCCGTTGTGACCACGCTGCTCGCCCGCGCGGGGCTTGCCACGTCGGAAGGCTTGAAGGAGAAGCGCAAATACGCCATCGTCTTCGCCTTCATCGCGGCCGCAATCCTGACACCTCCCGATCCGGTGAGCCAGATCGGCCTTGCGCTGCCCACCATCCTTCTCTACGAGATTTCCATCTATACCGCGCGCCTTGTGGAGCGCGAGCGTGAGCAACGGCAGACGGATGACGACGGGGAAGGCGAAACCGAAACGCCCCCGGCGGACGAGGCGGCCGGACAGCCCGGTGAGCCGGACCTGGAGGAACAGGGCCGCGGCTCCATGCCGTGACCGGCCGGCGTGCTCTTTCCGAACCGGTTTCCCGCCCTGCCGGTCTCGCTTCGCTCGTGCGACTCGCGTAGGAAGCGCGTGCCGCAACTGACAAGGTCCGGGACTGTCCCATGCTCGATATCAAGTGGATCCGCGAAAATCCTGAAGTTCTGGACAAGGCGCTCGCCAGCCGTGGCGCGGCGCCCCAGTCAGCCGCGCTGATTGCGCTTGACGAGGAACGCCGTTCCCATATTGCGCGCCTCCAGGCGCTGCAGGAGCGCCGCAATGCCGCGTCGAAGGAAATCGGCATGGCGATGGGCCGGAAGGATGCGGAAACCGCGGAACGGCTGAAGGCGGAAGTCTCATCGATCAAGGATGAACTCCAGGCCGGCGAAGCCGTCGAGCGCGATCTGAATGCCCGGTTCACCGATGCCATGGCGCGCGTCCCCAATGTGCCTCTGCCCGACGTTCCCTTGGGCGAGGACGAGAGCGGCAATGTCGAGGTGCGCAAGGTCGGCCGCCGTCCGGAATTCGCGTTTGCCCCGAAGGAGCACTGGGAACTGGGCGAGGCGCTCGGCCTGATGGATTTCGAGGCTGCTGCAAGGCTGTCCGGCGCCCGTTTCACCGTGCTGAAAGGCGTGCTGGCCCGGCTGGAACGCGCGCTTGGCCAGTTCATGCTGGACGTTCATACCGGCGAGAATGGCTATACCGAGATCAATCCGCCGCTGCTCCTGAAGGATGATGCCTATTTCGGCACCGGGCAATTGCCGAAATTCGAGGAAGACCAGTTCTTTACCGCGCATGGTTCAAGCCGGCTGGGCCTGATCCCGACGGCTGAAGTGCCGATGACCAATCTCGTCGCCGGGCAGATCGTGGAGGCGGAAAGCCTGCCGTTCCGTTTCACCGCGCTGACGCCCTGCTTCCGCTCCGAGGCCGGATCGGCCGGCCGGGACACGCGCGGCATGCTGCGCCAGCACCAGTTCAACAAGGTCGAACTGGTGTCGATTACCGACGCCGAAACGTCACGCGACGAGCATGAGCGGATGACCGCCTGTGCCGAGGACATCCTGAAGCGGCTCGGCCTGCCCTTCCGCACGGTCGTCCTGTGCACCGGCGACATGGGCTTCGGTTCGCAGAAGACCTACGACATCGAGGTCTGGCTGCCGGGCCAGGACGCCTATCGCGAGATTTCATCCTGCTCCGTCTGTGGTGATTTCCAGGCCCGGCGCATGAATGCGCGCTACCGTGCCGCCGGAGAGAAGCAGACCCGCTTCGTCCATACGCTCAACGGTTCCGGCATCGCTGTGGGCCGCGCGCTGATTGCGGTCATGGAAAACTATCAGAACGAGGACGGGTCGATCACCGTACCGGAGGTTCTGCGTCCCTACATGGGCGGCATGGAGACCATTGCAGGCGCTTGAGGCCGCACCGGACAACAAAGAGGAGAGAGCATGCGAATCCTGCTGACCAATGATGATGGCATTCACGATGAGGGAATCGCCGTTCTCGAGCGGATTGCGCGGCAATTGTCCGATGATGTCTGGGTCGTGGCCCCGGAAACCGACCAGTCCGGCCTTGCTCACTCGCTGACGCTGTCGCATCCGCTGCGGCTTCGCAAGCTCGACGACCGCCATTTCGCCGTACGCGGCACGCCGACCGACTGTGTCATCATGGCGGTTCGCCACATCATGCCGGAAGCGCCCGATCTCATCCTTTCGGGTGTCAATTCCGGCACCAACATCGCCGATGACGTGACCTATTCCGGCACGGTGGCCGGCGCCATGGAGGGCACGCTGGTCGGCATACGCTCCATCGCGCTTAGCCAGGGATACAATTTCTCCGACGAGGGCAGGGTGGTTCCCTATGAAGTGGCCGAAACCCACGCCGTCGATGTGCTGCGCAAATGCCTGGCCGTCGACCTGCCCGAAGGCACGCTGCTGAACGTGAATTTCCCGAACTGCCGGCCCGGCGAGGTCAAGGGCGTTGCCGTGACGACGCAAGGACGCATCGTTCACGGGGTCGGTGTGGAAGAACGCCGCGACGGGCGCAACTTTCCCTATTTCTGGATCCGCTTTGCCCGCAAGGAGTTCGATGCCGTCGAGGGCACCGATATTGCCGCGCTGCGTGACGATTACATTTCCATCACACCGCTCAAGCTGAACCTGACCGCCCACGAGGCCCAGGACGCGCTCAGGAGCGCGTTCTGATGATCGGAATGCCCGGTTCGGGGACAGAAGCGCTCGCCGCCTTCGTCTTGCGGATGCGGGCGCAGGGCATCGACGACAAGCGCCTTTTCGCAGCCATTGAGGCGACGCCGCGGCGCGCCTTCATTCCGGCGGAGCATCAGCAGGCCGCCTACGGGTCCAGGTCCTGTCCGATCCCCTGCGGCGAGAGTATCGAAGGGCTCGACCTTCAGGCCAGGATCATCAACGCGCTCGACCTGCAGTCCGGCCACCGTGTCCTTGAAATCGGGACCGGATCCGGCTTCACCGCCGCGGTCATGGCGCGGATGGCATCCCGCGTCACGACGGTGGAGCGCTTCAGGACACTTGCCGGTCAGGCGGGCGAGCGGTTCCGGACCCTGGGGCTGCCAAATGTGGTCCATCGGCATGGCGATGCGGAAAAGGCCGTTGACGGCGAGGGCCCTTATGACCGGATCGTGGTCTGGGCGGCTTTCGACAACCTGCCGCGCGGTTATGTGGACCTGCTGTCGTCCGGCGGCGTGATGGTCGCCGCTGTTGGCGGTGCCGAAGAGAGTCAGTCGCTGGTCCGGCTGACGAAGGTGGGCAGCCGTTTCGAAAGGTCGGATTTCGGCCAGGTCCGCTTCCAGCCGCTGGCGCGTGGTGTTGCCGCCGCGCTTTGATCCCTGTCACCGAAGGTTGTTTTCAGCGGACCGCTCACGTCCGCAAATCGCAGGGAATCGCGCGCGCTTAACCCGTCAGTAACTCTAACGCGCTTTAATGATGTCGTGCGAGTTAGTGAGTATGGCGGGTTTCTGAACATGCGGATCACCAGTTTCAAGGGATATGCACGACACCTCTCCAGGGGAGCGGCCATCGCCCTGGTCGGTGGTGTGGCGGCCGGCTGCAGTTCCGATTCCATGCGCTTCACCGATGGCTTCTATACCGCATCGGTTCCCCCGCAGGCCACATCAGCCGCCGGCACCCAGGCCTATCCCGGCGACATCGACCGGCGCTCGACCGGTTCGGTGGCGCGTGGCAATGCGAATCTCATTCCCGGCGGGCGTGTCGCGCCCAGCGAAGGGGTCGGGTCGGTGTCGGTGTCCGGATCCAGTCCCCGCCCGCCGACCTCCGCCTATCCGGTTCGCCCCGACGGGGTCTACCGCGCGCCGGAAGCCTATCCGGGCACAGCAGGCGCAAATGTGTATCCGGCCGCGCCGGCCCGCCAGGCCGTTTCCGCGCCGTCCGTCGAGCGCCGAACCCTGGTGGCCCCGCAGCAGGCTGCCGTCGATACGATGGCGACAGGCTCGACACCTGCGCCGAAACCGGCGCCCGTCACATCCGGCGGTTCGGACAATGCGGCCAGCAGAGTTCGCGCGCCGGTGCCGGCGGTTTCCGCCAGTCAGGGCAATTCCGGAAACGAGCAGGGCTGGACGGCGTCCGGCGGTACGCGGATCACGCTGCGCGAAGGCGAGACGATCTACAACCTGTCGCGGCGCTTCGGCGTTCCGGCCCGCGAGATCATGCGTGTCAACAACATTTCCGATCCGCGTGACGTGTCCGCGGGTCAGGGAATCGTCATTCCGACCTATGTCTATTCCCACAAGGCGCCGACCTCCGCCCCGGATGCCAACCCGCAGACACAGGCAGCGAAATCATCGCGGGGCACGAAATACGACGTTCCTGCCGACAGGGTTCCGGTGCCCGGCCAGGCGCCGGCACGCAATGTTGCCGTCGTGCGGGAGACGCCGCGCCCGGAGGCCCCCCGGCCAAATGCCGTGACGGCGGGCAAGCAGAACCGTGCAACCGCCGCGACGAACTCTGGCGGAACCGGCTACACGGTCGCTTCCGGCGATTCCCTCTACGCCATCGCGCGCCGCCACGGCGTGAGCGTTGATGCCCTCAAGACCGCCAATGGCCTGGAGAGCGGTACCATTCGAGTGGGACAGAAGCTCACCATTCCAGGCCCGACCGGCGAGCCCGCGCGCACCGCTGCCGCCACGCAAAAGGTCGATCCGATCATCACGGGCGGCGCCGGACCGTCGGTGAAGTCCGGGAACGACCTGCCGACCTATACGCCGCCCAAACGCAAGGACGAGATCATCGAGCAGGCCGAGAAGGTGGCCGCCGTCGCGCCGGAGACGACCGGGATCGGCAAGTTGCGCTGGCCGGTGCGCGGACGCATCGTCTCGGCTTTCGGCGCCAATTCCGGCGGCAAGGCCAATGACGGCATCGACATCGCCGTTCCGGCCGGAACGCCGGTCAAGGCGGCCGAGAATGGCGTTGTGATCTATGCAGGCAGCGGGCTGAAGGAATTCGGCAACACGGTGCTGGTGCGCCATGACGACGGTCTCGTATCGGTGTATGGCCACAACAGCACGCTTCTGGTGTCGCGCGGCGACAAGGTCCGGCGCGGTCAGGAAATCGCCAAGGCGGGCAATTCCGGCTCCGCCAGCCAGCCCAAGCTGCATTTCGAGATCAGGAAGAACTCCAACCCGGTCAATCCGGTCGAATATCTGGAGTAAGGTTGGCGGACAGGCTGACCTCCAGGGCTCATCCGCAATCGTGCAATGCCCCGCCGCTTCCGGCGGGGCATTGTCGTTTCGGAACGCCCCCGCGGCGGACGCTTGGCATCACCCGAGCGGTTGCCCCAGCCGTCCGGCGAGATCCTGGATGAACTGCCAGGCAACGCGGCCCGAACGCCCGCCGCGCGTGACGGCCCATTCCAGCGCCTCGGCCCTGAGCGCGTCGGGGTCGATGTCGAGACCGAAATGGCCCGCATAGCCGCTGACCATGTCGAGATAATCGTCCTGCGAGCACTTGTGGAAGCCGAGCCACAGGCCGAAGCGGTCCGACAGCGACACCTTTTCCTCCACCGCCTCGCCCGGATTGATCGCGGTGGACCGCTCGTTGTCGATCATGTCGCGGGGTAACAGGTGGCGCCGGTTCGATGTGGCATAGAAGATGATGTTGTCCGGCCGGCCCTCGACACCGCCCTCCAGCGCGGCCTTGAGGGACTTGTAGGATGTGTCGTCATGGTCGAAGGAAAGATCGTCGCAGAAAAGGATCACGCGCACCGGCGCATCTTTGAGCAGCGACATCAGGCGCGGCAGCGTGTCGATGTCCTCGCGATGGATTTCCACCAGTTTCAGCGCCGGTCCGCTCAGGTCGCTCCTTCCCTGCGCCGCCACGGCATGGGCGGCCTTGACCAGGGACGACTTGCCCATGCCGCGCGCGCCCCAGAGCAGGACGTTGTTGGCCGGCAATCCGGCCGCGAAGCGTTCGGTATTGGCGACGAGAATGTCGCGCACCCGGTCCACGCCCTTGATAAGGCCGATATCGACACGGTTGACGCGGACGACAGGAGCAAGGGTGCCGGTTTCGGGCTCCCAGACGAAACAGTCGGCGGCGGCGAAATCGGGTGCCGGGGCAGGGCGGGGCTTGAGGCTCTCAACGGCCTCGGCGAGCCTGTCGAGGCGGGCGGCGATCTCATCGAGCGATATGCGGGTCATGGGTCCTCCATTCGGTCATGAGCCCGTAGCATGGCCGGTGACGCCGGAAAAGCGCCCGGGCGGTGTCTGTCGCAGTTGCATTGGGGGCCTGAACCACTATATTCCGCGCCAGTTTGCCATGCGGGATTCGACCCGCCTTCTCTCGTTTTCGCAGGAGTTTCCCGATGTTCGTCACCCCGGCATTCGCCCAGTCCGCCGCCCCCGCCGGCGGCGCCGACATTTTCATGAGCATCCTGCCGTTCATCCTGATTTTCGTGATCATGTACTTCCTCATCATCCGGCCGCAGCGCCAGCAGATGAAGAAGCGCGAGGAAATGCTCTCCGCGGTGCGCCGTGGCGACACGGTCATCACGAGCGGCGGAATCATCGGAAAGGTCGTCAAGGCCGAGGACTCCGAACTCGACGTCGAGATCGCCCAGGGCGTCAAGGTGCGCGTGCTGCGCGCCATGATCGCCGATGTCCGGGTGAAGGGCGAACCGATCGCCAACCAGAACGAAAAAGCCTGACGAGGCGCGGCCCGGGTTCCCGGGCTGGCCGACCGCAGCCGGAAACGGACTGATCCATGCTCTATTTCACGCGTTGGAAAACCATTCTCATCTGGCTGTCGGTCCTCGCCGGCCTTGTCTTCGCGGCACCCAACCTGTTCTCCCAGTCGACGCTCGATGCGCTTCCCGACTGGATGCCGAAGCAGCAGATGACGCTCGGCCTCGACCTCCAGGGCGGGTCGCATATCCTTTTGCGGATCGAGCGGGACGACATCGTCAAGGACCGGCTCGAGGCGACGCGTGATGAAATCCGCCGGCTGCTGCGTGAGGAAAGCATCGGCTACACCGGGCTCACCGGGTCGGGGCGCAACGTTCAGGTGCGCATCCGCGATGCCCAGCAGGTGACCGCGGCCAGGGAAGCCCTGTCACCGCTGACCGAGCCGGTTTCGGCGGGCATGTTCGGTGGGGGCACCATTCAGGAGGTAAGCCTTGAGGAGCCCGAGCCGGGCCTTTTGCGCTTCACGCTGACCGAGGATGGCCTCGACTATCGCACCTCGGCAGCCCTTACCCAGTCCATCGAGGTCGTCAGCCGCCGCGTCAACGAACTGGGCACCACCGAGCCCGTGATCCAGCGTCAGGGCAACGACCGCATTCTCGTCCAGGTGCCGGGTCTCGACGATCCCCAGCGCCTGAAGGACATACTCGGCCAGACCGCCAAGCTGACCTTCCAGATGGTCGACCAGTCCGTGCCGGTACAGGATGCCCTTGAGGGGCGCCCGCCTGCCGGCACCACGATCATGTATTCCAACGACGATCCGCCGGTTCCCTACCTGATCGAGGATCGCGTCATTGTTTCCGGCGAGAACCTTGTCGATGCGCAGCCCACCTTCGACCAGCGCACCTCCGAGCCGGTCGTCTCGTTCCGCTTCGACACCAAGGGCGCGCAGCGCTTCGGCCAGGCCACCCAGCAGAATGTCGGCCGCCTGTTCGCCATCATCCTTGACCAGCGGGTCATTTCCGCTCCGGTCATCCGTGAGCCGATCCTGGGTGGCTCCGGCCAGATATCGGGCTCCTTCACGGCGCAATCGGCCAATGACCTTGCGGTGCTGCTGCGTGCCGGCGCGCTGCCCGCCACGCTCACGATCATCGAGGAGCGCACGGTGGGTCCGGGCCTGGGGGCGGATTCCGTCGCCGCCGGCCAGTTGGCGGCGATGATCGGCGCGGTGCTCGTCCTCGTGTTCATGGTGCTTGCCTACGGCCTTCTCGGCGTCATTGCCAACATCGCGCTCATCGCCAACATCGGCATGATCGTGGCGCTTCTGTCCGTTCTTGGAGCGACACTCACGCTGCCGGGCATCGCGGGTATCGTGCTGACCGTCGGCATGGCGGTGGACTCGAACGTGCTGATCTACGAGCGCATACGCGAGGAGCGGCGCAATGGCCGATCGGTCATCCAGGCCATCGATGCCGGCTTCTCCCGCGCCATGGCGACCATCATCGATGCCAACGTGACGACGCTGATCGCCGCCGTAATCCTTTTCTATCTGGGCACGGGCCCCGTGCGCGGCTTCGCCGTGACGCTCGCCATCGGCATCCTGACCACGGTCTTCACCGCCTTCACCTTCACCCGCTGGATGATCGCCGCCTATGTGCGCAGCCAGCGGCCCAAGGAACTGCCGGGCGCGCTTGTCCACCTGGTTCCGGCCGTCACGAAGATCCCGTTCATGTGGCTGCGCCGCGCGACATTCAGCTTGTCGGCGCTCGCTGCCATTGGCGCGCTCGCATTGTTCGTGACCGTCAACATGAACTACGGCATCGACTTCAAGGGCGGTTCCCTCATCGAGATCAAGGCCCGTGAAGGCGCGGCCGACATCTCCGACATTCGCGGCCGCCTCGGCGAACTCAATCTGGGCGACGTCCAGGTGCAGGAATTCGGCGACCCCTCGGAGGTGCTGATCCGCGTCGAGGCGCAGGGCGGCGGCGAGAATGCCGAGCAGAGCGTGATCGCCAAGGTGCGCGACGAACTGGAGGAAGCCTACGAATTCCGCCGGGTCGAGGTGGTCGGGCCGACCGTGTCGGGCGAACTGGCGCGGGCCGGAACGCTGGGCGTCCTCGCCTCGCTCGCCGCGATCCTGCTTTACATCTGGGTCCGTTTCGAGTGGCAGTTCGCCGTCGGTGCCATCCTTGCGACGATGCACGACGTCATCATGACGATAGGATTCTTCGTCATAACGGGAATCGAGTTCAACCTTTCGTCCATCGCCGCGATCCTGACCATTGTCGGCTATTCGCTGAACGACACGGTCGTCGTCTACGACCGTGTGCGCGAGAACCTGCGACGATATCGCAAGATGCCCTTGCCGCAACTGCTCGACATGAGCATGAACGACACGCTGGCGCGCACCGTGATGACATCGGTGACAACGCTCCTGGCCCTGCTGGCGCTCTTCATGTTCGGCGGCGAGGTCATCCAGTCGTTTACCGCGGCCATGATCTTCGGTGTGGTGATCGGCACCTATTCGTCGATCTTCATCGCCGCGCCGCTACTCATCCTGTTCAATCTTCGCTCCGGCAAGGTCACGATCGAGGAGGATGAGAAGGCCGCCGGCGCGGAACCGGCCAAGGGCTGAACGATGGGTTCGGGCATCCAGATGCACCAGGCGCACTTTCCCGGTCGCGCCGCCATCGATGCCTATGGCAATGGCGGGTTCCGCTTCGCCGGGATGTCGCATCGTGGCTCGCTGATGTGCCTGCCGTCCGGTATTTACGGCTGGAAACCGTCCGATGCGGAGAATCCGACTGCCGCGGATCTGCAACGCATCTTCGATGAGGCCGGCGAAATCGAGATCCTGCTGGCGGGCATGGGCCCCGACCTGAAGCGGCTTCGTCCCGATCTCGCGCGCAGCCTGCGCGAGGCCGGCATCATCGCCGACGCCATGAGCACCGGCGCGGCGGTCAGAACCTACAATGTCCTGGTCGCCGAGGATCGCGCCGTTGCCGCTTTCTTCATAGCGGTCTGATGGAAGCCCCGGGCGCGCCATCGCTGGAAGCGCTGCTCGCCGAGCTGAAGGCGGGTGATCCGGACCGCTATCTGGCGGTCCTCTATGCCCCGGCGCAAAAGCGTGCCGATCTTGCCTCTCTCTACGCGTTCAACCTGGAGATCGCGCGCATCCGCGATGCCATCCGCGAGCCGATGGCAGGCGAAATCCGGCTGCAATGGTGGCGCGATGCGCTGTCGTCGCCAGAGGCTGGCGCCGATTCGGGCCACCCGGTCGCCGAAGCCTTCGCGAAGGTCATCGGAACATATGGCCTGCCTACATCCGCGCTGGATGCCTATTTCGAGGCGCGGATCTTCGATCTCTACGACGATCCCATGCCGTCGATGAACGATCTTGAAGGCTATTGCGGCGAGACCGCCGGGACGATCCTGCAACTGGCCGCCACGATCCTCGACCGTGACGCGGCGACCGGCACCGGTGAGGCCGCCGGCCACGCCGCCTGTGCGCAGGCCATGACCGGTCTCATCCGTTCCATGCCGCTGCACCGTGCGCGCGGCCAGTGCTACGTTCCCGCCGAACTCCTGGCCGCCAGCGGGCTCGACCGTGAAACCTATCTGGACAAGCCTGGCGCCAGACAGGCCGCGGCCCTGGTCTCGGCGCTTCGCGCCAAGGCAGCGGAACACCTCGCCCGCGCCAGCGCCGCCGCTGTGGCCCTGCCGAAAACCCTGCGCCCGGCCTATATCGTGCTCGCGCCGGTGCCGGCCTATCTCAAGGCCATTGAGCGGGCCGGGGCCGCCTGTCTGGAACAGACGCCGGAGATTTCGGCGCTTCGTCGTTCGTGGTCCTTCCTGCGCATGGGTCTGCGCGGCTGAAGGGCGGCAACGCGCTGCTTGACGTGCTGGTCCTGGCGACCGGGATGGCACCACGTTGAACCGCGGGAGGATTGCCGGTCAGGACCTGCCTGAATAACGGGACGTTTGGCAGCACTCCTTCCGGAATGCTGCTAACATGCTGTAATTGTTTATCTAAATCAGAAATCCGTCTTGACGGCGGGGCTATCGCATGGCGCAATCTCCAAGTCAACAATGCACTTGGAGGTTTCCCGTGAAGGTCAGTGACGGTTTCAGGAAGCAGATTGAGGGCTACGGTCTGACAACGGCCAGAATCGCCTACAGGATGCCCGATCACCGGTCCGTGCTGCAGGAATTCATCTGGCAGGAATACGATCTGTGGCCGAAATTTCCGGTGCTGAAGAAGTTTCTCGCCTTCTGGGAAGAGACCATCGAGGGGCCGCTTCACTCGGTCACGGTCGCCCATGCCCGGCTGATCCAGCCGGCGGAAGTGCGCGCGCTTGGCGCGGAGTTCCGGCTCCACTGAGCCGGAACCCGGTCAGGCCGGCGCGCCGAGGTCCTTGAAAACCGCCGCCCGCTTCTGCGCGCGCGCCTGGATGGCTTCCATCAGGTCTTCCGCGCGCAGCATGCCGCCGTTCCAGGTCGCGATGTAGTCCAGGCCGTCGGCGACCGAATGGTCGCGCGAAAAGGCAAGGTTGCGCTTGATGCCGGCGATGGCAAGCGGCGAGCGGGCCGCAAGCGCATCCGCCAGCAACCGTGCCTCCGCGATCATGACGTCGCGGTCGGGAAATGTGCCCGTGACAAGGCCGATACTGCGTGCCTCGGCGCTGTCGAAACGCCGCCCGGTCAGCGCCAGTTCCGCCGCGATGCCGGGGGCGATCAGCTTGGGCAGACGCTGCAAGGTGCCGACATCGGCGGCCATGCCGATATTGATTTCCTCGATGGCGAAGAACGCATCCTGCGACGCGAGGCGGATGTCGCAGGCGGTGATCATGTCGATCGCCCCGCCGATGCAGGCGCCGTGAATGGCCGCGATCACGGGGAAGGGGGCCTGTTCCAGTGCCGTGAACGTGTGTTGCAGCTTCAGGATCAGCCTGCGCAGCGTGTGGGCCGCGCGGCCCGGCTCAGCCTTCAGCATGGAGGCAATGGAATTGAAGGTGGAGAGATCCATGCCGCCGGAGAAATGGCGGCCGGCGCCGCACAGGATCGCCGCGCGCACGCTGCCCTGCGCGGTGAGGTCATCGATGATACGCGGCAGGTCCTCCCAGAAATCCGGCGACATGGCATTGGCCGTGTCCGGCCGGTTCATCGTGATTTCCGCGACCGGTCCGTTCCGTTCCACGGTGAAGAAGGGGCCTTCGGCCTTGCTCATCCATGCCTCCTGTTGTCCTGGCGGGCGCAGTTTCGTTTGCCGGGGTCCGCATGTAAAGCAGGCCGTCAGCCTTGCGGATCGGGAACCGTCATGTCCGCCGGGGCCGGTTCATTCTCCTGGATGATCGTGTTGTGCGGGCTGACGGTCTCTATGCGCCAGGGAAAGCCGGTTTCCGCGTCGATCCAGTATTTCCCTTGCATCGCCATGCCGGATGGTTGCAGCACATAGTCGAGGCTGAAGAGGTGAACCTTGCGCCCGTCCAGGTCCGCCTCGTAGTCGCAGGTGATGTTCGTCGCCGCGTCGGCCTGGGTACGCAGCGTTTCCATGGCCTGCGCCTGTGCCTCCTCCGACGATTCGCTCATCAGCGTCCACGTCTGGCCCTTGTCCGGTGTCGTGTAGAACCGGCCGCCTTCCCACAGTGTCATGGGTGTGCCGTCCTCCTCCATCGACATCCCGCGATTGTCCGGCAGGGTCAGCGCTTTCGATCGCATCGTCGTGTCGCCCATGATCGTCTGAACGTGCTGCAGGATCGCGACCGGGTGACGCACATCGGTCATGGCCGCGCGGGCATCCGCCTCGCAATCGCGCGCCAGCGCAGGGTTGGCAGAGAGCCAGAGCAGGCCAGCCGCTAGGAAAAGGTCGGTTCGGTTCGCCATGACGCGTTTCTCCGGGCACGGATGTTCTTCGCCCGGCAGCATGCCACACCCGGCACGTTTCGCCATACCCCTGATGGCGTATTACTCCGCTGCCTGGGCTTCCGGTGCCAGGCCGAGCCAGGCGCGGCAATCCGAAAGCGCGCGCGCGCTCATCGCCTGTTTCCGGGCCACGGCCTTTTCCTTGCCCCGGAAGCGCTTCACGCCTTCCGGCTTGCGGATCGCGCCGGGCTCAAGTGGCGGGAACAGCCCGAAATTGATGTTCATCGGCTGGAAGGAGCGTTTGCCCGGTTCTTCGTCGGAAACGATATGACCGCCGGTGATATGCCCGAGCAGCGCGCCGAAAGCGGTTGTTTCAGGCGGCGGCGCCAGTTCCGCCCCGAGCCTGCTAGCTGCCGCGAACCGTCCGGCCAGAAGTCCCATGGCAGCGGATTCGACATAGCCCTCGCAGCCCGTCACCTGGCCGGCGAAACGAAGGCCGGGGCGCGATTTCAGTTGCAGGGTGCCATCGAGGAGCAGCGGGGAATTGATGTAGGTGTTGCGGTGCAGGCCGCCGAGGCGGGCGAACTGGGCATCTTCAAGACCCGGAATCATGCGGAAGATGCGAACCTGTTCGGCATATTTGAGCTTCGTCTGGAACCCGACCATGTTGTACAGCGTGCCCAGCGCGTTGTCCTGGCGCAGCTGGACGACCGCAAAGGGCTTCACATCGGGCTGGTGCCGGTTGGTCAGTCCCATCGGTTTCATCGGGCCATGGCGCAATGTCTCGCGCCCGCGTTCGGCCATCACCTCGATGGGCAGGCAGCCGTCGAAATAGGGAACGCCCTCCCATTCGCGGAATTCGGTCTTCTCCCCCGCCAGGATTGCGTCGATGAAGGCATTGTACTGCGCTTCGTCGAGCGGGCAGTTGATGTAGTCCTTGCCGGTACCGCCGGGTCCCACCTTGTCGTAGCGCGACTGGAACCAGGCGGTATCGAGATCGACCGATTCGAAATGGATGATCGGGGCGATGGCATCGAAGAAGGAGAGCGACTCCTCGCCCGTTTCCTGCGCGATCGCCGCGGCAAGGCCCGGTGCGGTGAGGGGGCCGGTGGCGATGATGGCCTGATCCCAGTCTTGCGGCGGAAGACCGGTGATTTCCTCGCGCACGATGGTGACCAGCGGATGGGCTTCCAGCTTCTGCGTGACGGCATCGGCGAAACCTTCGCGGTCGACCGCGAGCGCCGATCCGGCCGGGACCTGATGGGCATCGCCACATGCCATGATCAGCGAGCCGGCCAGGCGCATTTCGGCATGCAGAAGGCCCACGGCATTGGTTTGCGCGTCGTCCGATCGGAAGGAATTGGAACAGACGAGTTCGGCCAGCCGGTCGGTCTTGTGGGCGTCGGTGCCGCGCACGCCGCGCATCTCGTGCAGGATGACCGGCACCCCCGCATTCGCGGCTTGCCAGGCGGCCTCGGAACCGGCCAGGCCGCCACCGATGATGTGAATGGGCTTCATGCCGAACTCCGTGATTGTCGCTGGCCGGGAAATAGGGCTTTTCGGCGCTGCGATCAATGCGTCGTCACCAGTGTGGACGAGTGGTCGAAACCGTCGCACCTGCCATTGCCTTGGCCGCCGTCATGGCAATAATGACGCCATGCACACTATACGTATCCTCTCCATTTGCCTGTTGGCGCCCGTTCTGGGCGCCTGCACATCCGTCTCGGCCAACTACTCCGCCTCGCTGTCCAAGGTGGCGGCATCGCGGCTGACGGTCTGCCACGGCTACAATTGCTATTTCCGCACGCAACTCGCCCTCGGCCCGGCCGACATGGAGCGGATCGGCCAGATCATGGACGCCGGCGCGGCATCGCCTGCCGCCGAGCGGCAGGCCGTTGGCGATGCGGTGGCCTATTTCGAGGACAGGGCAGGCGACACGATCGGCGTTCGCGACCGCGCCAAGTCCGAGCTCAATGAGGGCGGGACCAAGGGCCAGATGGACTGCATCGACGAATCCACCAATACGCGGACGTTCATGCTTCTTCTGCAGAAACAGGGGCTTCTGAAGCATCACACGGTCCAGACGAACGTGTCGCGCGGTTTCTTCCTGGATGCCCGTTATCCGCATTCGACGGCCGTGCTGAAGGAAACAGGGTCCGGAAAGCTCTGGGCGGTCGATAGCTGGTACGAACCGATGGGCGGCCGTCCGGACATCCTCGCGCTGGCCGAATGGAAGACCCGCGGCGTAGCCGGCGTTCGCTAGCAGGCCGGCCGGCCCGGAAGACAAAAAACACCCGCCGGGGGAGGAGATCCGGCGGGTGTCTTTATGTCAGGTTCGCGATTGGGAGGAGGAGGTCGCGAACCCATTTTCGCCGCGATTGGGAGGAGGTAATCCCGGCGAAATTCGTCAATTCCGTTCAGCGCGCCCGGCGCGCAATGAACGGAATGTCGGCGCGGGCGATGCCCAGATCGGCCAGTTCGCGGTTCGACAGGCGGTTCAGTTCGCTGATCGTCTCGCGCTCACGGCGCCAGTTGCGGTAATTGCGGATGATGTTCATCTCTTCGGACCTCGTCTTGTCAGGCCGTTCGCTTTCGTCCGGCCGTTGAGTGGAAGATAGGAGCGGGCCTGCGGTTTGTGGAGTGCCAATTCTGCAAGACAGCCATGCAATTTGTGCAATGCACAACACTCAAGACATTGATAACGCTGCGTAACCGCTCGTGATTGTGCATGTGCAACATGGATTGTGCCTTCAATCGGGTGCCGAAATCCAAATCGATTGAAGTGACCGGACCCGACGGGTGTGGCTGCGCCTGGCCTTTCGGGCGGCGTCATGCCGTTCCCGATCTTGCCGGAAAGCCTCGAAAAAACCGGATTCCGCGCCATTTTTCCTTTGAACGCCGATAGCGCGGTGATATAGAACGCGCGCTTCGGGCCGGTACGCACCGGCGGAGGCGGGTGTGGTGGAATTGGTAGACACGCCAGATTTAGGTTCTGGTGCCGCAAGGCGTGGGGGTTCAAGTCCCTCCACCCGCACCAGGCAGGCCAACCGGGCTTGAGGACAGGAAAGGCGGACCGGGAACCGGAAGCGGCGTCCCGGAGCGTCGACACGAAAGAACAAAGGTTTTGTGATGCAGGTTACCGAAACGCTCAATGAAGGGCTCAAGCGCGAGATCAAGGTTGTCGTGCCGGCCACCGACATGGAAGCGCGTCTCGCGGAGCGTCTCGCGGATGCCCGCTCGAAGGTGCGGATCAACGGTTTCCGTCCGGGCAAGGTCCCGACCGCCCATCTGCGCAAGATGTACGGCAAGTCGATCATGGCCGAGATCGTGAACGAGATCCTTGCCGATTCCTCGCGCAGCGTTCTGCAGGAGCGCGGCGAGAAGGCCGCCATGCAGCCCGAGGTCGCCATGACCGAGGACGAGGCCGAAGCCGGCCAGATCCTCGACGGCAAGGCCGATTTCGAGTTCACGCTTACCTATGAAGTCATTCCGCCCATCGAGATCCAGGACGCATCCTCGATCGCGGTGACGCGCCAGGTCGTCGACATCTCCGACGAGGAAGTGGACGAGCAGGTCCGCCAGATCGCCGAATCCGCCCGCGACTACGAGCCCAAGAAGGGCAAGGCCGCTGACGGCGACCGCGTGACCATCGACTACGTCGGCAAGCTGGACGGCGAGCCCTTCGATGGCGGAACCGACAGCGATGCCAACCTCGTTCTCGGTTCCGGCCGTTTCATTCCCGGTTTCGAGGAACAGCTCGTCGGCGTCAAGGCCGGTGAGGAGAAGACCATCACCGTAACCTTCCCGGACGACTACCAGGCCGCGCACCTTGCCGGCAAGGAAGTCACCTTCGATATCACCGTCAAGGAAGTGGCTGCACCCGGCGCACTCGAGATCAACGACGATCTGGCGCAGAAGCTGGGCCTTGAAAGCGCCGACAAGCTGCGCGAGATCGTCCGACAGCAGATCGAGAGCCAGTATGGCCAGGCGACCCGCCAGAAAGTGAAGCGCCAGCTTCTCGATGCGCTGGACGAGGCCTACAAGTTCGAGGCGCCGTCGCGCCTCGTCGACGCGGAATTCCGCAACATCTGGGGCACCGTCGAGGCCGACCTGCAGCGCGCGGGCAAGACCTTTGCCGATGAGGACACGACCGAGGAAGAAGCCCGCGAGGAATACATGCGCCTGGCCGAGCGCCGCGTGCGCCTGGGTCTCGTGCTCTCCGAGATCGGCGAAAAGGCCGGTGTCCAGGTGGGCGAGGAAGAAGTTCAGCGCGCAGTTTACGAACAGGTGCGCCAGTATCCGGGCCAGGAGCAGCAGGTCATCGACTACTTCCGCCAGAACCCGGAAGCCATCAATGCCATCCGCGCGCCCCTTTTCGAGGAAAAGGTCGTCGACCACCTGCTGACCCAGGTCAACGTGACAGACGAGACGGTCTCCAAGGAAGCCCTGCTGGCCGATGACGAGGACGAGCAGTCCGCCTCCGAAGCCAAGCCGGAGAAGAAGAAGGCCCCGGCCAAGAAGAAGGCTGCCGCAAAGAAGAAGGCGGACGACGCCGAGGAATAAGGCGAACGTCTTCTTGCAGGAACAGGACAAGGGCCGCCGGAAACGCTCCGGCGGCCTTTTTCATGGCCGTGATCAGAAAAGCTGAAGCGCCTTCATGCTGACATGGCCATCCTTGCCGATGATGATGTGGTCATGCACGGTGATGCCAAGCGGCGCCGCGCTTTCGGCGATTGTCCGGGTCATGTCGATGTCGGCACGCGACGGCGTCGGGTCACCCGAGGGATGGTTGTGCACAAGGATGATCGCGGTTGCGGCCAGTTCGAGGGCACGGTGAATGACCTCGCGCGTGTAGACCGGCGTGTGATCGACCGTTCCCGTCTGCTGGACCTCATCGGCGATGAGCGCGTTCTTCTTGTCCAGGAACAGGATCCGGAATTGCTCGCGTGGCTCGTGCGCCATCGCCGCGGTGCAATAGTTGATGACGGCGGACCATGACGCCATCACCTGCTTGTGCCGGATTTCCGATTTCAGCGCACGCTGCCCCACGGCCGAGACGAGCTTCAGTTCCGCCGCCACGATCGCGCCGACCCCGCTCACCTCCTGGAGCAGGTTGACCGGCGCGCCGAGAACGCCGGCGATCGAGCCGAACCGGCCGATCAGCGCCTTGGCGACCGGTTTGGTATCCCGGCGCGGTATCAGCCGGTAGAGCAGCAGTTCAAGCAACTCGTAATCCGCAAGCGCGCCTTCGCCGGCCGTTGCGAACTTTTCCCGCAGCCGTTCGCGGTGGCCGTGCCAGTGCGGCTTGGCTTCCTCGGGGCGGGACCTTGTCCGGAACGGGGAGGGTGCATGTGCGGAATCGGCAAACATGCCGCGCTCGTCGGCGTCTTCATCCATGGCTCAGTCTGTCCGCCCCGTGGCGCCGCGAGGGAATCGCCGGCAACCACAAACCCCACAGCCCTGAAACTACCGGATCGGGATCATGGAGGGAAGGGCAGAGCCTCAGCCCGCAGGCAGGCCCGGCTTGTCTAGACCCGCGGGCGACAGCGTGAAGATCTCGCAACCGTCGGCCGTCACGCCCACCGTGTGTTCGTATTGTGCCGAGAGCGAGCGGTCGCGGGTCACCGCGGTCCATCCGTCAGCCAGCACTTTCACATGCGGGCGCCCGAGATTGATCATCGGCTCGACGGTAAAGATCATGCCTTCCCGCATTTCCACGCCGTCCGAAGGCGTTCCGTAGTGCAGGATGTTCGGCGCGTCGTGGAACAGGCGACCGACACCGTGACCGCAGAAATCACGCACGACGGAGCAGCGCTCGCCTTCGGCATAGGCCTGGATGGCGGCCCCGATGGCGCCGGTCTTCACGCCAGGCCGGATGGCGGCGATGCCCCGCATCATGGACTCGTGCGTCACTTCCATCAGGCGTTCGGCAGCCCGCTTGATCTGGCCGACCGGGTACATGCGGCTTGAATCGCCATGCCAGCCATCGAGGATGTAGGTGACGTCGATGTTGACGATATCGCCTTCGCGCAGCGGCTTCTCATTCGGTATGCCGTGGCAGACGACGTGGTTGATCGAGGTGCAGCTGGACTTCGTGTATCCGCGATAGTTCAGCGTTGCCGGAATGGCGCCATTGTCAGCGCCGAATTCATAGACGAAACGGTCGATTTCCTCTGTCTGGAGGCCGGGACGGACCATGCCGGCCAGTTCGTCGAGGCAGCGCGCGGTCAATTGGCAGGCCTTGCGCATGCCTTCGAAGTCATCCGGCCCGTAGAGGCGGATCTGACCCGTGTTCTTCAGCGGCGCCGACGCCGCATCCACATATGTGACCATGATCCCGTTTCCCTGTGCCGGCTGTCGACCGGGTTGCAACCTGATTTCCACCCCCGTCAATGGCATCCAAATGGCATCAAATGCCGGGGCATTCAAGGCTTGGCCCGCCTGGCGCGTCATCCCGCCGGATCGATCATCCCGATCAGCCTGTCCGCCACGATGCCCTGCGTGGTCAGGCTGCAACCGAGCGCATGGGCCTCGACGCCCGCGGCGCGCGCGGCGCTGAAAGCCGCCGCATAGGCCGGGTCGAGGTCTGTGCACAGGCGGAACCGCTCGCAGTCGCCGCGCTGGATGAGATAGATCATCACCGCCCGGTGTCCCTCCTGTGCCATGGCGGCCAGTTCACCGAGGTGCTTGGCGCCGCGCGCCGTGACGGTATCGGGGAATTCCGCCAGGCCCTTTTCCCGCATCAGGTGAACGTTCTTCACCTCCACATAGGCGCGCCCCTTGGCGGGATCCTCGAGCAGGATGTCGATGCGCGAATTCCGGCCATAGCGCTGTTCGCGCTTCAGGGCGGCCCAGCCGTGGAGCCCCGGCACCAACCCGCCAAGAATTGCCTCCTCGACAAGCCGGTTGGGCAGGCCGGTATTGATGCCCACCAGCGTTCCGTCCGCCTCCACCAGTTCGAGCGTATGGGCATATTTGCGCTTGGGATTGCCGGAATGCGACAGCCAGACCGTCATGCCCGGTTCGCTCAGCCCCATCATCGATCCGGTATTGGGCACCGATACGGTCACCTCCTGCCCGTTGGCAAGGGTGACATCGGCCAGGAAGCGCTTGTAGCGCCGGATCAGCGTGGCGCGAAGGAGGGGACCGGGAAACTGCATGACAGACTTGATGCCGCAGCCGAAAGCATCGCGCAAGGCATCATCCCCGTGTTTTCCATGATCGGGGAAGCAGGCCCCGGACCAGGTCCACATGGACCGTACGACAAGTCAGCGACGGAACATCACGAAGCGGCCAACCTCCGGCTTTCCGGCGGAGTGATGTCCTGGCATGTCCTGGCCATGGCAAGCATCAAGAAAAATCCATATTATGAGGAAGAATGTTCTGTGGAATAGAATTATGTCGATCATCAATCTTCATCATCTCCGCCTGTTCAGGGCGGTTGCGCGCGACGGGACGCTGACCGGCGCCGCCCGGGCGCTCAACATTTCGCAATCGGCTGTCTCCACACAGATCAAGGCGCTGGAAGCGTCCCTTGGCCATGATCTCTTTGAACGGGCGGGGCGCAACCTGGTCCTGACCGAAGCCGGACGCATCGCCCTCGACCATGCGGAGGAAATCTTCCGTGCCGCGGAAGACCTGGCAGCCACGTTGAAGGCCGCCGGAACCAGGCGGCAAGTCCTGCGGATCGGCGCGCTCGCGACACTGTCGCGCAATTTCCAGATCGCCTTTCTCGAACCGGTCCTCGGCCGGGCGGATGTCGAGGTCGTGCTGCGATCGGGTGCGCAGCCGGATCTTCTGCGGGCGCTGGAAGCGATGGCTGTCGACGTGGTTCTCACGAATCTGGTTCCAGCCCGCGATTCGGTCAGCCCCTATCTCGTGCACAAGCTGTCGGAACAGCCCGTGAGCCTGATCGCGGTGCCCGATCCGGACTTGGCGGACCGGACGGTGCGGCAACTCCTGGAAGCGCGCTCGCTGATTCTCCCGACGCCGGAATCGGCATTGCGGGCCTCCTTCGACGCGCTCGTCGCACGGCTTGGCGTCGTGCCCCGGCTCGCGGCGGAGGCCGATGACATGGCCATGCTCCGGCTTCTCGCGCGAACGGGCGCCGGCCTTGCCGTGATCCCGCCAATCGTCGTTCGTGACGAACTTTCTGCGGGCACGCTTGTGGAATATGCAAGGCTCGACGGGATCACCGAGAATTTCTGCGCAGTCACCCTGCAAAGGCGGTTTGCGAATCCCCTCGTTGCCGAAGCGCTGGCCGCCTACACGGATATCGAGTGAGGCGTGCCGTCATTGCCTGTCAGGATTCGTCCTGAAGCGGGATTGCGCAGGAGAAACGATAGGGCCCTTCCATTTCCACGGTCATGGTCCCGCGCCATTTCTGTTCGACAAGCGCGTGTTTCAGTCTTGAACCGAAGCCCGTCCCGGAGATTTTCTTCGCCACTTTTTCGCTGTCGCTCCAATCCAGATGAAATATTCGCGCCTCGCCGGCCGGTTCGATATGCCAGGTGAGGCTGACCTTTCCACCGGGAGTCGACAGGCCCCCGTACTTGAGTGAATTGGTGGCCAGTTCGTAGAGGACGAGAGCCATGTCGAATGCCAGATCCGCCGGCAGGCGGATATCCCGGCCCCGGATTTCCAGACGGTCCCTTTGCAGGCCCAGCACTTCCTCGATCAGCGACCGGAACCGCATGTTGCTCCAGCCGCTCCTGGTGATCAGTTGATTGGCGCGGGATAGCGATTCCAGCCGGCTGATGAAGGATTGCAGCGCCGTGGCAGGGTCTGAATGGGTCCGGAAGGTCTGCGAGGCGAGCGAGGCAACCACCTGGAGAAGGTTGCCGGAGCGGTGCGCCATCTCCCGCAGGATGAGCCGCTGGCGTTCATTGGCCTCGTGCTGCCGGGCGCCCTGCGCGACGATGTTGGCGATGGAAATCAGCGCATCGACGTCATGTTCGTCGAATGTCCGCAGATCCCGGTCATGAATGCCGAAGACGCCGAAGGGACGGTCCGACGCCCCGGCGATCACGACGCTCATGCCGCTGCGCACACCGTGATCCCGGAGCAGGGCGGGGCCGGAAAAGCGGCTTTCGACCGTCAGGTCGGACACGATCACCGGCCGGGATGACGTGAGGGTGTAACCGGCCTGCGAATCCAGGTCGATCCCGACGCTGGCCTTGCCGACGAGGCCCTCATTCCAGCCGGTGCCGGACACCAGCTTCAGTTCATCGGCGCTGTCGACGAACTGGAGGATCTTGGCCAACGGAACATCGAAGACCTGTGCCGCGGTTTCGACGGCCTTGTCCATGATGTCGTTGAGCGAGACGTCGCCCAGCGCATAGCTGCCCAGTTCCTGTATGCCCTTCTGCTGGGTGAAGCGTTTCTCCAGGTCCTTCTTGCCACTGACGCTGGCCGTGACATCCCTGCAGACACCGGTCAGGTACCGCTCGCCGTTGCGGCCATGGAAGACACCGCCCTTCGCCTCGATCCACACCGGCCGGTTCGCGCGGGCCAGCGCGGACCGGTAGACCACCGCATAGGGTTCTCCCGTCTCGATGCTCCGGGTGATGGCGAGCCAGACCGCTTCCGCGTCTTCCGGATGCAGGTCGCGGCGAAAGCTTTCCAGGGTTCCGTCGAAGGAACCGGGCTCCATGCGGTGTATGGCTTCCAGGTTTTCGGTCCACTCCAGCGCCTCGCCTTCGATACGCCAGCGCCAGACACCGACTTCGCCCAGGCGAAGACCTGGAATGATATCGTCCGGATCCACCAACACCTCACCCGGCATGATACCCCTCGCGGCTTTGACAGGAAATTATCGGGCAGATTAGGAAACAATCACGACCTGGTCACCCGGAATCAGCCGCAGGCCGTGCGAATTCGCAAACCGGGCCGCCCGGTCCGGCCTGCCATCGTTGCGCCTTGCCTTCGGCGAGGACAGCGCGGATACACGGCATCGTCCGGGAAGCGGACATGCGGAAAACGGGACGGACATGCTTCTGACAACGATCTGGCCGATCTTTGCCCTGATCTGCGCCGGCTATCTGCTTGCGCGAAAAGGGTTCCCGGCAGCCGGATTCTGGCCCGCCGCCGAGCGTCTCACCTACTTCCTGCTGTTTCCGGCACTTCTCGTGTCCAGCCTGGCCGAAGCGCCGGTTCACGATCCGCATGTGCCGCGCCTTGGCGCGGCGGCCGTGGCGGCCATCCTGGTGGCGAGCGCGGGACTGGCCCTGGCGCAGCGCTTCCGTCCCATGCCGGCTGCCCGCTTCGGCCCGGTCCTCCAGGGCGTGGTCCGCTTCAACACCTATCTCGCCCTTGCCGTTCTTGCCCTGATCGCGGGGAGCGAAGGCATCGGGCGAGCGGCGGTCTATCTCGCGGTCTCGGTTCCCTTGGTCAATGTTCTGGCGATCATCGCGTTGAGCGGGGGCAGCACAACGCGGGCACCGCGGGCGCTGTTGCGCAGCGTCGCCGCAAATCCGCTCGTGCTTGCCTGCCTGGCGGGATTTGCCCTGGCCCTGAGCGGCATTGGCCTTCCCTTCGGCACGGGCGCTTTCCTGAAACTCCTGGGGCAGGGCAGCCTGCCGCTGGGACTGCTCTGTGTCGGTGCCGCGCTCAGACCCGAAACCCTGCGCGCCGATCTGCCCGGCCTGTTCGCGACCGGTGCGGCACGCCTGCTGTTCATGCCAGTCCTGGCCACCGCATCAGCATGGCTGTTCGGCCTGTCCGGTATCGAGGCGCTGGTGCTGGTCGTCTTCTCCGCCGTCCCCACGGCCCCGACGGCCTATGTCCTGACGCGGCAGATGAAGGGCGACGGCACGTTCATGGCCGGCATCGTCACTTTCCAGACCCTGGCCGTCGTGTTTACGCTCCCGCTCGTCCTGATGCTGGCCGGCGTCGATTGATGCCGGCGGGCAACACCCCGACCGCCAGATGACACCCGGCAAGCGGCGCGGAGACGAACAGTATCGCGGCGTTGACAGGCGTCAATGCCGGTATTTCCCGCCGTTCTCCTATTTGCGTCGTTGTTGATGTCTCTGGGAGAGAGAGAAATGCCGATAGCGATTGCACCGGTTCTGACCAATCTCGACGGCGACCGGGTGACCTTCACCCAGGGGCAGGGACCCGTCTTCATCGATGCGGCGGGAACAGGCACCGACAATCACGGCATGGCGCCGGTCGCGGCCGGATTGAGCGATGCGGACTCCGCCGATTTCGACGGCGGCAACCTGACGGTCAGCGTCGCGGCCGGTGCCGTGGCCGCCGAGGATCTCCTCACCCTCGATACATCCGGCACGGTGGCCCTGTCGGGCACGACGGCCGGTGCGACGGTCTCGGTGGGCGGCACCGTCATCGGCACGCTGGTCAACGATATCGCCGCGGGCAACGACCTCGTTGTCAGCTTCAATGCCAATGCCACGGCGTCCCTGGTGAGCACCCTGGTCCACTCGGTCCAGTACGAAAACACGAACACGGCCGGACCCGATACGGGCCTGCGCACGATCCGCGTCACGGTCGACGACGGCGATGGCGCGGTTTCGGCGAACAATGACGTGACGGTCGGCATCCTGCAGTCGGGTTCGGCTGAATTCACCGACAGCGGCCAGACGCTTGGCAGCAGCAACAGCCGCTATGTCACCATGGGCGATGTGGATGGCGACGGCGATCTCGATGTTCTTGTCGCAAACTCCAACCAGGCCAACCGCGTATATCTCAACGACGGAAGCGGAACTTTCGTCGACAGTGGCCAGGCGCTCGGCACGGCCGACAGCTGGGGCGTGGTTCTCGGCGATGTCGACAACGACGGCGATCTGGATGCATTCGTGACGAACCGGAACGCGGGCAACCGCGTCTGGTTGAATGACGGTACGGGTGTCTACACCGATAGCGGCCAGTCGCTTGGCACGGGTGACAGCCGCGCGGTTGCCTTTGGCGACGTGGACGGCGATGGGGATCTTGATGCCGTCGTCGCGAATTACGGACAGGCCAACCGGGTCTGGCTGAACAACGGCGCCGGCACGTTTACCGACAGCGGCCAGGCGCTCGGCACCTCGCAGACCCTCGGCATCACGCTCGGGGACGTGGACGGCGACGGCGATCTCGACATGTTCACCGCCAATGCGAACCAGGCGGACCGGGTCTGGATCAATGACGGGTCAGGCACCTTCACCGACAGCGGCCAGACCCTTGGCACCAGCTATGGAAGCAACGTCGTCCTGGGCGATCTCGACGGCGATGGCGATCTGGACGCTTTCGTGACCAATTGGGGTCAGCCCAACACGGTCTGGCTCAATGACGGCACCGGAACCTACACCGACAGTGGCCAGGCGCTCGGCAATTCGCGAAGCAATGGCGTCATGCTGGGCGACCTTGATGGCGACGGCGATCTCGACGCGTTCGTCGCCAACAACATCGATGGAAACCGGGTCTGGCTCAATGACGGGTCCGCAGTGTTCTCGGAAGGCGGGCTGGCGCTTGGTTCGGATTATGCCATTGGCGTCGCCCTCGGCGACATCGATGCGGATGGCGACCTCGACGCCTATGTGGCCAATGATCTGGGGTCGAACCGGGTTTGGGTGAATATCGAAAGCCCGGCAATCTCCGAACTGGCATCCGACACGGCTGGCTTTGTCGAAGGCTTCGGACCCGTCATCCTCGACCAGGCGCCAGGCGCGGTGGTCGTCGATGGCGACTCGGCCGATTTCGATACCGGAACGCTCACGGTTTCCATCGTGGCCGGAGGACATGCTGCGGAAGACGTGCTCGCCATCCGCAACGAGGGAACCGGCGCGGGCCAGATCGGCATATCGGGTGGCACGGTCACCTGGGGCGGCGTCGCGATCGGCACCTGGACGGGTGGCACCGGCGGCGCAGCCCTCGTGATCACCTTCAACGCTTCGGCAACGCCGGCCGCCGCCGAGGCCCTGATCCGCAATATCACATACGACAACCCCGGCAACGATGTCCCGACACCCGGCGACCGCACGGTGCGGTTCACCCTGACCGATGGCGATGGCGGGTCCAGCGGGGATCATGATGTCGTCGTCACGGTCACAGGCGTCAACGACGCTCCGGTCTTCACCGGCCTCGACGCGGCGCTCGTGGCACAGGCAAGCGGCGCGGCAGTCGTCATGGACAATGATGTGACCATTGCTGACGCCGAACTCGATGCGGCCGGTTCCTATGCCGGTGCGTCGATCACCATCCAGCGCCAGGGCGGCGCGGATGCCGGTGATATTTTCGGCCATTCCGGGACCCTTGAGACCTTGACGGAAGGGGGAAGCCTGACGGTTGGCGGTACGGTGATCGGGACGGTCACGGCGAACTCGGCTGGAACCTTGACCTTGACCTTCGAGGCAGCAGCAACGGCATCCCTCGTCAATGACGCCCTCCGCCAGGTCACCTTCCGCAACACCGGCAACGATACGTCGGCCGTCACTCTGGACTGGACCTTTTCCGACGGCAACAGTGGTGCCCAGGGAACAGGCGGCGCGGGCACGGCATCCGGATCCATATCCGTGACGCTGGCGATATTCACCGCACAAGACGATGTTGTCGATCTGAACGACTACGACCTGTCGGCGTTCCCGGGGCAGGCCGATGGCCTTGCCGGAAACGATGTGGTTGTCCTGAGCGAAACGCAGAACATCGGAACCCCGTTCTCCGCAGGCGTTGGCAACGATACGGTGACGGGTTCGGGCAGCGGCGATGTCATCAACGGTGATGCGGGAAATGATGTCCTGGTGGGGCGGGGAGGCGATGACACGCTTTCCGGCGGCGATGGCAACGACACGGTCCGTGGCGGATCAGGGGCGGATGTCCTGTCCGGCGGGGCTGGCTTCGACACGCTGAATTACGCGGATTCGACGGCGGCCGTTCAGGTCTTTCTGGGCGGGAACACGGCTTCCGGCGGCGATGCCGCCGGCGATACGATCTCCGGTTTTGAAAACCTCGTCGGTTCCAATTTCGATGACCGGCTCTATGGTTCCGCCCAGGTCAATCTTCTCGACGGAGGCGCCGGGAACGATATCCTGCTGGGTAACAATGGCAATGACACGCTGCGCGGGCGCGCCGGGCGCGATATCCTCTATGGCGGCAATGACGCCGACGTTTTCGTCTACCTCTCCATGTCCGATTCCGGCCAGTTGTTCGCCGACCGCGACCGCATCCAGGACTTCACCGATGGCGAGGACCGGTTCGACCTGTCGGCCCTTGATGCGAATGCCGGCCTTGGCGGGGATCAGGCCTTCACCTTTGTCGGCCGCTTCTTTTCCGGCACCGCCGGGGAATTGCGTGCCTATGAATATGCCGGTTTGGTCACCATCCTGGAGGGCGATGTCGACGGCGACCGGGTGGCCGATTTCCGTCTCGAAGTACTCGGCACGGGGCTCGGTATCGACGCAAGCGATTTCATTCTCTGACGGCCGCGGGATTGTGCCGACTGAAGTCCGGGACGGTGGGGGGACAGAGCGTAAGGCCGTCAGCTGCCGGAAACAGGCAGAACGCCGGGCAGCGGCCGAAGCAGACAATTGTTCTGGAAAGAGGTGGTACGCCCTACGGGACTCGAACCCGTGTTTCCGCCGTGAAAGGGCGGCGTCCTAGACCGCTAGACGAAGGGCGCGTTCAAGACGAGACGGCGTATAGAAAGATTCCGGGCGGTGGGCAACCCCTGTTGATGCGGATTGCGAAAAAAAGTTCTCCGCATGCCGATGCCAATGGCAGTTTCAGCGGACCGGGCATGGAGGCGGAAAGGCAAGGATCCGGTGCCACTGCCGCAGCGCGCCGGCATTTCAGATGCTTCCGGCATTTTTTTCATGTCGATTCGAGCGAGGCCGGCCCGCGTGACGGCTGCTTTCGGGCGCCGGGGCATGAAACGATCTGCGGAATGCCGATCGTTCTATTTGCGCTTGCGGGACGAACGGCGGCAGCGCCAGTTCCAGTCGCGTTCCGGGCCTATATCCACGTGCACCGACTGGGTGTGGCAATAGGTGCCGACACCGCCACGACCCGGCATGGTGCGCAGGTATTTCGCCAGATCCCACTTGGAAACGCCGGCGATCTGGATGTCGGCGGCAGCGCAATACATGTGCAGGGAATTTTTCGCGCCGCGCGCGCGCCTGTTGCGTTTCGGGCTGCGGTAACCGGACGTGACAACGACCTTCTGGCCGTAGTGGCGTTCCAGTGTCTTCAGGACGCGAACGAGCTGCGGCTTGAGGCAGGCGACATCGACGTCGGCGGTCTGCACGGCCAGTCCGTTCGGTGCAAGGCGCGCCAGGCCCGTGACCGATGCCACGCGCACCGGCCTGTCATCGGCTTCGTTGATATCGACGTCGCTGTCGTCGTAACCGCCGGACTTGCGCGTGATCTCGAAAAGGGATTCCGCGCGAACGCCGGGCAGGGCTGTCAGGCTCCCGGTGGCACCTGCGGGAAGGTCGGAGGTCAGCGATGCCGTCCGCACCGCTTTGCGCGCCGTGGCCGCGGGTTTTGGTGCGGCGGCCGGGGCACGGCTGCGGCCGGTGTCCGCCAGCGCCATGGCCGGGCGGGGAGGTTGCGTTGAAAACAGCGAGGACAGGAAGCCCCGCTTTTCGATCTGCGGAGAGGCGGAGGCAACCTGGATCGGCCGCGCTTCAGCCCCGCCGGCGGGGTTTGCCGCCACTGCGGCTGTTCCGCTCCCAGGCCGCGGCGCGGCGCTCGGCACGGGCAGCGGCCCCGCCGCCTGGGCCACGCGGGCCGATGCGATGGCGCTTTCGGCCGATTGCGATCCGGAGGATCCGTCGATCGTTTCGCCTGATTCCGGCAATGCTGCAGAGGCTGCCACCGTTTCGAACGGAGTTCCGCTTTCCCCCTGATCGCCGTCCGGGCCATCGCCGGAAGCGCCGGTTTCGGTGCCGGCTTCATTGCCCGCGGCCTGCAAGGAACTGGCGGCCACGTCGGCACCGTCCTGGCTGACCGGTTCGAAGGCGGCGGCGTCGCCCTGTGACTGACTTGTTCCCAGCGAGGCCTGGGATGCCACATCGGCCAGCGCGACTTCCATCGGCGGAACCGCTGTTGTGCTGCAACCGGTAAGGCCCGCTGCAATCGTCGCGACGGCCACACATCCCGCCAACGCGCTCCATCCGGGCAATCGCGCCTTGTTCAACAATCATCCCCCTTGGCCGCCGGCCCCCTCGGGCTCAAGCCACGGCCAGGCTCGCGGTAAAGTTCACAACGCCAATCGAATCGAGTCCCCTGGCGCGTGTTTGTGACTATAGCACGGCGGTTAATCGTCAATTGAGGCGACAAGATGAAGATGGCATGGCGGCCAGCTTGCGGCAAGGCGACGCATCTTGTGCCGGTATCCGGTCAGACACGCGCCAGCACATATTCACCAGGCGCATCGCAAAGGGCCTTGAGCTTCCTGCCGCCGATCTTGCGCGCCTTGACCCGCTCGCCGGCCTCCATGGACTCGATCCAGGCCTGCCAGTGCGGCCACCAGGATCCGGGGGTTTCCCGGGCCGAGGCCACCCAGTCCTCGAAAGAACCCTCCGGCTTGCCGCCGGTCCAGTACTGGTACTTCACCTTGTCGGGCGGATTGACGACACCCGCGATATGGCCGGATCCCGCCATCACATACTGGACATCGCCGCCGAAGAAGCGGCAGCCGTGAAAGACGGACTTGGCCGGCGCGATATGGTCCTCCCGCGTGGCGAGGTTGTAGACCGGGATCTTGATGTCCTCGAGATGAACCGGCGCGCCGCCAAGCTGCATGGTTCCCTTCGACAGGTTGTTCTCAAGATAGCAGTTGCGCAGGTAGAAGGAATGATTGGCGGCCGTCATCCGCGTGGAATCCGAGTTCCAGTAGAGCAGGTCGAAGGCCATCGGCGTCTTGCCGCGCATGTAGTTGTTGACGGCGTAGTTCCAGATCAGTTCGCGCGAGCGCAGCATGTTGAAGGCCGTCGCCATCTTGCCGCCATCCAGGTAGCCCTTCGTCTCCATCTGCCGCTCAACGGATTTCACCTGGTCCTCGTCGACGAAGACGAGCAGGTCGCCGCCATACGTGAAATCCACCTGGGTGGTGAAGAAGGTCGCGCTGCGGATGCGCGTTTCGCCGTCGCGGGCGAACATGGCAAGGGCGGCTGCCAGAAGCGTCCCGCCAACGCAATAGCCGATCGCATTGACCTCGCGCTCGCCGGTCGCCGCCTCGATGGAATCGAGCGCCAGCACGATGCCTTCCTCGATATAGGCCTCCCAGGTCTTCTTGCGGTGGCGCTCGTCCGGGTTGACCCAGGAGACGACGAAGACGGTATGCCCCTGTTCCGTCAGCCAGCGGATGAAGGATTTCTCCTTGTTGAGGTCGAGGATGTAGAACTTGTTGATCCACGGCGGGACGATCAGGAGAGGGCGCTTGAGCACGGTCGCGGTCGCCGCCTCGTACTGGATGATCTCGGCCGTCTCGGACCGCGCGATCACCTTTCCGGGCGTGTTGGCCATGTTGACGCCGACCTTGAACGGGCTCGTGTCGACCTGCCTGATCTTCAGGTCGCCCTGGCCTGCCTCGATATCCTCTGCCAGCATCTGCATCCCGCGCACGATGTTCTCGCCGTTCGAGGCGATCGTCTCGCGGTAGAGTTCGGGGTTGGTCAGCAGAAAATTGGATGGCGAAATGGCGTTGGAGATCTGGTCGACATAGAACCCCGCCTTGTGACGCGTCTTCGGGTCCAGGCCGTCGGCTTCCGTCACCAGGTCATGCGCCCAGCGGCTTGTCACCAGGTAGGTCTGCTTGAGGAAGTCGAAGAAGGCGTTGTTGTCCCATTCCGGATCCGCGAACCGCTTGTCGCCCTTTTCGGGTTTGACCGCACCCTCGTCGACGTCACCGGTGGCGCGGCGCACCGAGTTCGTCCACACCGTCATGTAGTTGGAGAAAAGGCGGGTCTGCGCGTCGAGCGCGCGCGCCGGATCAGAGAGCCAGTATTCGCCGACCTTCGAGAAGGTCTTGACCATGTCGGCCATGGGTTCGGCCATCGGATCGACCTTGCCCTCCTCGCGCGGCGCGATCCAGTTGGAAGCCGCCTTGCCCGCCGCCTCAATGGCCCTGGCCATGTTGCGCGCAAAGGCCTCGGGATCCTTGACGACGTAGGAATCAAGCTGATCGGTCGACGGACCCGATTCCTTCTTGTCCTTGCCGTCCTTAGACATTGGCCCTATTCCTCCCGAAAGCTCGTGTACCGGCTTGTTATTGACACAATAGGCTGTAACCGTTGCCCCATACAAGCGCGACAAAGGTTGGTCAGCTTTTCCTTGTCTCCCGCCCGCGCGATCCTGCGGAGTGCGCCTACAGGATGAATTCGATGAGGCTTTTCATGCCGCAAGGTGTCAGCATGATGACGGCGTTGCGGGCGGCGGCCGCTGCGTCCGGCCTGATTGTTGCTGCCTGCACGACCGCCAGCCTCGAGGATGCCGCGCCGCGCTCGCTCCTGCCTCCGCCTTCTGTTCCCGGAGCGGCCGAAACCCCGGCGCCGGCCGGAACGGTTGCCGGGGCGGATGAACCGGACACCGGCCGGCCTGCTCCGGTGCCGCCCACCTTGTCCAATGCGCGCGATACCGGCCAGTTCCCGAACATCAACGTCGTGCCGAAGGGCCAGACGGCCCAGATCAGCCCTGCGCAGCGGGCGGCCACCGTGTCCGAACTGAACGCGGCGCGCAATTCGCAGCGTGCGTCGGGCGCGGGCGCACGCGTCGGCGGCGAGGGGGAGTTGCGCCGTCTCGGACGCACGCACACTCGCGAAGCGCTGGAAGAGATCGAAAGCGAGTGACGGTATCGACCCGGCTCCGGCGAGGGTGTATAGCGAACGACTGAAGGGGTTCCGGCCAGCGCCCGGAGCCTTGCATCTCCAGGGATTTCGACGGTCACGAACATGGAAGAATTTCACAAGGTCCGCAGGCTTCCACCTTACGTCTTCGAGCAGGTCAACCGTCTGAAGGCCAGCGCCCGCGCCGCCGGCGCCGACATCATCGATCTCGGCATGGGCAATCCGGATCTGCCGACGCCGAAATCCATCGTCGACAAGCTTGTCGACGTGGTCCGCGATCCGCGCACCCACCGCTATTCCTCCTCGCGCGGAATTCCCGGCCTGCGCAAGGCTCAGGCCAACTACTATGCCCGCCGCTTCGGCGTGAAGCTCAATCCCGACACGCAGATCGTCGCCACGCTGGGCTCGAAGGAAGGCTTCGCGAACATGGCCCAGGCGATCACCGCGCCGGGCGATGTCATCCTGTGCCCGAACCCGACCTACCCGATCCATGCCTTCGGCTTCATCATGTCGGGCGGCGTGATCCGCGCGCTGCCGGTGGAACCGGATGACGCCTTCATGGCGGCACTGGACAGGGGCGTGCGCCATTCCATCCCCAAGCCGCTGGCGCTCATCCTGAACTATCCGTCGAACCCGACGGCCCATGTGGCATCGCTCGACTTCTACAAGGAAGTCGTGGCCTATGCCCGCAAGAACGACATCATCCTCCTGTCCGACCTTGCCTATTCGGAGATCTACTTCGATGGCGCTCCGCCGCCCTCGATCCTCGAGGTGCCCGGCGCCATGGATGTGGCCGTGGAGTTCACCTCCATGTCCAAGACCTTCTCCATGCCCGGCTGGCGCATGGGTTTCGCTGTCGGCAACGAACGCCTGATCGCGGCGCTTGCGCGCGTGAAGTCCTATCTGGACTACGGCGCGTTCACGCCGATCCAGGTGGCGGCCACCGCCGCGCTGAACGGCGACGGCACCGAGATCGAGGAAGTCCGCCAGATTTACAAGGCGCGCCGCGACGTCATGGTCGATTCGTTCGGCCGCGCCGGCTGGCAGGTTCCGCCACCGCCGGCGACCATGTTCGCCTGGGCCCCGATCCCCGAACCCTTCAAGGCGATGGGTTCGCTTGAATTCTCCAAACTGCTGGTCGAGAAGGCCCATGTGGCCGTGGCGCCTGGCATCGGTTTCGGCGAGCATGGCGACGATCACGTGCGCCTGGCGCTGGTGGAAAACGAGCACCGCATCCGCCAGGCCGCGCGCAACATCAAGAAGTTCCTGTCCGCCGCCTCGCCGGTGGACAACGGAAATGTCGTGCCGCTTTCCGCGCGGCGTTGACGTCGGGCGGGCCGGCGTCCTGCCGGCCCTGTCAAACCATATGACCGGATATCGAATCGGGGGACAAGGCGACCATGGCTGAGGCGCTGCGGGTAGGAATTGCCGGATTGGGCACTGTGGGCGCATCGGTGGTGCGCATTCTCGGCGAACACGGCGCCGTCCTGACGCGCCAGTGTGGCCGCGTGATCGAAGTCGCCGCTGTGAGCGCGCGCGACCGCGGCAAGGATCGCGGTGTCGATCTGTCCGGCGTGACCTGGTACGACGATCCGGTGGCGCTCGCCGCCTCGGCGGATATCGATGTCTTTGTCGAACTGATCGGTGGCGATGCCGGCGCGCCGCTGGATGCGGTCAAGGCCGCACTTGCAGCGGGACGCCATGTCGTGACCGCCAACAAGGCATTGCTGGCCCGGCACGGCGTGGAACTGGCCGCCAGCGCCGAGGAAAACGGCGTGCTCCTGAACTTCGAGGCGGCGGTGGCTGGCGGCATACCGGTCATCAAGACCATGCGCGAGGCGCTGGCGGGCAACACGGTCGAGCGCGTCTTCGGCATCATGAACGGCACCTGCAACTACATCCTGACCCGGATGGAGGAAGAGGAAATCCCGTTTGCCGAGGTGCTCGCCGATGCCCAGCGCCTGGGTTATGCCGAGGCCGATCCGACCTTCGACATCGAGGGCAACGACACCGCCCACAAGCTTTCCATCCTCACGGCCATTGCCTTCGGGACACAGATTGCCGCCAACGACATCTACCTCGAGGGCATTTCCAACATCACCCTGGCGGATATCCGCGCGGCCGGCGAGCTTGGCTACCGCATCAAGCTGCTCGGCGTGGCACAGAAGACCGACAGCGGCATCGAGCAGCGTGTCCATCCGACCATGGTGCCCAAGAGTTCGGTCATCGCGCAGGTTCATGGCGTGACCAACGCGGTCGCCATCGAAACGGACCTGCTCGGCGAACTTCTCCTGTCCGGCCCTGGCGCTGGCGGCAATGCGACGGCCTCGGCGGTCATCGGCGACATCGCCGACATTGCCAAGAGCCGCCCCGGCTTCCAGCACGGCCCGGCGCTCGGCTGGCCGGCGCGCGACCTCAAGCCCTGCGAGAAGGCGCAGATGCGCAGCCATGAGGGCGGCTACTTCATCCGCCTGACGGTGCATGACCGGGTCGGTGTCTTCGCCGACATTGCGCGGCGCATGGCCGACAACGCCATCTCGCTGGAGTCCATCGTCCAGCATTCCGATCCGGCCGGCGACGGCAAGGGCGCGGCCAAGACCGTCATCCTCGTCACGCACGAGACCACGGAGGCGGCCGTGCGCAAGGCGGTCGAGGGAATCACGGCCGACGGCCATCTGACCGACAGGCCGCAGGTCATCCGCATCGAGAGGGCGGGTTGAGCGTGCCATTCCGGGCATCCTCGGCAAGTCGTTGACTTTCAATCGGTTTGAATTTTACCGAACCGGCAGAAAGACCGGCGCGGGCCTTGCGGGCCGTCCGATGCTCTGACAAAAGATCGCGCCAGCAGGGGTGCGCCGGGAGGCCCGCCCCGCTTTCTATCGGATCTTTCCAGTCAGGACGTGCCATGGCCAAGAACGCATCTTCCGGTCTCGACCGTATCCTTACCCTCGAACTGGTGCGCGTCACCGAGGCGGCGGCCGTCGCGGCGGCGCGGCTGCGCGGGCGTGGCGACGAGAAGGCCGCCGACCAGGTGGCCGTCGATGCCATGCGCAACGAACTCAACCGCCTGCCGATCTCCGGCACGGTGGTGATCGGCGAGGGCGAACGCGACGAGGCGCCGATGCTTTTTATCGGCGAGGAGGTCGGCATGGGCGGCTCGGAGGTCGATATCGCGCTCGATCCGCTGGAAGGCACCACGATCTGCGCCAAGAACCTTCCCAATTCGCTGGCCGTCATCGCCATCGCGGAGAAGGGCAGCCTGCTCTACGCACCGGACGTCTACATGGACAAGATTGCCGTCGGCCCCGGCTATCCAAAGGGCATCGTCAGCCTGGAAGCCAGCGCCAGGGACAACATCAACGCCCTCGCCAAGGCCAAGGGCGTGCCGGTCAACGAGATCACGGCCTGCATCCTTGACCGTCCGCGCCATGCCCGCCTGATCGAGGACGTGCGCGAGACCGGCGCGGCGATCCGCCTGATCGGCGACGGCGACGTGGCCGGCGTGATCCACACCACCGACCCGGACGAGACGGGCATCGACATCTATCTTGGCATCGGCGGCGCGCCGGAAGGCGTGCTCGCGGCAGCCGCGCTGCGTTGCATCGGCGGCCAGATGGAGGGCAGGCTGCTGCTCAATTCCGACGAGAAGATCGCGCGCGCCCGATCCATGGGGATCGAGAATCCCGACAAGATCTACACCATGGAGGAAATGGCGCGCGGCGACGTCCTCTTCGCGGCGACCGGCGTGACCGACGGCAACCTGCTTTCGGGCGTGAAGTTCGCTCGCGACTATATCGGCACGCACACCATCGTCATGCGGTCCTCGTCGCAGACCGTGCGCGAGATCAAGGCGAAGCACCAGGACCAGAGCAAGTTCTGACCGGGTCCGACGGGGCAGCCGTCGCCCGGCGCAATTGCGGGTTGTCTGCGTTTCTTGCCAATATTGTGCCATCATGTCCGCGGAGGCTTGCGCCGCAGGAGACAGGAAAGGCGATATGTCGGCAAACGGAGGCCAAGGGCCCCAGCAGCCCGAACTGCGCCACCGGATCATGGCCGGTTTCATCGGCAATGTCGTGGAGTGGTATGATTTCGCACTCTATGGCTTTCTTGCGGGCGTCATCGCACCTGTGTTCTTTCCGGCCGGCAGCCCGACGGCCGGATTGATCGCGACATATGGCATCTTTGCCGCCGGTTTCATCATGCGGCCGCTCGGTGCGGCGGCGTTCGGCTGGTTCGGCGATCGCTACGGCCGCGCGCGCACGATGCAGATATCGGTCGTGATGATGGCGCTGCCGACGCTGTTGCTCGGACTGTTGCCGTCCTACCAGACAGCTGGCCTTCTGGCGCCGGCACTTCTGGTTCTGGTGCGCCTTGTGCAGGGGCTGTCGGTCGGTGGCGAATTTTCGTCCTCCGTGACCTATCTTGTGGAAACGGCGCCTGAAGGCAGGCGCGGTCTTGTCGGAAGCTGGACCAATATCGGGTCCATGACCGGGTCGCTGCTTGGCGTCGGCGCTGCCGCGCTGGTGACAAACGTCTTCAGCCAGGAGGCACTTGGCGAATGGGCCTGGCGCCTGCCGTTCCTGGCTGGTGCGCTGCTGGGCACCACGGCCATCTGGCTGAGGCGCAACCTGCATGCGTCCAAACGGTTCATGGCGCATCATGCCGCTCGTGACGACACGTCGCCGCTTCTGCAGGCATTCACCACCAACCGGCACGAGACCTTCCTGGCGCTTGCTTTCGCCGCCTCATACGGCACCAGCTACTATATCGCCTTTGTCTACCTGCCCGAATGGCTCTCGGCGCAAGGCCTCATGGAACGCGCGACTGCGCTCACGATCAACACCGGAATGACGCTGCTCATCATTCCGGCCATGCCGCTTCTGGCCATCGTGGGTGACCGCCTGCTGGCGCGGCGGACTTGGATCGCGATGGCCATGCTTGCGCTCGGCCTCGCCGCATGGCCAATGCATGAATGGATGCTGGCGTCCGGCGGATCGTGGCTGTCGGTGATCTGCACCCATGTGCTGACCTTCCTGCTGCTTGCGGTTCCGCTTGGGTCCGGTCCGGCCCTGTTTGCCGAGCTTTTTCCCGAAGCCGACCGCCTTTCGGGATACTCGGTCGCATTCAATCTCGGGCTGGGAGTCTTCGGCGGCCTGACGCCGATGATCTCTACGAGCCTGATCGCCGTAACCGGTCTGGCGACGGCGCCGGCCTTATACATGACATTGGCCGCCACGGTTGCCGTTGTAGCCCTGTTCATGATGCCGGACCGTAGCCGTACCCCGCTGCGATGACCCATGGCCACGCCATCGCGGCGCTTGCCAACCGGACGCAATCAACGCCACGGTGACCAGCCGCAACGAATCACTGTCAGGGAAGTCGATGGATAGTGCCTGTTTCCTCAATGTCCGGCAATCGGCTTCCGGTCTGGCCTGGCGTTCGCGCCTCGGGCCGGTGGAGGAAAACGCCGCGCTGGCCATGGCTCAGACCCTTGGCATCGACGATCTCGTCGCCCGGGTCATGGCAGGCCGCGGCGTCACGCTGGAGGAGGCAAAGGGCTTCCTGCAACCGACCATTCGCGCCCTCATGCCCGATCCGTCCAGCCTGACCGGCATGGACGAGGCGGCGGCGCGCATTGCCGCCAGTATCCTTGGAGGCGAGCGGGTCGCAATTTTCGGCGACTACGATGTCGACGGGGCAGCGTCCTCGGCGCTGATGAGCCGCTACCTGCGCCATTACGGGGTTCCGCACGAGATCTACATTCCAGACCGGATCTTCGAGGGTTATGGCCCCAATCCGGCCGCCATGCGCGAACTGCGCGCCCGTGGCGCGTCGCTGATCGTCACGGTCGATTGCGGCTCCAACAGCACCGAGGCCATCGCCGCAGCCAGCGATGCGGGCGCCGATGTGGTCGTGCTCGATCATCACCAGGTCGTCGGCGCATTGCCGGAAGCCGCACTTGGCGTGGTCAATCCCAACCGGGATGACGACCTGTCGGGCCAGGGCCATCTTTGTGCTGCCGGCGTTGTCTTCCTGGCGCTGGTCCGCGTTTCGGCCATGCTGCGCGCCCGTCCGGGTGTCAAGCCGCCGCCGGATCTGCTCGCCATGCTCGACCTCGTGGCCATGGCGACGGTCTGTGATGTCGTGCCGCTCAAGGGCCTCAACAGGGCCTTTGTCAGCCGTGGCGTCCAGGTTGCGCGGCGGCTGGAAACGCCCGGCATGGCGGCACTCGCCGAGGTTGCCCGCATCGGCGAGCCGATCGCGCCCTGGCATTTCGGCTTTGCACTCGGTCCGCGCATCAATGCCGGCGGGCGCATCGGCGATGCCGCGCTCGGAAGCCGGCTTCTGGCCGGCGACGATCCGGCCGAGGCACGCGAGATCGCGGCGCGGCTCGACATGCTGAACCGTGAACGCCAGGCCATGGAGCAATCCATGATGGAGGAAGCGCGCGCCCAGGCCGACGCCGAACTCATGCATGGCAATGGACCGGCCGTGCTGGTGACGGAAAGCACGGAGTGGCATCCGGGTATCGTGGGACTGATCGCCTCGCGGCTGAAGGATGCCGCCCGCCGGCCGGCCTTCGCCATCGCCTTTGACGCCAATGGCAGGGGGACGGGGTCCGGCCGGTCCATTCCGGGCCTCGATCTCGGCCGCCTGGTCGGCGAGGCGGTGCGCGAAGGGCTGCTGGTAAGGGGCGGTGGGCATGCCATGGCGGCCGGCATCACGGTGGAGCGCGCCAGGCTCGGCGATCTGCGTGCTTTCTTCGAGGAGCGGGCCCGCCAGGCGGTCGATACGCTGATGTCCGGGCAATCGATCAAGGTGGATGCCGCGCTGTCGGCCGAGGGCGCCAACCTGGCGCTAATGGACAGGCTGGATCAGGCCGGGCCGTACGGCGCCGGCCACCCGCAGCCGGTTTTCGCCATGCCCCGTCACACGGTGAGCGGGGTCCAGCCCGTCGGCAATGCCGGCGCGCATCTGCGTGTCACGCTGCAATCGCAGACCGGGCGGCGGATCGACGCCATGGCCTTTCGCGCCGCCGGTACGCCGCTCGGCCAATTCCTCACGCAGAGCCGGGGCCGCATGATCCATACGGCGGGCACACTCGCTGTGAATCACTGGAACGGCCAGATGCGTGTTCAGTACCGGCTGCTCGATGCGGCGGAAATCGTCTGAGAGTCAGCCCGTCACGGCCTGCAGGCGCTTGATGTCGGCCATGCGGTGCATGGTTTCCGCATAGCCCAGTTCAATGGCTTCGGCGGCCCGGTGGAACTCCGTCAGCCCGATCTGCGAGAGCGCGGGAAACAGCGACAGGTCCGGCGGATCGCCGGCAAGGCGGGCACGCGAGATGCGGTCCTGGATGATGTTGAAGGCCTCGACCATCACGCCGGTAATGCCGAGACGCATCGGCCGTGTATCCGGCTTTGCCATCTCTTCCTCGTCATTGTCGGCCGACTGGTCCATGGCCGCGTGCTTGACCACTGCGGCGCGGCCGAACAGGTCGTAGTGCAGGTTCACCGCGATGACGAGACGCTGTTCGTAGGCGCGGCAAACGGAAACGGGAACCGGATTGACCAGCGCGCCATCCACGAGGGTCCGGCCGTTGGAAATCACCGGCTCGAACACGCCCGGCAGCGCGTAGGAAGCGCGCATGGCCGTGATCAGCGAGCCGCTGTGCAGCCAGATCTCGTGACCCGTCATGATTTCCGTGGCCACGCAGACGAAGGGCGCGGGCAGGTCCTTGAAGGTCAGGCCTTCGAGATGGTCGCGCAGGCGCGCATCCAGCCGCATTCCGCCGAGAAGGCCGTTGCCGCCGAAGTTCAGGTCCAGCAGGCCCAGCAGGCGGCGGCGCGTCAGGCCGCGCGCGAATTCCTCCAGGTCATCGAGCTTGCCGGCCAGGTAGCAACCGCCGACCAGCGCGCCGATGGACGTGCCGGCGATCATCCCGATGGGAACCTCGGCTTCGTCCAGCGCCCGCAATACCCCGATATGCGCCCAGCCACGGGCGGCGCCGCCGCCAAGGGCGAGCGCGATACCCTTCTTGCCCGCCTTCGTCCGGGGAGGGGGTGCCTCCGTGGCCAATGCCGGCGGCGGCGCATCGATTTGCGCCGGGACGGTTCCCTTCCGTGACATGGCCCAAAGCTGCATGGCAGCCTCCTTTCGAGCCTCCACTCTGACACATTTTATTCAACGATGCGTAAATTCGAATGGAAGTTCGCGCGTTGAGCGGTATCAATGATTGTGCTTGTAGACCGTGTCCGCGTCGAACCGCGCCGGCGATCCGTCATCGGCAAGCGTTGGAACGCTGCCTTCCAGGCTGGCGATCCGGTAGAAGCAGGAGCGTTTGCCCGTATGGCAGGTGGCGTCGTGTCCGCCGACGCGAACCTTCAGCCAGACCGCGTCCTGGTCGCAATCTGTGCGAATCTCGACCACTTGCTGCATGTTGCCGGAGGTCTCGCCCTTCTTCCACAACTGGTTGCGCGAGCGCGACCAGTAATGCGCCAGGCCGGTCTCCAGCGTCAGCGCCAGCGCCTGCGCATTCATGAAGGCCACCATGAGGAGTTCGCCGTCGTCCGCATCGGTGACGACGGCGGTCACGAGGCCGTTGGCATCGAAACGGGGCGTGAAGTCCGTGCCCGTTTCAAGCGCGATCTTGTCGGAGGAGGGGGCCTTGAAGGCAATGTCCGTCATGTCCGGTCCCGGATGGTCTGCCGGCCGGGGCCGGACCGGCGGTTCAGCGGCGGCCCATGTCCCTTGCCAGGGTGAAGAAACGCACCTGCTCTTCCGGGTTGTCGCGGAAGGCGCCGGTGAAGGTGGATGTCGTGGTGGTCGACCCCTGCTGGCGGATGCCGCGCATGGCCATGCACATGTGCTCGGCCTCGATCATCACCGCGACGCCGCGCGGATTTAGCACGTCCTGGATGGAGGTCGCAATCTGCGCCGTCATGGCCTCCTGCGTTTGCAGGCGGCGGGCGAAGACATGGACCAGCCGGGCGATCTTGGACAGGCCGAGCACCTTGCCGTCCGGTAGGTAGGCGACATGGGCGCGCCCGATGATCGGCACCATGTGGTGTTCGCAATGGGAATGGAAAGAAATGTCGCGCACGAGGACGAGATCGTCGTAGCCGGCGACCTCCTCGAAGGTGCGGCCCAGTTCCTCCGACGGGTTGGCGCCGTAGCCGGAGAACATCTCCTCATAGGCCTTGACCACGCGCGCGGGCGTGTCGATGAGGCCTTCGCGGTCCGGGTTGTCGCCAACCCAACGCAGCAGCGTGCGAACGGCCGCTTCGGCCTCCTCACGGCTTGGCCGCTCCATGGCAGGCGGCTGGATTTCGGTGTCGGTGAGCGAAGAGATATTGGTAGCGATGGCATCCATGACGAGGCGTCTCCCGTAGTTCCTCACAAGATACGGAGGAACGAGTTGAACGGACCACTGCCTGCAACGGTTTTCCGGAAAATTCCGAAACCTGCCGACCTGCGGCGTTTCCAGCCAGGCCGTTGAGAAACTGTGCGATCGCACAGCTTGCCGCATGGCCTTTCCAGACCTTATATATGCTCACGAGACGGAAATCAAAGATGCATCCCGCGGCATTTGCCGTTCCGGTTGCGCCAGAGGACGGGACGATCATGATCGACGACGTCTACAATGCGAAAATCCTGGGGTTTGCGGGAAACATCCCGCGGATGGAGAGGCTTGCCGATCCGGATGCCACGGCGACAGCCCATTCCAAGCTGTGCGGCTCCACGGTGACGGTTGACCTCAAGGTTGCCGATGGCGTGGTGACGGATTTCGCCCATGACGTGAAGGCCTGTGCGCTCGGCCAGGCTTCGTCCTCGATCATGGCACAGACAATTGTCGGCGCCTCTGTTGAGGAACTGCGCGCGCTGCGCGAGACCATGCGGCGGATGCTGAAGGAAAACGGACCCGCTCCGGAAGGCCGGTTCGCCGACTTCAGGTACCTGGAGCCGGTGCGCGACTACAAGGCCCGCCATGCCTCCACCATGCTGACCTTCGATGCGGTGGTGGACTGCCTCGACCAGATCGAGCGGAAGGCGGCGGCCGCCTGACCATGACGGCCACTGCACGATCACGGGGGCGCAACTGGGCCGGTCCCTGGCGCAAGACGCCCGGCCGCCTGCTCGGAACCGGCTTCATCCGCCTTTACCAGCTCACGCTTTCCGGCTTCATCGGCAACACATGCCGTCACATGCCGACCTGCTCGGAATATGGATACGAGGCCGTGGCCCGCCATGGTTTGTGGAAGGGCGGCTGGCTGACGCTGTTCCGCGTCGGACGTTGCGGACCCGGAGGCACCTGCGGCATCGACAATGTGCCGGAGACGCTGGCACCGGACCAGCACTGGTGGACGCCCTGGCGCTTCTGGCGAAACGGCCGCCACGTTCACCGTCATTGACAGCGCGGCGGCGCGGCCAATCGTCGCCAGACCCTTTACGCCGGAGAATGTGCCGTCTAGATAGGCCGCGAAAATCAGGCCCGCGCCCGCGGGCCTTCAACCACCCGCGATCGTAGGCGGGACTGGACAACAGGAGACAGACCGATGGCTGATGCCGTTTCCCTGACATTTCCCGATGGTTCGAAGCGCGATTATCCGTTTGGCGCGACCGGCCGCGATGTGGCCGAGAGCATTTCCAGGTCGCTGGCCAAGAAGGCTGTCGCCATCGCGCTGGATGGTGTCTTGCGCGATCTTGCCGATCCGGTCGCCGACGGCGAGATCGAGATCGTGACGCGCGACGACCCGCGCGCGCTGGAACTCATCCGCCACGACGCCGCCCACGTCATGGCCGAGGCAGTGCAGGAATTGTGGCCGGGTACCCAGGTCACGATCGGACCGGTCATCGAGAACGGCTTCTACTACGACTTCGCCCGCAACGAGCCCTTCACGCCCGACGATCTGCCGAAGATCGAGAAGAAGATGAAGGAGATCGTTGCGCGCAACCGGCCCTTCACCAAGGAGGTCTGGTCGCGTGACAAGGCAAAGGAAGTCTTCGCCGGCAAGGGTGAGCATTTCAAGGTCGAACTGGTCGATGCGATTCCCGAAGACCAGGACGTGAAGATCTATCATCAGGGCGACTGGTTCGACCTGTGCCGCGGGCCGCACATGGTCTCGACCGGCCAGATCGGCAACGCGTTCAAGCTGATGAAGGTGGCCGGCGCCTATTGGCGCGGCGATTCCAACAACCCGATGCTGACCCGCATCTACGGCACCGCCTGGGCCGACCAGCAGCAGCTTGAGGATTACATCCACATGCTGGAGGAGGCGGAAAAGCGCGACCACCGCAAGCTCGGCCGCGAGATGGATCTGTTCCATTTCCAGGACGAGGGACCGGGCGTCGTCTTCTGGCACGCCAAGGGATGGCGCATGTTCCAGAGCCTCGTGTCCTACATGCGCCGGCGCCTCGACGAGCAGGGCTATGACGAGGTCAACGCGCCGCAGATCCTCGACAAGAGCCTTTGGGAGACGTCGGGCCACTGGGGCTGGTACCAGGAGAACATGTTCGCGGTGAAATCCGCCCATGCCTTCACCAACCCGGACGACGAGGAAGCCGATCACCGCGTCTTCGCGATCAAGCCGATGAACTGTCCCGGCCATGTCCAGATCTTCAAGCATGGCTTGAAGTCCTACAAGGAACTGCCCATCAAGCTGGCGGAATTCGGCAATGTGCACCGCTACGAACCGTCGGGCGCCCTGCACGGTCTGATGCGCGTGCGCGGCTTCACGCAGGACGATGCCCACATCTTCTGCACCGAGGAGCAGCTTGCGGCCGAATGCATGCGCATCAACGACCTCATCCTCTCCACCTATGCCGATTTCGGCTTTGACGAGATCACGGTTCTCCTTTCCACGCGGCCGGAAAAACGCGTCGGCCCGGACGAGAACTGGGATCATGCCGAGGAGGTGATGACCGCTGTCCTCAAGCAGATCGAGGAGAAGTCCGGCGGGCGCATCAAGACCGGCATCAATCCGGGCGAAGGCGCCTTCTATGGCCCGAAGTTCGAATATGTGCTGAAGGACGCCATCGGCCGCGAATGGCAATGCGGCACCACGCAGGTGGACTTCAACCTGCCGGAACGCTTCGGCGCCTTCTACATCGACGACAAGTCGGAGAAGAGGCAGCCGGTGATGATCCACCGTGCCATTTGCGGCTCCATGGAGCGCTTCCTCGGCATCCTGCTGGAAAACTACGCCGGCCATATGCCGCTGTGGTTCGCGCCGCTTCAGGTGGTGGTGGCCACCATCACGTCGGACGCGGACGGCTATGCCCGCGACGTGGCGGCGAAACTGAGGGATGCCGGCCTGATCGTCGAGGCCGACCTGCGCAACGAGAAGATCAACTACAAGGTCCGCGAGCACAGCCTCGCCAAGGTCCCCGTGATTCTCGTCTGCGGAAAGCGCGAGGCCGAAGAGGGTACGGTCAACCTGCGCCGCCTGGGATCGCGCGACCAGGAATCGCTGACTGTCGAGCAGGCCATGCATCGCCTGCTGGAAGAGGCAACGCCACCCGACCAGCGCCGCCGCCAGCAGGCCCGCATCGCCAACGTCAACTGACGCTGCGAAGCCGAAGGGCAGTGCTTCTTTCCATTCCGGCGCGGCCATGCCGCGCCGGTTTTTCTTGTCCGGACGCCTGCTCGATCAGGATATTAAGAATTGATTTACCAGTCTTCCGTTGTCCGGGCAGAAATTGTGACCGGGGTCACGGTGCCGGAAATGAACAAGTCATTCCTGATGCTTTTGTTCTTCCTGACAACTTGCTGCTTCGCCCGTATTGGCATAAAATGCAAACGTTCTTCCTTAACCTTCGCGGCTTGGAATGGCCGCGCTTGTGACGTTGGGTCCACCATGAAGCCGTTCCGCATGTTTCTTGCCCTTTCCCTCGCAGCAGCAGTGCTGACCGCCGCACCGGCGTCCGCCGAAAGCGATTGGCGCGCGTTCAAGCGCGATCAGGCTGCCGCGAAGATTAATGCAAATCCGCAGGCCAGCCTCCGGTCCGGCAAGAAGGATGCCGGGAGGAAACAGGCCGCCAGGCCGGTGAGCAAGAAGATCGCCAGCGTGACGGCGAAGAAGGCCAAGGCTTCCCCGGACGCGAAATATGCCGCGAAATTCGCCCCGGAAACGGTTGCCTTCAAGGGATACAAGCCCGGCACGATCGTCATCAATTCGGCGACGAAGGAACTCTTCTATGTCGAGAGCTGGTTCCGGGCGACGCGTTATCGCGTGGCGGTGGGCAAGGAGGGCCTCGGCTTTACCGGCCGCGCCAAGGTGGGCGACATGCAGGAATGGCCGCGCTGGATTCCGACGGCCGACATGATCAAGCGCGAGCCGAAGAAGTACGGCAAGTACAAGGATGGCATGGATGGCGGTCCTGGCAATCCGCTGGGCGCACGCGCCATCTACCTGTACCAGGGCAAGAACGACACCCACATCCGCATCCACGGAACCAACGCACCGCAGACCATCGGAACGGCGTCCTCGAACGGTTGCTTTCGCATGATCAACGACCATGTGATCGAACTCTTCGAGAAGGTGGAGATGGGCGCCGAGGTGGTGGTCCTTTAGAGCCGGCATTGAAAACGGATGGAGGCCGGCCCGCGAGCCGGCCTTTTTTCGTCGGCGCGGTCATCCTGCCAGCGGTGGAAAAATGCGCATCGGCAGAATTTAGGACTCGCATAATCGGCGTTCGCGCGCTAACCCTCCACTCCCATGGCGCGATATGTTTTCATCACTGGCGGCGTGGTTTCCTCCCTCGGCAAAGGCATCGCTGCGGCAGCGCTGGGCGCTCTGCTTCAGGCGCGTGGCTACCGAGTCCGGATCAGGAAACTCGACCCCTATCTCAACGTTGATCCGGGCACGATGTCGCCCTATCAGCATGGCGAAGTCTTTGTGACCGACGACGGGGCGGAAACCGACCTCGATCTCGGCCACTACGAGCGGTTCACCGGGCGGTCGGCGAACCAGCAGGACAACATCACCACCGGCCGCATCTACAAGAACATCATCGACAAGGAGCGGCGTGGCGACTATCTCGGCGCCACCGTGCAGGTCATCCCGCACGTCACCAACGAGATCAAGGACTTCGTTGTCGAAGGCAATGACGATTACGATTTCGTCCTGTGCGAGATCGGCGGCACGGTGGGCGACATCGAGGCCATGCCCTTCCTGGAAGCGATCCGCCAGCTGGGCAACGACCTGCCGCGCGGCCAGGCGATCTACATCCACCTGACGCTGATGCCCTACATCCCGGCGGCGGGCGAACTGAAGACCAAGCCGACCCAGCATTCGGTCAAGGAACTGCGTTCCATCGGCATCGCTCCCGACATCCTTCTGGTGCGGGCCGACCGGCCCATCCCGCCGGAGGAGCGGCGCAAGCTGTCGCTGTTCTGCAATGTGCGCGAGAGCGCCGTCATCCAGGCGCTGGATGTCGCCAATATCTATGACGTGCCGATCGCCTACCACGCCGAGGGGCTGGATGGTGAAGTGCTGTCGGCCTTCGGGATTGACCCGGCGCCCAAGCCGCGCATGGAGCGCTGGCAGGAAGTGTCTGACCGGATCCACAACCCGGAAGGCGAGGTGACCATCGCCGTGGTCGGCAAGTATACCGGCCTGAAGGATGCCTACAAGTCGCTGATCGAGGCGCTCGCCCATGGCGGCATGGCCAACCGGGTCCGCGTGAAGCTGGAATGGATCGAGGCGGAGATCTTCGAGAAGGAAGACCCTGCGCCCTGGCTGGAAAAGGTGCACGGCATCCTCGTGCCCGGCGGCTTCGGCGAGCGCGGGGCGGAAGGCAAGATCCTGGCCGCGAAGTTCGCCCGCGAGCGCAAGGTTCCCTATTTCGGCATCTGCTTCGGCATGCAGATGGCCTGCCTTGAGGCAGCCCGCTCGCTGGCGGGCATCGCGAATGCCTCGTCGACGGAATTCGGCGAGACGCGCGAGCCGGTCGTGGGCCTGATGACCGAATGGCTGAAGGGCAACATGCTGGAAAAGCGCAAGGCCTCCGGCGATCTGGGCGGAACCATGCGTCTTGGCGCCTATCCGGCGCAGTTGAAGGAAGGCACGCGGATCGCCACGATCTATGGCGCGACCGCGATATCCGAACGTCACCGCCACCGCTACGAGGTCAATGTCGACTACATGGAGCGGCTTGAGTCCTGCGGGCTTGTCTTCTCCGGCCTGTCGCCGGATGGTGTGCTGCCGGAAACGGTTGAATACGCGGACCATCCCTGGTTCATCGGCGTGCAGTACCACCCGGAACTGAAATCGCGGCCATTCGAGCCGCATCCGCTGTTCGCCAGTTTCATTGCCGCCGCCGTGGACCAGAGCCGCCTGGTGTGACGTCCGCCACGCGACAACAGCGCCGTCCGGTGCTAATGTTCGCGTTGATTCTGGGCAATGGGGACGGGCATGGATATCATCGGCATTGGCATTCTCGCGGCGCTCGCGCTGTATGCGGTCGTCACCTATAACGGCCTCGTGAAGGCGCGCCAGATGGTGCGCGAGGCCTGGTCGGGCATCGATGTGCAACTGAAACGGCGCGCCGACCTGATCCCCAACATCGTCAACACGGTGAAGGGCTATGCGGCCCACGAGCAGGAAACCCTGCAACGCGTCACCGAGATGCGCACGCGGGCGCAGGCCGTTCCGGCGGGCGATGTGGCGGGCAGGGCCGCGGCCGAATCCATGCTGTCCCAGGCGCTCGGACGGCTCATGGCGGTTGCCGAAGCCTATCCCGATCTCAAGGCAAACGAGAACTTCCGCGACCTGCAGGGCACGCTCGACAAGATCGAGGGCGAGTTGCAGATGGCGCGCCGCTACTACAATGGCGCTGCGCGCGACTTGAACGTGCGCGTGGAAAGCTTCCCCTCAAACCTGGTCGCCAACACGTTCAAGTTCTCCCAGGCCGACTATTTCGAGATAGAGGACGCATCCGACCGCGCCGTTCCGGAAGTCAGCTTCGGTCAGTGACGATGCCGGGGTGTTGTCGCCTGTCGCAGCCCGGCTTGATCCTTGCCGCAGCACTGCTTGCGGTTCTTTCCTGGCTTGCTGTCCCGGCCCTGGCGCAGGAGCAGATCCTGTCCTTCGATTCGCAGGTCGTGATGGCGCCCGACGGCGATCTGTCGGTCACCGAAACCATCCGCGTCCGCGCGGAAGGGCGCAACATCCGCCGCGGCATCTATCGCGACTTCCCGCTGCAGTTCGAGGATGCCGCGGGAAGAATGCGAACCGTCGGCTTCACCGTCCGCTCGGTGACCCGCGACGGAAAGCCGGAGCCCTACCGGATCGAACGGAACCGCAAGGTGGCCCGGGTCTATGTCGGCGATGCCAGCGTCTTCCTTTCCCCCGGCGTCTACGAATACACCATCGCCTACACCACGGACCGTCAGGTCCGCTTCTTCGATGGCCATGACGAACTGTTCTGGAACGTGACAGGCAATGCATGGGACTTTCCCATCAACCGGGCCACGGCGACCATCACCTTGCCCGAGGGCGGCCGCGTCGAGGAGACGGTTTCATTTACCGGGTCCTACGGATCGCGCGAGAACAATGCGGTGTCATCCGTTTTCAATGACCGGCGTTCCGCCATGTTCTCCACAACCGGACCCCTTGGACCGCGCGAAGGCCTGACCGTTGGCGTGCGGTTTGCCAAGGGCCTTGTGGCAGCCCCTGATCCGGCTGATGAATTGCGCTACTGGCTGCGGGAGAACCGCGACATCATCGTTCTGGGGACCGGGCTTTTCCTGATCCTGGCCTACTACCTGTTCGCCTGGTTCCGCGCCGGCCGCGATCTCCCCGAAGGCGTCATCGTGCCGCGGTGGGATCCCCCCGATGGCATCTCGCCGGCCCTGACAAGCTATATCGACCGGAAGGGGCTGTCTGGCAGCGGCTGGGGCGCGATCTCCGCCGGCATCCTCAACCTTGCGGTCAAGGGGCATGTTCGCCTTGAGGATGTCGGCAGCAAGACCGCGATTGTCGCGGAGAAAGGCGCTCCGCCACCGCTTGGACTGCCTGTGGGCGAGGCCGCGCTGATGAAGGCGGTCAACCGCAACGGCGGCCGGCTGGAACTCTCCAAGGCCGACGGGCCGAAGGTGCAGACCATGCAGCGGTCATTCGCGTCCGCCATGGAAAAAGAGCACCGCAATGCCTTCTATGTCCGCAATCTGGGATGGGTGATCGGCGGGGCCGGCCTGTCCGTTGCCGTTCTCCTGGTCACGGTCTTTTTTGGCAACATGGCTGAAGAAGAGATCGCCATGCTCTTGTTCCTGGGCGTTGCTTCGATCATCGCAACTGTGGTCATCGCCAATACCGCGCGCGATTTCGGCGCCGGCCTTGCCGGCAAGATCAGGGCGGTGTGGTCCATCGGGTTCGTGCTGGTGATGCTGTTTTCCTTCGGTGGCGGAATCGTCTCCTCGGTCATGGAGGACCGGCTTCCGCTGCTCGGCGGCAGCCTGCTCGCGCTGGCCGCGCTCAACGGCGTCTTCTATGTGCTGATGGGCGCGCCCACGCCACTGGGACGCAGGATGATGGACGGCATCGAGGGGCTGAAGACCTATATCCGACTTGCCGAGGCGGACAGGATGAACCTGAAGGGCGCACCGGCCATGTCGCCGGAGCATTATGAGCGCCTCTTGCCCTATGCCGTCGCCCTGCGGCTGGAAAAGCCGTGGAGCAGGGCATTCCAGGCATGGCTGGCGACAGCGGCCGCGGCGGGCGTCGCCGCAGCGGCCGGCTACCATGGTCCGCGCTGGTATGGCGGCCGCAGCTTCAGCGCCGATCGTTTCTCCGACACGATCGGCAACGTGACGTCCGGTCTCGAAAGCAGTCTTGCCGCCTCCATTCCCGCACCGAAATCATCCTCTTCGGGCTTTTCGGGCGGTGGCGGTTTTTCCGGCGGCGGCGGCGGCGGTGGCGGCGGGGGTGGCTGGTAGCCGCCTTGAAGAACGGGCCGCCAGGGGATAACAATTGTGCCGACAGCTCCGGGCCCAGGGGCGCAACAGGCAGAGCGGGTACCTTTGGGGGAGCCCTTGCAGACTTATCTTGATCGTGCCCGGCGTTTGCCGGCCCTACTGGTCTTGTTGACGCTGGGGCTGCTCGCAGCCTGCCAGGGCGTCGATGTCGTGGAATTCGCGCCGCTGTCGGGTCGTTACTCCGCACTGGTCGTCAATGCGGATACCGGCAATGAGATTCATGCCGAGAATGCCGATTCGCCGCGTTTTCCCGCCTCGCTGACCAAGATGATGACGCTTTACATGCTGTTCGAAGCCATCGAGCAGGGCAGGATTGCGCGTGACGGCGCAATACCGGTTTCGGCAAACGCGGCGCGCCGTCCGCCATCCAAGCTCGGGATCCGGGCAGGGGAGCAATTGCCGGTGGATACCGCCATCAGGGCGCTTGCCGTCAAGTCGGCAAACGATGTGGCGGCCGCCGTGGGCGAGTTCATTGCCGGATCGGAGAGCCGGTTCGCCGAGATGATGACCGGCCGCGCACAATCGCTTGGCCTGACACGTACGCGGTTCCGCAATGCGTCCGGCCTGCCGGACGAGGGGCAGGTCACCACGGCGCGCGACATGGCCCGCCTCGGCATCCTGCTGCGCCGGCGCTTCCCGCAATATTTCCACTATTTCGACCTGAAGGAATTCAGCTACAACGGCCGCACCATACGCGGCCACAACAGGCTCCTTGGTGATCCCGGCGTCGACGGGATCAAGACCGGCTATATCCGGGCATCCGGATTCAACATCGTCACGTCGGTCACGCGCGGCGGAAAGCGCTTCATCGTGGTGGTGATGGGCGGGGACAGCGGGCGGGAACGCGACACCCGCGTCCGGCAGCTGATCGCGGCCTATGCCAGATAGCCGCGCCGGCAGCGCATGAGACGCGAAGCGCCCGGATTTGTTGGCAGATACCGGTTTTTGGTGTTGACCGCCCGGCAGGCTCTCAATATGGTCCGGCCACTTTCGGCGGGGGCCATTTCGGCCAGCCGACGGGAGCGCGTAGCTCAGCTGGTAGAGCAACTGACTTTTAATCAGTAGGTCCAGGGTTCGAGCCCCTGCGCGCTCACCAATATATTCAAAAAGTTGGCTAGTTGTGAAGTCTCAGGAGGTTGTTCATCCTTGCGGGCCATCGGCTGGAGTTGTCGATTGCGGCCTAACCCCGTTCCGGATGAATAACCTCCTGTAACGTCACAGCTAGTGCCTGCCGCTCCTGCTTTCTCTGGCGTCTTTTCCAGGGACTACTTTGTGCCGTCCGTTTCCGCCGGCGTTCGCCTTGGCGATCAATCGGTTTGTGCCCCCACCTATACGCGGCCCTTCGGCGCCGCATCGGACTATTCCGGGTACAACGCCACGGTGGGCACGGACCTGTCCTGCGACTTCCACCTTTCGGACCGGGTTCCCTTCTAGGCGCTTCGCCCGTCCGACATCGTGCTGTCACCGCAGGAATAGGCGGTTGACGATGGTCAATGACCCGGCACGGCCGTGCGCACCATTGTAGGGATGAGAGGATCAGTTTTTCGGTGACCCATGGAAAGCCTGCGATTTTCCTGCCTTCGGCTCGTTCGTCTTCTGGCTTGTCTTTGGCTTTTTTCCGTTTCCATGTCGGTGGCCAGCATCGCGGATAGCGATCCTGGTTCATCCGGCCCTGCGTCTGCCGGACTGATGGACAACGGCTTCGACGTGGCCCAGGCCCTGCTTCCCGAGCCGGAAGACGAACCGGATGATCGTTCTGGTGCCAGGGTAGATATCGAGGGCATGGCACGCGTTCTGAAGATGACGGACGCCCAGGTCCGCATCGCCCGCATGCTCCACGAGGTGCGGACGGGAGACCGGACGCCGGAGCAGTTCTTCAGGGGACTGGCTTCAGATGACATGAAAGCGACCATGTTCGACGTGATGAAGGTCCGGTCGAAGCTGGTCGATCATCCGGAAAGCTGGTTCAAGGATCAGATCCTGGGTCCAACATACGAAGCCGGCGGGAGCCCCGTTGAGAGAAAACTGCTTCTCTGGCGCAGGACGGAGACCAAGGCTGCCATCAAGGAAGTTATCAACCGTTTCCGGAAGGCCGGCCGGGTGCCGGCCAACGACTTCAAGCTGATCATTTCACACATCGGCAAGTGGGCGAGCCAGGCGGATGTCTCACTGACCTTTACCGGCGATATCGATTTCAGCTTCGTATGCAATGATATCGATCTTGCCAAGGACATGAAGGCGGCTTTCGGAGAGATCATCTTCGAAAGGACCGGGCTGACGCCGACGGCGCTGGATTCCGTCGCCACGGCGCACGGGGCTGCGGGCCTGGAAGTCTATATCGGCGAACACGGGATGCAGTTTGCCGAAGAGCAGATGAAGATCAACGAGGTGGTCAATCTTGCAACCGGTGCGAGCCGGAAGGTCGAAGGGGATAATGCCGTGATGGAAATCGCCGGCATCCTGACTTCGGAACGCGCATTCGCCAGGGCGGCGGGTATCGAGTTGCCGACGCCAAAGGTCAACAACGAGCCGGGGCTGTCGATGGAGATGGCCCGTCATTTCCAGCACGACATCGTCAAGCCGAAGCTTTTCGACACGACCAATGCCGTCGTGAAGGCCGCAAAGTACCTTGACCGGAGCTACAAGGCGCTCGAGGCGGCCGGCGGTACGGCGGGGGATCCGAAACTGGCGAAATTCGCCGGCGAGATCACCACGCTTGCCAATGCAAAGCCGCAGACCGGGGCGACACGGGACAGCACGGTTCGTGCCATCTCCGACTATTTCGGCAGCCCGCCGCGAACGGTCTGGGATGCGAAATCGAAAAAGCTGGTGCTGACCATCGATACGAAGGCCATCGACGTTTTTCACGCCAAGGCCACGAAGGCGCTTTGGGCCACGGTCGTCCAGGGGTCCGATACGCAGACGAAAATGATGGACCAGCGCCTCCGCGACCTGCTCGAGCGGGATGCGAAAGGCGACCAGGAGGAAGCCGTCAAGGAGGAGATCGCCAAGCTCCGCCAGGACATGGTCGGCCTCGTCGACATGGTGGAAGCCGAGATACTCGCGATGAAGGGCGAGACGGTGCCGGTCGAGGTCTACGTCAACAACGCCAAGGTCAAGGCAATGATTGAGTTGCTGGCCAAGCGTTTCGGCACACGGATTCTCAGTATCGAGGAACTCAAGGACAAGCGGTTCGTCGAGGAATGGCTCAAGGCCCAGGGCGACAATCCCAAAAAGACCGGGCTCGAACTGATCAAGAGCTACATCATGGAGCGGACGATCGACGCCGCGGCGCGGGGAGCGATGCAGGGGGTGGAGAAGGCGAACCTGTTGCTCGACTTCGTGGACGACCGGCTCCTGGGGTCGTTGCGGGGCGAGGGCGACTTCGCCGCGTTCGAAGCGGAGATGAAGAATATCCACCTCGCCGAGATCGATCCGAAAACACAAACGGACGCCTTGGGCATGCTGACCGCGCTCAAGGGCAAGGTCGCATCCAAGATCCGGGAAACCAACATCCGCCTGAACGAACAGTTGCAGGCAACTTCGGCCCGGCGCCAAGGCATGAAGCTGATCATGGTCTACGGCCTGATCGATGAAATGGTGGCGTATCGGGATGCCTGGAACGCCGAGGGATGGAAGGGATTTGCCACGGAGTGGGTGCGCCGCCGCGTGCCGCTCGGCTCGGCGATCGAGAGCTACGTGATGGGCAATACGCTGCGGGCGGGATGGGATGCCATCACCACCATCGTGCCTCCGCTCGGGCTGCCAGAAGCCGCCTATGGCATGGCCGCGGCCGCTTATGACCGGCTGCAATCGACCTACTGGAACGAGCAACTCGAACTTTTCACCGACAGCCTTTATGAGACCGCCGTCTTTAAGCCCGAGTTCGAAGGCGCCGGCGACGAGCGCCGGATCGTCCGGTTTCGTCTCATCTCGACGACGTACGAGGGCAAGGAACTGAACCTGCGGGAGTTTGCGGAAAAACGGGAGGAAGAAGTCGCGGCCCTGCGCGACCAGGTCGCCAGGCACCGCATCGATCCGCGGGACTACCAGGACAGCCTGCACGGTTTTTCGGCATGGCTCGATGCCGACAAGGTGCTTAAGGCCAATCTCGAATCCACCGATCCCGTGCTGATGATGCTGGAAGACATGGCCAACCACGAAGCGACGGGGCCGAAACTGCTGGAGCGGATCGCGGAACAGCGGTTTGCCCGTTGGGAGGAGGTCAAGCTCGGCTACATCGTCAATCTGATCAAGCATCTGGAAGACCGGCGCCAGGCCGACCAGATTCTCCTGGACGGGACCGAAATCGACCTGTTCGAGGAATTGCGCCGGATCGCGATCGAACTGGGGATCGAGCAGGCGGTCCGCGATGGCCTTCAGAACGAAGCGCAGTCCAGCATTGCCAGGAACATCTACACCTGGCTCTGGGACACCAAGCGGTCCACGCTTCTGCAAGCGCCCGTGCGAAGCGAAATGTCGAAGGCGGTGCAGATCGGCAAGAAATACCTCGAGGCCTACAAGAAGGTTCTCGTGCTGGCGCGACGCGCAACAGCAGAGCCGTCGGAAGGTGAGGAAAGAAAACTGCCGGCGGGGGCGGCGCGCGATATCGAGGGCCCCTACCTGACCTCGACGCTGTTTCTTTCGGGGAATGGCGAACCCGACCTGGCGCGGGCAAGGATGTGGTTCGATGCCATCGACCGGTCGCGGGAGCGCACCCGGGCAGCCCTGGTCGAAATCAAGCGCGGTTTCCTGCCCAACGCCAATCTCGACGAGACGGATGCAGATTACGTCAACCGGGCGTTTGGCCACGAAGTCTGGATTGGGCCCTACCAGAACGCGAGGCTGCGCGATCCGCGCTGGACAGCGCGCGGCGCCTGGCATCGCGACGAACGCGACAAGGTCTACGACGAATATCGGCGCTGGCTGGAGCAGAAGGGGCCGGTGGAACTGACGGTGACGGCCGTCGACGCCGAAGACGCGAAAAAACGGCTCCACGCGCTGACGATCTCGCTGGAGCCCACCGACGGGCTCGGTGACCCGGTCAGTGCCTTCGCGCTCGGCAATTCCGTGCGGGCTGGCGTTTCGATGGGCCGCTACAGTCTCACGGTGTCCTCACCGGGTTATCTCGATGCGAAGAAGTCCGTGCTTCTGGGTCGCGGCCTGACACCAAAGCCACAGGAACATTTCGAGTTGAAACCCGATCCGGCGATCAAGACGGAGGAGGGGAAACAGGACGACGGTACCAAGAATATCGAAACGCCGCCCGACGAGAAGGACAAGGGCAAGGAGGAAACGGGGGAAAAGAACAAGAAGACGGATGGCGAGAAGGTCACCGACCAGGGTGAACAGGACGATGGTGGCGACGGCAAGGAAGATACGGCCGTGACCGGCCCCGAGGACGGTGGCGTCACCGACGAAGAGGAGTCAAAACGCGACGAGCCCGAGACGCCGGCCGAAACGCCGGTCTTTACAGGCGCTTGCGGCGACGGGTCCGTGTCCACGCCAAAGGCGCCAACGGTCACCCAGCCGAAAACCGGCTACCCGCCCGTGGCCAAGGCGCTGAGCCCGAGGCAGCAATGCATGGCCGGAAAGCCCAGGGGATCGGAAATTCCATGCCTCGACGGTGAGGACCAGCACTGGTACGAAGGCAAGTGGACCTGCTGCGACATGCTCGATGACCGGGTCACCGGCGTCGAGGTGATCGAAAGCCGCAAGATCGAGGGCGAGCTCCCGCCGCCGCCGCAGGATGACACCCTCTCCGCCTCGATCGAAGCGCCGACCCTGGACCTCGAACCCGGGCAGACCATCCGGCTCTCGGCGAAGGTCACCGGCGGGTCCGATCCCTGCACGATGCAATGGAAGGGCCCGGTTTCCGGCGCCAGCAAGACTGTCGACCTGACAGCTCCGGACACCCCGGGCGATATTCCTGTCGAGTTCCATGTTTCCGATGCCGACGGCCGGACCGCCATGGCCAGGAAAATCTTCAAGGTCGGCGGGTTGACGCTCTTCCTCTCGGCAACGCCGGGCCCACCGGTTCGGGTCGCCGTCGGCGATTGGGTCGACCTGTCTGTCACCCTGGAAAAGGCCGGGAAGTCCGTTGCGCCCCGGGACTACACGCTGCGCTGGGAACCATCGACCGAGGTCGAGTTCGCCAATGCCGAGGGGCCAGGCGTTGTCACCAACCGTGTCCAGTTCAAGAAAACCGGACGCCACCTTGTGTGGGTGGTGGCGCTGGCGAGACGCGACGGCGCCCTGTCGACGGTGGCGGAGTCCAACCAGGTCGCGATCGATGTCGTCGAGCCGTCGGTCGCTCTGACCGTCCTGCCGCAGGCGCCCTACATCGGCGAGGAGGTTCGCATCACGGCACAGGAACGGCCGGTGCTGGACGACAAGGACGCTTCCTACTGGTGGGAATTTTCCGGCGACGCCTATGCCGCCGGAGCCACCGCCGACCAGCGGGTCTTCAGCTTCAAGCCCCGGAGCACGGCACCGGTGGTGGTCACGGCGCACCTGAAAGGCAGGGCGGACGGGAACGAACTCGCGTCCGAATCCGTGACGGTCACGGCGCAACCCTACAGCGTTTCGGTGGTCAACCTCGGTCCTGCCTGGGGTGGGGACACGACGCGGACGAAGGTCTGGAAACCCGGCGAAGGCACCGCGACCCTGGAACAGGGAATCTCCACCTTCGAAGACGTGCGCCTGCGTGCCGACATCATGCCCGTTCCGAAGGATACGGTGCTGCGCTATGTCTGGTCGGTCGACGAGGCGTCGACCCTCTCGGGAAACGGGGCGACCCGAGAAACCCGGGTCCAGAGGTTGTCTGCCGGATCGATCGATGCGAGGGTGGAAATCCGCAACGCCGACAACGTGGTGCTCGGCACGGGAACCATTTCGGTGCCGGTCACGGCTCCGACCGATGATTCCATGACCGACAAGACCAGGGCGGACGAACTCACGTCGCTGATCACCCAGGCTCGCCAGCAATGGGCGGCCGGCGAAGTGGATCGCGCCTGCGACAGGGCCCGGAAAGCCGCGGCCACGGACGGGACGTCCCGTGAGGCCGCGTCGCTTGTCTCGTCCTATTGCGAGGGCGCGCGCACCATTTCCGGGGCGGTGGCCGCAGCAGACCGGGCGCTTTCCGGCCTGGATATCGCCTCGGCACGAACATGGCTTGCCGCCGGTGAGACCGTGAACCGGAAGGCGAAGGCGCTCGAGGACCTGGCGAAGCGGATCGCGGAGGCCGAGTCGCGGCGAGATGCCGTCCCGGAGCTCATCGGGGAGGCCAGCCAAGCGTTGGCAAACGGCGATATCGACGGGGCACGAAAGGCCGTCGAGGAGGCCCTCGCGATCAACCCGAATGATCCCGAGGCAAATGCCCTGAAACAGCAGGTCGAAACCGAGGCCGCGGCGCTTGCCGCGCGGAAAGCGGCTTGCGAACAGCGGCTGGCGGTCATTGCCCAGGGGGCGCGGCAGATCAGTGCAAGGGACTGGGCATCGGCGGTGGAGATGCTCGACAGGGGGCTTGCCGATTTCCGCACCGTGTGTCCGGACGACCAGTACGACGCGGTCTATGACAAGGCCATGGCGCTCAAGCAGAGGGCGGCCGGGGAAGTGGCGCGCAAGGCGGCCTGCGACCGGCGCTTGGGGCTCATCGCCACGGGCGCGCAGCAGTGCCAGAAGCAGAACTGGAGCGAATGCCAGTCAGCGCTGGAGACGGCGCTGCAAGGTATCGAAGCGGATTGCCCGCCGGACGCCGGCGCCGTCATCAACCGGGCAAAATCGATGCTCGCCACTGCCCAGGACCGGCAGAAGCGTTGCAACGAGCGTCTGGACCTCATTGAAAGCGGCATGAATGATTGTCGCCGCGGCGAGCTCGCGAGTTGCCGGGCATCGATCGAAAAGGCCGCGGACGGTGCAGAGGCCGATTGCGATCAACAAGGCATGATCGCAATCGGCCGGGCCAGGGACCATCTCGCTCAACTCGGCCCTGTTCCCGATGAAAACAGCAAGCCCGATGACGTACTCGACGTCATCGGCCGGGAAACGATCGGCAACTATGAGATCGTGTACACTGGTGGAGGCTTGACCTGGGCTGAGGCGGAAAGCGCTGCCCGGGCAGCCGGCGGCCACCTGCTCGTGATCAACTCCGCGCAGGAGAACGAACATTTTCTCGATCTGGTCAGAGAGAAATCCGAACTCTGGTTCATTGATGAGGCGGGCAATACCCAGGGACCATGGCTCGGCGGATATCAGCCGGAAGGTTCCAGTGAGCCCGGCGGCGGCTGGCGCTGGGTCACCGGCGAAGCTTTCGATTACACGAACTGGACACCCGGAGAGCCGAACAATGTCGGTGGCGCGGAGAATTGCGCACAGTTTTTCGGACGCGGTCGCGACAATCGCAACGTGACCTGGAATGACGTCGGCTGCGAGTCGAGATCGGTGCGCGCCTACATCATCGAGTTTCCGGCCAGCGATGCTCCCGATGCCAAGGCAGCCTGCGACCGGCGCATGGCGCTCATCGCCACGGGCGCGCAGCAGTGCCAGAAGCAGAACTGGAGCGAATGCCAGTCAATGCTGGAGACGGCGCTGCAAGGCATCGAAGCGGATTGCCCGCCGGACGCCGGCTCCGTCATCGACCGGGCAAGATCAATGCTCGCCACTGCCCAGGATAGGCAGAAGACCGAATCGGACCATGCGCCGGAGCCGCCGGCAACCCCGGACCTGCCAACCGTGCCAGATCAGCCGAAAGTACCCGATCAGCCGGTCACGCCGGTGACGCGTGATTCATGGGTTCTCGTCGAGAGCAAGGCATTCAAGCAGCCGACGACCAGGGAGACGAACATCAACATCGAGATGCCCCTTGTCGCCAACCGGGCCATGCTCGCCACCCGGGACATCTGGGGTGGCAATAACAATGACTACGTGGGTGAATGCCGATGGACTTCGCCGGACCCGCGCCTGGTACCGGGGCAGGTCTACAGCTTTACCGCGGACGTGGTGGCACATGGTGTCGCCCGCGACCGGTACAAGCACCTGGACTACGAGAATGCGCAACTCGCGCACGGGTTCAGCGTCTTCAACAAGGAGGGCAAGTGGACTGGCGGCTATTCGATCGGGAACTGCGTGGCATCCATTGGTGCGCAGACTTACGACGCCAAGAACACATGCCAAACCAATGACTGGAGCCCGCCAGAAGGGCAACCGGGAGACCGGCTGGTCTTCGACGTCACCTGCTCCGCACGCGCCGGGAGTTCCGGCTATCATTTCACCTATGAATGGCAAGCGGCTGGCGCGCAAACGGGCGAGGCGGCCAGCGACGCCGCGGCCGGTTGCGCGGGACTGCCGGGTGAGTGGAACTGGTTCATCAACGGTATCGTGACGATCCGGCCCGACCATACGCACCAGCAGGGCGATATCGGCGGGACATGGTCCTGTACGGGGACGACGGTGCGCATGGAGTGGAACCACGGCTACGTGGACGAACTGGAACTGTCCGCCGACGGGATGCACCTCAGTGGCAAGGGCTGGCCGAAGTCGAACCCGAACGGCACCTACCCGGTGAGCGGCGACCGCCGGAACGTCGAGACCGGGACAAAGCCAGGCGGAGGATGAAACCATGCCGAGCCAGAAAATCGTTTTCGCACTTTCATGCCTGCTCTTGGCCATGCCAGGCTTCGCGCATGCCGGGGACCCCTTGCAGGATGCGCTTGATGCCCTGAAGAAGGCGGAAGAGACGGTATCCGGGACGACTGCCGGCCAGGCGCCAAAGCCGGAAGAGCCATCACGGGCGGTGAAGCAGGGACCCGCCGACGGCGAAGAGACGGGACAACCGGCGGATGCGGCGCCGAAGCCGGACGGGTCCCAGGCGGAGATCGTCTTCTGGCAATCGATTGCCGCGTCGCGGAACGCTGCCGATTTCGAGGCCTATCTCGCCCGCTGGCCGGATGGCACGTTTGCAGCGCTGGCCCACAACCGGCTAGAAGCGCTGGCAACGGACCAGAGCCCGGCTTTGGAAGATCACTTACCCTCGGACGAGCCGCCGCCGGTTGCCGAGCATGAGCCGGCCGAGCCGGACAAGGACGCCGAACTGAACCGGCTCGTTGAGGAGATGGAGAGCAATTTCTTCGGTCGCGACCGGCCTGTCGACTATGCGCGTTCCTACGAGATCGCCCTGCAATGCGCGCCGATGGGTCATCCCAAGTGCATGTTCCGCCTGGGGCGGCTGCTTGAGACCGGGCGCGGCGTCCGTACGGATCCTGTTGCCGCAACGGACTGGTACAAGAAGGCTGCCGAGGCCGGCGAGCCTTACGCGATGTTCAACCTCGGCAACCAGTACTTCACCGGAACCATCGTGCCGAAGGATCTTACCCGCGCCTATTCGCTCTACGAACGGGCGTACCAGTTGAACCTGACCGAGGCGGGGTACGGCCTGGCGATGGTGCTTGTCGACAAGGCCTATCGCGGACGGCGCGATCCGGACCTGGCTGCGGATTTCATGCTGACGGCCATACAGCATGGGTTCGACCACGCGCGCCGCGTCATGATCGACAAGGGGCAGACGTGGCCGCGCGATTTCCGCATGGCGTTGCAACGGAGCCTGCGACGGGACGGGTTCTACCAGGGTGCGATCGACGGGGATTTCGGGCCGGGTACGAAGGGGGCCATCGAGCGCGCGTTCAAGACCATGTGAGCCTCGCTGCACGTCGCTGGTTTCGCGCCCAACCCAGACTGGAGAAGTGACAACCACTTCCGTCGTCCAGTCCGCACACTTAAGCGACAGGGCCGGTGCGGTGCGGCGTGTGGGTAAAAGAAAACGTCGATGGCGGCGATGTGCTCGGCGTTCGCATCAAGGCGCGAGCCACGACGCCGGCCTTTCTTCGCCGGAGTCAACCGACCCTGCCGCGCACTCGCAATCCGGGCGATGGCTGTTGAAACGCCAATCCCAAACCGGGCCGCTGCCGAGTGCGCAGACATGCCGGCCCGTGACACAGCCAGAACGCGGCTGCGCAGATCACCTTGCTGAAAGCGCGGGTCATGTTGCCTCCGACCAAATCACCTGTGGGAGCCATGGGATCAGAAGTCACTGGCAAAAGGAATCCTCAAACCGGATCCGTGTTCAACGGACGTGCTCTAGTAATCTTCTCTCGCGAAACGCGTCTTTCCCGTCTTGAGATCAAAGGTCATGCGTCCTTTCCAGGACGGGCAGCAATGCGGATCGTTTTCGAGCCAGCGCAGACCGAGGAATTCGATCTTGTCCCAGTCGACATGGAATCGCTCGATGATAAAGCGCATGTCGCCGATGACATCGGTCAGCACTAGCCGAACTCCGTTCTTGCCAGATACGGCAAAATACTGCCCATGCTTGTTTCCACCCGAACATTGGCGCGTATCGATCAACATCGCGTAGGAAGATGCCCCGAAAGGCTTGATGTCATAGGCTTCGACGAACTCGAAGCCCCACTCGCTTCGGTCGTCCCCTGGACATGCCGCATAGCGGCCGACCAGCCCCGAACCCTCCGTGAGCAGGTGGCGATGGGCGGCGCGAGACGCCTCTGCCAGCAACGTCGCCGCCTGGTCGAACCCGGAAAGGCCGGCGGCTCCGGAATGAGCGGCTTGGCACGGCCCGATCACCTTGATCGCATTCCGATCCAAGTCGAGGCTGTCGCCGGGCGACAGAAACCCACTTACGCGCAGCCTGTTGCCTTCATAGGGTCTCAGGTCCGCAGGCACGCGTTGCGTACCGCTTGCGGATGATCGTGACAGGAACAGATGGATCACATACTCGCCGGTGCTCTGGTGAGTGCCGAAATCGGTTGTCTCGGAAACAAATCTGCCGTCATGGACGCATCCGGTGATTTCAACGGCAACCGGTTCGGAAGCAAGGGCTCCAGAGGCGAGGCCAAGCATGATCGCAATCAACAGCACTATTCGCATTTCCAATCTCCGCGATTGAAAGAGCTGAGTTCATCCGATCGCGAACCAACGGTCCCCGATCAATTCCTGAACGCCCAAGCTTCGGCGGCCTGATAAGCTAATGGAACATGCGCCTCGGGGAATGCCTTGTGATTGATCGGAATCAATTCATTGCCCTCGAACCCTGTTGCTCACTCATTGACCTGCAACTGTGTTTTTCCTCCACTTGGGAATAGGGCCCGGCACGATCTGAAGCGCTAGCTAATGCACCCCTGGCGGGTGGTGGAGTTTCCGGGCCATCACCCTGAGACTGTCAGGATGCGTTCACCCCGATGCGGCGCGCACCCTTCTTCGCGCCGGATGCCTTAGGCATGGTCACCTTGAGAACGCCCTTGGAAAATTCGGCTGTGATCTTGTCTTCGACGATGCCTTCCGGAAGGCGAAAAGCCCGGCTGAACACGCCAAATCGGCGTTCGGTCAGCTCGCCTTTCTCTTCGCGCTCGGATTTCTTTTCCCCTCTGATCGGATGTGCCGGTCGGTCCTGCAAGACAAATGGCCAGTATATGAGGGACACCGTGGAGATAGCCCATGCGGGCCAGCATGGGAGGGTCCGCCTGCGATGCAGGCGGCTGCGGAACAACCGTCTTCTTGCTTCCGCCGTGAAAAGCCACCTTGAGGCCGAACCGCGTCTGGATGTGGTGGAGATGCGCCCATCCACGGGGTCCGTCATCGTCGGGGCCGTGCCACCACTGGCGCCCGAAGCAATCGCTGGCCTGGTAGGGGAGGCGCTGGCCTGGTAGGGGAGGCGCTGGCGAGGGCATTGGATGGGAGCGCGCCGGCAAATGCGCCCCTTCGTGAAATGGCTGGCGGGCAGGCGCCGGTTTACCGGCGTCATTTCCATCATCGAATCGCCGACCTCAGGCTTTTGCAGGTTCCGCGTCATCGGCGCCCTCTTCTGCCTCGGCAGCCGCTGCCCCGGCTTCTTCCTTCATGTTCGCGCGGATGTCGGCGAACATGTCCTCGAAATGCTCGAAGGCTTCTGCGCCGGCCATCTTCAGGTCATCGAAAATTGTTGATCCGTTCTTCATGGCGGAACGCAGGAAAGGACGCCCAGCGCGAGCCACTGCGGCCGCGACGCCGGATACAAGCAGGATTGCGCCCGTGGCGACCACGGCTCCGAGAATGAACGTTTTCTTTCCCATCGAATTGCTCCAAAAACGACAGGACGGGGCCGCAAGGATCATCGTATCTTATGGCATCGCCAACATGCGCATCTGCGTTGACGGATATCAAGACGCATTGGTTTGGCCACTCCGGTTGTGCCGTCCAGAAGCAGCAGGCTGCTTGCGCTCCGCGCCATGGTATCTTGAAAACCGGCATGCAGCGCCTTCCGGCCAGTACGTAGGCCCGCCAGCAAGCGGCCTCGCCATCAGGCGACCCGCTGGCCCTCGCGCCAGACCGAGCGGACAACAGGCACGTCTCCGGTTCTGCGGACACGGACGAGATCGGCGCGCAGGCCGGTCGCGATCCGGCCACGATCGTTCAGCCCGACTGTCCGAGCCGGGGTCGCGGTGACAAGGCGGATGGCGCGGGCCAGGTCCATGCCTTCCACATTTTCGGCCAGCACGAAGGGCGCGTGTAGCAGGCTTGCCGGAACATAGTCGGAGGACAGCACATCCAGAACACCTGCTTCGGCGAGCGCGCGCGCGGAAATGTTGCCGGAATGCGATTTGCCACGAACGACGTTCGGCGCACCCATCAGCACCGACATGCCAGCCGCATGGCTGGCGTCGGCCGCTTCGCGCGAAGTCGGAAACTCGGCCAGGCGGACTCCGAAGCGTTTTGCTTCCTCGACATGCTCCAGCGTGGCGTCGTCATGGCTGGCGATCGTGACGCCACGCGCCGCGCAGGCATCGGCGATCTCACGGCGATGCGGCGCGGCATACCGCGCCGATGCATCCTGGCGGCGCTTGACGAAATGGGCGAAGGCTTCATCGGAAAGGCCCCGCTTCTCCTTGTAGTAGAGCACGTACTGATCCATGGTCTGGAACTGGCGCTGGCCTGGCGCATGATCCATGAGCGAGGCAAGGCCGACCATGGGATCGGTGCGGAAATCCTCGAAATGCTCGATGACATCGGCGGCCGAGACCTCGCAGCGCAAATGGATGCGATGCTCCGCGCGCAGCCGGTCTTCCCGTGCCGCCTGCGCCAGCGCATCGGCAATGAGGCGCATTTCGCCCTTTGCGAAACCGCCTTCTTCATCGGATCCCAGGCGCAGGCAGTCGAAGACCGTCGTGATGCCGGAGGCCGCTACCTGCGCGTCATGCGCCTGGATGGCCGAGATCGCGTTCCAGCGCACGCCCGGGCGCGGCGAATAGTGCGCTTCGAGATGATCGGTATGCAGTTCGATCAGGCCGGGGAGGAGATAATCGCCCTCCAGGTCCTCGCCGCCTGCGGACCGGCCGTTGTCGATACAGGCGATCCGGCCGTCGCGAATGACGATCGTGCCGTCGATGACTTCGTCCTCAAGCACGAGGCGGGTATTGGTGAAGACCTTTTCAGACATGGGAAAGCGCCGGTTTCTGGCAGGGAATTGGCTGCCTGAAACGATGCAGGCTACGGACGGTGAATGGCGCGCCGGGCTCGTTTTCAGCGAACAGGGCCAGTCCGCCGACGGTCAGAGCCTCTCCGATCCGAGGGCCGAAATGATTCCGGATCGCCGTTTCCGCAAGTTCTTGCTTTTCAGGCTCGACAGGTCCCGTAAGGGTCATGTGAAAGCGGAACTCCTCGCGCACATAGGGATAACCCCATTGCAGGAGGTTCTTTCTCTGCCTTGCCGTCAGCTGGTCCGGATCGCGCCGCGCGATGTCGATCTCGCTGAGCGGGGCCATCAACGGATGGAAGTGCTCGACCGCGGCGCTTTCCATCGCATTGAGTGCATCGACAGGACTTGACGGAACCAGGGCGAAAAAGCGTCCGATGCGGCCCAGCGCCAGTTCCGGGATGTCGAAGGCCTCGTATTGCGTGCAAAAGGCATCAAGCGATGCCTCGATCGCGCTGGCGTCCAGCCCTGGTGCAAGCTGGAACGGGGCGACGATGGTCCCGTGAAACCCGTATCGCCGCGGCGCGGCGGTCATGAAGGCGATTTCGGCACGTTCAAGGCCGGCGTGACCGGTCTGCGCAACGGGTTCACCGGTGAAGGCATCGCGGCCCAGCCATCCGGACGCGGCCATGGTCAGCGGATGTTCCGCGGGCGGCGTGAAATAGATCGCGTAACGCATCGTCATGATCCTTCCGGTTTTCCGCCCCGATAGTCGATTTGCATGACAGCCTGACGATGCATCGCCTTCATCGCGTGCCCCGGCCGATCAGCTTCAGCCGCAGCCAACCCGACAGCGTGTCCATGGCCATCACAAGCAGAATGATGAGAATGATGTAGTAGGAGACCTCTTCCCAGTCCTTCTGCGTGGCGATTGCCTGCGTCAGGAGCAAGCCGATGCCGCCGCCGACAATGGCGCCGATGACGGTGGCGCTGCGCGTGTTGGATTCGAAATAATAGAGCACCTGGCTCAGGAAGACCGGCGTGACTTGTGGCAAGACACCGAAACGCGCCCGCTGCATGGCATTCGCCCCGGTCGAACGGACCCCTTCGATCTGGCGGTCATCGACGTTTTCCAAGGCCTCGGAAAACATCTTTCCGAAGGAACCCGTGTCGGTCATCAGGATGGCGAGCGCACCGGTCAGCGGTCCGGGTCCGAAGGCCCGGCTGAGAATGATCGTCCAGATCAGGCCGTCGACGCCCCGCACGAAATCGAAGAGACGGCGCAGCAGGAAACGGATGGACCGGGCCGGCGCGAAGTTGGATGCGGCCATGAAGGCGAGCGGCAGGGCGATCAGCGCCGCGCTCATCGTGCCGAGGAAGGCCATGAGCAATGTCTCGAACAGGGCCCAGTAAACATCGGCATGACGCCACATGCGGTTTTGAAGGAATTCCGACACCATGTATCCGGCATTGCTGCGCGCGGGGTCGATGCGTTCGCCTGAAACGGCCAGCGTGAACAGTTCCGCTACGCCCTTGCCGGAAAACGGGCTGTCGAGCGTGAAGAAGAAGAGTTCCCAGCCGTAGCTGTAGCGGAAGGTCTCGGTTCGCGCATTGGTGACGGAGATCCGTCCGCCGGGGACGGTCAGGGTTGCACGCGTCGACGAGGCGTTGATCCATTCCGGGGAGGTGCCGTCCGGCGTTGTCACGACAATCTGGCGGCCATCGCGCCGGATTTCGACCGTGCCATAGCCAAGCCGTTCGTAGACGACCGTGTCGCCCCGGTAACGGACAGTCTGGCCCTGCGGAAGGCCGATGTCGACATCGCCACCATCGACCCGGACCCAGTCCGGATAGACACCGTCGGGATAGACGCCTTTTGCCTCTCCCTCGATGGCGACGGAGAACGTGCCGTTGCGGTTGTCCCTGGTGACATGGGTCTTGTAGGAGACGAAGTCCGACAGGAGGATGCCGACATTGTCGAGGCGTGCCTTCGCCATGACGCCGGGAACGTCGAAGGCAAAGAAGACATAGACCAGATAGGCGAGAACGATCACGGGCACCGACATGGCCGCCAGTTTCCGGCGCCGGAACGACCGTTGGACGGTCACACCCAGCCGGACGGACGTTCGCGAAGGGCGGTCGAGCACGGCATCCAGCGACATTGTTCAGGCTCCGTGGACGAGGCGCGCGCGCAGACGGCCGGACAGCTGGTCGATCGCGACGATCGCAAGGAAGAGGAGAATGAAGATCGCCACGACCTCGTCATAGCGGCCTGTGCCCCATTGCATCGCGATCTTCAGGTCGTAGCCGATGCCGCCGGACCCGACGAAGCCGAGGATGGCGGATGCGCGCACGTTGATCTCGAGGCGCAGCAGGGCATAGGACAGCCAGTTCGGGCTGACCTGTGGCACGACGCCGAGCCACATGCGCTGGGTCCAGTTGGCGCCAACGGAGGTCAGGCCCTCGACCGGCTTGAGATCGGCGTTCTCGTTGACCTCCGAGAACAGCTTGCCGAGCGCGCCCACGGTATGGAAGGCGATCGCGATGACCGCCGGGATGGGGCCGCCGCCGATGATGAAGATGAGGATGAGCGCGATCACGATCTCCGGTAGCGCACGCATGATATCCATCATGCGCCGTACCACCGGGATCAGCGGGGGATGGGCGGCAAGGCCGCGTGTGGCCAAAAGCGACAGCACCACCGCACCAAGTCCGCCGACCAGTGTCGCCACGGCAGCGATGTTGATCGTCTCGATAAGGGAGGGGAGGAATTGCAGGAACAGGCCCGGCAGGTTGGCTGCCTTTTGGATGCCTTCGGCAAGAACTTCGCCGGGAAATTCGAAGAAACGGTGGATGCCATCCCAGAAACCGCCGGCGTTGCGGCTGTCGGCCAGTTGGAAGCCGGAAATCATCAGCAACGCGAACAACATGACGATGATCGCGCTATAAAGCTGCTTGCGGCGCGCCTGTTCCAGATAGGCGTGTCCGACGGGGGGAACTGGCGCAGTGGTGACGGATCTGGTCATGGATGTTCCGGACAGGACGGCGGCGGGCATCCTCGCCGGATGCCCGCCGCCAGGTGTCAAAATGGGATCAGCTGCCCTTGGCCTTGCGGACCTCGATGATGGTCTCATAGGCTTCATGGGTGATCGGCTGGAAGCCTGCGGTTTCACCGGCCGCCATGTTGTAGGCGCACTGGGCGTCCTGGGCGTGCAGGCCCTTCAGGAAGTCGGTGACCTTGGTCTTGACGTCGGCCGGCAGCGAACGGCGCAGGACGATCGGGCCTTCCGGGATCGGCTTGGACTTCCAGATCTCGACCAGGTCGTTCATGTCGACCAGGCCGGCATCAACAGCCTTGCGGAGTGCGCCGGAATTGTAGCCGTCTTCCCAGTTGCCCTGACCATCGGCCCAGGTCACGCCGGCATCGATGTCGCCGTTCTTCACCGCGACGATGGTCTGCTCGTGACCGCCCGTGAACACGACTTCGCCGAAATAGGCGCCGCTTTCCATCGTCGAGCCCGTCTCACGCGGGATCTCGATGGAGGGGATCAGGTAGCCGGAGGTAGAATTCGGATCGCCGAAACCGAACTTCTTGCCCTTGACGTCGGCCAGCGAGGTAATTCCGCTGTCCTTGCGGGCAAAACCGATGGAATGATAGGCGTAGGATCCGTCGAGATTGGTCTTGACGAGGACCACGTCCACGGCTTCCGGGTTGGTCAGGTAGGTCTTGGCATAGGACGAGGCGCCGAGCCAGGCCATGTCGATGGTGCCGCCAAGAAGCCCCTGGATGACGCCGTCATAGTCTGCAGGGGTGAAAATCTTGGTTTCAACGCCAAGCAGGTCCTGCACATAGGCACGGACGCATTCGTTGGACGTCAGACGGTCCTGGGCGTTTTCGCCACCAAGCACGCCGATGCGGAATTCCTTGATGTCCTCGGCCGAAGCCGGAGCGGCAAATGCGATGGCTGCCAGCGAGGCTGCAGCGAGAAGGGCTTTCCTGAACATGCGAGTTCTCCTGGTTGAAGCCGGTCCATCCGGCCCGTTTCTCAAGTTCCGGTCCGTTCTCAGGCAGGGGTGACGGCACCGGTTTCCAGCATCCGCCGGCTGGCGGCTTGCGGAATTCCTTCCGATCTTGCAGCCGCCCCCTCAAGGGCGGTCGAGGTCATGTCTTCCGACAGTTCGCCGTCGGCGACGCCGTAGATCATGCGCACCGCGTCGGTGGTCAGTTCGCTGGCAGGACCGTCGAACACGACCTTTCCGGCCGCCATGCCGATGATCCGCTCGCAATAGGCGCGCGCGGTGTCGAGCGTATGGAGGTTCGTGATGACGGTGAGGCCGTGATCGCGGTTGATGCTGGCGAGCGCATCCATGACGATCTTTGCATTGAGCGGGTCGAGCGAGGCAATGGGCTCGTCGGCCAGGATCATCTTGGGCGCCTGCATGAGCGCCCGGGCGATTGCGACGCGCTGTTGCTGGCCGCCCGACAGGGCTTCGGCCCGCTTCAGCGCATTCTCGCTGACCCCGAGGCTTTCCAGGATATCCACCGCCCGCAGGATGTCTTCGCGCGGATAGATGTTGAACAGGGTGCTGATCGTCGAGCGGCGGTTCAAGGTTCCGTGCAGCACGTTGGCCACGACATCGAGGCGCGGCACGAGATTGAACTGCTGGAAGATCATGGCGCAATCGCGCTGCCAACTGCGAAGCGCACTGCCGCGAAGGGCGGAAACTTCCGTTCCCTCGAAACGGATGACACCCTCCGACACGCCGATGAGGCGGTTGATCATGCGCAGCAATGTCGACTTGCCGGCGCCGGACCGGCCTATGATGCCGACCATCTGCCCCTGGGGGATGGAGAGCGTGACGGAATCGACCGCCGTGTTGGCCCCGAAGCGGCGGGTCACATCGGTGAGTTCAAGCATGTTCCATCCCGTCCACAAGCCGCAGATTATTAAGAGTTCATGATTTCGCTAACGCGGTTGTGTGAAGCGTCCATGTCGCATCCGTGACAGTTCGGTGACAGTGCACAGCGCTGTTACGGCCGTTCACAGGGCTTCGTGCTTGTCGAGAAAATCCGCTGCATCGAGCGCGCGGAAATCGTGGAGCGCGGCGCGCAGGCGATCATGGTCCCAGTCCCACCACGCCAGCCGGTCCATGCGCTCGCCCATGCCTTGCGCAAATCGCAAGCGGATCAGCCGGGCAGGCACGCCGCCGATGATCGTATAGGGTTCGACATCCTTCGAAACCACGGCGCCCGCGCCGATCACCGCCCCGTTGCCCACGGTTACGCCGGGCAGGATGGTCGCGCCGTGCCCGATCCAGACGTCGTGTCCGATGGTCACCACGTGCTCGCGCCGCCAATCGAAGAATTCCGCCTCGTTCTCGGCATCGGACCAGTAGTCGCCGGCGCGGTAAGTGAAGTGATGCAGACTTGCGCGCCAGACCGGATGATTGGTGGCATTGATGCGCACACTGGCAGCGATGTTGGCAAACTTGCCGATTTCGGCGCACCAGACGTTTCCATCCTGCATGATGTAGGAATAGTCACCGAGCACGGTATCCTGGATGCGGCAGCGTTCCGCCACTTCGGTGAACCGTCCCAGCGTCGAACCCGCGACCTCGGCGGTGGGGTGTATGAGCGGCGAAGGCGAAAGGCGCGTCATCGGTCAGGCCGCCGTTTGCCTGGGCCGGAAGCCGCTCACGTCGACAATCGTGTCGGCGACCCGCTCGCGAACCTGTTCGTCATGGAAAATGCCGAGCAGCGCCACGCCTTTCCGTTTCTTTTCCTTGATCATGGCGATGACAACGTCCCGATTGACCGCGTCCAGGGATGCGGTCGGCTCGTCGAGCAGCAGCACCGGATGGTCGGTGATGAAGCCCCGGGCGATATTGACGCGCTGTTGTTCGCCACCGGAAAACGTGGCCGGCGGCAGGTCCCAGAGTTGCGGCGCGAGGTTGAGTTGTTCGAGAAGCCGTGCCGCCGCCTTGCGGGCGCTGTCCCGGTCGCCCGTTCGCGCGGCCAGGGGTTCGGCCACGATGTCGAGACAGGAGACGCGCGGAACGACGGAAAGGAACTGGCTGACATAACCGATCGTCGTCTTCCTGAGCGCAACCACTTGCCTTGGCGATGCGCTCACCACGTCGACGCGGCCATTCGGCGTCGTCAGGAGGAGCTGACCGGCCCCGGCTGCATAGTTGCCATAGGCCATTTTCAGGATCGAGCTCTTGCCTGCGCCCGAAGGTCCGCCCAGAACGGCGCATTGGCCGGCATGAACGCGGAAGGACGCGCCCGCGATGACCGGAAGCACCACGCCGCGCCGCAGGTGCATGGTGAAGCTCTTTGCGAGATCGATGGCTTCGAGCATGACCGTCATGGTGTCAGACCTGCAGGATGGAAGAGACGAGAAGCTGGGTATAGGGGGCCTGCGGATCATCCAGCACGCGGTCGGTCAGACCGTGTTCCACAACGGCGCCGTCCTTCATGATCAGCAACCGGTCAGAGAGCAGGCGCGCCACGGCAAGGTCATGGGTGACGATGATGGCTGCAAGCCCGAGATCGGCGACCAGTCCCCGCAAAAGGTCGAGCAGGCGTGCCTGCACGGACACGTCGAGGCCGCCGGTCGGTTCGTCCATGAAGACAAGGCGCGGTGCGGTGACCAGGTTGCGGGCGATCTGCAGGCGCTGGCGCATGCCGCCGGAAAAGGCGCGCGGCTGGTCGTCGATGCGGTCGGCGCCGATTTCCACCCTTTCAAGCCAGGTAAGCGCCTCCTTGCGGATATTGCCATAGTGCCGGTTGCCAACCGCCATCAGGCGCTCGCCCACATTGGCACCGGCCGAAACCGTCATGCGCAGGCCATCGGCGGGATTCTGGTGCACGAAGCCCCAGTCGGTGCGCATCAGCATCCGCAGGTCGGCTTCCTCCATGTCCGCCAGATCCGCCACGACGCCATCACGCATGCGATAGTGCACGTTGCCGCCGGTCAGCGGCAGACGCGCGGAAATGCAGTTCAGCAGCGTTGTCTTCCCGGAGCCGGATTCGCCGGCTATGGCGAGGACTTCGCCGGGCCACAGGTCGAAGGAGATGTCCCGGCAGCCGGTCCGTGCTCCATAGCGCTTCGTTACGTTACGTACCGAAAGCAGGGGTTCGGCGTCCGCCTCGGCAACAGGTGCGGCGGGGAGGGCGATGTTGGCCGTCATTGCGCTGCCTCCGCATGAGTGTTCCCGGAGGCTGAACGCATGCCTTCGCAATGATCCGTATCGGAACAGACGAACATGCGCCCTCCCTGGTCGTCGAGGATGACTTCGTCGAGATAGACACCGCGTGACCCGCACAGGGCGCAGGGTTCGTCGAATGTCTGAACCGTGAAGGGATGATCCTCGAAATCGAGGCTGACGACCTGTGTGTAGGGCGGGATGGCGTAGATGCGTTTTTCGCGTCCGGCGCCGAAAAGCTGCAGCGCGGGCGAATTGTTCATCTTGGGATTGTCGAATTTCGGCGTCGGCGACGGGTCCATGACGTAGCGTCCCTCGACCTTGACGGGATAGGCGTACGTTGTGGCGATATGGCCGTTGCGCGCGATGTCCTCGTAGAGCTTGACGTGCATGAGGCCGTATTCCTCCAGCGCATGCATCTTCCGTGTCTCGGTTTCCCGCGGTTCCAGGAAGCGCAGCGGTTCGGGGATCGGCACCTGGTAGACGAGGATCTGTCCCTGCCTGAGCGGCGTCTCGGGGATGCGGTGCCGGGTCTGGATGATCGTCGCCTCCGACGTTTTCGTCGTCGGCGCAATGCCGGCCGTCTTTTCGAAGAACTTGCGGATCGAGACCGCGTTCGTCGTGTCGTCGGCGCCCTGGTCGATCACTTTCAGGCAATCGTCTTCCCCGATGATCGATGCGGTCACCTGGACACCGCCAGTGCCCCAGCCATAGGGCATGGGCATCTCGCGGCTTGCAAAGGGAACCTGGTAGCCGGGAATGGCGACCGCCTTGAGAATGGCGCGACGGATCATCCGCTTGGTCTGTTCATCAAGGTAGGCGAAGTTGTACTGGGCGATGACGCCGTGCTCGTTCGTCATTCGGCCGCCTCCAGTCCGTCGTCAGTCTTTGCGGTGGCGCCGCCATGGCTGGCGCGCATGCGCCGGATCAGGTCGAGTTCGGCCTGGAAATCCACATAGTGCGGCAGTTTCAGATGCTCGACGAAGCCGGTCGCCTGCACGTTGTCGCAATGGGAAATGACAAATTCCTCGTCCTGCGCCGGTGCGACGACATCCTCGCCATGTTCGCCGGCCCGCAGCGCCCTGTCGCAAAGGGCCATGGACATGGCCTTGCGCTCGGCCTGGCCGAAGACGAGACCGTAGCCGCGCGTGAATTGCGGCGGTACGCTGGCAGAACCCTTGAACTGGTTGACCAGTTGGCATTCGGTGACCTGCACGCGGCCTGCCGGGACCGAGAAACCCAGTTCCGGGATCTCGACCTCTACATCCACCTCGCCGATGCGGATTTCGCCGACAAAGGGATGGCTGCGGGCATAGCCGCGCTGCGTGGAATAACCGAGCGCAAGCAGGAAGCCCTCGTCGCCGCGGGCAAGTGCCTGCAACCGGGTGTCGCGTTCCATCGGGAATTCCATCGGATTGCGCGTGAGGTCCCCTGGTTGGCGATTCCGGTCGCTTTCGCCGTCGTCCTCGATCAGGCTGTCCCTGGCCAACAGGTCGGTCACGCGGGGCGCTGCTCCGGTGTCGGCATCGGTGCGGGCGCCTTCATCGACAGGCCGGTCGCCGGCAAGGTCCGGGTCAAGCAGGCGATGTGTGTAGTCGAAGGTCGGACCGAGCAATTGTCCGCCGGGCAAATCCTTGAAACAGGCCGAGATGCGCCGTTCCAGAAGCATGGTGCCCGTGTCGACCGGCAAGCTGTAGCCGAAACGGGGAAGGGTGGTCCGGAAGGCGCGGATGAGGAAAATCGCCTCGATCAGGTCACCGCGCGACTGCTTGATCGCCAGTGCTGCAAGCCGGCGATCGTAAAGCGAGCCTTCGCCCATCACGCGGTCGACCGAAAGGGCCAGTTGCTCGCTGATCTGCTCCAGCGTCAGCGCGGGGACCGAGCGGTCGCCGCGGCGCCGGTCGGCCAGAAGACGGTGGGCATTGTCGATGGCCTTTTCGCCACCCTTGACAGCGACATACATGGTTCAGCCTCCTGCCCCGGAAATGCGGACAGTACGCGGCAGGCAGGCAACCGCGGGTTTGCCGCTCGCGGCATCGATGCCGGTGAGGATCATGTCGATGCCGCGCGGGAAAAGCGCGCCATTGGCCTGCCATTGGCCAAGAAAGCCCTTGGGAAGGGTCCTGGCATGAAGTTCGGCGGTGGCGGCAATGCCGGGACCTTCCAGCCGCAGTCCGGCAAGGCCGTCGCGTGCGGTAGCGCTGAGAACGCCGGCGTCCAGGACGATCGTCGCGGAGCGGTCGGGATAGTCCTGCGTCCCCGCCCGGAAGCGCCTGATTTCCGGCAGGGCAAGAGGGTCGCAACACAGCACGAAATCGGCTTCCCGTTCCCCGGATACGGCGCGTGACCCGCAGTGAAACGCGATCCATGCCTTCAACGCATCGTTGCCGCGGAGGTCGTCGCCGAGCCACACGGTGACGTCGGCATCCGCCAGCGTCAAAAGCACAGCGGCCGAAGCGGCACTGACCGGAGCGGGAGCGAAGACCGCGGCATCGATCGCGTGCAGCGTGCCGGGATGCGCCATCGCATCCAGCAGGCACCGGAAAACGGCCTGCGACTGCCGGGCCGCGTCGGAAAAGCCGCCGGCATAGACGCCAGCCTGGTTGGGCATAGAAGCGTTCATCAATCCTCGCCCCGCACCATGGTGAAGAAGTCCACTTTCGTCGCGGCAGTCTGTTCACGCCGGGTCCGTTCGACGCTTGCCTCCGCGACGCGTAATGGCGTGAGAAGTCCGCTTTCGATCCGCTCCAGCTGGCGTTCGTCCTGGCACAGCGCATCAACCAGTGCGGCAATGCGCGCCTTTTCCAGGTCCCGGCCAAGCACCATCGCATGGCCAACGGTTCCATCCGCGAGGCCGACCGCCGCCCGGGTGACCGTCGCTTCGCCGAGGTTGAACGGCGCGCCGCCACCGCCCATTCGCCCGCGCACGGTGATGGCGCCGGTTTCGGGCCCGCGCAGGATGCTGTGCTCCGGTTCTTCGCCGAGCTTTGTCCAGAGGTCCATGAGATGGCGTGCGGAACTGCGGGCGAGAATGCCCATACGGGCCCTGCGCGCGTTCTGCTGGTCGGTCAATGCCATGCTGTCTGCCTCTTTGTCTATTTGTTTAGACAAGTAGATGAGATACTCTTGAAATAGAGTGGCCGCGTGACGGCGATGTGACAGGCAGGCCTGCCAGCGCCTGGAAAGGAGGACCAATGCAGCCCGACACAGCCCGGATGCCGAGGCAGAAGGGCGTCGCCCTCTGGCGACAGATTTCAGACCGGTTGCGTGCCGAGATCGCCGATAGCGGGTTTCATGCGGATGGAAAGCTTCCCACGGAAGCGGAACTCGCGGCCGCGTTCTCGGTCAACCGGCATACGATTCGCGCGGCGCTTTCCGCGCTCGCCGCCGAGGGCATCGTGCGGACGGAACAGGGCCGCGGAACCTTCATTGTCCGGCGGGAGCGTTTCACCTATCCGATCGGCCTTCGGACGCGGTTCTCTGCCGCGCTCGACGGCCAGACACCGCAGGCCAGGACGCGCATCGCCGGACACCGGGAGGAGACGGCACCGGCAGCCGCGGCACGCGCGCTCGCTTTGCCGTCGGGAAGCTGTGTCATACGCGTGGAAACCGTTGGTGATGCCGATGGCGAACCGATCACCTGCGCGACGCACTGGTTCGACGCGCGCCGTTTTGCCGGTATCGGCGCGGCGATCATGGCGCACGGGTCAATTACCCGGGCACTGCGGGATGCCGGCGTGGACGACTATACCCGTCGCGAAACGCTGATCGATGCCAGCCATGCCAGCCCGGAAGACCTGCATGTCCTCGTGCTTGCGCCGGGCGCCATCGTGTTCGTGACTACCGCCATCAATATCGACCCGGATGGCAAGCCGATCCAGTTTTCGCTCGCCCGTTTCGCCGCCGACCGGGTTTCATTGAAGGTTGGCGGCTGAACGCGTCAGCCTGCGATCGCGATGCCGCCGGGATCGGTGATCCAGCCATCCTCGCCGGTGACCTCCCATTTCACCTTTTCCTCGTCCAGGAAGTCGATGGAATGGACGACCACGTCCTCGCCGCGAATGAAGCAGACATTGTAGTTGGGCTGCAGCTCGCCATAGCCCATCCGCCGGGCATCGCCGGAAAAATCAGGCCAGCAGGTATGGTTGGTCGAGCGCGGCGCCGAAAACGGGATGCCGGCCGCCGTTCCGCTCAGCGTGTAATGGCAGTGTCCGAAGAACATGTGGCGCACCGTATCGCGATGCCTGCGCAGCAAGGCCTTGAGGTCCTCTTCCTCCCGGATGCCGATAAGGTCGGCATTGGCGACATGAACCCTGGTCGGATTGTGGTGCATGAAGAGATAGGCACCGACGCCCCTGTTCCTGGCATTGACCAGTTGTCCCTCCAGCCAGAGGCGGCGGGTCTCGCAATAGCTGCCCGCATGCTCCCCCTGAAGAACGGTATCCATGTAGATGAAATCGCCCTCGGGGGTCTCGTCCGTCCATTGAACGAATCCCGCTTCATCAGCCGGTGTATCGGGAAAGGCGGCGCGGAAGTTGGCGCGATTGTCATGGTTTCCGATCAGGAGGCGCGGTGCGCGCTCCCCCGTCAGGCTGCTGCCGGCCAGCATGGACCGGAGCAATTCATAGCTTTCCGGACGGCCGTGGTGGGTCAGGTCACCCGTGATGATCACACGGTCGGCGTCTCCCTGGAAGCGCTCGACATGGGCAAGGCATTTGCGGAAGTTCTCCAGCGGATCGAGTCCCAGGATCGGTTCCGGGTTGATGTGGATGTCGGAGATATGGACGATTTTCATCACGCGCCCCTCGGGATTGGAATTGCCGTCCTCTAGCCGTCTTGCTTATCATTCCCGTGACAAGATATGACTTTGCGAAACTGGCAACGGTCATCATGACAGCATCACTTCAGAAGCTCGCGGGCAATTTCGCCAAGGCGGTGGCGCAAGGCAACTGGCCCAAGGCGCTGGAAGCCTGCGATGGGCTGGTGGTCATCATGCCGGATCATGCCGGCGTCCTCTACAATCGGGCCCTTGTTCTCAAGGAACTTGGCCGGCACGAAGAGCGCATCGACAACCTGACGCAGGCGCTGACTCATGATCCCGGCCATTCCAATGCCCGGTTCGAACTGGCATGCGCGCAGATGGACAAGGGCCTGTTCCAGGAGGCAGCTGCAGGTTTCGCGGCGCATCTGGAGAACCAGCCTGGCGATGCCGATGCGCGTCTCAACCTCGGCCAGTGCCTGCTGCGCCTCGGCCGCGCCGGCGAGGCGCTGGAACACCTCAAGGCCGCGCGGGCGAAAACGGGAAGTCCGGACGTCATCGCCGCGCTGGCGACGGCCCTTCGTGAGACCGGTGATCTTGATGGTTGTGAAGCGGTGCTGGATGATCTGGGTCCAGGCCCTGAAAATGCGGCGCTGCGCCTGAAGGTCATGACACAGGGCGCGCGCGGGCGGTTCGCGCTGCGGCCCTGTCAGCCGCGCGCGGCGCGGTAGGCCTTGCGGTAAAGCCCCGGTTCCGCCTGAAGGCTGTCCTGGACTTCGAGATGGCGGGAAAGCGCCGCATCATCCATGGTCTGGAAGTCCAGTTCCAGCGTTTCGCGGCGCACTGGAAAGCCTTGTGCCACCGGCGTGCCGGCCGGCAGCACGCCCTCGAAATCCGGCTCGGTCCACAAGGCGGGGAAGTGGACGAAACCGTCACGCCAATGGTCGCAATCAACCAGGCCGGACAGCGTGCGGTAGGGCAGGTCGAGCCTGTTGACAGGGTGGATGAACAGCATGGACCATCCTTCCGGCAGGCCCACGGTCCAGAAATTGTTGAACTTGACGGCGAAGGACTGTGGATCGACACCGGGTACACCTGCGGCCTGTTCCGGTGCATGGAAACCCAAAGGGGAACGCGTCATGCGCGCCAGGGGATGCAAGGGCAGGTCCCAGTCCCATTCGAAAATGCCGTTGCGGACCCGGACGTCGCAGGCCAGCGGAAACAGGATCCCGCTACGCATGGCGTCGAGAAAGGGCGGGCATTGCTTGACGGTTCGCACCTCGCCGCCATCCAGCACGGCGCTTCGGGCCTTCGCGGGCAAGGCCCTGACCCATGACGGCAAAGACCCGGTGGCCGCGCAAGGTCTGCGAAGGCGGTCCTCGTAGCCGGGCAGGCAGGTCAGGGTGATCTTCATTTGCGCTTTCGTATCACCAGCGTGTGGGTAACCGCAACGATGACGGTTATGGCGATGAAGATGACGCCGATTGCATTGATCATCGGCGACAGGCCGAACCGCATGCGGCTGCCGATTTCGGTCACCAGCGTCCAGGAACCGCCAATGGCGAAAAACGTGGTGTTGTAGTTCTCGATCGATTGCAGAAAGGCGATGAAGGCGGCCGTCAGCACGGTCGGCATCAGAAAGGGCAGGGTAACGCGCCTGAAGGCGAAGAAGGGCGAGGCGCCGAGATCGAGCGCGGCCTCTTCGAGGACACGGTCCTGGCGCTGCAGGCGGGCCATGAACATGAGCATGCAATAGGCGGCAATGAAGGCAGCTTGCGCCATGATCGTGGTGAACAGCCCGGCCTGCACGCCGAACAGGTCGCGCCAGAAGATCATGGTTGTCGCGCCCAGAACGATGCCTGGTGTGAGAACGGGTGACACAAGCAGGGTGTAGAGGAAGGTGTTGGCGCGCGATTGCATGCGGGAGAGAATGAGAGCCCCGGCCAGTCCCATCGGGATGGCGGTGGCGATGACGCCCGCGGCGATGATCAGCGAATGCGCCAGGCCCTGCATGAAGCGATCGTCCTGCGGAAGCCTTGCGAACCATTCCAGCGTGAACCCCTGCCATTCGGTGGCAGAAGGCGTCGGATTGGCGTTGAATGCAGCCAGCACCATCAGGATCAGCGGCAGGAACATCCACGCGAAGAACAGGAGGAGGTAGCCGTTGAGGATCGCCTCGCCCCAATCGGCCGTGGCGCGCCCTTTCCGCAAGGGCGCCAGGGCCGGAATCGCCGCGGTCTGATCGGTCATGCATCCGTCTCCCGAAACAGGCCAGTCCTACCTGGCAATGTCGCGAATGCCGACCTTGAACACGGTCATGACGGCGAGAATGAAAACCATGCAGGCGGCGAGCAGCGAAAGCGAATAGGCCGCGCCCTCGTTCCAGCTGTCGGCTTCGAAAAAGCGACGGTAGATCACCTGGCTGAACCAGTCCGGATGCATGCCGCGTCCCACGATTTCAGGGACCGCAATGGAACCGGCCGACAGCATGAATGTCATGATGGCGCCGACAGCGATGCCGGGCTTGGCATGCGGGATGACGATGCGAGTATGGATGCGCCAGGTGGAGGCACCGAGGTCACGGGCCGCCTCGATCTGGTTGCGGTCCAGTGTCTCGACGGTGTTGTAGATCGGAAACACCATGAACAGGACATAGGCATAGACCATGACCGCAAAGACCGCGCCATTGGAAGCGACGAAGCGGAAGCCTTCACCGGCGGCGAAATCGATGATGCCCAGCCAGTCCAGCACGGAATTGATGAGGCCCTGGCGCTCCAGGATCATCACCCAGGCGAAAATGCGCAGCAGTTCGTTGATGGCATAGGGGATGACGAGCGCCAGCAGCAGCAGCGCCGCCCGGTCCGGCGTACCGGCCATCGCCACGGCATAGGCAACCGGATAACACACGAGAAAGGCCAGGACGGTCACGCAGAGCGCATAGAAAAGCGTTGCGATGAAGATCTGGAAATGCACCGCCGTCATGGAGGTGAAGTTCTCGAGCGAATAGTGCAGGTCGACGGCAACGGGACCCGATTCACGGGCTTCCAGTTCTCCGATCTGCGCCACGACATCGGCACGCTCGGCGATCAGCGCCTGCCGTTTCTTCTCCGTTTCGACAGGATTGGCCGCAGGCACCTTGCTGGCGGACAGGCCGGCAAAGGGATCGTTCGGTGACGGCGCGGCGGGCGCGCCACCAACCGACGGCGCGAACGGCGAGGGTGCGGCGGCGGCCGGTTGTTCAAGCGCCTTCAGTTGCTGGTCGATCTCGAATTGCCGGACATAGAGCTTCTCGATCTCGACGGAAAGCTGCGCCGAAACGCCACCGCGGTCTTCCACCTGGAACGCACGCTGGATCATGGAAAGCTGCGGCAGCAGGATCAGTCCGAAAAGCCAGAGCGCTACGATCAGGAACAGGCCGAAGGTCAACGGGCGGCCGAAACTGCGATAGAGCCCGTCCATTGCTCAGTCCTCGGCGCGCAGGACGATCGCGTCCTTGCGACGGAAGCCGATGGGCACCGGCTGGCCGGGCGCCAGCGCAGGTCCGTCCCCGGCATTGGTGACGTGAAGCGTGACGGGATGGCCGCCGGCGCGCATCAAAAGGTTCAGGAAAGGCCCTTCAAGGTCGCGGCGTTCCAGTTGAGCTTCCACCCGGTTTTCGAGGCCGGCGGCCGCACCGTTCAGCGCCAGCGCCATGCGTTCCGGGCGTATGAACAAATGGGCGTTGTCGCCGCGCTTCAGGCCATGCCTGTTGATGCCGGACAACCGTCCGAGCGGAGTCTCGATCAGGGCTGTTTCATTGTCGGTTTCGACGACTGTGCCGGAGAAGCGGTTCTGTTCGCCGACGAAGGTGGCCGCGAAAGCGGTCGATGGGGCGTTGTAGATTTCCTCGGCATCGCCGACCTGCTCGATGCGTCCCCGGTTCATCACGGCGACACGGTCCGACATGGTCAGCGCCTCGCCCTGGTCATGGGTGATGTAGATGAAGGTGACGCCGGTCTTGCGCTGGATGTCCTTGAGTTCCGCGCGCATGTGCTGGCGCAGCTTCAGGTCGAGCGCGGAAAGCGGCTCGTCGAGCAGCAGGACAGCCGGTTCGACGGCAAGCGCTCGTGCCACGGCGACGCGCTGGCGCTGGCCCCCGGACAATTCGCCCGGCTTCTTGCCGCCCTGGCCGTCGAGGGCGACGAGGGACAGGAGTTCGTCCGCGCGCCGCCGGCGCTCGGTTTTCGCCATGCCGCGGGCTTCGAGACCGAAGGCGACGTTCTCCCGGACGGTCATGAGCGGGAACAGGGCGAGGTTCTGGAAGATGAGTGCCGTGGGGCGATGGTTCGGGCCGATGCCCTCCATCGGCCTGCCACCGATTGCAACCGATCCCGTGGTCGGATCGAGAAAGCCCGAAATCATCCGCAGGATCGTGGTCTTGCCGCAACCCGAAGGGCCGAGAATGGAAAAGAACTCACCGGCCCGGATCGTCAGGTCCGTGGGTTCCACGGCAACGAATCCGTTTGGATAGCGCATCGAGACGCCGTTCAGGGTGACATCCTGTCCATGCATGGAGCATCTCCGCAAGCCGGTGAAAGGAGAGGGCGCGGGCGCCCTCTCCGGAGCCATCGCCGGTCAGGCGTTGGTGATCTTGTCGACATATTCCTGGCGCAGCGGGGCAAACCAGGGCGTATCGGCCTGCCACCACCAAAGGTTGGCAAGGTTCTCGGCGTTGTAGACCTCGTTGAACTGCTTCTTGTACTCGTCGCCGGCAAAGTCGGCGGCCCCGGCAACGGCGGAGTTGTAGCTGGTGTTCTTCGACATCATGCCACCCATTTCCGGCGTCATCAGCGCGTTGATGAAGGCATAGGCCTGTTCGATGTTCTCGGCGCCGGAGGGAACGCCGACGGAATCCATCCAGGTGATTCCGCCTTCCTTCGGCATGCGATACTTCCAGGCCGCGTCCTCACGGTTGAGCAGCAGTCCGGTCGTATCCCAAGTCTGGCCGATCTTTGCGCCGGCCTGCTTGAAGGCGTTGGTGGCTTCGGTGGCATTGTTCCAGAAGGCCGCGATCTTGTCCTTGTTGTCGATGACGAAGCGGGCGCAGGCGTCCCAGACGCGGCGGGCGTCGTCTTCGGACTTGTAGACATCGAGCATGCGGTCCGACTTCACCTCGCCCTTGGCATCGAGATAGAGGCCGACACCCATGATCACCGATTTCTGCCGGAAGGCCGACTTTCCGGCGGCTTCCGGCATCCAGAGCGAGCCATAGGACACGTCGCCATCGGCGATCGGCATGTCGGCGCTGTTGAAGGTGATCGCCTCGGTACCCCAGTTGAACGGCATCAGCATGCGCTTGCCGCGATAGGTGCCGCCCAGCTTGACGGAATCATTGACCATGGACTGGATCAGGTTGCCGGCATTGACGAGCTTGCCCTCGTCGAGTTCTGTCAGCAGGCCGTCGGGGTAGTAGTTGTTGCCGTTGGTGATCGACGGGAAGATCACGTCGAAGCCCTTGCCGCCGGCGGCCTTGAGCTTCTGCTCCGCCTCGTCGTTGGAGCCGTAGGTCGAGAGGTTGATCTTGATGCCGGTGTCCTTTTCGAACTTCTCGATCTGGTTGGCCTGGATGTAGTCGCCCCAGGCAAAGACATTGACCTGGCCGGAGGAGGCCAGGGCATCGGTAGCCCTGAGAATGGCGGGCGCAGCGACGAAGGCCGTTGTGGCCACGGTGGACTTGAGAAGCGAACGGCGCGAAAGCATGGGCAAACTCCTGGGCGGTTTTGCGTGAAATCCGGTTTGGGTGGACGGCGGCAAGAAATCCGCTCCACCACGATCCCGTTAGTTCGCGATTGCTACAGATGCCTGACAGTTTTACGACAGTTCCGTGTCAGGATGCCTTTGCCGGCCTGACCTTATGTGGTGGGTGGCAACCGCACCTCCCGCATCAACCCGTGCACCTTGAAGACGTGCTTGGCGATATCCAGACCCACTGAGAAACCCACCTTGCGAACCACATTGCGCGAGACTTTCAGGTCCCGGCAAATCGCCTTGATCGCCTTCTTCTTCATGAAATGGGAACGACGTATCTTCGCAAGCGTCTCCACAACCAGCATGTGGGCGACGATGTGCGCATCGAACATGAAGTCGTTTTACGGGAAGAGGCCGCCATCCGTTCGGGCGGCGGCCCGCATCGGGTCACTGCGACAGGCGCAGGCGAGTCAGGTTCAGCGCGATCTCCTGGAAGACCTCGTCGAGCTTGCCGGTGCTGGCGGCGTCATAGAAATTGGCCGGGCTGCTCGCGCAGCGCTTCATCAGGTTCTTCGCCGAAATCGGCACCTGCGTTCCATAGGTCACCGTATAGACCTCGATGCCCTGCTGGCGGCTGTAGTTGCAGGCCTGCTGGGTCCAGCTGTCCGCGCGCGCGGTGCTGGTGCCGTTGTGGTCGGCGGAAACGGGAAAGTTGGGCGCGCGCGTGTTCTCGCCATCGGTCATCACGACCATGATCTTGCGGACGACGGCATCCGTGGTGACCGGATCTGCGCCTTCCGTGAACGGCGCCACCGGGGAAAGGACGCGAAGGCCCCACATGACCCCATCGGCGATATAGGTCATGCCGCTGGCGTTCATGTTGTCGATCTTGGCCAGCACGTCAGCGCGGGTGCCGGACAACGGAAGCAGCGGTTTCGGGCAGGTGGCGTTCATGATGCCGGGAAAACGCTCGGACGGCGTGTCGTCGGTCAGGGCAAGCTTGTCGCTGGCGCTGCCGCGCGAACCCGCACAACCGCGCCAGACCTGGCTTCCGGTGTCGGCGGGAACGTCCATCCAGGCCGCATTGCGGTTGCTGGTTCCGACATTGACATATTGGGCGAAGGGCACCACGCCGACCTTCACCGAGACCGTCGGCTTGACCGCATCGAAAAGCGTGTTGGTGAAATTGGTCGCCGCGACCTTCAGCCCGCCGATCTTTCCCTGCGAGGCCATGGACCCGGTATTGTCGAGAACCAGCGCGACCTCGATACGCGTATCAGGCGAGATGAACGCCGCTGACCGGACGTCCATGTCGTAGTCCTGGTTGACGACCGCGCTCATGATGAGCGGTGAATAGGTAATCCGCGTGTCGAGCTTGACCTCATTGTCCTCGAAGCCATACCCGGTGACGACAAGACCGTCGAAATCGCCGTTGGCGGCAAGGAAGTCGTTGATCTCCGAGACCGGCGGCAAGGCCTTGTTCAGCTCGTAGTAGCGGGCAGCATAGAGCGTTGCGGCATCCGAGGCATTCTGCAGCTCTCCGCGCAGGCGCAGCATGTTGTTGTAGTCGACCGTGAAGGCCACCGCGGCAAGCAGGGGCACCGCCATGACGGCGAACATCATCGAGAAGTTGCCTTCGTCGCGATCACGGAGGAAGCGGGCAAGGGCACCGGGAAACGCTGGCATGGCAGGCCTGTCCTTGGATGATTGATAGCGCATCCAAAAACACTAAAAAACAAACATCTAAATTCCGCTAAGACGTTTGGTTTACGGCCCACTTCCCGCCATGAAACAAGTTTAGCGAAACCGGAACCACCCGGATATGCGCATGCCCATCGCCGGTGATGGACCCCGGCCGGTGGCGCGGGCGCTACTCCGCGGTCATGACCTCGACGTCCTGGTTCTGTCCGGCGACAACCGTGAAATCCCGCTGGTAGATGCGGTCGCGGTTCTTGGCCACGATGACATACTTGCCCTCCGCCAGGACCATGGAGGCGAAGGCACCGACATTCTCGCGCACGATGTCGCCGGCTTCCGTCATCACGACCCAGGACGTGTCGGCGATGGCTTCGCCGCCGCGCTCGCGTACAAGTTTCAGCGTGAGTTGGGCGGCACGGTGTTCCACCACGGCCTCGGTCAGCTTGCCCGATTCCACGCGGATGTCGGAACGGATCACCGCGTTGACGGAGCCATAGGTGGAGACGACATGATAGGTCCCCGCATTCAGGCGCACCACCGTTCCGGGTTTCACATCGGGGATGATCAGGGCCCGGTCGCCGTTCTCGTCTTCCTTGACGTCGTAGATGGAGAATTTGAGCTTCTGGGCCGGAATCCGGACGCCGCCCGACAGCATGGCGTTGAGTTTCAGCCCGCCGGCATCGAGAACGAGCGTTTCCGCTCGCGTTTCGCCCGGATTGACCGTCACGCGCTTGGTCGCTCCCGCGCGGCCGAACGCGGCGTGGACGAGATAGGACCCAGGCGCCAGGTCGAACCCGGCGCTGCCGCCCTGGGCGCTGGCGACGAGCGGCAACTGTCCGTCATCGCCGGGCGTGGGAAGAAAGACCCGCCAGACCATGCCGCGCGGGATCGGTTCGGAGCCTTCCACGAGGGTGGCGGCGAGTGTGAGGCGGCCGGCCCGGACAGCCAGCGGTCCGGAATCGGGCGCGGGGGCATAGGCACGGATGCCGGGCAGGCTGATCGGTGGCAGATCGGGGCCGGTGGCGTTCTGCGCCGACGCTGCCGGCATCATCCATGCGATAGCGGCGAGGGCCAGCAAGCCCGCGCGAATCCGGTCCAGACGGTGTGTCCATGCGCTCATGGCTTGCCATCAAGCCCAAGGCGGTGGCAATTTCAAGGCCGAAAAGCCGCCCGCGGCTCCAGCCTGTGGCCATTCCGGCCGACATTGCCATGCACAAGTGAGGACCGGGTATTGAATGCACTTGCAGACTATTTGCTGACGCGCCAGTCGCCGGCGATCCCCATGCTCAAGGAGCCCGGACCGGGGCCGGAGGAAATCGAGACGATGATCCGGATCGCCGCCCGCGTTCCGGACCACGGAAAACTGCAGCCCTGGCGGTTCATTCTCTACCGGGGCGAGGCGCGCCACCGCGTTGGCGAACTGCTTGCCTCGCGGCTGGAGGAACGCGACGGTCCTCTGTCGCCGGGCGCGCGGGAAAAGGAACTGGAGCGCTTCTCGCGGGCGCCGTTGGTCGTCGGCGTGATTTCATGTCCGCGCGAAAGCGACAAGATACCGCAATGGGAAATGTTCCTGTCCGCGGGCGCGGCCTGCATGAACCTCGTCCATGCCGCCCATGCGCTGGGATACGGTGCCAACTGGATCACCAACTGGTATTCGGAGGACGGCGAGGCGCGGCGTCTTCTGGGCCTGAAGCCCGGCGAGCGTGTTGCCGGGTTCGTTCACATCGGCACGGTCGAGGGAAGCCGTCCGGACCGGCCGCGCCCTGAACCGGGCGATGTCATGAGCGACTATGCCGGACCGGAGGAAGCATGATGTTCTACCAGCCCGCCAAAGGCCATGGCCTGCCGCATGATCCGTTCAAGGCCATCGTCGCGCCCAGGCCGATCGGCTGGATCTCGACCCGCTCGAAGGACGGCAGCCTCAACCTGGCACCCTATTCCTTCTTCAATGCCATCTCGACCCATCCCCATCTCCTGTTCTTCTCGTCGGAAGGCGAGAAGGACAGCGTGCGCAATGCCCGCGAGACAGGCGAGTTCGTCTGCAACCTGGTCTCCGCCGACCTGTTCGAGCAGATGAACAAGAGTTCGGTGGATGCACCGCGCGGCACGTCCGAATTCGACTATGCCGGCCTGACGCCAACCGGTTCGCGGCTGGTGCGCACGCCGCGGGTGGCCGAGGCCCATGCCGCGCTGGAATGCCGCGTGACCGACATCCAGGAGCCGCGCGGACTGGAAGGCCGCATGGCCGGCGTCTTCCTGGTGTTCGGCGAGGTGGTCGGCGTCCATATCGACGAATCGATCATGACCGACGGCCTTGTCGACATCGTGAAGGCCGGTACGGTCTCAAGGCTCGGCTACATGGACTACGCAAAGGTGACCGGGATCTTTTCGGCGCGGCGGCCGCGCTGGGAGTGATCGATCCCGCCCGGAAGGGCAGGGCAGGCTTGCCTTTCGCGCTGCAATGCATTATGGCGCGACCATTCCACACACGGGCTTCGGGCCTGACCGGGAGAAATCCGGTCCGGTCCTCCGGTGCCGGCACACGCCGTCATTGCCCGTGGAGGTTCAACCGGAAAGGATAGACGCAGATGTCTCTGCCTGATTTCTCCATGCGCCAGCTTCTGGAAGCCGGCGTCCACTTTGGTCACCAGACCCACCGCTGGAACCCGAAGATGTCGAGCTACATCTTCGGCGCCCGCAACAACATCCACATCATCGACCTCTCGCAGACGGTGCCGCTGCTGCACCAGGCGCTCAAGGCGGTGTCCGACACCGTGGCCGGCGGCGGCCGCGTGCTGTTCGTCGGCACCAAGCGCCAGGCTTCCGATCTGGTCGCCGACGCTGCCAAGCGGTCCGCGCAGTATTACGTGAATTCCCGCTGGCTCGGCGGCATGCTGACCAACTGGAAGACGATCTCGAACTCCATCCAGCGCCTGCGCAAGCTCGAGGAACTGCTGGCCGGCGAAGCCCAGGGCTTCACCAAGAAGGAGCGCCTGAACCTCGAGCGCGAGCGCGACAAGCTCGACCGCGCGCTCGGCGGCATCAAGGACATGGGTTCCACGCCGGACCTGATGTTCGTGATCGACACCAACAAGGAAGCCATCGCCATCCAGGAAGCCAAGCGCCTTGGCATCCCGGTCGTCGCGATCCTCGATTCCAACTGCGACCCTGACCTCGTCGATTACCCGATCCCGGGCAATGACGACGCCGCCCGCGCCATCTCGCTCTATTGCGACCTGATCGCGCGCGCCGCCATCGACGGCATCGCGCGTCAGCAGGGTTCCATGGGTGTCGACCTTGGCGCTTCGGAAGAAGCACCGGCCGAGCCGGCTCTCGGCGATACGGGCGCACAAGCCGCCCCGGGCGCCGAAGGCGAAGCCTGATTGGCGGTCATGTGACGGCGGCTGTCATGCCGCCGTCACGCGCCGTACCGTATTCCAGCCGGACGCGGGCGATTTCCGCGTCCATTTTCCGGCGCATCGCGGCGGCATCGATGCCGGTGTGATGCGCCCTCGCATTTCGACATGACGAGGCGACTTATGACGATTACCGCTGCAATGGTGAAGGAACTGCGCGAGAAGACCGGCGCAGGCATGATGGACTGCAAGACCGCGCTCAACGAAACGGCCGGCGACATGGAAGCCGCCGTCGACTGGCTGCGCGCCAAGGGCATTGCCAAGGCCGACAAGAAGGCCGGCCGCACTGCCGCCGAGGGCCTTGTCGGCATCGCTTCCGACGGCCCGTCGGCCGTCGTGGTGGAGGTCAACTCCGAAACCGACTTCGTGGCTCGCAACGAGGCCTTCCAGGAACTGGTCGCCGGCATCGCGAAGACGGCTCTTGGGACCGACGGTTCCGTCGATGCCGTCGGCGCGGCCACCTATCCGGCCTCCGGCAAGTCTGTCGCCGACACCGTGAAGGACGCTGTCGGCACGATCGGCGAGAACCTGACGCTTCGCCGTTCCGCCAAGCTGTCGGTCGGCAAGGGCGCGGTTGCGACCTATGTCCACAACTCGGTTGCCGAGGGTCTCGGCAAGCTGGCCGTGCTCGTCGGCATCGAGACGGACGGCGACGCGGAAAAGGCAGCGGCCTTTGCCCGCCAGGTGGCGATGCACGTTGCCGCGACCAATCCGCTGGCGCTGACGGACTCGGAAGTGGACGCCGATGTGGCGGCGCGTGAAAAGGCGATCTTCATCGAGCAGGCCCGCGAATCGGGCAAGCCGGACAACATCATCGAGAAGATGGTGGAAGGCCGCATGCGCAAGTTCTACGAGGAAGTCGTCCTCCTGAAGCAGGCCTTCGTCATGAACCCCGACCTGACGGTCGAGAAGGCGCTTGCCGAAGCCGTCAAGGAAATCGGCGCGCCGGCGAAACTGACCGGTTTCGTGCGGTTTGCCGTGGGTGAGGGCGTCGAAAAGGAAGAAACCGATTTCGCCGCCGAAGTGGCGGCCGCCGCCAAGGGCTGATGCCCGGCCGGCCTGTTCGGCAGAAAAATGCGATGGGGCGCTGCGTGACAACGCGGCGCCCTTCGTGTATCCGCATCCCCGTTCCGCCAGCATCAGCAAGGGAAAATCCATGACGTCCGAGCCCATCTACCGCCGTGTTCTTCTCAAGGCCTCGGGAGAGGCATTGATGGGCGGGCAGGGGTTCGGCATCGACGTCTCGGTCGTCGACCGGATCGCCGCCGACATCGCCGAAGCCCGCGCGATGGGGGTCGAGGTCGGTATCGTGATCGGAGGCGGCAACATTTTCCGTGGCGTCGCCGTGGCCTCGAAAGGCGGCGACCGGGTAACCGGCGACCACATGGGCATGCTCGCCACCGTCATCAATTCCCTGGCGCTGAGAACCTCTCTCGTCAAGCTTGGCATTGACGCCGTCGTGCTCTCCGCCATCGCCATGCCGGAATTGTGCGAGAGTTTTTCGCAGCGCCAGGCCACTGCCTACATGAATGCCGGCAAGGTCGTCATCTTCGCCGGCGGCACCGGAAACCCATTCTTCACCACCGATTCAGCCGCTGCGCTGCGCGCCGCCGAGATCGGTGCCGACGCCCTGTTCAAGGGCACGCAGGTCGATGGCATCTATTCGGCCGATCCCAAGAAGGATCCGCAAGCCGAGCGCTTCGAGCAGATCACGCATGACGAGGTCATCTCGCGCGGGCTGAACGTGATGGACACCGCCGCGATCGCGCTTGCGCGTGAGAACAACATTCCGATAATCGTCTATTCCATTCATGAAAAAGGCGGATTCGGCGAAATTCTGCGTGGCAATGGCCGTTGTACGGTCGTGCGCGATTCCTGAAGCGGACGCGCGTCCCGTTGGCCGAACTGGAGGATTGAAAGCATGAGCAACGGCATCGACATGAAAGATCTTGAGCGCCGCATGGAGGGCGCGGTCAACGCCTTCAAGAACGACCTGGCGTCGATCCGCACCGGGCGCGCTTCGTCCAACCTGCTCGACGCGATCACCGTCGAAGCCTATGGCTCGGCCATGCCGATCAACCAGGTCGCCACCGTCTCGGTTCCCGAACCGCGCATGATCTCGGTGTCGGTCTGGGACAAGACCATGGTCGGCGCCGTCGACCGGGCGATCCGCGAATCCAATCTGGGCTTCAATCCGATCATGGACGGCACGACGCTGCGTATTCCTGTTCCCGAACTCAATGAGGAACGCCGCAAGGAACTGGTAAAGATTTCCCATCAGTATGCCGAGCAGGCGCGTATCGCCGCCAGGCACGTTCGCCGCGACGGCATGGACCACCTCAAGAAGGCCGAAAAGGATGGCGATATCAGCCAGGATGAGCACCGCGCATTGTCCGACCGGGTCCAGAAACTGACCGACGACACCATTGCGCGCATCGACAAGCTCGGCCATGAAAAGGAAGCCGAGATCATGCAGGTTTGAGCCGCGCCGGCGCGCGCGGCCACCGATCGCGAGGACCGGGGCACGTCATGTCACAACCCGCCCATGTGGCGATCATCATGGATGGCAATGGCCGCTGGGCCGAACAGCGGCACCTGCCGCGCAGCGCCGGCCACAAGGCCGGCGTGGACGCCTTGCGCCGGACCGTGCGCGCCGCCGGCGACATGGGCTTGGACTATCTGACGGTCTACGCCTTTTCCTCGGAGAACTGGTCGCGCCCGCCAGGCGAGGTCACCGATCTGCTCGGGCTGTTCCGTCTGTTCGTGCGCCGCGACCTGGCCGAACTCCACGCCAACGGCGTGCGCGTTCGCATGATCGGCGACCGGGAAGGCCTGGCCCGCGATCTCGTCGCGCTGATCGACGAGGCGGAAGTGCTGACCCGCGACAATACCGGGCTGACGCTGGTCATCGCGTTCAACTACGGCGCCCGCGATGAGATCACCCGGGCGATGCAGCAGATCGCCGAACGCGTGGAGCGCGGCGAGATCGCTGCCTGCGACGTCAGCGCGGACATGATTTCCGGCCATCTCGATACCGCCGGCATGCCCGATCCGGACCTCCTCATCCGCACGAGCGGCGAGCTGCGCCTCTCCAACTTCATGCTCTGGCAGTCCGCTTACGCCGAGTTCCTGTTTCCCGACTGCTACTGGCCGGATTTCTCGGAACGTCACCTTCGCGAAGCCGTCGAGGCGTTCGCGGCACGTGACCGCCGCTTCGGCGGCTTGCGGCAACAGGATATCGCCTAGTGAGCAATCTGCGTCAGCGCGTCATCTCGGCACTCATCCTGGCGGCCATCGTCCTGACGCTGACCTGGCTGGGCGGAATCTGGTTCCGCTTCGTCGCTGCGGTCATCGGCGTGGCGGTGATGCACGAATGGCTTTCCATGCATCGCGACAGGCTGCACCCCATGGTTCGCGCCATGGCATGGGCCGCCATCGCGGCCGTGGCCGCGGCAATCCTCGCCGACGTTCCGGCGGCCTGGACCGGCCTTCTGATCGCGGGCGCCGGTTTCATCCTGCTCGCGCTGGGCATCCTGCGCGGTCAGGGCGGCATCGGTGCGCTCGGCTTTGTCTATGCGGCGGCACCAGCCTTGGTGCTTGCCAAGCTGCGCGGTGCCGACCCTTCCGGGCTGACGGCTATTCTGTTCCTCTTTGCCGTGGTCTGGGGCACCGATATCGCGGCCTATTTCTGCGGCCGGGCGCTGGGCGGGCCGAAGCTTGCCCCGTCCATTTCGCCGGGCAAGACCATTTCCGGCGCGATTGGCGGCGCGGCCGGCGGCGTGGCTGCCGGCATCGGCGTGATGGCCCTGACCGGCGGCATGGCGGGCGCCGGCGCATGGACGGTGCCGCTCCTTGCCGTGGCCATGTCCGTCGTTTCGCAAGGCGGCGACCTGTTCGAATCCGCGATCAAGCGCAAGGCCGGCGTGAAGGACAGCTCGAACCTCATACCCGGTCACGGAGGCGTGATGGACCGCGTTGACGCACTTGTCATCGCCGCCATCCTTCTCTACCTCTTCTGCGTCGTCACCGGGGGGGCGGATTCTCCGGCATCGGGGGTTTTTCCCGCTTTTGGATGGCGTTAGAAACGCTGCCATCGTGTTGCCTCGCTCGCGGCCGAGTGTGCGGGATCGGGAACGCCTAGCGTAGGGAAGAATACGTGTCGGATCTTCTGACTTCACTTGCCGGAACGGATGGCATCCTGCTGGGCGTGATCGTCCCGTTCCTGTTCGTTCTTGTCATCGTCGTCTTCGTGCACGAGATGGGGCACTATCTGGTCGGCCGCTGGTGCGGCATCGCCGCGAAGTCCTTTTCCATCGGGTTCGGACCCGAGATCGCAGGCTTTACCGACCGCCATGGCACGCGCTGGAAACTGTCGCTCATTCCGCTTGGCGGATACGTCAAGTTCCTCGGCGACATGACGGTCACGAGTTCCACCGCGGACGAAGGCGAACTGGAAGGCCTCACGCAAGCCGAGCGCAGCCGCGCCTTTCATCTGCAGCCCGTCTGGAAGCGCTTCCTCACCGTGCTGGCGGGCCCGGTGTTCAATTTCATCCTCACCATCATCGTCTTTGCGGTCATGTTTGCCACCAGCGGCCGCTACGAGATGGATGCGGTTGTCGGCGAACTGGTTGCCGACGGTCCGGCGGCCGCGGCAGGTTTCGAGCCTGGCGACAGGTTCGTGTCCATGGATGGTGTTCCGGTCACCGACTTCACGGATATCCAGCGCTATGTCCCGACCCAGGCGGGCGAGCCGATCCGCTTCGTTGTCGAGCGCAACGGCGAGCAGGTGGAATTGACTGTCACGCCGGAGCAGGTGGAACAGACCGATCCGCTCGGCAACCGGATCACCCGCTACCTGATCGGCATCCAGGCCGACACATCGCCGAATGCGACCCGCCATATCGAACTCGGCCCGCTCGAATCGCTCGGCCACGCCGTCAGTGAAACCGGCTACATCATCGTCGCGACCGGTCAATTCATGAAACGTCTTGTCATGGGACGTGAAGACCGATGCCAGCTTGGCGGGCCGGTGAAGATCGCCGACATGGCGGGCAAGGCGGCTGCCAAGGGCTTCGTCTGGCTGGTGCAACTGATCGCCATGCTGTCGGTCGGAATAGGAATTCTCAATCTGTTGCCCATTCCGCCTCTTGATGGCGGCCACCTGATGTTCTACGCCATCGAGGCGGTGAAGGGGCGGCCTGTCTCGGAAGCGGCCCTTGAGTCGGTTTACAAGGGCGGGTTTCTGGTCGTGCTTTTGTTCATGGGGTTCGTTTTCTGGAACGACCTCGTTGCGTGCAGGATGTAGAGTGGGAGGTTCCCGGGCAACGGCGATTTAGCGATTGTTTACCATGGTTGCAGTCGGGCGTGGCGTTAAAGCCACGGTGGCGGACTTAGTAAACACAATTTAACCGCCAGCCTTGCTTGTGTTGAAAATCCGGGTATTACGGTGTGGAGCAAGCGCCGGAAATTGCCCGGTATTCTCGCCAGGGGACTTCGAGAAACAAGGTAATTGAACCTGATGAAGGCATCATCCCATTTCAAGAGCGCCGTTTCCGCGGTAGCGCTGTCCGCCGGTCTTGCTGTGACCGGGTCGGTCGCACTGCAGGTCGCGACGGTGGCCGAGGTTCACGCGGCCGTGGTGCGCGCGATCGACGTGCGAGGCAATACCCGCGTCGATGACGACACGATTCGCTCCTACATCGACATCAAGCCGGGCCGCAATTTCGGTGCCGCCGATATCGACGAGGCCGTGAAGCGGCTGTTTTCCACGGGCCTCTTTTCCGATGTCCGCATCAATCAGGTCGGGTCGACCCTCGTCGTCGAGGTCGCCGAGTACCAGGTCGTCAACCAGGTGCTCTTCCAGGGCAACAAGAAGATCAAGGACGAGCAGCTTGCCGCGCGCGTCCAGACTCAGCCGCGCAGCGGGTTCTCGCCGGCGACCCTCGAGATCGACGCCGACACCGTGCGTGAGTCCTACCGGCGGATCGGCCGCTCGGATGCTGTCGTCACCACGGAAGTGATCGATGTCGGCCAGAACCGGGTCAACGTCGTCTTCAACATCCAGGAAGGCGGCCGCACGAAGATCGCCAATATCGATTTCGTGGGCAACAATGCCTTTTCGGATCGGCGCCTGCGCGATGTCGTGTCCATCAAGCGGTCGAACTTCCTCTCCTTCCTCATGCGCGACGACGTCTATGACGAGAACAAGCTGCGCGCCGACGAGGAAGCCCTTCGCCGCTTCTACTACAATCGCGGCTATGCGGACTTCCGTGTGATTTCCGCCGACGCGACGCTCGACGAGACAGAGAACGAGTACCGCATCACTTTCACCATCGACGAGGGCGAGCGGTACACGTTCGGCGACGTGCAGATCGAGAGCACGATCCCGGGTGTTGATACCGAGCAGCTCAAGCGTGTCGTTGAGACCGACAGCGGCGATGTCTACAGCGCCAAGAATGTCGAGGACAGCATTGTCGGGCTGACCGAGAACGTGGCCGGTGAGGGCTATGCCTTTGCGCAGGTCACCCCGCGCGGTGACCGTGATTTCACCAACCGCACCATTTCGGTCGTCTACACGGTCGACCAGGGTCCCAGGACCTATGTCGAGCGCATCGAGATCCGCGGCAATGATCGCACCCGCGATTACGTCATCCGCCGCGAATTCGACATCGCCGAGGGTGACGCCTTCAACCAGGTGCTTCTCCAGCGCGCCAAGCGCCGCCTCGAGGATCTGGACTATTTCGACTCCGTCAACATCTCGACCCAGCAGGGTTCGGAGGGCGACCAGGTCGTCATCGTCGTTGACGTCAAGGAGAAGTCGACCGGTGAATTCTCCATCGGCGGCGGTTATGTGACCGGCGGCGAGAATCCCGGACCCAAGGTCGAGCTTTCCATCGCGGAGCGCAACTTCCTCGGCCGTGGCCAGTTCATCCGCTTCTCCGCCGGTGGCGGACAGGATTCGCGTGACTACTCGGTGTCCTTCACCGAGCCGTATTTCCTCGGACGGCGCATTGCGGCCGGTTTCGACATTGCTCGCGAAACGACGGACGGCACCTTCTATGATACCGAGGTAACGCGGGGCACGGTGCGGTTCGGCTTACCGATCACTCATGCGCTGACGACGCAACTGGCCTACAACCTGTCCAGCGAACGCTACACGATGGACAAGCAGGCCAACACGGCGAACCTGCCGGCAACCGATCCCCTGTTCAACAGGCCGACCTATCGCGGTCTGCCCACCGATTGCGGCTCGGCCATACCGACAAACTGCCCGCTGCCGACAGCCACGCTTGACGCGATTGCCAACAGTCCGTGGGTCAAGTCCTCTGTCAGCGCCGCGTTGCTCTACAACACGATCGACGACATGAAGAACCCGCGCGACGGCATCTATGCCAAGTTCAGCGCGGAATATGCCGGCATTGGCGGCGATGCGCATTACATGCAGTTCACCGCGCGCGGACAATATTACAAGCAGTTGAACGAGGAACTGGATCTTGTCGGACTGCTGACCGCGGGCGCTGGTCATACCGCGCAGATCGGCAACAATCCGATCCGCCAGTTTGACCTGTTCAAGAATTCTGACCGGATGATCCGTGGTTTCGCCTACAACGGTTTCGGGCCTTACCAGAACATCGGCGGCGGCCTGATCGATCATATCGGCGGCACGACCTATTTCCACGGTTCGGCGGAACTCCAGTTCCCGATGCCGATCCTGCCGGAATCGCTGGGTATTCGCGGCGCGGTCTTCGCCGATGTGGCGACACTCTATGGTGTGCCGACCGGTGCTGCCTATGCCGGCGCGCTCGGAACAGGCATGGAATGGCGCGCTTCGGCCGGCGCCTCGCTCATCTGGCAGTCGCCGTTCGGTCCGCTGCGCGTCGATTATGCTGTTCCCTTCGTCAAGCAGACCGGGGACGAGATCGAGAACTTCAACTTCGGCATTTCGGGCCGCTTCTGACGCGGCCCGGCCTGTCGGTTCCTTGCTGAACCCGGCGCGGGTGCCAAAGGCATGACAGACATCGCCTTCTTTCACATGGCGCGTTCGCTGACTGTGGCTGACATGGCGTCCATGTGCGGCGCCCGGCTGGAGTCGAACGGTGGCAACCTGGATGCCGTCATTGGCGGGCTGGCTTCGGCGGACCGCTGCGGCGCCAGCGATCTCGCCTTTGTCGAGGGCCGGCGCAACCGGCATCTTCTCGACGGCATCGCCGCCGCCGCCGTGCTGGTCTCCGACGAACTCGTGGCGCACGTGCCTTCGGGCGTGGTTGCCCTTGTGGTGAAACAGCCGCATCGGGCCTTCGCCCAGGCCGGCCGTGCGCTCTATCCGTCCGCCGTCCGCCCGGAACCCGTGACCGGCGAGAATGGCATCTCGGCCAGGGCCTTCGTCCATGCCCAGGCAGCCCTTGAGCCGGGCGTGATCGTCGAGGCGGGGGCCGTCATCGGCGCCGGTGCGCAGATCGGGACAGGCACGGTCATCGGTCCGGGCGCTGTCGTCGGCCCCGGCTGCCGCATCGGCCGGGACTGTTTCGTCGGCCCGAACGCTTCGTTGATCGCTTCGCTGGTCGGCAACCGCGTGATCATCCATCCCGGTGTCCGGATCGGGCAGGACGGTTTCGGTTACATTCCCGGTCCCGCGGGCATGGAAAAGGTTCCCCAACTCGGCCGCGTTGTCGTGCAGGACGATGTCGAGATCGGCGCCAATACCACGATTGATCGCGGCGCGCTTGGCGATACCGTCATCGGCGAGGGCACCAAGATCGACAATCAGGTCCAGGTGGGGCACAACGTGAAGATCGGCCGCTGCTGCGCCATCGCCGCGCAATGCGGGATATCCGGGTCTGTCACGATCGGCAATTACGTCATGCTGGGTGGCCGCGCGGCCATTGCCGATCACCTGACACTCGGAGACGGGGCGCAACTGGGCGCCGCTTCAGGGCTCATGCATGACATGCCCGCCGGCGACAAATGGGTCGGCGCGCCAGCCATGCCGGCCAAGCGTTTTTTCCGCCAGATTGCAGCGCTGAAGGCCCTTTCCGAGGGACCTCGCAAGAAGGATGGTGACGATGAGTGAGACGACGACGCTGGAAACCTTCGACATCTTGCGCCTGATGAAACTTCTGCCTCACCGCTATCCGTTTCTGCTCATCGACCGGGTCATTGAGGTCGATGGCGACCGGTCGGCCATTGGCATCAAGAACGTGACCGCCAATGAGCCCCACTTCCAGGGTCATTTTCCGGCAGCGCCAGTGATGCCGGGCGTGTTGATCATCGAGGCAATGGCCCAGACAGCCGGCGCGATCTGCATCAATTCCGCCACGGGCACGGACGGTGACGCACCGAGCGTCGTCTATTTCCTGACCATCGACAATGCCAAGTTCCGCAAGCCGGTCGTTCCCGGAGACCGCCTTGAGATCCACGTGCTCAAGCAGAAGCAGCGCGGTTCGATCTGGAAGTTCGCCTGTGAGGCGAAGGTGGACGGCGCCAAGGTGGCGGAAGCTGTCATTTCCGCCATGATGACCGTTCCGGAACACGCGTGAGTGCCCGGCGTGGGTGAAATGCGCATTCATCCTTCGGCCGTCGTCGAGGAGGGCGCCCGGCTCGGGGAGGGCGTGATCGTCGGGCCGTTTTGCCATGTCGGTGCGAATGTCACCCTGGGCGACAATGTGGAACTGGTCAGCGGCGTCACCATCCTGGGCCATACCACGCTGGGACAGGGATGCAGGGTTTTTCCCGGCGCGGTTCTTGGCTGCGAGCCGCAGAACCATGCCCACAAGGGCGGGCCGACGACACTGGAAATCGGGCGCAATGCCACGATCCGTGAGGGCGTGACCATGCATACGGGGACCGATACGGCACGCGGGCGGACCACGGTCGGCGACGATTGCCATTTCCTGGCCTTTTCCCACGTCGCCCATGATTGCGATATCGGCAATCGCGTCACGCTCACCCAGGGCGCTGTCCTGGGCGGCCATTGCCAGGTTGGCGATGCAGCCATTCTTGGCGGCCTTGCCGCGGTGCACCAGTTTGTCCGGATCGGTCATCATGCCTTCGTCGGTGGCATGACCGGAGTCGAGCGCGACCTCATCCCCTACGGCATGGTCACGGGCAATCGTGCACGCTTGCGGGGGCTCAACATCGTCGGCATGCGCCGGTCCGGCATGGCGCGCGACGAGATCCGCTCCGTGCGCGCCGCATACAAGATGATCTTCGATCCCGCCACGCCCTTGCAGGACAATATCGAACGGGCCCGGCAGGCGTTTGCCGGCAGCGCGGCCGTGATGGATGTCATTGCGTTCATGACCAGCGACGCCCGGCGCAAGTTCGTCATGCCTCCGGTGAGCGGGCGCGGGGTGCCGGACGAAGCCGATGACGAATCATGAGACGGAACGGCCGGCGGTCCTGTCGGGCCGGAAAATCGCCATCGTCGCTGGAAGCGGCGCCTTGCCGGAAGTCCTGGCCGATGAACTCGAACGCGAGGGCAACAAGCCGGTCCTGATCGCCATCAAGGGCGAGGCGGACCGCTCCGTTCCCGCCCGTGCCGATGCCATACTCGATATCGAGGCGCTCGGCGGACTTCCCAAGCTGCTCAAGGGTCATGGTGTGCGCCATGTCGTGTTTGCCGGCGGTGTTTCGCGGCGGCCGAAATGGTACCGGATCCGGCTGACCTTCGGCCTGCTTCGCCTGCTGCCGCGCGGAATCCGGGCGCTTGGCGCGGGCGATGACGCGCTGTTGCGGATCGTCACGACCTTCATGGAGAACGAAGGCATCACGGTTGTCGGTGCACACGAGATCATGCCGCGCCTGCTATGCCCTGAGGGAACGCTCGGGGCCGTCACGCCCGGAAAGGACGACTGGACCGCCATTACCGCCGGTTTCAAGGCGGCGCGCGCCATCGGGGCGCTGGATATCGGTCAGGCCGCTGTCGCCTTCGGGCGTCGCGCCATCGCGCTTGAAGGGATCGAGGGGACCGAGGGCCTGCTGGAACGTACCCGGGACATGCGCAACCATGGCCGTCTCACAACCACACGCCGCGGTGTGCTGGTGAAATGCGCCAAGCCGGGCCAGGACGAGCGGGCCGATCTGCCGTCCATCGGGCCGCAGACCGTGATCAGTGCCCATGCCGCGGGCCTGTCCGGCATTGCGGTGGAGGCGGGACGCTCGCTTCTGCTGGAAGCCGGGCGTATCCGGGAGGAAGCCGACAGGCTGGGCCTTTACGTCGTCGGCGTGCGGGAGGACATGCTGTGAACCGGCCGATCCGCCTGGGCGTCGTTGCCGGCGAGGAGTCGGGCGATCTGCTGGCCGCCGATCTTGTCGATGCCTTGCGGCGCTTGACCGGACGCGACATCGAACTGACCGGTGTCGGCGGGGAACACCTCGCCGCACGCGGACTGAAAAGCCTGTTCAACCCCGGTGAAATCGCGCTGATGGGCTTTACCGCTGTGATCGCGCGGCTGCCCGGTCTCATCCGGCGGATCAGTCAGACCGCCGCCCATCTGGCTGCCGCGAAACCGGACCTGCTGCTCATCGTGGACAGTCCCGACTTCACCCATCGCGTCGCCCGCAAGCTGCGCGCGGCCTGTCCGGACGTGCCGGTTGTGGATTATGTCTGTCCGTCCGTCTGGGCATGGCGGCCCGCCCGCGCGCCCGCCATGACGGCCTATGTGGACCATGTGCTGTGCCTGTTGCCGTTCGAGCCGGAGACGCTGGAACGGCTCGGCGGGCCGGCGGCAACCTATGTCGGGCACAAGCTGGTGCGTGACGGAGGCCTGGAGCAGGCCTGGCAGGCCCGGCTTGAACGATCATTCGATCCGCGCAGTCCCGTGCTGTGCCTGTTGCCCGGCTCGCGCCGCTCGGAAGTGAAGTCGCTGCTGCCCTTCTTCGGCGAGACTGTCAGCGAACTGGCGAAACTGGGACCGGCGCCGGACCTGCTTCTGCCGACCGTTCCCCATGTGGAGGCCATGGTGCGCGACATGACGCGTGATTGGGACATCCGGCCTGAAATCGCGACGGGCGAGGATGCCCGGCGCGCCATGTTCGCCCGGACTGACGCTGCGCTGGCGGCATCGGGAACGGTGACGCTGGAACTGGCCCTTGCGGGCATCCCGCTGGTTTCCTGCTACCAGACCGACATGATCGCGCGTCTCCTGCGGCGTCTCATAACAGCCTGGTCGGCCTCGTTGCCGAACCTGATCGCCGGTTATCCGGTTGTGCCGGAGCTTTACGAGTTCATGCTGCGGCCAAACTATGCGGCGCGTCACCTTTCGGCGCTGTTGAGCGAGACGCCGTCGCGCAGTGCCCAGATCGCGGGCTTTGAAACGATCCGCGACCGGATGGCCACGGAGCGCCCTTCGGGCGAGATCGCGGCCGGTGTCGTCGCTTCCCTGATGGAACGCTGAACGGCGGCGGGACCGCTTCATCCGGGCAAGAAAAAAGCGCCCCGAAAGGCGCTTTTTCCGTCCCGTGTCTTGCCGCAGCTTCAGCGCTCGGTCACCGGCAGATAGTCGCGCTGCGCCGCACCGGTATAGAGCTGGCGCGGGCGTCCGATCTTCTGGCGCGGATCCTCGATCATTTCCTTCCACTGTGCAATCCAGCCGACGGTGCGGGCCACGGCGAAGAGGACGGTGAACATGTTGGTCGGGAAGCCCAGCGCCTTCAGCGTGATGCCGGAATAGAAGTCGATGTTCGGATAAAGCTTCTTCTCGATGAAGTACTCGTCCGTCAGCGCGATCCGCTCCAGTTCCATGGCCACGTCGAGCAGCGGATCGTCCTTGATGCCAAGTGTCTCAAGCACCTCGTGACAGGTCTTCTGCATGATCTTGGCGCGCGGATCGTAGTTCTTGTAGACGCGATGGCCGAAGCCCATCAGGCGGAACGGATCGTTCTTGTCCTTGGCCCGCGCGATGAACTCCGGAATGCGGTCCACAGAACCGATTTCCGAGAGCATGTTCAGCGCGGCCTCGTTGGCCCCGCCATGGGCCGGACCCCACAGGCAGGCAATGCCGGCAGCGATGCAGGCAAACGGATTGGCGCCCGACGAGCCGGCGAGGCGGACCGTCGAGGTGGACGCATTCTGCTCGTGGTCGGCATGAAGGATGAAGATGCGGTCCATGGCGCGCGCCAGCACCGGGTCGATCTTGTATTCCTCGCACGGCACCGCAAAGCACATGTGCAGGAAGTTGGAGGCGTAATCCAGATCGTTGCGCGGATAAACGAAGGGCTGGCCGATGTGGTACTTGTAGGCCATGGCCGCGATCGTCGGCATCTTGGCGATCATGCGCATCGAGGCGACCATGCGCTGGTGCGGATCGGAAATGTCCGTCGAGTCATGATAGAAGGCCGACATGGCGCCGATCACGCCGCACATGATGGCCATGGGATGGGCATCGCGGCGGAAGCCGGTGAAGAAGCGGCTCATCTGCTCATGCACCATGGTGTGGCGCGTGATGCGGTAGTGGAAGTCGTCGTTCTGCTCCTTGGTCGGCAGTTCGCCGTAGAGCAGCAGGTAGCAGGTTTCCATGAAGTCGCCGTGCTCGGCGAGCTGCTCGATCGGATAGCCGCGATGCAGCAGGATGCCTTCGTCACCGTCGATATAGGTGATCTTGGATTCGCAGCTTCCCGTGGACGTGTAACCCGGATCGTAGGTGAAATTGCCGGTCTTCGCGTAAAGCGCAGTGATGTCGATGACATCCGGCCCGATTGTCCCTGAATGGACCGGCAATTCGATCGTTTCGCCGCCTACTTCGAGTTTTGCGGTTTTCTCGTTCATTCAGGTCTCCTTTCGTGACGATCGACGCCAACAAACGATTTTGCATTGCAAAAATGTTGGCTGAGTAGCTATCCCATTTTAGACAGTCTGCCAAGCATGGCGGTCCCGTTTCCAGCCTTCCCAGCGTAAGCCTTTTGTCTTGCGGCGAAGGGCCTGAACCGGCCTCAAGGTCATGAAAAACAGGGCATTCACGCCGCCTGGTCGGCAATTCGCGCCAGGCTTTCCTCCCGGCCCAGCACGGCGAGCACGTCGAACACGCCGGGCGACGTTGCCCGTCCGGTCAGCGCCGCGCGCAGCGGCTGGGCCACCTTGCCGAGCTTGAGGTCCTTTTCCTCGGCGAACCGGCGAACGGCCGCCTCGGTGGTTTCCGCCGACCACGGATCGGCCTGTTCCAGCAGGGGCAGGATCCCGGTCAGCAGGACGCGCGCATCGGCGTCGAGAATGCCGGCGGCCTTCTCGTCCAGCGCCAGCGGCCGTTCATCGAAGATGAAGCCGGCGCCGTCGGCCAGTTCGTTGAGCGTCCTGGCGCGCTCCTTGAGCCCCGGCATGGCGGCCAGAAGCTGGGCCTTGCGTGTCTCGTCCAGTCTTGCCGCCAGAGCCGGCCCGGCAGGCAGGTGGGGCAGGGTATCCAGGAACACCGCCATCAGGTCGTCGGCATCCATGTTGCGCATGTGGACGCCGTTCAGCGCTTCCAGTTTCTTGAAGTCGAAACGGGCCGCGCCCTTGTTGATGTCGGCGATGTCGAACCAGGCGATCATGTTCTCCAGGCTCATCACCTCGTCGTCGCCATGGCTCCAGCCGAGTCGGACAAGGTAGTTCCGCATGGCGGACGGCAGGTAGCCCATCTCGCGATAGGCCTCCACGCCCAGCGCGCCGTGGCGCTTGGAAAGCTTGGCACCGTCCGGGCCGTGAATGAGCGGGATATGCGCCATCACCGGCACGTCCCAGCCCATGGCATCGTAGATGATGGTCTGGCGGGCGGCATTGGTCAGATGGTCGTCGCCGCGGATGATGTGGGTGACACCCATGTCGTGATCGTCCACCACCACCGCCAGCATGTAGGTTGGCGTGCCGTCGGAACGCAGGATGATGAAGTCGTCGAGATCCTTGTTGGGGAAGCGCACATCGCCCTGCACCTTGTCGGCGACCAGCGTCTCGCCGGAGAGCGGCGCCTTGATCCGCACGACCGGCGCGATGCCTTCCGGGGCTTGCGCGGCATCGCGGTCGCGCCAGGTGCCGTCATAGCGCGGCGGCCGGCCTTCGGCCCGGGCCTTCTCGCGCATTTCCGCCAGTTCTTCCTGCGAGCAATAGCAATAATAGGCCTTGCCCGCCTCGACGAGTGCATGGGCCACTTCGGCATGGCGCGCCGCGCGTGCGGCCTGCGACACCGGTTCGCCGTCCCAGCCGAGACCCAGCCAGGAGAGCCCGTCGAGGATCGCGGCCGTGGCGGCCTCGGTGGAGCGTTCCCGGTCGGTGTCCTCGATGCGAAGCAGCATCGTGCCGCCCGTATGGCGGGCATAAAGCCAGTTGAAAAGCGCGGTGCGCGCGCCGCCGATGTGCAGGTAGCCGGTGGGAGAGGGCGCAAAGCGGGTGACGACGGGTTTGGTCATGACAAGCCGGTCCGTTAGAATGGGAGCCCGGATGCCGGGGGGACAAGCGGGCTGGAAAAAACGTGCGCTCCATGTAGCATAGGGGCCGTGGGGCGCAAGTGCTGGCCGGAAGGCGCTGGCGGTTGGCCACGGGGGCGGACAAAGGGGTGAATGACGAACGGGCCATGTATGCGGCCCGTCCCCGTTTGCATGGCAACGGATTTTCGCCGCCCGTGGCGGCGCCGGAGGAAACGGGGAGCGCAACTCTTCCGGCAATCCGGCCGTCGACCCTGCCTGCAAGCCGGCCGCGCCGGGACGGGTGGCACAGGTGGCGAGACCGTCTCGTGCTTCCGGCCGTTGTCCGTTCCCTGCGCCACGACCTTGCTCTGGAGATCGATCGCGGCCTGATGTTCCTCGGCCTGCCGCTGGGCTTCGGGGCAGGCGCGGCCATCTATTTCGCTCTCCATGTGGAGCCGGACCTCTCCGCCCTCGTGTCGGGGGCGGCCGTCCTGTCGCTCTTTCTCTGGCTTGCGCGCGGGCGGGCGCGGCTGAGGCTGCTTCTCGCCGCGGTGCTAACGGTGATCTGCGGGATCACGGCTGCAAAGCTGGAAGCGGGACGCGGCGCCGCGGTCACCCTTGGCAGCGCCGTCACCACCACCCTGACCGGTCGCATTGCCATGGCGGAACGGTTGAGCGGCAAACGCATGCGGCTCATTGTCGAGACGGCCGGTTCAAGCCGGCCAAGCCTGCGATACCTGCCCGGGAAGGTTCGCATCACCACACGCGCCTCGGACCGGCTCCCGGAGGCCGGCGACGGTTTCCGCGCCCGCGTCCGGCTGATGCAACCGCCCGGACCGGTCCGGCCCGGCGGCTATGATTTCTCCTTCGAAAGCCATTTCGACGGCATCGGCGCCACCGGATTCGTCCTTGGCAGGCCCGAGATCGTCCGGCAGGCCGGCGCGGACGGGCTGCAGGCAGTGATCGCCCGGTTGCGTCATGCGCTGGCCGAACGGATCCGCACCCGCATCCCAGGCCAGAACGGGGAAATCGCGGTGGCCCTCGTGACCGGCCACAAGGGAAGCATCTCCGAGACCAACGCGGAGGCTTTGCGGACCAGCGGTCTGGCCCATATCCTCGCCATATCGGGTCTGCACATGGCCCTGGTCGCCGGAACTGTCGCAGGCGGATTGCGCGCCATCATGGCCGCCTTTCCCGGTTTCGCGGCCCGCCATCCCGTCCGCAAGCACGCCGCGCTTGCCGCGCTGCTGGCCGTGACCGGCTACCTCCTGATATCCGGAGGCGCCGTCGCCACGCGCCGAAGCTATGTGATGCTCGCTGTCATGCTGGTCGCGCTGTATGCCGACCGCATGGCGCTGACGATGCGCAACATCGCCATAGCGGCACTGGTCATCCTGGCGCTCAATCCGCACGAGATCGCCGGACCGGGGTTCCAGATGTCCTTTGCCGCAACCGCGGCGCTGGTCGCCGCCTATGCCGCTGTCCAGCAACACAGGATGGCCAGGCAGGCTGGCCGGCTGCAAGGTCCGGCGGGCTGGTTGTTGCGCTTCGCGGCAGCGTTGCTCTTCACATCGGCGATCGCCGGTGCCGCGACAGGTCTCTACGGCGCGTACCACTTCCAGCGTTATGCGCCGCTCGGGCCCGTAGCGAACCTGCTGGCCATGCCGGTGGTCTCGCTCGTTGTCATGCCGTCGGCGTTGGTCGCACATCTGCTGATCCCGTTCGATCTGGACGGCATCCTCTTCCGGCTGATGGGCGAGGGCATCGGCCTTGTCCTGCAGATCGCCCGCGCGGTATCCGCACGCACGGGCGCGGACGGCACCGGCATGCTGCCCGCCGCAACGCTCATCCTCGCCACGGCCGGGCTGGTCCTGCTGACGGTTCTCACGACCCGGCTGCGCCTTGCCGCCCTGCCGTTTTTCCTGGCCGCCATTCTGACCTACAAGGGCGCTGACGTGCCGGACGGATGGATCGCCGACGACGCAAAGACCTTGGCGCTGCGTGATGCCGGTGGGGCACTTGCCTTCAACCGCAATCGCATTTCCGGCTTCCTCCGGGAAAACTGGAGCCGGGCCGCGGGTGCCAAGGCGGTCCTTTCCGCCGAACGCCATTCAGGCGGAAACCTGACGGCACTGCTGGCGCAACCGCCAGCCGGAGACGGCACCGGTTTTATCTGCGATGAGCGGCTCTGTCTGGCAGCGGTGCGGGGCGGCTGGATCGTCCAGACCGGCGATCCCGGTGTCCTGCGCGAGGCCTGCGCGACTGCCCGCCTCATCCTTTACAGCAAGCCGTCCGGCGCACCGCGATGCACCGGCCGGCGCGCGGCCCTGGTCGTGACAGCGCGCGACCTCGCGCTGTCGGGATCGGCGGCGTTCCGGCTTCACCGCAAGGGCAGGGGCGTCACCGTCGAATACGCGATTTCGCGGCCTTACCGGCCCTGGCACAGCCACCGGCAATGGTCACGGGCGGCGCGGGGCCTGGACGAATGGAAACCAGATGACGACGGATGAAGGGGGCGGCTTGGGGGTGAAGGCACCGCGCCTGCGCGCGATGCCCGTTGTCGTGGCCTGGATGCAGGACAGGACTCAGGCGAAGGACCAGCGCTCCATCCAGCGTTCGCCGTCCATGTCCCAGACGGACGAGAACTCGTCCCCGGTGACCACTTCGGGACCGGTTGCGAAGACCCAGTTGGCGAACATCGGGATGATGGCGCCGCCGTCCTCGTTCAGGATCACCTGCATCTCGTAATACATCTGGCGGCGCTTTTCCTCGTCCAGTTCGGCGCGCGCCTTCACAAGCAGTTCGTTGAAGCGCGCATTGTCCCAGAACGTATCGTTCCAGGCGACGCCCGAGGCATAGGCCGTGCTGAACATCGCATCCTCGACGGCGCGGCCGCTCCAGTAGACGGCGCTGAAGGGATGCTTCATCCAGACATCGGCCCAGTAGCCGTCATTGGGCATCCGGTTGACCTTGAGATTGATCCCGGCGGGCTTGGCGGAATTCTGGTAGAGGACCGCAGCATCCACGGCGCCCGCAAAGGCGGCCTCGGCTGCCGACAGCGTCACGTCGAGGCTGTCGAGACCGGCCTGCTTCAGGTGGAATTTCGCCTTGTCGGGATCGTAGGCGGTTTGCGTCATCTCGTCGTTGAAATAGCGCTGGCCGCGCCCGATGGGATGATCATTGCCGACCGATCCGTAACCGAACAGGATCTTCTCGACCAGTTCTTCCCGGTTGACGGCGTACTTCATGGCGCGGCGGACATGAACGTCGGTGAAGGGATCCTTGTTGGTGGACATGGCGAAGGTGTAGTGCTGGTTGCCCGCCACCGAATGGATCGTCAGCTTCGGATTGCGCTCCAGCAGGCCGATCGTCTTGAGGTCCAGCCGGTCGGCAGCGTGGACGTCGCCGGAGATGAGCGCGGTCGTGCGGGCATTGACGTCTATGATCGACAGCAATTCGATCGCGTCGAAGAAGCCGCGGTCCTGGTTCCAGTCGTCCTTGTTGCGCTCGAAACTGGCCGAAACGCCGGGGTCGAAATTGGCGAGCCTGTAGGGTCCGCAGCCGATACCGGATTTCCAGTCCACGCCGCGGTCGTCGCCGGGCGGCAGGATGGCCAGGTGATAGTCGGCGAAGACGGCCGGGAAGTCGGCGCTGCCGGCATCGAGCGTGAACACCACGTCGTCGCCGTCAACCTTGATGTCGGTGATAGCGCTCAGGAGCGGTTTCGCGGCGGAGGTGGACTTCTCGCCGCGATGGTAGTTGATCGAGGTGGCCACATCGTCGGGTGTCACGGTCTTGCCGTTGTGGAACGTCACGCCCTTGCGGATTCGGAAGCGCCAGGTCTTGGCGTCCGGGGAAGGCTCCCAGCTTTCCGCCACCTGCGGTTCGATGGAGCCGTCCCGGGCAAAGCCTGTCAGGAAGCCGTGCGTGCCGTAGGACAGCGCGGTCATGAAACCGTTCTCGTAGGTCGCCGGATCGAGCTTGTCGGTTGTCGCGCCATGCCCCTTGGCGACACGCAGCGTCCCGCCCTTTTTCGGCTCGGCCCGGACCAGCCCCGGCAAAAGGCTGGTTCCGGCCATCGCCATCCCGGCAACGGCTGCACTCGTTCCCAGGAACCGGCGGCGGTTCGGCAGCAGAAGTCCCGTGTTGTTTCGCTTGGTCATGTCCTCTCCTTATCGTCTTTTCATTGGAAACCGGCACCGGCGGACGCCATGGCAGGGTTTGTCAGGAGGATAGGACAATGTTTCCGGAATGGCGAATCCGGGGCCGCAATCCAGGTTTCCTGCCCGGATGCATGCCATGCAGCCCCCGGATTCCAGCCGGTCATCCAGGCGCTGTCGTGGCTGCCGGAGCTGCAGGCGGCCACTTCGCACATGCAGGGCAAGGCGGCGGCTTTGCGATACTTCCGCTCGGTCATCAGCAAGGTGATTGCTTTATCAGCGATAATAGGTTTCCCTGCGACTATCGTTGCGCGGTTTTCGTGCAACATGCCCGCATCTCAATGACGGGAAAGCCTGGCAATGGGCTACAACGAACATGAAACAGAGGAGCACTCGATCACATGAAACCGATGAAGACCTTGCTCGCCGCGACCATCCTTGCCGCGGGTTTTGCCACGGCGGCGTCCGCCAAGACGCTCGTCTACTGCTCTGAAGGCTCTCCGGAAGGTTTCGATCCGGCGCTGTACACCGCCGGAACGACGTTCGACGCCTCGTCCAAGCCGGTCTACAACCGTCTGGTCGAATTCAAGCGCGGAACGACCGAAGTCGTGCCAGGCCTGGCGGAAAGCTGGGAAGTGTCCGACGACGGCATGGAATACACCTTCAAGATCCGGCCGGGTGTGAAGTTCCACACGACCGATTTTTTCACGCCGTCGCGCGAACTCAACGCTGATGACGTGATCTTCTCCTTTGAGCGGCAGCTCAACAAGGACAATCCCTTCCACGCCTATGTCGAGGGCGCGAGCTGGGAATACTTTTCCTACATGTCCATGCCTGACCTGATCAAATCCATCGAGAAGGTGGACGACATGACGGTCAAGTTCGTGCTGAACCGCGCCGAGGCGCCGTTCATGGCGAACATGGCGATGGATTTCGCCTCCATCGTGTCGAAAGAGTACGCCGACAAGCTGCAGGACGGCGGCGCGCTTTCCGACCTGAACCAGAAGCCGGTCGGCACCGGACCCTTCAGCTTCGTCGCTTATCAGCCCGACGCGGTCATCCGCTACAAGGCATTCCCCGACTACTGGAACGGCAAGCAGCCGATCGACGATCTCGTCTTCGCGATCACGACCGAAGCCTCCGTCCGCCAGCAGAAGCTGCTCGCCGGCGAGTGCCACGTCATGCCCTATCCGAACCCGGCCGACGTCCAGTCGCTCAAGGACAATCCGGACGTGACGGTCATGGAGCAGCAGGGCTTCAATGTCGGCTATCTGGCCTACAACACCCAGCAGGCGCCGTTCGACCGCGCGGAAGTCCGCCGCGCGCTGAACATGGCCATCAACAAGCAGGCGATCATGGATGCCGTCTTCCAGGGCTCCGGCTCGATTGCCAAGGCACCGCTTCCGCCGACCATCTGGGGCTACAACGACGGTCTCAAGGATGATCCCTACGATCCGGAAGCGGCGAAAAAGGCGCTCGAGGAAGCCGGGGTCTCAGATCTCAGCCTCAAGATCTGGGCCATGCCGGTGCAGCGCCCCTACAATCCGAATGCCCGCCGCATGGCGGAGTTGATGCAGGAGGATTTCTCCAAGATCGGCGTCGATGTCGAGATCGTGTCCTATGAATGGGCCGAGTATCTGGAGCGTTCGAAGGCGACAGACCGCGACGGTGCGGTCCTGCTCGGCTGGACCGGCGACAACGGCGATCCGGACAACTTCCTGGGCCTCCTGGGATGTGACGGCGTGGGCGGTGCCAACCGCGCGCAGTGGTGCAACGAAGAGTTCAACAAGATGCTCATCGAGGCCAAGTCCGGCACGCAGGAAGAACGCGCGGCGATCTACATGAAGATGCAGGAGCTCTTCAAGCAGGAAGCGCCGTGGGCCACGATCGCCCATTCGGTGGTGTTCATGCCGATGCGCTCCAACGTGACCGGCTACGTCATGGATCCGCTCGGCGGGCACTGGTTCGACGGCGTCGACATCGCCGAATAAACCTTCGGACCTGAACCTTCGGACAGCCGGGGCGCAAAACCGCCCCGGCTGTCCGGATCATTTCATGGCTCACGGGACGGCGTTCTGACCCATGCTTCGTTTCTTCCTCTACCGTCTGGCCCTGCTGGTTCCGACATTTGTCGGCGTCTCCATCGTGGCCTTCGCCTTCATCCGCATGTTGCCGGGCGATCCCATCATGCTGCTGGCCGGCGAGCGGGGCATGTCGGAAGAGCGCTACCGCGAGCTTCAGCAGCTTTACGGCTTCGACCAGCCGATCATCGTCCAGTACTTCGACTATGTCGGTGACATCCTGAGCGGCGATTTCGGCACGTCCATCGTCACCAAGCGGCCGGTTCTGGAAGAGTTCTTCACGCTGTTTCCCGCGACCATCGAACTGTCTCTGTGCGCCATCATCGTCGCCACGGCCATCGGCATTCCCGCCGGCGTGTTCGCCGCGGTCAAGCGCGGCTCGTGGTTCGACCAGTCGATCATGGGCGTCGCCCTCGTCGGCTATTCCATGCCGATCTTCTGGTGGGGCCTGCTGCTGATCATCTTCTTTTCCGGCGTGCTGCAATGGACCCCCGTCTCGGGCCGCATCTCGCTGCTCTACTTCTTCCCGCCCGTCACCGGCTTCATGCTGATCGACAGCCTCCTTTCGGGACAGAAGGGCGCTTTCGCATCCGCGGTGAGCCATCTCATCCTGCCGACCATCGTGCTCGCAACGATCCCGCTGGCCGTCATCGCCCGCCAGACGCGCTCCGCCATGCTGGAAGTGCTCGGCGAGGACTATGTGCGCACCGCCCGGTCCAAGGGATTGCCGCCAATGCGTGTCATCGGGCTGCACGCGCTGCGCAATGCGCTCATCCCTGTCGTCACCACCATCGGCCTCCAGGTCGGCGTGCTCCTTGCCGGCGCCATCCTTACCGAAACGATCTTCTCCTGGCCGGGAATCGGCAAGTGGATGGTCGATTCGGTGTTCAAGCGCGATTATTCGGTGGTGCAGGGCGGACTGCTGCTGATCGCCGCCATCATCATGATCGTCAATCTGCTGGTCGATGTGCTCTACGGGCTCATCAATCCGCGCATCCGGCGCTAGGAGGACAGGCTCATGGTCCATACCGAAGCCATGCAGGATACCCCTGCGACCGTGACCGCCGGCGCCATGCGGCGCGCCATGCTCAAGGAGTTCTGGTACTACTTTTCCCAGAACAAGGGCGCGGTGATCGGCCTTTACGTCTTTACCATCATCGCCATCATCGCGATCTTCGCACCGGTCTTTGCGCCGCACAGCCCGTCGCTGCAGAACCGCGAGGCGCTGCTGATGCCTCCGTTCTGGCAGGATGGAGGACAACTGACCTATCTCCTGGGAACCGATGCGGTCGGCCGCGATGTCCTTTCCCGGCTGATCTACGGCGCGCGCTATTCACTGTTCATCGGCCTCGTTGTCGTGACACTGTCGGTCAGCGTGGGCGTCCTGATCGGCCTGATCGCGGGTTTCTTCCGCGGATGGATCGACACGGCCATCATGCGCGTCATGGACGTCATCCTGGCTTTCCCCTCGCTGCTGCTGGCGCTCGTGCTCGTCGCCATTCTCGGTCCGGGCCTGATGAATGCGATGATCGCCATTGCGCTGATCCTGCAACCTCATTTCGTGCGCCTTACCCGCGCCGCGGTGCTGTCGGAGCGCGAGCGCGAATATGTCGTCTCCGCGCGCGTGGCGGGCGCCTCGCGTCTGCGCCTCATGTTCGTGACCATCCTGCCCAACTGCCTCGCGCCGCTGATCGTCCAGGCAACGCTGTCCTTCTCCTCGGCCATCCTCGATGCCGCCGCGCTCGGCTTCCTCGGCATGGGGGCGCAACCGCCGACGCCGGAGTGGGGGACGATGCTCGCAGACGCGCGCGAGTTCATCCTGCGCGCCTGGTGGGTCGTCACATTTCCCGGCCTTGCCATTCTCGTCACCGTGCTCGCCATCAATCTGATGGGCGACGGCCTGCGCGATGCGCTCGACCCGAAACTCAAGCAGAGCTGACGCCATGGCCCTTCTCGAGATCGAAAACCTGACCGTCACCTTCAAGACCTCATCCGGTCCGTTCAAGGCCGTCGACGGGGTGAGCCTGACCTGTGACAAGGGCGAGATCCTGTCGGTGGTCGGCGAATCGGGTTCCGGCAAGTCGGTTGCCATGCTTGCCCTGATGGGCCTGCTGCCCTGGACAGCGACGGTGACGGCGGACGCCATGCGCTTCGACGGCCGTGACATGCTGAAGCTTTCCGCGCGCGACCGGCGCAAGATCGTCGGGAAGGACATCTCGATGATCTTCCAGGAGCCGATGTCCAGCCTCAATCCGTGCTTCACGGTCGGCTTCCAGATCGGCGAGACGCTCCGGCTTCATCTCGGCATGGGCCGTGCCGAGCGGCGCGCCCGCTCCATCGAACTGCTCGAACTGGTCGGCATCCCGGCGCCGGAGGATCGCCTGTCGCAGTTTCCGCACCAGCTTTCCGGCGGCATGAGCCAGCGTGTGATGATCGCCATGGCGCTGGCCTGCAATCCCAAACTGCTGATCGCGGACGAACCGACGACGGCGCTCGACGTGACGATCCAGGCGCAGATCCTCGATCTTCTGGTCCGTCTCCAGCGCGAGCAGGGCATGGGTCTCATCCTCATCACCCACGACATGGGCGTGGTGGCCGAAACCGCCGAGCGCGTGCAGGTGCAATATGCCGGGCAGAAGGTTGAAGAGCAGGACGTGAAAGGCCTGTTCGACGACCCGCATCATCCCTATACCGCTGCCCTGCTTTCGGCCCTGCCGGAGCGGGCCCTGCGCCGCGGACGGCTGCCCTCCATCCCCGGCGTGGTTCCGGGGCAGGGCGACCGGCCGCCCGGCTGCCTGTTCGAACCGCGCTGCGCGTTCGCCACCGAAGCGTGCCGGCGCGGTGCGAAACGGCAGGGCCGCGAACTCGGCCTGGCGCTGTGCAACTACCCGCTCGTCAAGGGCGTTCCGCAAGGCCATCCGGACAAGACGGCGGAGGTGAAGGCATGAACGCGGTCGTAGCCGAAGCGTCAGGACTGAAACGCCACTACACGGTCAACCGGGGCCTGTTTCGCGATGCTGCCACGGTCAAGGCACTCAATGGCGCGTCCTTCTCGCTGGAAGCGGGCAAGACCTTGGCCGTGGTCGGCGAATCGGGCTGCGGCAAGTCCACCCTCGCTCGCCTCGTCACCATGATCGAGGAACCGACGGAAGGCACGTTGCTGATCGACGGCAAGCCGGTGAAGGCCGGTGATCCGGACCTCAGGCGCAAGGTGCAGATCGTTTTCCAGAATCCCTACGGCTCGCTCAACCCGCGCCAGAAGATCGGCGCGATCCTGGAAGAGCCGCTCAGGATCAATACCGGCGATTCGGCTGAAACGCGCCGCAGCAAGGCACAGGCGATGATGCAGCGCGTCGGCCTGCGGCCCGAGCACTATGAACGCTATCCGCACATGTTCTCCGGCGGCCAGCGCCAGCGCATCGCCATTGCCCGCGCGCTGATGCTCAATCCGAAACTGCTGGTGCTGGACGAGCCGGTCTCCGCGCTCGACGTGTCGATCCAGGCGCAGGTTCTCAATATCCTGATGGACCTTCAGAAGGAATTCGGCCTGGCCTACCTGTTCATCAGCCATGACCTGTCGGTGGTGCGCCACATCGCCGACGACATCATGGTGATGTATCTCGGAAAGCCGGTGGAGACCGGACCGGCCGAGGAGGTCTTCGCCAATCCGAAACACCCCTACACCGTCGCGCTTCTGTCGGCGACACCCTCGGCGGACCCGGCCGCGGCGCGCAAGCGGATCAAGCTGGAAGGCGAATTGCCGTCGCCGCTCAATCCTCCGCCAGGCTGTCCGTTCAATCCGCGCTGCTGGCGGGTGCTGGACGAATGCCGCAAGGTCGAACCGCCGCTGGAAGGTTCCGGTGCCCATCGCGTCGCCTGCTACAACCCCGTCGACGGTGCGGAACAGCGCTGACGCCGGCCGCGCGCATCATTGCCCGGCCGGACCGGTGCGCAAGGGTGCCCGGCTCATCCCGTTGGCGTTCCCGGCCGCCTTCTTGAGAAGTGCCAGCAGGGACGCACGCTCGTTCTCGTCGAGGCCGCAAAGGATGCGGTCCTGCACCTTGCCGACCACTGGCAAGACGGCCTCGAGCATGGCTTTTCCCGCAGGCGCCAGATGCAGCCGGCGCGCACGCCGGTCCTGCGGATTGACCGACCGGACCACGAGCCCCTTCTGGACAAGGCGGTCGACCACGCCGCCCAGGGTGACGCGGTCATGGGCGATGAGGCCGGCAAGCGTCGCCTGGTCGATGCCCGGATGGACTTCCAGCGCGTTGAGGGCGGCAAACTGGACGGGCGTGAGATCGAAGTCCATTGCGGCAAGATCCTCCAGGAAGATCGCGACGGAAATCTGGTGCAGGCGCCGGATCAGGAATCCCGGCATCTCCTGGAAATCCAACATGCGCGCACATCCCTGCCTGATCGCGAACCCGGTGCGCCTGACTATACGCCGGAAAGGGAAATCGCAAACGGCGTTGCCGCATATAGTTTATTGACATAATAGTTTCGATTGGCAATCATTTGGGCAACAAGCGCCCGAAGGGTGCCGGAATGACGGGAGTTTCCATGCTCGACATCGATATCCAGGGCGACATCGCGGTGCTCGCGATGAACCGTCCCGAGAAGCGCAACGCCATGTGTGACGAGCTGCTGGAGCGGATCGACGGGTTTTTCCGCAAGGTTCCCGATGGCGTCAAGGTGGCGGTCCTGTGTGGCCGCGGCGGGCATTTTTGTTCCGGCCTCGACCTCTCGGAACACGTCCAGCGCGATGCGGAAGGCACGATGCGCCATTCGCGCAACTGGCATGCGATCATGGACACGATCCAGTTCGGCGGCCTGCCCGTGGTCTCCGCCATGACGGGCGCTGTCATCGGCGGCGGACTGGAACTGGCCACCGCCACCCATGTGCGCGTCGCCGAGCCTTCCGTCATCTTCCAGCTTCCCGAAGGCCGGCGCGGAATCTATGTCGGCGGCGGCGCATCGGTGCGCGTCAGCCGGATCATCGGGGCCGACCGCATGACCGAGATGATGCTCACGGGCCGCAAGTACGATGCCGCCGAGGGCCTTGCGCTGGGTCTGACCCACTACAGCGTCGGGGAGGGCGAGGCCCTGCCGATGGCGATGGACCTGGCGCGCAAGATCGCCGACAATGCGCCCCTGTCGAACTACGTCATGATCCAGGCGCTGGCGCGCATCGAGGACATGGACAAGGCCGGCGGCCTTTTTACCGAAAGCCTGTGCGCGGCGCTGACCCAGACCAGCCCGCATGCCGTCGAAGGCCTCCAGGCATTCCTGCAGAAGCGCGATCCGAGCTTCCGCTGATCCGCTTTGACATTTCCATCCAGGGCAGGGAGGCCCGTCATGGTCGACATCACCAAGGTCCGCGCAATCGACATTCATACCCATGCGGAGGAGCCCTGCGGCTGCCACCCCGATGACGGCTATGATGACCTGCAGGCGACGATGGCGAAATATTTCGGTGCGCCGTGGAGCCATCCCCCGACCATCGAGCAGACCGCGGCCCATTTCCGCGAGCAGAACATCGCGGCCGTGATCTTCCCCGTCGATGCCGAACGGGAGACGGGTTACCGGCGCTACAGGAACGAGGAAGTGGCAGAGATCGCCGCGAAAAACGACGACATCCTCATCCCCTTTGCCTCGATCGACCCGTGGAAAGGCAAGATGGGCGTGCGTGAGGCGCGCCGCCTGATCGAGGATTTCGGCATCAAGGGCTTCAAGTTCCACCCCACCTTCCAGGGGTTCTATCCCAACGACCGCATGGCCTACGAGCTTTACGAGGTGATCGAGGAGGCCGGCTGCATCGCGCTCTTTCACACCGGACAGACCGGTGTCGGTTCCGGCATGCCCGGCGGCAACGGCATGCGCCTGAAATACTCCAATCCCATGTATCTTGATGACGTGGCGGTGGATTTCCCCGGCATGAAGATCATCATGGCGCATCCCTCCTTCCCCTGGCAGGAAGAGGCATTGGCCGTCGCCCAGCACAAGCCCAACGTCTATATCGACCTGTCGGGCTGGAGCCCGAAATACTTCCCGCCCATCCTCGTGCGCTACTGCAACTCGATCCTGAAGAACAAGGTCCTGTTCGGGTCCGACTGGCCGATGATCACGCCGGAGCGTTGGCTTGCCGATTTCGAGAAGATCGACATCAAGGACGAGGTCAGGCCGAAGATCCTCAAGGAGAATGCCGGCAAGCTGCTCGGGCTTCTCTGAGCAAGGCTGCCGGAGACGGAGCGTTTCCGGCGCCCGTCGAGGAGAGACGCAGGACGCTCTCCATCGCCCGCATCGGGCGCCTTGCGACGTGCGCGCAGCCGATGGCTTTTGCGCGCTATCCGCTTATGGTTTGATCTGCGTCAGGTCGCCGCCTGACAGGCCGTGTCATAAGGTGCAGCGGGAATTTCGGTTTTCGCCAGGCAGGCTTTGCCGAATTCTTTTTCCCCGGACGTGCACTGCGCGGGTGGAAATGCTATGCGGGACCGGCGGTTTTCGTCTAGTTTCCGGCGGTCATTTCCCTGCGGATCTGACGGCAGACCAAGAGAAGGATGGACAGGATGGCAGGCGTGGAAGCGGCGCAGACGATGGAGAAGACGGGCGAATTTCCGATCCCGGCCAATTGCCACGCCGAGACCGTGACGATGGTGCAGCATTATACGGACCGGCTCTTCCGTTTCCGGATCACGCGCCCGAAAACCTTCCGTTTCCGATCCGGCGAATTTGTCATGATTGGCCTGCCGAATGCTGCGCGCCCGGTCTTCCGCGCCTATTCCGTCGCCTGCCCGGCCTGGGACGAGGAACTCGAGTTCTTTTCCATCAAGGTGCCCGGCGGCCCGCTCACCGAACATCTCCAGAAGATCCAGCCCGGCGACACCGTTCTGATGAAGCCGAAGGCGACAGGCACACTTGTGGTTGACGCACTTCTGCCGGGCAAGCGCCTGTTCATGCTCTCGACCGGCACCGGCATCGCGCCTTTTGCCTCGCTGATCCGCGAACCGGAGGTCTACGAGAAGTTCGAGCAGGTGATCCTCACCCACACCTGCCGCCTCAAGGCCGAACTGCAATATGGCTACGACCTCGTGTCGCAGGCGAAGGAAGACATCCTTGTCGGCGAGGAGGCCAGCGCCAAGCTCGTTCACTTCCCGACCACGACACGTGAGGAAAGCTCGCAGATGGGCCGCATCACCACGCTGATCGAGAGCGGCGAACTGTTCGAGAAGCTCGGCCAGCCGCCTTTGGACCCGGCAACGGACCGTGTGATGATCTGTGGCTCGATGGGACTGAACAAGGACCTGAAGGCCATCCTGGAAGCGCGCGGCTTCGTCGAGGGCGCCAATTCCAAGCCGGGCGACTATGTCGTCGAACGGGCTTTCGTCGATTGAGCAAGGCACCGCATGGTGTGAACGAAAAGGCGGGTTCATCCCGCCTTTTTCATTTTCCGCTACAGGCGGTCAGCGCAATCCGTCCTCGCCCTTGACATCCGACGCCTCCAGCCCGCCCATGCGCGAATGGATGCGCGGTCCCTTGGCCATCGCCAGAACGAAGGCGATTTCGCCCGCGCGCGGGGCGTCGGATACGCGAATCTCCATGGCATCGAAGTGGCTGCGCACATAGGCGGCGTTGATATGGCCGAGCGGCACGTCCAGCGATGCGCCCATGCCGGCGAGCTTCATCGCCGAAGGCACGATGGCCTTCGCCTCGCCAAGGCGCTCGCGCATCGCGTAGCCGCCTGGCACATGCCACAGCGCGCCGTGCTCGATTTCCCCCGCTTCGCCAACGATGGCGCCCTTGCCGTAGCCGTCGATGCCCTCCAGCCCGCCGAGTTCGACGATCAGGCGTTCGGTCAGGTCGCGGCCGAGCGGCTTCAGGTCCTCCATGGCCGGTTGCAGGTCCGGCTCGTAGCGGCCGGCAAACGGGTTCGCGACGATGGCGATGGCAGCGGCGCGAAGGCGCGGGGCACGTCCGGCCGGTCCGTTGTCATGCAGGATTTCCTCCGAATGGACGACGATCTTGCGCACGATGAATTCAGGCATCTTGGGTCTCCATGCGTTGGCCACCCGGCAGGTGGCCAGGACAATTTCCGGCGGTCATGACCGCGCCGTTCAGCGAAAGGAGCGCCCCGCCGATCACGCCGCGCGCGGCCAGATCATCGGCGCAGGCCCGGCCGCGATCAAGCGCCGTGCGCACATCCGCAGCGTCGAGGGTGCCGACAGCGGTCGTCACCGGAAGCCCGCCAAGATCGGAATCGGGGGCAAGGGTGCAGGCCGCCTCCCGCGTGATGGCGGGATGGCCGGGCAGGTCCACCGCATTGGCGATGACCGTTGCCGCCGCATCGGCATCGGCGGCCGTGCGGGCAAAGACGGTGACGCTGTCGGCAATGCCCAGCGAATGGCTCCGCCCGCGCCAGCCCGAGGTCGCGATGCCGCGCCAGGGATTGTCATGGGACAGGATCAGGCGCCCGCCCGGAACGCCGGCGATGGCCGCCGTCATGCTGTCACCGGGAGACAGCCGGAAAGCGATGTCGCCGCCATTGTTCACGCTCGCCTTGCCCAGACCTCCAGCCTGCTCCATTGCCGCCAGAATCTCGTCCGCGACAGCACCGGCCACCGCGGCCATGGGTGTGATGAAACCGGGCAGATGCGGGCGCACGGCTGTCTCCATCGCCTTTGCGACCGGGCCGGCGCAGCGTCCGGTCGCGGTCGCCACACTGCGCAGCAGCGGCAATTCGTCGACCAGTTCCTGCAACAACCCGTGGAAGCGCCTCGCGGCGAAGCGAAATGCCTCTTCCGCGCCCGGACCGCCGGCATCGAGCACGAGATCGATGGGCCCGTGGTGGAAATGCATCCGTCGGCCGTCGGGCAGGCGGCGGAACTGCGGAGGTGCGAAGGTCATGGTCCTGGGCCGCGACGGACATGGGCCAGACCGCGAAACGCCGAGCCGTATTCGCCGCCGGCGCGCAGGATGTCGGCGAAGTCGCGCACCGCCTCGTCATGGCCGCCGAGCGCCCGGAATTCATCGCGCGTCATCGTGAACTCCAGCGGCGCGACGAGCGCGGGCGTCGGCACGGAGCCGAAGGAACGGGCCGGCAGGTCCAGCACATCGGCCATCACCGTGATGCCGCCGCCGGGCCAGAGGCAGGTGGCCGCGCCGCCAAAGGTCACCCGCGTGCGCCCTTCATGGACAGAGCGCGTCAGGCGCACGGGATTGCGGGTCACGCCGGAACGCAATGAACCGCCGGCCCCGCCCATGAACAGCACCGAGCACAGCGCCGGTTCGCAATTCTCCTCGATCAGCCGCACCGAGGGTTTCAGCGTCTCCGGCATGGGGTGGCGAACCGGCTTGAGGTCTTCGTCCAGCACGTAATAGGCGGACTGCTCGCCGGTCGTCGAAACCATGAGCAATGTCAGGCCCGGACGCGCGCCCTTATCCCGTTTCCATTCGCCCAGAATGATCAGCGGATCCTCGATGTCCGTGCCGCCCCAGCCAAGGCCGGGTTCTGCAACGCGGAAATAACGCCCGGGCGTGGACTTGCGGCCCTTGATGCGGATGCCTGTATCCGGCCACCCGATCACCTTGCCGGCCTGGTGTTCGGAAACGACGCCGGTGATGTGGTCGTCGACCACGACGACCTCGTCGACCAGCCCCTGCCATTGCGAGGCGAACATGCCGATGGTGGCGGATCCGCAGCCCACGCGCATGCGTGTCTCCGGCTTGCCGTCGACGACCGGCGCGGCCCCGGCCTGGACGACCACCGTGGAACCGCCGTCGATGGTGAGTTCCGCCGCTTCGCCATTGGCGAGCGCCAGCAGCGTCTCGCATGTCACGCGGCCTTCGGACTTGGAGCCGCCCGTGAGGTGATGGACGCCACCGAGCGAGAGCATCTGCGAGCCGTACTCCGATGTCATGACATGGCCGATGGCCTCGCCGCCGGCGCGCACGGTCACGGCTTCGGGACCGACATGTCGGTCCGTGTCGATTTTCACTTTCAGCCCGCAATAGGAGAAGATGGCTTCAGTGACCACGGTGACCACGTCCGCGCCCTCGATCTCGCGCGAGACGATGAACGGCGCCGGCTTGAAATCCGGATAGGTCGTGCCCGCGCCGATGGCGGTCAGGAAACCGGCGTCGTCGGAAAACAGTTCCCCGTTCCAGTCCTGTCCCTGGAACGGGATGACCTCGTCGCCAGCGGCAAGGCGGCGGTCCAGGATCGTCACCGGGTCGACGCGGACGATGCGCCCGGCCTCGTTGGCATAGCGGTCGCAGGCGCCCGCGCGACCCTCGGCGATGTAGCACATGACAGGGCAGGCATCGCAGCGGATCTTGTCGCCCTGGGCGGTGCTGACGGTCGGGCGCTCCGCGGTCATGCCTGCGCCTCCTTGGCCCTGAGCGCCGCGCGCAGCCGGTGCGGCAGGGCCGGAACCTTCGTCAGGCGGATGCCGGTGGCATGGGCGATGGCGTTGAGAATGGCCGGCGCGGTGGGGATCAGCACGTGTTCGCCCAGGCCCTTGGCGCCCATCGGTCCTTCCGGGTCCGCCTTCTCGATCAGGATGGAGCGGATCTCCGGCATGTCGCCTGATGTCGGGATCAGGTAGTCGTGCAGGTTCTCGGTGCGCCCGGGGATGTATTCCTCCATCAGCGCCATGCCGAGGCCCTGGGCGATGCCGCCCTCGATCTGGCCTTCCGCCAGTTGCGGATTGATGACGCGGCCGAGATCATGCGCCGCAACGATCCGCACGACGCGCACGGAGCCGAGCGCAAGGTCAACGTCCACTTCCGCCAGTTGCGCGCCATAGCCGTAAACCGCATAGGGCTTGCCCTGGCCATTTTCGTCGAGCGGTTCGGTCGGCGGGTCGTAGGTCTCTTCCGCGGCCAGGACATAGCCATGCGCATCGGCGGGCAGGGCGCCGAGGTCGACACGGCGAACGGCCGGCCCCTCGTTGAGCACAAGCGAGCGTCCGTCAATGGCGATTTCGGCGGCGGGTCCCATATTGCCCTGGCGAAGGATCGCCTCGCGCAAGGCCTTGCCGGCCAGGAGCGCCGCCTTGCCCGAGACGACCGTCTGGCGCGAGGCCGAGGTCTTGCCGCAATCCGGCGTCAGCGCGGTATCCGGGCCGATCCGCTCCACCATGGAAAGCGGCACGCCCAGCGCGTCGGCGAAGATCTGGCTGATGACCGTGTTGGCGCCCTGGCCGATATCGGTCGCGCCCTGGTGCAGCACGAGGCGCCCGTCAGGCGTGATGCCGGCGCGCATGGTGGAGGGATTCGGCAGCGCGGTATTGCCACAGCCATACCAGCAGGACGCCACGCCGACCCCTCGCTTGCGCCCCGTATTCTCGGCATTGAACGCGGCCGCTTCGTCCAGCGCCCGGTGCCAGTCGCCTTGCAGGGCATCCAGGCATTCGGCGATGCCCGCCCCGTCCATGACCTGGCCGCAGACGGACCGTTCGCCATCGGTGAGCGCATTGAGCCGGCGGAAGGCGAGCCTGTCCATGCCAAGGCTGTTCGCCAGGTCGTCATAGAGGCTTTCCTGCACGATCGCCGCCTGCGGAACGCCGAAACCGCGAAAGGCGCCCGAGATCGGCCCGTTGGTATGAACGGCCCTGGCCTCGGCATGATAATGGGGCGTTCGGTAGGGGCCGGATGCGTGAACCGGCACGCGCGTGGCGACCGTCGGTCCCCAGCTTGCATAGGCGCCGGTGTTGAAATCGCCGTCGAAGATCATGCCGGTGATGCGGCCTTCGGCATCGGCCCCGATGCTGGCCGTCATCAGCGCGGGATGGCGTTTCGTCGTGGCCATCATGGATTCGCTGCGCGTGAAGACCATGCGCGCCGGCCGGCCTGTCTTCAGCGCCACCAGTCCGATCAGGGGTTGCAGCGAAACGTCGAGCTTGGAGCCGAAGCCGCCGCCCGCGCTCACGGGAAGAATGCGGACCCGTTCCTTCGGCAGGCCGAGCACCAGGGCGGTTTCTTCCTGGTCCATGACCGGGGCCTGGGTACAGGCCTGGATTTCCAGCACGTCGCCGTTCATGCGGGCGAAGCCTGCCTCCGGCTCGATATAGGCATGTTCCACGTAACTGGTTTCAATCGAGATTGCAGCCCGGTGGACGGAAGCGGCGAGGGCACCACGGGCATCGCCGCATTTCACCTTGCCGGTTATCAGGACATTGCCCGGCCGCGTCTCGTGCAGGCAGTCAGCGCCGTCGCGCCTTGCCTCCTGCGGCTCGAGGATCGGGGGAAGCGGCTCCCATGCAACGGGAAAACCGGCCAGGTCGATCGCGCGGATCGCCTCCGCCTCACCGGCGACCAGCGCGACGGCTTCACCGCGAAAGCGGGTTTCATGCTCGGCCAGCACAGGCTGGTCGGCGAAGGGCGGGATCACGCCGAAACGGTTGCGTCCGGGAATGTCGGCGGCGGTGAAGACGGCGGCGATGCCGGGCCTGTTCGCCAGCCAGGCCTCGATGTCGCCGAGGCGGAACCGGGTCCGGTGATGCGGCGCGCGGATGGCGCGCACGACAAGCGCGTCGTCCGGCCAGGCGTCGGCGCCGAACACGTCCGTCCCCGCAACCTTCCGCCATCCGTCCAGGCGGGGCAAAGGCGTGCCCACGGCCTTGCCTGCAGCGGGATTGAGCGCGCCGTCGCCGGCCTCGCGCCAGGCGTCGCAGATCGCATCGACGATCTTGGTGTAACCGGTGCAGCGGCACAGGACGCCGCCGATGGCATCCTCGGCCTCTTGCCTGGTCGGCCGTGGCGTCGCGTCGAGCAGCGCCCTTGCCGCCATCAGCATGCCGGGGGTGCAGATGCCGCATTGTGCCGCGCCATGGCGCAGGAAGGATGCCTGAAGCCGGTCCGGCGCGCCATCGGGGGATAGTCCTTCCACGGTCAGCACGGACCGGCCGGCAACCTGCGCGGCGGGCGTCAGGCAGGCGCAGGCCGGAGCCCCGTCGATGAGAACGGTGCAGGCCCCGCAATCGCCGGCATCGCAGCCCGATTTCGTGCCGCGCAGCCCCAGTTCCTCGCGAAGCAGATGGCTGAGCCGGGCGCCGGGCGGTGTTTCGGCCTTGCAGGCCAGCCCGTTGAGGGTGAAGGCGATGGCGCTGCTCATGGACGCGCCCCGTCGGCCAATTCCGCAATTGCCCGGCGCAGCAATTCGGTGGCCGCCTCCAGCCGGTAGGCGCGGTCGGCGCGGATGTCGTCGATCGGCGCAAGGGCCGGGAAGACCAGTTCGTTGGTCACCGTGGCCGGCGCATGAGCCGCGGGCAAGCCTTCCAGCATCGCCTCCAGGGCGGGCAACCGCGTGGCGACAGGCCCGCATGCGCCGACGGCCAGCGCCGCCCGCCGGATCGTTCCGCCATCGATTTCCAGCCGCGCCGCGACCATGGCGACCGAGATCAGCAGGTGCTTGCGTGCGCCGAGCTTGATGAAATGCCCGTTGCCTCCGGCGCCGTGACCGGGAACGAGGATGGCGGTGACCATCTCGCCGGGCCGCAATGCCGTTTGCCGGGGACCGGTGATGAAATCTGCCAGCGGCAGGCATCGCGTGCCGCTGGCGCAGGTAATCTCGACCTCGGCATCGAGGATGAGGAGCGGCGGCACGCCATCGGCGGCGGGCGAAGCATTGCACAGGTTTCCGCCAATGGTGGCTGCGGTCTGGATCTGCGCCGAGCCCACTTCCCGGGCAGCAAGTTTCAGCGCATCGAAGGCAGGGGGCAGGTCGGCTGCGGCAATCGCGCGCCAGCTTGCCGCCGCGCCGATGCGCCAGCCGTCCCCGGTGCGGCGGATGGTCTTGAGTTCGGCAATCGCCGTTACGTCGACCACCGGCCAGGGCAGGGCCTGGTCTTGCGTGAGGGTGAAGAGATCGGTGCAGCCAGCGGCAATGCGGGCATCCTTTGCCGCAAGCCTGTCCAGCGCCTCGCCAAGCGTTTCGGGTCTCACATACGTCACGGACCGTCAGCCTCTCCTCTCGCTGCGCCCCTTATTGTTTGTATGCAAACGGATTTTGCGCTTGCACCGGAGTGGTGTCAACCGCAATGATCGGCCGTGGCCTGGCGATGGGAGAGGACCTGCCCGTGACTGATGGCGTCTACCGGCTGGACGAGCAGATCGGCTTCCTGCTGCGCAAGGCAAACCAGCGCCATCTCGCCATCTTTGCCGCCGGCATCGCCGATCTCACCCCGACCCAGTTCGCGGCCCTGGCCAAACTGCACGAATGCGGACCGCTTTCGCAGATCGATCTCGGCCGCCAGACGGCGATGGATGCGGCGACGATAAAGGGCGTGATCGACCGGCTTCGTGAGCGGGGGCTCGTGATGAGCAGGGCCGACGCCCGGGACCGCCGCCGACTCATCGTCAGCTTGACGGACGAGGGCAAGTCCGTTTTCCAGGATCGCGTGGTTCGTGCCGCCGCCATATCCCGCGAGACGCTCGCGCCCCTCGACAAGGAAGAGCGCCAGGTCCTGCTCGATTTGCTCGTGCGGATCGCGGAGAGTTCGGGCATCCAGTGAACAAAGCGATACAAGGGACTGTCATGACTATGAAAATGCCGGACACAGCCTTGCTGATGATCGATATCCAGAACGACTTCTGCCCCGGTGGCGCGCTCGCCGTCGGTGATGGCGACGCGGTGGTTCCCGTGGTCAATGCGCTGCAGGACCGGTTCGGCGTGCGTGTGCTGACCCAGGACTGGCACCCGGCGGATCATGCCTCCTTCGCCGCCAATCACGAAGGGAAAGAGCCGTTTTCGATGACCACGATGCCCTACGGGCCGCAGGTGCTCTGGCCGGTGCATTGCGTGCAGGGCAGCGAGGGAGCGGCGTTTCACAGTGACCTGAAGACCGATACGGCCGACCTGATCATCCGCAAGGGCTTTCGCGCCGCCATCGACAGCTATTCCGCCTTCTACGAGAACGACAAGACCACCCGCACGGGCCTCAGCGGCTACCTGCGCGACAGGGGCGTGTCCCACGTGGTCCTGACCGGCCTGGCGACGGATTTCTGCGTCTACTATTCGGCCATCGACGCGGTGCGCGACGGGTTTTCCGCCACGCTGGTCACAGATGCCTGCCGGGCCATCGACATGGACGGATCGCTTGCCGCGGCAATGGACGACATGCGGGCAAAGGGTGTCCGCATCACCAACAGCGGCGAACTGTAGGCGTCAACCGACACCGACATAGCGCTCGACAAGGCTGTGGTCGGCGCGCAGGACATCGGCCGCGATCACGTCACGGATGCGCCCGTTCTCCAGAAAGGCGACCCGGTCGGCGATGGCGAGCACCGCATCGACGCGCTGCTCGACCAGCAGGATGGCGACACCTTCGGCCTTCATCCCCACGATGACGTCCCGGATCAGGTCGATCATGGAGGGCTGCAGGCCCTCGGTCGGTTCGTCCAGCAAGAGGACCGACGGCTCGATGCAAAGCGCCCGGGCCGTGGCCAGCATCTGCTGTTCGCCGCCCGACAATGTGCCCGCCCGCTGGCGGTAGCGTTCGCGCAGGCGCGGGAACATGGTGAGCACCCGGTCGCGCGTTTGCGCGCCATGACCGCGCACCATCAGCCCGACTTCGAGGTTTTCCGCCACCGTCAGTTCCGAGAACAGCCGTCGTCCCTGCGGGATGTAGCCGATGCCGCGTTTGGGCACCTCGTGCGGTGGCAGGCTGGACAGCACCTGGCCGTCAAGCCGGACGGCGCCGCCGGTCAGCGGCAGGAGGCCCATGACGGCTTTCATGGTCGATGTCTTGCCCGCACCGTTGCGGCCCAGCAGGCAGAGGATCTCGCCGCGTTCCAGCGAAAGCGAGACGCCATGCAGGACAGGCGCGGCGCCATAGGCGGCGTGGATGGCGTCCAGTTCAAGCATGGGCGGTCCCCAGATAGGCTTCCTGCACCGCCCGGTTGGCGCGGATGGCGGCGGGTTCGCCTTCCGCCAGCACCTCGCCGAAGTTCATGACCGTGATGTAGTCGGCCAGTTCCATCACCACACGCATGTTGTGCTCGATCAGCAGGATCGTGGTCTGTGACGCGATGGCGCGGATCAGCGCGTTGAACTCCGCGATCTCGCTGTCGGAAAGGCCCTGCGTCGGCTCGTCAAGGATCAGCAGGCGCGGCGCCTGGGCAAGGCCCATGGCGATCTCGGCCAGCCGCTGGTGGCCGTAGGACAGGTCGCCGGCAAGCTGTCCGGCGCGTTCGCCGAGGCCGACACGGGCCAGCGCGTCGTCGACGGCGTCCTGCACGGCGGCGCGATCCCTGGCAAGGCGGCGGCGGGCGGCCAGCGCGATGTTCTCGTGCAGCGTCAGTTTCGGAAAGACGGACGTGATCTGGAACGTGTAGGCCATGCCGGCCTGGATGCGCTTGTGCGCGGGCAGGGCGGTGATGTCCCGCCCGTCGAAACGCACGCTTCCCTCGTCGCCCGGAATGCGGCCGCAAAGCAGCGACACGAAGGTCGTCTTGCCGGCGCCATTCGGTCCGATCAGCGCGCGGACCTGTCCCTCCGGCAAATCGAAATCGACGGCGTGCACGGCGCGCAGCCCGCCGAAACTCTTCGATACGCCCCGCGTTGAGAGGAGCGGCGTCACGGCAGCCATGGCGCGATCCTCCTGCGTACGGTGCCTGCAAGGCCAAGCGGGGCAAACAGCGTCAGCAGCACCAGCGCCGCGCCGGCCAGCAGCATGTAGGCCGTGGTGACGCTGCTCGTCAGGTCGATGAGGTAGAACATGAACAGCGTGCCGATAAAGGGGCCGACAATGGTGCCGGCGCCGCCAAGCAGCACCCAGAGCAGGGGAAGGATGGAATATTGCACGCCGGCGAAACTGGCGCCGGCATAGCCGAACAGAAGGCCGTAGGCCGCGCCGGACGCAGCCGAGATCGTGCCCGAAACGATGACGGCGCCGAGCTTGTGGGCAAACACGTCGTAACCGAGCATCCGCGTGCGTTCCTCGTTCTCGCGTATGGCAACAAGCACGCGCCCGAACGGCGACTGGACAAGGCGCGACGTGGCCAGCAGGACCACGGCGAACAGGATCAGCGCGGCAAAATAGCGGTTGTCGGCATCCGACAGGTCGATACCGAACAGGATCCGGTCGGCAGGCTGGATCACGAAACCCTCGTCGCCGCGTGTCCACGGCGTGAAATAGAGGATGGTGAGAAAGAGCGCCTGCGAGAACATCAGCGTCACGATCATGAAGGCGACGCCGGTCGTCCGCAAGGCGAGAAAGCCGACGGCCGCCGACAGCGCGATACCGGCCAGAAGCCCCAAGGCAAGGGCGGGCGCTGCGGAGAAGTCCAGATGCTGGATCGTCAGGCCCGTGCCGTACATGCCGGCCGCAAAGAACATGGCATGGCCGAGGCTGAGCAGGCCGGAATAGCCGAAAAGCACATTGTAGCCCATGGCGTAGACGGCCAGCACCATGATGCGTGCCAGGTTGCCCTGGTGGTAGTCGGGCAAGGCGAAATGCGCCAGGACGAGCGCGCCGACAAGCCCGCCATGCAGCAGGAAGGCCTTGGCCGCCGGGCTCATCGCGCCACCTTCCCGAACAGGCCCTGCGGGCGGAACACCAGCACAAGGGCGACGGCCAGCGTGGCGATGATCTTGGCCAGTGTTGGCGAGAAGAAGACCGAGATGATGCCGTCGCTCATGCCGATCAGCACCGCCGCCACCACGGTTCCGGCAAGGCTTCCCAGGCCACCGATGATGACGACGATGAAGGAAAGCAGCAGCGGATCGCCGCCCATCAGGTAATGGGCCTGCTGGATGGGCACGATCAGCACCGCGCCGAGTGCGGCCAGGCCCGCGCCAAGGCCGAAGGTCAGGGCATAGACCCGGTCAACGGGAATGGCGAAGGCCAGCGCCGTCTCCCGATCAAGCTGGGTGGCGCGCAGGATGATGCCGAGGCGCGTGCGCGTCATGACCAGCCACAGCCCGAGCAGCAGCACGATGGCGGCGCCGATGACGAACAGCTTGTAGGTGGAATAGCCGAACCAGGGGAAATAGATGCGGTGGTTGAACGGCGCTTCCACTGGCCGGGCTTCCGGTCCATAGGTCATCAGAACCAGTTGCTGGATGATGTAGAGGAGGCCGATCGTCGCGACGATGGTGCGCTCGGGATCGTATTCCACGCGCTTGAGCACCAGAAAGTCCGCCGCCGAGGCGATTGCCGCGACGATCAGCGGCGCGATGACCAGCGCCAGCACGAAACCGATGGCGGGGTGCCCGCCGGCCATGGACGCCACCCACCACGCGATCACCGCGCCCAGCATGAAGAACTCGCCATGGGCGACATTGACGACGCGCATGATGCCGAAGACCAGCGACAGGCCGGCCGCCGTCAGCGCCAGGACTGCCGCCGTGACCGCCCCCTCGAGCGAGGCCAGGAAGAGATAGGGTCCGAAATCCATGGTCAGGAGGGTCGACTGCGCCGGCACGGCAGGTCATGCCGGCGCGATGTCTGTCCCCGTTTGCATCCCCCGTTTGTGCGCGTCAGAGCGCCTGCGTGGTGTAATCGACCTCGTCGGGATAGAGGCCGTCCTCGATGGATGTCGTGTGCTGGACGACCAGCTTGTTGTTCTCGACCTTCGAAATGTATTGCGGGCCAAACACCTGGTGGGTCTTGCCGTTGAACAGCTTGTCGCCCTGCGGATGCTCGTTGGAGCGCGGCATCGTGGTCATTGCCTCGACGGCCTCGATCAGCTTCGCCCGGTCGCCAGGCCCCTGGTAGCCGGCGGACTCCATGCCCGCCTTGATGACGAACAGCGTTTCCCAGCACCCGAACATGTGGGCGTAGGTGGACACATCCTTGGGATCGGAGACCGAGGCACCATTCCCGTCCACGCCGACATGCTCGCGGTAGAACTTGTCGTATTCGCTCTGGTCGGCCTGGGCATAGCGGGGCATGCCTTCCCAGAAATAGGTGCCGTCGAGGAATTCCAGCCCCGGGCTGTTGAGGTCGACAGCCTCGAGACTGTCGATGAAGCCGAAGATCTGCGGCTTGTTCGGACCGTAGAACTCGCCCAGTTCCTTGACGAAGGTCAGCACGGCCGGCCCGACCATGACGTGGTAGATGACCTCGGTGTCGCGCGGGATCTTCGGGAAGTACTTGGTGAAGGAGGTTTCCGTGGGCGGAATGGCGATCTTCTCGATGATCTGGCCGCCATTGGCCTCGACAGCCTCCGAAAAGAAGTCGCGGTGATCGTGGCCGAAGGCATAGTCGGGGAAGATCATGGTGACCTTCTTGCCGAGGTTCTGGGTGACGAAAGGCGCCATGGACTTCACCTGGCTCTTCACGTCGCAGATGCCCGGCTGGAGCGTGTAGCGGTTGAGCGCGCCCGAGGCGACGTGATGGCCTTCGGAAACCACGAAATAGGGGATCTTCAATTCGCCCGCGCGGGGCGCCGAACCCATCACGACATGGGAAAACAGCGTGCCGTAGGCGATGTCGCAATTGTGCTGGCTGGCGAATTTCTCGACCACTTCCGCGCCGCGCTTGGGATCGGTACCGTCGTCCTCGGCGATGATCTCGACCGGCCGCCCGTTGATGCCGCCGCCTTCGTTGATGAGCTTTGCCGCCGCGGTCGTCACCCGGTCATACCAGCGCCCGTAGGCCGCGCCGATGCCCGTGCGGTGAACCTGGAAGCCGATCCTGATCGGCTCTGAGGACTGCGCCTGGGAATAGCGCACGAAGCCGGGCAGCGCCGCCGTGGCGCCAAGGGCGCCGGCACCGGCGGCTGCGCCCTTCAGGATGTCGCGGCGGGTTATTCCAAGGTCTTTCCTGTCATTGGTCTTCATGACGTTCTCCTCTGGAAGTCGGGCGGCGTGCCCCTTCAGATCGTAACCTTGCGCAAGGTCAGCCACGGAGTCCAGCGTTTTCAAGCGCTTCGCATCAGGCCCCGCGCGGGGCGGCCAGAAGCCAGAGGCCGAACAACGTGAAAACGATCATCACCGCGACGAGCGGGACCTGGGAGAGCAGCGCCTTGCGGTTGGACGCGAACATGGACAGCGCGATGGCATGGGCGGCGCAGATCGCGATCACGTGGCCGGCCACGACGCCGCCGGCCTGAGTCAGGAAGAGGATGCGCACGCTCTCGGTGGTGTTCAGGAAACCTGTCGTGATCTCGTTTTGCTCGCCGTGCTCGTGAAAGGCGTGGGTCAGGACTTCCAGCACATATTGCCCGTTGACAAGCAGGACGGTCAGGTAATGGGCGAGATGGTAGCCAGCCGCGATGGGCAGGATCGCGCCTGCCTGCCTGCAGAAGGTTTCGCCAAAGCGACCCGGTTCGCCGGCCAGTTTCAGGCCCGTCCATATCGCGGCGGCGAAGATGGCGGCAAATGCCAGCATGGTCGCGAGCAGGCCGAGCACGGTCTGCAGCCAGACCGCCGAACGGCCCGGGAACTCCAGCGGGTTGACGCCAATGAAGGCGAGCCATGCAAAGGTCTCGTTGATGCCGTCGAAGGAACCGGTTGCCATCATCATCAGGACAAGCAGGGCAAGCGAAGCCGTCAGGGGTTTCCCCTTGGCGATGGCATGACCCCAGAGTCCGATCCGCCAGCCGCCGTCATGGCGCGCAATGGGGCCGACCCAGGCCATCAATCCCATGATGACGGTGACGAATTCGCCGCGCGCCAGCCAGTCGCGCGGGCCGAAGAGCACCATGGCCGCCAGCGTGAAGCCGAGATAGCCTGAGAGGATCGCCGCCAGGCGGTCCGGATCGTCCGGGGCGATATCGGCGAGGTAAAAGCAGCCGAAGGCAAGGTAGAGCACGATGGCGGGCAGGGTCCCTGCAGCCTCCGGAAGGGGCACGAGGGCCGTTGTGCGGCCGGCGCGCTCCAACAGCCATGCCATCGCGGCAAACGGGTTCAGCCAGCGCCAGATGTCACCGGTCAGTGCCTGCAGAAACAGAAGCACGATCCACCAGACCGTCCAGACGGCAAGGGGCAGCGGGTTTTCCAGCGGATCGCGGGTGCCCAGAAACCCCGCTGCAATCAGCGCGAGGAGCAGGACGAGCGCGCCGACCTGGCTGGCATGGCGCAGGCCGTCCAGTCCCGGCAGGGGCAGGCGCAGCGATGAAAACAGCCGGGCCGTGAGGCTGCGTGGAAGCGCCAGCATCGCCAGTATCGTGACCACGACGACGGTGACGCCGGAGGCGATATAGATACCCGTCGGCAGCAGCAGGACAAGCCCGCCCTCCGACACATGCGCCAAGGCTGGCGATGCGCCGGAAAGGAGGAAGATCGATGCGCCGGCACCTCTCCGCCATGCCAAGCCGTTCGTCATCCGGCTCCCCAGAGTTCCCGCCACCATGCGGCCCCCGCATTCGACCCCGTCCGCGTTGACAAGGCAAGAGGTTTGCGCGTTCATTTGCATACGAAGAATTCGCGGGAGCGAGCATGGATGAGGCGGGCGTCCGCATAGCCGGGATCGACGTGGGCGGAACCTTCACCGACCTGGTCCTGCTCGACCAGGCAAACGGACGCGTGCGTCTGGCCAAGGTGCCGAGCACGTTGGACAACCAGGCATTCGGCGTTCTGGCGGCGCTGGAGGAAGCGGGCGCGGACCTCGCCAATCTGGGCCTGATCATCCACGGGACCACCACGACCACGAACGCCGTGCTGGAACGCAAGCTGTCCCGAACCGGCCTCATCACCACGCAAGGCTTTCGAGACGTCCTCGAGCTTGGTCGCAGGACACGGCCACAAGCCTATGGCATGAAAGGCGAATTCCGGCCGATCATCTCGCGCGACTTGCGTCTGGAAGTCAGCGAGCGCATGGATGCGGAAGGTGCGGTCGTCATCCCCCTCGATGAAGCGGCGGTGGAAACCGCGGCACGGCAATTGCTGGAGGCGGGATGCGAGTCGGTCGTCGTCCACTTCCTGCATGCCTATGCCAATCCGGCGCATGAGAAACGGGCCGGCGAGATCGTGCGCGCGCTATGGCCCAACGGTCATGTGACGCTCGGGCATGAAATCCTGTCGGAAGCACGCGAATTCGAACGCGGCGTGACGGCAGCCGTCAATGCCTCTGTCCAGCCCTTGCTGGAGCGCTACGTCCGGCGATTGCGCGAGGAACTGGAAGCGCGCGGCTATGGCGGCGAAGTCCTAGTCATGAATGGCAATGGCGGCATGGTCTCGTCTCGGCTGGTGGCCCGGGAGGCCGCCAAGACCGTCATGTCCGGCCCGGCGTCGGGCGTGAAGGCGGCGGCACATGCCGGTCTGCTGGCCGGCATCGCCAACCTCGTGACCTACGACATGGGCGGGACTTCGACCGATGTCGCGCTGATCCGCGGCGGCGTGCCGCCGGTCTCGTCGGAGATCGAGATCGAATATGCCATGCCCATCCACGTGCCGATGGTGGATGTGCGCACCGTCGGCGCCGGCGGCGGGTCCATCGCGCGGGTCAATGCCGCGGGCCTGCTCGATGTCGGGCCGATGAGTGCGGGCGCCGTGCCGGGGCCGGTCTGCTATGGCCGTGGCGGCACCGAACCGACCATCTCGGACGCCAACCTGCTTCTCGGCCGGCTCGACCCCGCGCGCCTGAAATCCGTGGAGGGTGGCGTATCGGTGGACCGGGTGGCCGCGATTTTCGAGGAACGGATCGGCAGGCCGCTCGGCCTCGACGCGACGGGTGCGGCTGCTGCCGTCATACGTATGGCAAACACGAAGATGGCCGGCGCGATCCGCATGGTCTCCGTCTCGATGGGCGCGGACCCGCGCGATTTCGCGCTGTTCGCCTTTGGCGGGGCGGGGCCGCTCCATGCCTGCGCACTGGCGCGCGAACTGGCCATTCCGCGTGTTCTTGTTCCGCCGCGCCCGGGCATGACCAATGCGCTCGGCTGCATCGTCGCCGACATGCGCCATGATTTCGTCAACACGATCAACAGTCCCGTCGCTTCCCTGGACATCAATGCCCTGCACCGCCTGATCGCGGAACGCATGGGCGAGGGTGAGGCATTGATCCGCAAGGAGAAGGTGGAGACCCGGACCATCCGGCACATCGTCTCCGCCGACATGCAGTTTGCCGGCCAGACCCACCTGTTGCGGGTCGCGATGCCGGATGCCTGGCCGGACAGGCAAACGATCCAGACCCTGTTCGAAAAGGCCTATTTCGCGCGCTTCAAGGTACAGTTGCCGGACATCCGTGCCGTCCTCGTCAATATCAATGTCTCGGTGATCGGTGAACGCCCGGCACTGGACCTCTCCGCCCTGATCGACCCGGCTGGCCGGAAGGCATCCCTGCCTGAGGCGCGGACCGGCACGCGGCCGGTCTGGTTCGACAGCGGCTGGTGCGAGACGCCGGTCTACTGGCGTGATTTCCTGCCACTCGCCTTCGATCTCGAAGGCCCGGCGGTGATCCAGCAGATGGATACGACCATCCTGGTCGAGCCGGGCGACCGCGCCAATGGCGATGTCCATGGCAATATCCTCGTCACGGTGGGAGGCAGTGATGGCACTTGATCCGGTGACACTGTCGGTCATTCAGGCTGGCCTTCAGCAGGTCTGCGACGAGATGGACCTGACCTTCTCGCGCGCCGCGTTCTCGCCCGTCATCGCGGAAGCAAACGACCGCTCCGACGGCATCTATTCCGCCGGGGACGGCTCGCTGATCGCGCAAGGCGCGGGCGGCCTTCCGGTCTTCGTCGGCACCATGCAATATTCCACACGCGCGCTGATCGCCATGATCGGCGAGGGCAGGGCCGCGGCACCCGCACCGGGCGACATCTACATCGTCAACGATCCTTATCTCGGCGGAACGCATCTCATGGATGTGCGCTTCGCCATGCCCTTCTACCGCGACGGCGAGATTTTCTGCTGGCTTTCCAACACCGGCCATTGGCCGGATACCGGTGGGGCGGTCCCCGGCGGCTTTTCGGCGTCGGCAACAGCGGTCGAGCAGGAGGGACTGCGCCTGCCACCGGTCCGGCTGTTCAAGCAGGGCGTTCTGGACCCGGAAATCTACGCGATCATCTGCTCCAATATCCGCGTGGCGGACCAGCGCATCGGCGATGTGAAGGCGCAGGCCGCGGCCCTTCAGGTGGGCGCTGACCGGCTTTCCGAACTGCTCGACCGCTATGGCGACGCAACCGTGCGCCAGGCCATCGGCGAATTGCGGTCACGCGCCGCCGAGCAGATGCGGGCGCTCGTTTCGGCGATCCCGGACGGCTGCTACCGTTCCGTCGCCTGGGTGGACAGCGATGGCGTGGTCAACGAACCGCTCGCCATCCGCCTCGCGGTCACGAAGGCCGGTGACACCCTGCATTTCGACTTTTCCGGCTCCTCGCCGCCCTGTGCCGGGCCCATGAACTCGGTGCTGGCGACGACGCTGTCCTCGGTCTATCTCGCCATGCGGCATATCTTCCCGGAAGTGCCGATCTCGGCAGGGGCGTTCGAGCCGCTGCATGTCACCGGCTACACCGGCACATTCCTCGATGCCCGTTATCCGCGCCCGGTCTCGGGCTGCGCGGCCGAGGTGTCGCAGCGCATCGCCGAGGCGGTCTTCGCGGCGCTCGTCGAAGCCTTGCCGGACCGGGTGACGGCGGCGCCCGCCGGCACGTCGGGCAATTTCGCCCTTGGCGGCCACGACCCGTCGAAAGGGCGCGATTTCGTCATGTATCAATTGTCCGGCGGCGGCTATGGCGGCAATGCCGACCATGACGGGCTTGCCAATGGCTGTTCGACCATCGGCATCTCGAAGGCGCCACCCGTCGAGATCATGGAGCAGGCCTTCCCGGTGCTCTACCGGCGCTATGCGCTGCGCGAAGGATCGGGCGGAGCCGGGCGTCATCGCGGCGGCTTCGGTCTCGACTATGAACTGGAACTCAGGCGCGGGTCCGCGCGCGCCTCCTTCGTCATGGACCATGGCCGCTTCGGTCCGCAAGGCGCGCTCGGCGGCGCCGATGGCGCGGTGAACGAGGTGACGGTCTGGCGGTCCGGCAAGCCCTACACGCCGGTCCACCTGTCGAAGGAGCAGGATATCCCGCTTGCCCCCGGCGACCGGGTGCATGTGCGCACGCCCGGCGGCGGCGGGTTCGGCGATCCCTTGACGCGCGACCCGGACGCCGTGGCCGAGGATGTGCGCCTGCAACGCTACACCGCAGACCAGGCGCATCGCCTTTTCGGCGTGGTGCTGGCCGGCGACTTGCTTCATGTCGACGCGGATGCAACAGCGAGGCTGCGCCGTGCGATGCGCGAAGGCGTTGCGCCACCCGCGGCGCTTGCCTATACGGACGCGGACAAAAGCGCGCATTGACCGGAACCGTGCCATGACAAAGCCCCATGTCCTGATAGCCGGCGGCGGCATCGGCGGCCTTGCCGCCGCCCTGACGCTCAACCAGATCGGCGTGTCCTGCACCGTCTTCGAACAGGTGCGCGACCTGAAGCCGCTCGGAGTCGGCATCAATATCCAGCCCAATGCGGTCCGAGAACTCTATGATCTGGGCTTCTCGGCCGGCGATCTGGACCGCGTTGGCCTGCCTGCAAGGGAATGGGCACTGGTGGGGCTGAACGGGAACGACATCTATTCGGAGCCGCGCGGCCTGCTGGCCGGCTACAACTGGCCCCAGTATGCGGTGCATCGCGGCCAGTTCCACATGATGCTGGCCGAGGCGTTCATGGCGCGGGCAGGTGCCGGTGCCTTGCGTCTCGGCGCCAGGGTCACGGGCTACGAAAACAACGCCGACGGAACCGTGACGGCGCTCATCGAACAGGGCGACGGCTCCACGACCCGCGAAACCGGCTCGCTGCTGATCGGGGCCGACGGCATCCATTCCGCCATCCGCGCGCAGATGCATCCCGGCCAGCCGCCGATCCACTGGGGCGGCGCGATCATGTGGCGGGGCACCACGCAAGCCGAACCGATCCGCACCGGCTCCTCCTTCGTCGGACTCGGAACGCACCGGCATCGCATGGTGATCTACCCGATTTCCCATCCGGACCCGGCGACAGGTCTGGCAACGATCAACTGGATTGCCGAGATGACGCTGGACAATTCGGAAGGCTGGCAGGCGAGCGGCTGGTTCCGGCCTGTCAAAATCGAGGAATTCGTCCACAATTTCGAGGGCTTCCGCTACGACTGGCTGGATGTGCCCGAAATGCTGCGCAAGGCCGATATCGCATACGAGAACCCGATGATCGACCGCGATCCGGTACCGACCTGGGTGGACGGGAGCGTGGCCCTGATGGGAGACGCCGCCCATGCCATGTATCCCACAGGCTCCAACGGCGCGAGCCAGGCGATCATGGACGCCCGGGTCATGGGCGCGGCCATGGTGGAACACGGGGTAACGCGGAATGCTCTTTCTGCCTACGACGCGAAGCTGTGCGGCCCTGTCTCCGAACTGATCCTGCGCAATCGCGGCGCCGGGCCGTTCGGCCTTCTCAACATGGTGGATGAGCGCTGCGGGGGCGAGTTCGACGACATCGACGATGTGATCCCGGCGGCGGAGCGGGCCGAATTCATGGCAAAGTACAAGGCCGCGGCCGGTTTCGCCATCGAGAAGCTCAATTCTTCCGGACCGACCATCGAACCCGGCTCCCGCGCCGCCGCCACCCAGCCGGCCTGACGCTCCGGTCCGGCCGGCTGTCTTCAAGGAACCATTGAAGTTCGATCGGCGGTTTTCACCGACGGATGAACCGATTCCGGTTGAAAAACCGACCTGGAACCGCCAAAACGCAGGGTCATATCAGAAGAGGGATGAACCATGCCTGCCTATCGCTCCCGCACGACCACCCACGGCCGCAACATGGCCGGCGCCCGCGGACTCTGGCGCGCCACCGGCGTGAAGGATTCCGATTTCGGCAAGCCGATCATCGCCGTGGTCAACTCCTTTACACAGTTCGTGCCGGGCCATGTCCACCTGAAGGACCTGGGCCAGCTCGTCGCGCGCGAAATCGAGGCGGCCGGCGGCATCGCCAAGGAATTCAACACCATTGCGGTGGATGACGGCATCGCCATGGGCCATGACGGCATGCTCTATTCGCTGCCGAGCCGCGAGATCATCGCCGACAGCGTGGAATACATGGTCAACGCGCATTGCGCCGACGCCATGGTCTGCATTTCCAACTGCGACAAGATCACGCCCGGCATGCTGATGGCCGCGCTGCGGCTCAACATTCCCGTCGTCTTTGTCTCCGGCGGACCGATGGAGGCCGGCAAGGTGGTCTGGGAGGATGGCCGGGAGCAGGCGCTGGACCTGGTCGACGCCATGGTCGCGGCCGCGGACGACAACGTGTCAGACGCCCAGGTCGAGGTGATCGAGCGCTCCGCCTGTCCGACCTGCGGTTCCTGCTCGGGGATGTTCACCGCCAATTCCATGAACTGCCTGACCGAGGCGCTCGGCCTGGCGCTGCCGGGCAACGGTTCCACGCTTGCCACCCATGCCGACCGCAAGCGCCTGTTCATCGAGGCGGGCCACCTGGTCGTGGACCTGGCGCGCCGCTATTACGAGCAGGACGACGAGAGCGTGCTGCCGCGCAACATTGCCAATTACGATGCCTTCGCCAACGCCATGACGCTGGATATCGCCATGGGCGGATCGACGAACACGGTCCTGCATCTGCTGGCAGCCGCGCACGAGGGCGAGGTCGATTTCACCATGTCCGACATCGACAAGCTGTCGCGCAAGGTGCCCGTCCTGTGCAAGGTCGCGCCCGCCGTCAGCCATGTGCACATGGAGGACGTTCACCGCGCCGGCGGCATCATGGCCATCCTCGGCGAACTCGATCGGGCCGGGCTCATCGACACGAGCCTGCCCACGGTGCATTCGGCCACGATGGGCGAGGCGCTGGAGCGCTGGGACATCATGCGCACGGAGGCCAGCAATGTGCACGAGTTCTACAGTGCGGCACCCGGCGGCGTGCCCACCCAGGTCGCCTTCTCGCAGTCGCGGCGTTATCCCGACCTCGACATGGACCGCGAGAAGGGCGTCATCCGTTCCAAGGAACACGCCTACAGCCAGGATGGCGGCCTTGCCGTGCTGTTCGGCAATCTCGCCGAGGATGGCTGCATCGTGAAGACGGCGGGCGTGGACGAATCGATCCTCAAGTTCTCCGGTCCGGCACGCCTGTTTGAAAGCCAGGACGCGTCGGTGAAGGCCATCCTGTCCAACGAGGTGAAGGCGGGCGACGTGGTGGTGATCCGCTACGAGGGCCCGCGCGGCGGCCCCGGCATGCAGGAGATGCTCTATCCGACCAGCTACCTGAAGTCGAAGGGCCTGGGCAAGGCCTGCGCCCTGATCACCGACGGGCGTTTTTCAGGCGGTACGTCGGGCCTCTCGATCGGCCATGTGTCGCCGGAAGCCGCCGAGGGCGGCACGATCGGCCTGGTGCGCGAGGGCGATCTGATCGAGATCGACATCCCCAACCGCACCATCCATCTGGCGGTCGACGATGCCGAACTGGCGCGCCGTCGCGAGGAACAGGACGAAAAGGGCTGGCAGCCGGTGGAAAAACGCAAGCGCAAGATCACGACGGCGCTCAAGGCCTATGCCGCGCTGACCACGTCCGCTTCCAAGGGCGCCGTGCGGGTCATCGAGTAAGCCGCGCGGCCGCCAGATCAAGTTATGCGGGGCGGTCATCCTGTGATGGCCGCCCTTTCGCATCGAAGCGCCGCTTGAACGGACCGGCGATTTCGGGCAAACCCGCGTCATGACAAACGCGCCACGCCCCCTCGATCATCTTGTATTGCCGGTTCCCTCGCTCGACGCCGCGCGCGCACGGCTTGCAGCACTCGGGTTCACCTGCGCGCCGGACGGCATCCACCCCTTCGGCACGGTCAACGCCTGTGTCTTTTTTTCCGACGGCACCTTCCTGGAACCGCTTGCCATCGGCGATGCGGTTCTGGCGGAGCGGACCGCGCGTGACGGCAATGCCTTTTCCGCCGGCGACGCGCGGTTCCGGGCCAAGGTTGGGAACAATGGTTTCTCGGCGCTCGTGCTCGGCAGCAACGATGCCGATGCCGACGATGCGTCCTTTCGCGCCGCAGGTTTCGGCGGTGGATCACGGCTGGATTTCTCGCGCGGATTCCGCGCGCCCGATGGCACCGGGGGTGAAGCCTCGTTCCGGCTGGCATTTGCAGCGCCACGGCCGGACGACGCAGCCTTTTTCTTCACCTGCCAGCGATTGAACGTTCCGAAGGTGGACCGCTCCGCCCTGGAGAGACACGTCAACGGCGTGACCGGTATTCGTGGCGTGGAACTGAGGGCCGGTGACCCGTCGCGCCTTCGCGGCTTTCTTGAGCAATTTACCGGAGGCGCTGCAACCGGCGATGACAAGTGCATCAGGGTGACCTTGCCCAATGCGGAAATTGCCATCCGCCGGGATGCCGGGGCGCAAGGTCCGGTTTGCCATGCCATCCGTTTTTCCTGCCGCGACCTGTCCTTGCTGCGCACAAGGCTGGATGAAGCCGGCATCGTCAGCAAGTCGGCGGAGGGTGGCGTGACCGTCCTGCCCGCGCCGGGGCAGGGCGCAACCTTCATCTTCGAGGAATGAACTCATGACCGCACCCAACAAGAGCGTCAATGTGGGCGCAGTCACCTTCTCCAATGCCGGGCCGCTCGCGCTGATCGCCGGACCATGCCAGCTTGAAAGCCGCCAGCATGCCTTTGACATGGCAGGCAGCCTGAAGGAGATCTGCGACAGCCTCGGCATCGGGCTTGTCTACAAGTCGTCCTACGACAAGGCCAACCGGACAAGCATCGGCGCGACACGCGGAGCGGGCCTTGATGCGGCCATGCCGGTTTTCGACGACCTGCGCCGCGAATTCGGCGTGCCGGTGCTGACCGATGTGCATACCGAAGAGCAATGCGCCATCGTCGCACCGCATGTCGATGTGCTGCAAATCCCGGCATTTCTTTGCCGGCAAACGGACCTGTTGGTGGCTGCTGCGCGCACCGGCAAGGTCGTCAATGTCAAGAAAGGGCAATTCCTCGCGCCCTGGGACATGACGAATGTCGTGAAGAAGGTGACCGGCAGCGGCAATCCGGACGTGCTGATCACGGAACGCGGCGCGTCCTTCGGCTACAACACGCTCGTCTCCGACATGCGCGCGCTGCCGATCATGGCCGAGTCCGGGGCGCCGGTGATCTTCGATGCCACCCACTCGGTGCAGCAACCCGGAGGGCAGGGTGCATCGTCGGGTGGCGACCGGCGCATGGTGCCCTATCTGGCCCGCGCTGCCGTGGCGACCGGAGTCGCCGGCGTTTTCATCGAGACCCATGACGATCCGGAAAACACCACATCCTCGGATGCGCCAAACATGATGAAGCTCGCCGACATGCCGGGGCTTCTCGAGCAATTGCTGGCAATCGACGCGATTGTCAAGAAGGCCGGCAATTAACCGGAATAAAGTTAACTTGCCGCGACCATGCCGGCTGGCAGGATCTGGCCTCGCTGCCCGTCGTCCGGGGGCTCCTGGCAACTGGTCAGGACTGCCGCGCCGAACAGGGCGAGAAGCGCAAGGGCTGTCAGATTGGGCATAACGTTGCTCCCTTCATAAAGGGCCCGGCCGCCGCTTTCTCGAGCATCGTTGCGCAAGCCGGCAGAAAAAGGACGCCGGTCATCAAGAATGATGACGGGCCGTAATCCGCGAGGCCGGGTTGCGGTTTCAAACGATTGCAGTTTTGCGACCAACCGTTCCGGGCCTTTCGGGCGGGCGCGCTTTCCGCTATGGAAGCCGCGGACCCTCCCATTCTTGTCTTGCAAAGGACCGATTCAATGACTGCGATCATCGACATTGTCGCTCGGGAAATCCTCGACAGCCGCGGCAATCCCACGGTCGAAGTGGATGTACGCCTGGAAGACGGCTCGTTCGGCCGTGCCGCCGTCCCCTCCGGCGCCTCGACCGGTGCCCATGAAGCCGTCGAACTGCGCGATGGCGGAACACGCTATCTCGGCAAGGGTGTGCAGAAGGCGGTGGACGCGGTCAACGGCGAGATCTTCGAGGCCATTGGCGGCATGGAAGCCGAGGACCAGATCCATGTCGACCAGGTCCTCATCGACCTCGACGGGACGCCGAACAAGGCGCGCCTTGGCGCCAATGCCATTCTCGGCGTCTCGCTTGCCGTCGCCAAGGCGGCCGCCGCGGCCTGCGGCTTGCCGCTCTACCGCTATGTCGGCGGCCCGAATGCCCGTGTGCTTCCCGTGCCGATGATGAACATCATCAATGGCGGTGCCCATGCCGACAACCCGATCGACTTCCAGGAATTCATGGTGATGCCGGTCGGTGCGTCCAGCATCGCGGAGGCCGTGCGCATGGGGGCCGAGATATTCCACACGCTCAAGAAGGATCTATCGGCGGCCGGCCACAACACCTCCGTCGGCGACGAGGGCGGCTTCGCGCCGAACCTGAAGAGCGCCGAAGCCGCGCTCGACTTCATCATGAAGTCGGTCGAGAAGGCCGGATACAAGCCCGGCGACGAGGTGGCGCTCGCGCTCGACTGCGCCTCGACCGAATTCTTCAAGGACGGAAAATATGCCTATGAGGGCGAGGGCGTGACCCGCTCGGGCGATGAGCAGGCCGCCTATCTGGCCAAGCTCTGCGAAAGCTATCCCATCATTTCCATCGAGGACGGCATGGCCGAGGACGACTGGGATGGCTGGGTGGCCCTCACGAAGGCCGTGGGCGACAAGGTGCAGCTTGTCGGCGACGACCTTTTCGTGACCAATTCGGCCCGTCTGCGTGACGGTATCCGCATCGGCGCCGCCAACTCGATCCTCGTCAAGGTCAACCAGATCGGTTCGCTGACCGAAACGCTCGATGCGGTGGAAACGGCGCACAAGGCATCCTACACGGCCGTCATGTCGCACCGCTCCGGCGAGACCGAGGATGCCACGATTGCCGATCTGGCGGTCGCCACCAATTGCGGGCAGATCAAGACCGGCTCGCTCGCGCGCTCCGACCGGCTGGCCAAGTACAACCAGCTGATCCGCATCGAGGAGGAACTGGGCGCCCAGGCCCGCTATGCAGGGCGCGGCATCCTGAAAGCCTGACACCTCATCGTTGCCAGATCGCTCAAGCGGCCGTATCCGGCAGGATGCGGCCGCTTTCTTTTTCATTTTAGCGGGTGATGTAACCAAGCCTTAAGCATGAGCGCCCATGATGCGGGCCTGTCTCTGGTATCGAGTAGCAGCCTGCCCATGTGGACCCGCCAGCACAAGCGCCGCAAGACCGGCCGATTGATCCTCCCCCTGATCGCGGGCGTTTTTCTGGGCTATTTCGGCTTCCACGCTTTCGAGGGTGAATACGGCCTGAAGAACAAGGCGCGGCTGGAGGAGCAGGTTGCGCAACTGGAACAGAAACTGGCCGAGGCAACCGCATTGCGCCACAGGCTTGAAGCCCGCAACAACCTGCTTCATGATGGGTCGATTGAAAAGGACATGCTGGACGAGCAGGTCCGCAGGCAATTGGGGCGGGTCGGCCCGGACGAGATCGTGATCCTCGTGGACCCGCGCAGTTGATGCATCCTGCGTAATTAACCGAAATTCGGTTCATTCTTGTTTTCCTCAACCTTTTGAGGGATTTGAATGCATGGCTCCCATGCGAGAAATGCACTTGCCGCATGAATGAAACCTGCTAGCGTGTCTGCCAAGGAACGGGTGGGAGGCCGTTCGGCTGCAGAGCCTTGCGCTTCCGTCCCGCAGAAACCCCAGACAGGGAGTGCAGCATGGCCGCAGCAGCAAGGAAGTCCTCATCCCGCAAGGGCGCGACCGGTTCGCCGGATCTCGTCCGCAAGGCGCCCGCGCCCGAGGAATTCGACAAGGACCAGGAATTCCGGGCCTATCGCGACATGTTGCTGATCCGCCGCTTCGAGGAGAAGGCCGGCCAGCTTTACGGCATGGGCTTCATCGGCGGGTTCTGCCATCTCTATATCGGCCAGGAGGCCGTGGTCACCGGCATCGAGATGGCCAAGAAGGATGGCGACCAGTTCATCACCGGCTATCGCGATCACGGCCACATGCTCGCCGCCGGCATGAGCGCACGCGGTGTGATGGCGGAACTGACAGGACGCCGGGGCGGCTATTCCAAGGGGAAGGGCGGCTCCATGCACATGTTCTCCAAGGAAAAACACTTCTATGGCGGCCACGGCATCGTCGGCGCGCAGGTGTCGCTGGGCACCGGCCTGGCCTTTGCCAACCGCTACCGCGAGAACGGCAGTGTCTCGGTCACCTTCTTCGGAGACGGCGCGGCCAACCAGGGCCAGGTCTACGAGAGCTTCAACATGGCCGCGCTCTGGAAGCTGCCGGTGATCTATGTCATCGAGAACAACCGCTACGCCATGGGCACGTCGGTGAGCCGTGCGTCTGCCGAGACCGATTTCTCCATGCGCGGCGTTTCCTTCAAGATCCCCGGCATGCAGGTGGACGGGATGGATGTGCGCGCTGTCAAGGCGGCTTCCGAGGAAGCCTTCGAATGGTGCCGCGGCGGCAACGGGCCGATCATCCTTGAAATGATGACCTACCGCTATCGCGGCCATTCCATGTCCGACCCGGCCAAGTACCGCACCAAGGACGAGGTGCAGAAGATGCGCACCGAGCAGGACCCCATCGAGCAGGTCAAGGCGCGGCTTCTGGAGAAGGAATGGGCCAAGGAGGACGAACTGAAGAAGATCGACAAGGAGGTGCGCGACGTGGTCGCCGACTCCGCCGAATTCGCCCAGAACGACCCGGAGCCGGATACGTCCGAGCTTTACACCGACATCCTGCTCTGAGGGGAAGACGACCATGCCGATTGAAATTCTCATGCCCGCCCTTTCCCCGACCATGGAGGAGGGCAACCTGGCCAAGTGGGTCAAGAAGGAAGGCGACAGCGTCGCCGCCGGCGACGTGATTGCCGAGATCGAGACCGACAAGGCGACCATGGAAGTCGAGGCCGTCGACGAGGGCGTGCTCGGCAGGATCCTCGTGGCGGAAGGCACCGAGGGCGTGAAGGTGAATACGCCGATCGCCCTGCTGCTGGCCGAGGGCGAGGATGAATCCGCGCTCGATGAAGCCGCTTCCGGCGGTGGCGGGTCCGAAGCATCGGAAACGTCTGGCGGATCCGGCAAGCCGGCCGGTGATGGCGGTCCGGAAAGCGGCGACCCCGTCTCCGACATGGAGGCACGCCGCGTGCCGGGCGAGGGCAAGGTTCACCCCGAACCGAAGAAGCCGGATGCCGGCGCCGATCCGGATATTCCCGACGGCACGAAGATGGTGAAGATGACCGTGCGCGAGGCGCTCAATTCGGCCATGGCCGAGGAGATGCGCCGCGACGGCGACGTGTTCATCATGGGCGAGGAGGTGGCCGAATACCAGGGCGCCTACAAGATCACCCAGAACCTGCTGGAGGAATTCGGCCCGAAGCGCGTCGTGGATACCCCGATCACCGAGCACGGCTTTGCCGGCATCGGCGTCGGTGCGGCGATGGCAGGACTGAAGCCCATCGTCGAGTTCATGACCTTCAACTTCGCCATGCAGGCCATCGACCAGATCATCAACTCGGCTGCGAAGACGCTCTACATGTCGGGCGGCCAGATGGGCGCGCCCATCGTCTTCCGCGGTCCCAATGGCGCGGCGGCGCGCGTGGCGGCACAGCATTCGCAATGCTACGCGGCGTGGTACAGCCACATCCCCGGCCTGAAGGTGATCCAGCCCTACACGGCGGCCGACGCCAAGGGCCTGCTGAAGGCGGCGATCCGCGATCCCAACCCGGTCATCTTCCTTGAAAACGAGATCCTCTACGGCCAGTCCTTCGAGGTGCCGGAGATGGAGGATTTCGTCCTGCCCATCGGCAAGGCGCGCATTCACAGGACCGGCAAGGATGTCACCATCGTCTCCTTCGGCATCGGCATGACCTATGCCGCCAAGGCGGCCGAGGAACTGGCGGGGCAGGGCATCGACGCGGAGGTCATCGACCTGCGCACCGTCCGGCCGATGGACATCGACACCGTCATCGAGAGCGTGAAGAAGACCAACCGCCTCGTGACGGTCGAGGAAGGCTTCCCGCAGTCGTCGGTCGGCGATCATATCGCCAGCCAGGTGATGCAGCGCGCCTTCGACTGGCTGGACGCGCCCGTCGTCACGGTCTGTGGCAAGGACGTCCCGATGCCTTACGCGGCCAACCTTGAGAAACTCGCCCTGCCCAGCGTGGCGGAGGTCATCGAGGCGGTGAAGGCCGTCACCTACAAGGCCTGAGGAGAGCGCCATGCCGATTGAAATCACCATGCCCGCGCTGTCCCCGACCATGGAGGAGGGCAACCTCTCCAAGTGGCTGGTCAAGGAAGGCGACAGCGTTTCCGCCGGCGACGTGATCGCCGAGATCGAGACCGACAAGGCGACCATGGAAGTGGAAGCCGTGGACGAGGGAACGGTGGCGAAAATCGTCGTTCCCGAGGGCACCGAGGGCGTCAAGGTCAACGCCGTCATCGCCATCCTGGCAGAGGAAGGCGAGGACGTTACCGAGGCTGCGAAGGGCGGTGGCGTCACCAAGGGAAGCTCTGAGAAGTCGTCCGGAGAGGAAAAGCCCGCTCCCTCCGCCCAGGGTCCGGCAAAGCATACCGCCGATCTGCTCGGGCCGGCCACCGATGCCGCGCCGAAATCGCCGCAGGCGGGACCCGCGCCGGATTCGGGCGGCGATCGTGTATTTTCCTCGCCGCTGGCGCGGCGCATCGCCAGGGAGGCTGGCATCGACATCGCGAAGGTCTCCGGCTCCGGTCCGAAGGGCCGCGTGGTCAAGGCCGATGTCGAGGCCGCCATCAAGGGCGGCGCGGCCAAGGCCGGAGCGCCCAAGGCCGAGCCGCAGAAAGCCGCACCCGCTGCCGCGCCGGCCATGGCAAGCGGACCGTCGACGGATGCCGTCTTGCGCAATTTCGCCGAGGGCAGCTATGAACTGGTCAAGCATGACAACATGCGCAAGACCATCGCCAAGCGCCTGACCGAAGCCAAGCAGACCATCCCGCATTTCTATGTGTCGATGGATTGCGAACTGGATGCGTTGCTGGCGCTGCGCGGACAGCTCAATGCTTCCGCACCGCAAAAGGATGGCAAGCCGGCCTTCAAGCTGTCGGTCAACGACATGATCATCAAGGCGCTGGCGCTGGCGCTGCGCGACGTTCCGGATGCCAACGTGTCGTGGACCGACGAGGCCATGGTCATGCACAAGCATGCCGATGTGGGCGTCGCGGTCTCCATTCCGGGCGGGCTGATCACGCCGATCGTGCGCCGCGCGGAGGAGAAGAGCCTGTCCACCATCTCCAACGAGATGAAGGACATGGGCGCGCGGGCGAAGGAGCGCAAGCTGAAGCCCGAGGAATACCAGGGCGGCACGACCGCCGTGTCCAACATGGGCATGATGGGCGTGTCGAACTTCTCCGCCGTGGTCAATCCGCCCCACGCCACCATCCTGGCCGTGGGTGCGGGCGAGAAGCGGGCCATCGTCAAGGATGATGCCATTGCCATCGCCACCATGATGACGGTGACGCTGTCGACCGATCATCGCTGCGTGGACGGCGCGCTCGGCGCCGAACTGCTTGGCGCCTTCAGGGGCTATATCGAGAACCCGATGAGCATGCTGGTCTGAGTCATGAAGACGGTCCTGGCCTTCGGCGATTCGCTGACCTGGGGATCCGATCCCGCCACCGGCGGACGGCATCCCGAGGCCATGCGCTGGCCCGTCGTGCTTGAAAAGGCGCTGGATGGCCGAGCGCGGGTGATTGCCGATGGCCTGCGCGGCCGGACAACCGCCTATGACGAGCATCTGGCCGATTGCGACCGCAACGGCGCGCGCATCCTGCCGACGGTTCTCTACACCCATGCGCCGGTGGATCTCGTCGTCCTCATGCTCGGCAGCAACGACATGAAGCCGCACGTCGCGGGCACGGCCGTCGCCGCGCTTCAGGGGATGCGCCGCCTGGTGACGATCGTCAGGAACCATGTGCCGGGCATCGAGGGCGCCGAGCCGCCGGGCGTGCTGATCGTGGCGCCGCCGCCGCTGTGCGAAACGGCCGATCCCTTCTATGCCGCCATGTTCGCCGGTGGCGTGGAGCAATCGGCCATGACGGCCTCGCTTTACGCCGATCTGGCGGACGAAGCCGATTGCGGCTTCTTCGACGCGGGCAGCGTGGCCCGGACCGCGCCCGCGGACGGCGTGCACATGGATGGCGAAAACACGCGCGCGCTCGGCAAGGCACTGGCGCCGATGGTTCACGTGATGCTCGGGCTTTGATCCGGGTCAAGGGATTGGAAGGAGGCAGGCCATAGGGTAATGGCGAACGGACAAAACAGGAGGTTCGCCGATGTCCCATGTGCCGCACGAACTGGCGGAGGAATTCCCGGAACACGTCGAGAAGATGCATGAGATGAAAACGTCAAATGCTCATTTCTCAAGGCTTTTCGACGAGTACCACGATATCAACCGCGCGATCCATCGCGCTGAGACCAATGTCGAGCCGACCGATGACTTCCACATGGAGGACATGCGCAAGCAGCGGCTGCGGCTGAAGGACGAAATATACGGGATGCTCGCGGGCTGAGCCTGCCATAACGGGCCGCGCGCCATCCCCCCAGAGAGCCGCAAGGCTTGAAAGAAGGAGAGGGCGCGTGGCCGAAACTTACGACGTGATCATCATCGGTTCGGGGCCGGGCGGCTATGTGACCGCCATCCGCTCCGCCCAGCTTGGTTTCAAGACCGCCATTGTCGAGCGCGAACACCTGGGCGGCATCTGCCTGAACTGGGGCTGCATCCCGACCAAGGCGCTGCTGCGTTCCGCCGAGATCATGCACTATGCCGATCATTTGAAGAATTACGGCCTCAAGCTGGAAGGCAAGGTGACCGCCGACGTGAAGGCGGTCGTGGACCGCTCGCGCGGCGTTTCGGGCCGGCTCAACGGCGGTGTCGGCTTCCTGATGAAGAAGAACAAGGTCGACGTGATCTGGGGCGAGGCCAAACTGGCCGGCAAGGGCCGGATCACCGTCGGCAAGCCGTCCAGGGCCGCGATGCAGCCGCAGCATCCCGCGCCCAAGGGCACGAAGGGCGAGGGCGAGTACACGGCCAAGCACATCATCGTGGCGACCGGCGCCCGGCCGCGCGCGCTGCCCGGCATCGAGCCCGACGGCAAGCTGATCTGGACCTATTTCGAGGCCATGGTGCCGCAGGAACTGCCGAAGAAGCTGCTTGTCATGGGATCCGGCGCGATCGGCATCGAGTTCGCCTCCTTCTACAATGCCATGGGCTGCGACGTGACGGTGGTCGAGGTCATGCCCACCATCATGCCGGTGGAGGATGCCGAGATTTCCGGCATTGCCCGCAAGCAACTGGAGAAGGCCGGGCTCAAGATCCACACGGAGGCCAAGGTCACGAAGGTGGAAAAGGGTTCCAACTCGGTGAAGGCCACGGTGGAAATGAAGGGCGGCAAGAGCGAGGTCATCGAGGCCGACCGCATGATTTCAGCCGTCGGCGTGCAGGGCAATATCGAGAACCTGGGGCTTGAAACGCTTGGCGTGAAGACCGAGCGCGGCTGCATCGTCATCGATGGGTACGGCCGCACCAATGTGGAAGGTATCTACGCCATCGGCGACGTGGCCGGTCCGCCCATGCTGGCGCACAAGGCGGAGCATGAAGGCGTCGTCTGCATCGAGAAGATCGCGGGCCTGCCCAACGTGCATCCGACCGACAAGGGCAAGATACCGGGCTGCACCTATTGCCATCCGCAGGTTGCCTCGGTCGGCCTGACGGAAGCGAAAGCAAAGGAACAGGGACGTGACATCCGCGTCGGACGCTTCTCCTTCGGAGCCAACGGCAAGGCCATCGCGCTCGGCGAGGACCAGGGGCTGGTCAAGACGATTTTCGACCGTAAGACCGGCGAACTGCTCGGCGCGCACATGGTTGGTGCCGAAGTCACCGAACTCATCCAGGGCTTCGTGGTCGCCATGAACCTGGAGACGACGGAAGAGGAACTGATGCACACGATCTTCCCGCACCCGACCTTGTCGGAAATGATGAAGGAGAGCGTTCTCGACGCCTATGGCCGTGTGCTGAACGCCTGAACGGACAAATGACGCATGTCATTGCGGTCCATGCAGACGGGTGGGAATCTGCATCGATGCCAATGCCGATCACCGCAAAGGAGCCTGCCATGATGAAACGTGCCATTCAGTGCCTTGCCGCCCTTGCAACGCTTGCAACCTTCAGCGTCACCATGCCGACGAGCGCCAGCGCCGACAGTTGCTGGGACCATAACGGATCGGTCATGCGCCTGCAGGCGCAGGGCAACAGCCGGTGGTTCTATTACGAGCGGCCGAAGTCCTCGCTGCGCGCGGCGGGGGTCCGCCGCGGGACATTGCTGTTCAATGGCCGCAAGTCCGGCGACTGGTATTCGGGAACCGCGCGGCGCTTTTCGCGGTATTGCCCGGGCGAACCGCTCGAATATTTCGTGGAAGGCCCGGTTGCGCGGTCGCAGACCCGCGTCACGGTCCGCGGCACCCGCGAGGTCTACGAGCGCTGCCGGCCGACCGGCCGTTACACCGAGGATACGCTTGTCTTTACCTATCTCTACCAGTGCTGAGCGGTGTGGCGGCTGAAACCGCACCGTGACAAACACCCTGCCGGTCACCATATGTCCGGCAGGGCGCGCAACGGGAAAGGATCAGGCGATGATGCATTCCTACGGACCTGAATTCGGCATCATGGGCATGGCCGGCGTGGGCTTTTTCGGCATGCTGCTGGTCGGTTTCCTGGCCGGCTACGTGGCCGAACGGGCGATGAACCGCGATCACGGCCTGCTGACCAACATCCTGGTCGGCATTGCGGGCTCGTTCGTTGGAGGCACACTGGCCAGCCTGTTGAACATCACCTATTACGGTTTCCTCGGAAACCTCGTGGTTGCGACTCTTGGCGCGATTGCCATCCTCTGGCTTTTCGGCAAGAGCAGCCGGGCCTCCTGATTGCAAGGCCGTCGAAAGGCGAAGGAAGACATGGTCACCATTCTCGACACCGTCACCGGAAAACAGCGTCCGCGCCATCCGGAAAAACAGAAAAACCCGGAAAACGAGATCCAGCGCAAGCCGGCCTGGATCCGGGTCAAGGCGCCCGTGTCGAAGACCTACCAGGAAACGCGCGCCATCGTGAAGGACAACAACCTCGTTACGGTGTGCGAGGAAGCCGGCTGCCCGAATATCGGGGAGTGCTGGGACAAGAAGCACGCCACCTTCATGATCATGGGCGAGATCTGTACCCGCGCCTGCGCCTTCTGCAACGTCATCACCGGCAAGCCCAACGCGCTTGATCCGAACGAACCGGAAAACGTGGCCAAGGCCGTGCGCCAGATGGGGCTCCAGCACGTCGTCATTACATCCGTCGACCGCGATGATCTGGCCGATGGCGGGGCGCGGCACTTCGCCGACGTGATCGCGGCCGTGCGTGCGGCATCGCCGGAAACGACGATCGAGATCCTGACGCCGGATTTCCTGCGCAAGGACGGCGCGCTGGAAGTGGTCGTGGCGGCGAAGCCCGACGTCTTCAACCACAACCTCGAGACCGTCGCCTCCAATTATCTGACGGTGCGGCCCGGCGCGCGCTATTTCCACTCCATCCGGCTTCTGCAACGGGTCAAGGAGATGGACCTCTCGATCTTCACCAAGTCAGGCATCATGGTCGGGCTGGGTGAGGAGCGCAACGAGGTGCTTCAACTCATGGACGACCTGCGTTCGGCCGACGTGGATTTCATCACCATCGGGCAATATCTCGCACCCACGCGCAAGCATCATCCCGTCAAGGCCTTCGTGACGCCCGACGAGTTCAAGTCCTATGAGACCGCGGCCTATTCCAAGGGCTTCCTTATGGTCTCGGCCAGCCCGCTGACCCGGTCGTCCCACCATGCCGGTGAGGATTTCGCCCGGCTGAAGGCCGCGCGCGAGGCCAGGCAGGCATCGGCAAGGGGCTGATCGCGTATCCATGCCCAAGTTCGAGACGAGACGGCCGGTCGATCACGCTGCCGGCGACATGTTCGCCCTTGTCGCCGACGTGGAAAAATATCCGGAATTCCTGCCCATGTGCGAGGCGCTGACGGTTCGCTCGCGCCGGGAGCGCGATCATCGCGAGATGATCGTCGCCGACATGACCGTTGGTTACAAGGCCATCCGCGAGACCTTCACCAGCCAGGTGCTGCTCGACCGCGAGGCACAGACGATCTCGGTGAAGTATATTGACGGCCCGTTCCGGTATCTCACCAACGAGTGGTCTTTCGAGCCACGCGGCGAGGGCGCCTGCACGGTGCATTTCTACATCGACTACGAGTTCAGGAGCCGTATTCTCGGCGCGATGATGGGTGCGGTGTTCGACCGTGCTTTCCGCATGTTCGCGGAAGCCTTCGAAAAGAGGGCCGACACCATCTACAGACGGGCCGGCAGTGCCTGATCACGCCTCCAGCGCCGTCTTGAGCATTGCAAGTGCATGCAGCACGGTGGCGCGGCGTACGCCGTCCCGGTCCAGTCCGGCAAAGACTCGGGCCTCGGTCAGGACCGGCTTGCCGGTTTGCGCAAGGCCGAACCAGACTAGTCCCACCGGCTTTTCCGCGCTGCCGCCACCCGGCCCCGCGACGCCCGTCACCGAGACGGCGAGAGCCGCATGCGAGCGGGCAAGCGCACCGGCGGCCATTTCGCCAGCCGTCTGTGCCGAAACCGCGCCATGGGCGGCCAGCGTTTCGTCGCTGACACCCAGCATGTCCCGCTTGGCTTCGTTGGAATAGGTGATGAAACCGCGATCGACCACGTCGGACGAACCGGCAATTTCGGTGAGGGCGGCGGCGATCAGGCCTCCGGTGCAGCTTTCCGCCGTGGCGATCATGACGCCCTTCGTCCGGGCGGTGTCCAGCACCGTGCTGGCGAATTCCCGCGTCGAAGCGCTCATTCCGGCACCTCGCCGGGATAGATGACGCTCGCCGTGGCGATGGCCGCGATGCCTTCGCGCCGGCCGACAAAGCCCATCTTCTCGTTGGTCGTCGCCTTGACCGAAATCCGCTCGGCCCCGATGCCGAGCATGGCGCCGAGCGCCGCCGTCATGGCTGCCCGATGGGGCCCCACCTTCGGCGCCTCCGCGATCAGCGTGATGTCGGCATTGGCGATGCGCCCGCCCTTCGCCTTCACCAGCCGCACGGCGTGTTCCACGAAGATATGCGAGGGAGCGCCTTTCCATTGCGGATCGGAAGGCGGGAAATGCGTTCCGATATCGCCTGCGCCGATTGTCGCCAGCAGCGCGTCGGTCAGGGCGTGCAGGCCGACATCGGCATCCGAATGACCGGACAAGGTCCGGTCATGGGCGATCTTCACGCCGCACAGCCAGACATGGTCGCCCGGCCCGAAGCTGTGCACGTCATAGCCGTTCCCGGTGCGCACATCGGGAAAGGCCGGGGTCAGAATGCGGTCTGCCATGGCAATGTCCCTCGGCCAGGTGATCTTGAAGTTGCCGGGCGACCCGTCGATGAGGCGGACCGGCAGGCCGGCCCATTCGGCGATGGCCGCGTCGTCGGTGAAGGTGCGCAACCCGTCCCGCGCGGCCTTGCGATGGGCTTCCAGGATGGCGGCAAAGGGAAATCCCTGGGGCGTCTGCGCGCCGTAAAGGCCCTCGCGGGCGACCGTGCCGGCGACAAGGCCATCCGCGTCGCCCTTCTTCAGGGTGTCGGAAACCGGCACCGCGGCCAGCACCCCGTTGCCGGGCGACAGCGCCTCGATGGCGCTGTCGATGATCGCCGTATCGCAGAAGGGACGCACACCGTCATGGATCAGGACGAAGCCGGGCGGATCGCCAGCCAGCGCTTCCAGGCCGGCCAGAACGGAGCCCTGGCGGTCCGCCGCGCCCGTCACCGCGGTCAGGCGCGCGGGATCGAGCCCCGTCGCGGCCTCGCCGAAAAGGCTCCGGTCATCGGCATGGACGACCGCGACGACACGGCGAATGCGCGGATGGCCCAGATAACATTCCAGTGCATGGCGCAGCACCGCCTTGCCGCCGATCCGGCGGTACTGTTTCGGTCCGCCGTCCTGACCGGCCCGTTCGCCCCGGCCCGCCGCAACGACGATTGCATCGTACCTTGCTTCCGCCATGCTTGTCCTTTTGAAGACCCTGTCCTTGCACTGACCGGGGCAAAGCCTTAATCGGCCATCGCCCTTCACGCCAGTCCGCGGCCCATTATCTTTTGCGGCATTGCGAAAGGCAATTGCAATGCCGTTTGAAACTGTCTAGAAAAGAGGCAGTCTTACAAATGCACGAAAATTAATCATGCATGATATCGCAGCATTGGCCGAACCTCTTGCGATCGGCAATGTGACCGTTCCGAACCGGGTATTCCTGGCGCCCATGTCGGGCGTGACAGACCAGGCGTTCCGCCTGCGCGCCCATCAGGCGGGCGCCGGCCTGACCGTCTCCGAGATGGTCGCCTCCGGCGAGCTTGCGAAGGGCCGTGCCGAATCGGTCCGGCGGATCCGGCTGGCGGGTGTGCCCGTCCAGTCGGTACAGCTTGCCGGGCGGGAAGCCGCGGCCATGGCCGAGGGCGCGCGCATTGCCGAGGAGGGCGGAGCCGACATCATCGACATCAACATGGGCTGTCCGGCGAAAAAGGTGACCGGCGGCTATTGCGGCTCCGCCCTGATGCGCGATCCGGACCATGCGCTTTCGCTGGTGCGCGCCGTCGTCGCTGCGGTTTCGGTCCCAGTCACGCTGAAGATGCGTCTCGGCTGGGACGGGGACAGCATGAATGCGCCGCTGATCGCGCGCATGGCGCAGGACGCCGGCGTTGCCATGATCACGGTGCATGGCCGCACGCGCATGCAGTTCTACAAGGGCAGGGCGGACTGGCGCGCCATCCATGCCGTGCGCAAGGCGGTGAGCGTGCCGCTGGTGGCCAATGGTGATGTGGAAACGGCGGCGGACGCGGCCGCCATCCTGGCGCAATCGGGCGCGGATGCCGTGATGATCGGGCGCGGCCACTACGGTCAGCCCTGGCTTGCCGGATCCATCGCGCGGGCCGCCGGTGCGGCCGGCGGCCAATTGCCCGTGCCGGCAGGCGGGGAAGCACTTGCCGAGTATGTCATCGAACATTACCGCGCCATGCTTGCGCTTTACGGCGAACAGTCCGGCCTGCGCCAGGCGCGCAAGCATCTGGGCTGGTATCTCGACCGCCACGCCCCGGCCTGTCCGCAAGACAGGCGCGCCGCAATCATGACCGGGACCGATCCGCAAGCCGTGATCGATGCGCTGCGGATGGTCCTGACCAATACGACCTTCACCCAGACACGGAGAGCCGCATGAAGCCGGCCGCGCAAACGCTGACAAGCACGGCCGACCCGGCCCAGCTCGTTCTCAACACGATCCGTCATCCCGTCATCATGGTCGACGAGAAGGGCTACATCACGTTCGCGAACGCCGATGCGGAATCCTTTTTCCGCTCGTCCTCGGCGATCCTCGCACGCAACCGGCTGGACCAGTTCATTCCCTTCGGTTCGCCGCTGGCCACGCTGGTGGATCAGGTGCGCGAGCGCCGCGCGCCGGTCAACGAATACCGGGTGGACATTTCCTCGCCGCGTCTCGGGCCGGACAAGGTGGTGGACATCTATGTCGCGCCGGTGATCGAGATCCCCGGTTCCGTCGTGGTGATGTTCCAGGAACGGACCATGGCCGACAAGATCGACCGCCAGATGACCCATCGCGGCGCGGCCCGCTCCGTCACCGGGCTGGCGGCCATGCTGGCGCACGAGATCAAGAACCCGCTGTCGGGCATTCGTGGCGCGGCGCAATTGCTTGAACTGTCGGCTTCCGACGAGGATCGCGCGCTGACGCGGCTGATCACCGACGAGACCGACCGGATCGTCGCGCTCGTCGACCGCATGGAAATCTTCTCCGACGAACGGCCCGTGGACAGGGCGCCCGTCAACATCCACGTGGTCCTCGATCATGTGAAGGCTTTGGCGCTCAACGGCTTTGCCCGCAAGCTGCGCATCAGCGAGGATTACGATCCGTCGCTGCCGCCGGTCTATGCCAACCGTGACCAGCTCGTGCAGATCTTCCTCAACCTGGTGAAGAACGCGGCGGAGGCGCTCGGCGAGCGGGGCGATGGCGAGATCACGCTGTCGACGGCCTTCCGGCCAGGCATCCGCCTGTCGGTTCCGGGCACCGCCGAACGCGTGTCGCTGCCGCTGGAATTCTGCGTGCGCGACAACGGCCCCGGCGTTCCCGAGGACATCCTGCCCTATATCTTCGATCCCTTCATTTCCACCAAGACCAATGGCTCGGGCCTGGGCCTTGCCCTGGTCGCCAAGATCGTTGGCGAACATGGCGGGGTGATCGAATGCGACACGTCGGTGCGCGGGACCACCTTCCGCATTCTCATGCCCGCCTTCAAACCCGGCATCAACGAGACCGGCGACATGCTGCCGGCAACGGAGAACTGACCCATGGCCAACGGAACCGTTCTGGTCGCCGACGACGACGCGGCAATCCGGACCGTGCTCAACCAGGCGCTGGCGCGCGCCGGCTACGATGTGCGGGTGACGTCGAATGCCGGGACGCTGTGGCGCTGGGTCGCGGCGGGCGAGGGCGATATCGTCGTCACCGATGTCGTCATGCCCGACGAGAACGCCTTCGACCTGCTGCCGCGCATCAAGAAGATAAGGCCAGAACTGCCGGTCATCGTGATGAGCGCGCAGAACACCTTCATGACGGCGATCAGGGCGTCGGAACGCGGCGCCTACGAATATCTGCCCAAGCCCTTCGACCTGACCGAACTGCTGAACATCGTCGGACGCGCCATGGCCGAGCCGAAGCGCCCGGTGGTGGACCGCAATGCCGAGGAACAGCCCGATTCCATGCCGCTGGTCGGCCGCTCGCCGGCCATGCAGGAAATCTACCGCATGCTTGCACGCATGATGCAGACCGACCTCACGGTGATGATCACCGGCGAGTCCGGAACCGGCAAGGAACTGGTCGCGCGCGCCTTGCACGAATACGGCCGGCGGCGCAACGGCCCCTTCGTCGCCATCAACATGGCCGCCATCCCGCGCGACCTGATCGAATCGGAACTGTTCGGGCACGAGCGCGGCGCCTTTACGGGCGCCCAGCACCGCTCCACCGGCCGTTTCGAGCAGGCCGAGGGCGGAACGCTCTTTCTCGACGAGATCGGCGACATGCCGATGGAGGCGCAAACACGCCTGCTGCGCGTGCTCCAGCAGGGAGAATACACCACCGTCGGCGGGCGCACTCCGATCAAGACCGATGTGCGCATCGTCGCCGCCACCAACAAGGACCTGCGCGTGGCGATCAACCAGGGCCTTTTCCGCGAGGACCTGTTCTACCGCCTCAACGTGGTGCCGCTGCGCCTGCCGCCGCTGCGCGAACGCGCCGAGGATGTCCCCGACCTGGTGCGCCATTTCTTCAAGGCCGGCGAGAAGGAAGGCCTGCCGGCCAAGCGCATGGCGCAGGACGCGCTGGAGATCATGAAGCGCTACCCCTGGCCGGGCAACGTGCGCGAACTGGAAAACCTCGTCCGGCGCCTGGCTGCCCTCTATCCGCAGGACGAGATCACCGCCGAAACCGTTGAAAGCGAACTGTCCGGCGTGTCGCCCGGCGCGGCGCCCGCTGCCATGGCGGGCCTGCCCGAGGAAATCACCATTTCCCAGGCGGTCGAACACTACCTGCAGCGCTATTTCCGTTCCTTTGGCGACGACCTGCCGCCGCCGGGCCTCTATCAGCGGGTGCTGCAGGAGGTCGAGTATCCCCTGGTGCTGGCCTGCATGACTGCCACGCGCGGCAACCAGATCAAGGCCGCCGAACTGCTCGGCCTGAACCGGAACACGCTGCGCAAGAAGATCCGCGAATTGGGGGTCAACGTGTACCGGACGGCGAAAACCGGATGAACGTGAATCCGCCTCAATTTCACCATTGGCCGCCAATAGAGCTTCCGTTCGCGCGTATTTTGTTGCAGAATCGCCACATTGCGTTGCAATAGGGTCACGCTCGGCTGACGCGCCAAAACCGAAACGGGTGGACGGTTTCTCGTGCTGGATCGCATGACGAAGGAGAGGAACGGCATGACGCCGGGCGAGGGGCGCAGGCTGCTTGCCCTGCCGGGTGTCCTGACGGTCGTCGCAGCCCTTCTGGTTGCCGTCGTTTCCTTCGTCATCCTGATGGGCCTGACGCCCATCCGTCCCGACGAGACGACGACGCTCGTGCTGATCGCCATCAATGCGGCGCTTGTGCTGACACTGATCGTCCTGATCCTGCGCGAGGCGCGCCGGATCATCCAGTCGCGCCGCGTCGGGAAGGCGGCTTCCCGGTTGCATGTGCGCATCGTCGCGCTGTTCTCGCTCGTCGCAGCCGTTCCGGCGATCATGGTCGCGATCGTCGCCTCGATCACGCTGGATGCGGGCCTCGACCGCTGGTTCGAGATCCGCACCCGCGCCATCATCAATTCCTCGCTCTCCATCGCCGAAGCCTATATCCGCGAGAACGCCGGGAGCCTGCAGGGGACCACGCTCTCCATGGCCGGTGACCTGGACCAGAACCGCCTCCTGTTCAGTCTCGACAAGGGCGGCTTCCGCAAGTTCCTGTCCGATCAGGCCAATGGCCGCGCGCTTGCCCATGCCGCCCTGATCAACGCGCAGGGCGCCTTTGTGATGACGGCCGAGACAGCGGCTGATTTTCCCATGCCGGAGCCGTTTCCGGAGGTCATTGAGCAGGCACAGGACGGCCGTCCGGTGCTCATTCCGCCGCGCTTCCGCAATCTTGTCGGTTGCGTGGTGAAGCTGCGCGAACTGGAAGACGGCGACCTGTTTCTCTATACGGTGCGCGTTGTCGATCCGGAGGTCATCAAGGCGCGCCAGATCGTTGCCGCCAACGTGGCCGAATACCAGGGGCTGGCCAACAACCGCACATCCACCCAGGTCGCCTTCGCGCTGCTCTATCTGGGCGTGACGCTGGTCGTTGTGCTGTCGGCGATCTGGACCGGCATCGCGGTCGCCGACCGGCTGGTGCGCCCGATCCGCCAGCTGATTGGCGCCGCCGACGAGGTTTCCACCGGCAATCTCGACGTCCGCGTCCCCGTCCGGCTTTCAGACGGCGACGTCGCCTCGCTTGGCGACACCTTCAACAAGATGCTGGCGCAGCTGAAAAGCCAGCGCAACGAACTGCTCGCCGCCAAGGACCAGATCGACGAACGCCGCCGGTTCTCCGAGGCCGTGCTGTCCGGCGTGACAGCGGGCGTGATCGGCGTTCAGTTCGACGGGTCGATCTCGCTCGTCAACCGGTCGGGTGAGCAGATGCTGGGCGTCCTCTCCGCCGATGTGGAAGGAAAGAACCTGTCGGAAATCCTGCCGCATATCGGCCAGGTCTTCGAGATCGCGCGCAACTCCGGACGTCCCGTCTGGCGCGAGCAGACGGCCTTCTACCGGAACGGGATGGAGCGGACCTTCAACGTGCAGATAACGGTGGAGGATTCCGACGACGAGGACCACGCCTACGTTGTCACCGTCGACGACATCACGGATCTGGTCACGGCGCAGCGAACCTCCGCCTGGGCGGATGTGGCGCGCCGCATTGCCCATGAGATCAAGAACCCGCTGACGCCGATCCAGCTATCGGCCGAGCGTATCCGCAGGCGCTACGGCAAGGTCATCACCGAGGACCGCGAGGTGTTCGACCAGTGCACCGACACGATCATCCGCCAGGTTGGCGACATCGGGCGCATGGTGGATGAATTCTCGGCCTTCGCGCGGATGCCGAAGCCGTCCATGGAGGAAACGGACCTGCGCGAGGCATTGCGCGAGGCGTCGTTCCTCGTCGAGGTTTCCCGCAGCGAGATCGCCTTCGAGCGGGCCTTCATGGACACGCCGCTGCCTGGCCGCTTCGACAATCGCCTGATGGCGCAGGCCGTCGGCAATCTCGTCAAGAACGCCGCCGAATCCATCGACGGGGCGATGGTGGAAGACCCTTCGCTGAGAGGGGTGATCCGCATTGCCGCCCGGGTGGAGAACGGACGGATCGTCGTCGAAGTGATCGACAATGGCCGCGGCCTGCCGCGAGACAACCGCCAGCGCCTGCTGGAACCCTACATGACAACGCGGGAGAAGGGCACGGGCCTCGGGCTGGCCATTGTCCGCAAGATCATCGAGGACCATGGCGGCACGCTCAGCCTGCACGATGCACCGGCATCGTTTCACGGCGGACGCGGCGCGATGATCCGCATCATGTTGCCTGCGACCGGCGCCGGCAGCGCCCGGTCACGGGAAGGGGCGCAAACGCAACAAGAAGAAGACCGGAAGGTGGACCATGGCGTCTGACATTCTCATCGTCGACGACGAAACCGACATTCGCGAGCTTGTGGCGGGTATCCTTGAGGACGAGGGACACGAGACGCGCACCGCCCACGACAGCGACAGCGCGCTGGCGGCGATCACGGAGCGGGTGCCGCGGCTTGTCTTTCTCGACATCTGGCTCCAGGGCTCCAGGCTCGACGGGCTTGCCCTGCTCGACGCGATCAAGAAGATGCATCCGGACCTGCCGGTCGTCATGATTTCCGGCCATGGCACGATCGAGACAGCCGTCTCTGCCATCCGGCGCGGCGCCTATGATTTTATCGAGAAGCCGTTCAAGTCGGACCGTCTGATCCTGATCGCGGAGCGGGCGCTGGAAACCTCCAAGCTCAAGCGCGAGGTTTCGGAACTGAAGAAACGGTCCGGCGATTCCTTCGACCTGATCGGCAATTCCAACGTGATGATGCATCTGCGCCAGATCATCGAGCGCGTTGCGCCGACCAACAGCCGCATCATGATCGTCGGGCCGTCAGGGTCGGGCAAGGAAGCCGTGGCGCGCGCGATCCATGCCCAGTCGGCCCGCGCCACCGGCCCGTTCGTGACGATCAACGCAGCCGCGATCACGCCGGAGCGCATGGAGATCGAACTGTTCGGCACCGAGTCGAACGGGGCCGAGCGCAAGGTCGGCGCGCTGGAGGAGGCCCATCGCGGAATCCTCTATCTCGACGAGGTGGCCGACATGCCCCGCGAAACCCAGAACAAGATCATGCGGGTCCTGGTCGACCAGCAGTTCGAGCGGGTGGGCGGTACGCGGCGGGTGAAGGTGGATGTGCGTATCATCTCGTCGACGGCGCGAAACCTGGAAGCCATGATCGCAGAAGGTGCGTTCCGCGAGGACCTCTATCACAGGCTTGCCGTGGTGCCGGTCGTCGTCCCGCCGCTGGCCGACCGGCGCGAGGACATTCCCTACCTGGCGGACTATTTCGTCAGCCAGATCGCCCGCCAGTCCGGCATCAAGCCGCGCCAGATCGGCGACGATGCGATGGCTGTCCTCCAGGCGCACAACTGGCCGGGCAATGTGCGCCAGCTGCGCAACAACGTGGAACGGCTGATGATCCTGGCGCGTGGCGATGATCCCGAATCGCCGATCACCGCCGACCTCCTGCCCGCCGAGATCGGCGAGATGATGCCGCGCACGCCGAGTCAGACCGACCAGCACATCATGGCCCTGCCGCTGCGCGAGGCCCGCGAGATGTTCGAGCGCGATTACCTCGTTGCCCAGATCAACCGGTTCGGCGGCAATATCTCGCGCACGGCGGAATTCATTGGTATGGAGAGGTCCGCGCTTCACCGGAAGCTGAAGTCGCTGGGCGTTTGAGGAAGGGCGGGGACCTGCCATGCGTGTCATCATCTGCGGAGCGGGCCGGGTGGGCTACGGCATTGCCGAGCGCCTGGCGGCGGAAGAAAACGACGTGACCGTCATCGACACGTCGCCGGAACTGATCCGTGCCATCCGCGACACGCTCGACGTGCGCGGTTTCGTCGGACACGGTTCGCACCCTGAAGTGCTCCAGGCCGCCGGCGCCGAACAGGCCGACATGATCGTCGCGGTCACGCTGCATGACGAGGTGAACATGGTGGCCTGCCAGGTCGCCCATTCGCTGTTCAACGTGCCGACCAAGATCGCGCGCATCCGCTCGCAATCCTACCTGCGCAAGCACTACCAGGACCTGTTCTCGCGCGATCACATGCCCATCGACGTCATCATCTCGCCTGAAGTCGAGGTGGGCGAAATGGTGCTGCGGCGCATCGCATTGCCCGGCGCGACGGATATCGTGCGTTTCGCGGAAGGCAACGTGGTCATGGTGGCCATCGAGTGCATGGAGGAATGCCCGGTCATCAACACGCCGCTGGCGCAGTTGACGGAGCTGTTTCCGGACTTGCCGTCGACCGTGGTCGGCGTGTCGCGTGACGGCAAGGTGTTCATTCCCCATTCCGCCGACCAGCTTGCAGCCGGCGATCTCGCCTATGTGGTCACCGAAAAGGGCCAGGTGAAGCGCACGCTCGGCCTGTTCGGGCACGAGGAGCCGGAAGCCAAGCGCATCGTGATCGTCGGCGGCGGCAATATCGGCCTGTTCGTCGCCCGCACGCTGGAAGGCCGCCAGGCCAACGCCAAGGTCAAGATCATCGAGAACAACCGCGAGCGCGCCATCGACATCGCCGACCAGCTGAACCGGACGGTCGTGCTGCATGGCGATGCACTCGAACAGCGCCTGCTCATGGAAGCCGACATCGCCGATGCCGATCTGATGGTGGGCCTGACCAATGACGACCAGGTCAACATCCTCGCCTCCGCCATGGCCAAGCGGCTTGGCTGCAAGTCGAATCTCGTTCTGATCAACAATCCGGGCTTCCACGAATTCGCCCGCACGCTCGGCATCGACGCCTATGTGAACCCGCGCAACATCACCATCTCGCGCGTCTTGCAGCATGTGCGCCGCGGCCGTATCCGCGCGGTCCACACCATCCAGCGCGGCGCCGCCGAGATCATCGAGGCCGAGGCACTGGAAACGTCATCGCTTGTGGGCGCGGAACTGCGCGAACTGGACCTGCCGGATGGAATGCGGATCGGCGCCATCTGGCGCGACGGAAAGATGACCAAGCCCGGAGGCTCGGTGAAGATCAGGCCCGGCGACAGGGTGGTGATCTTCGCGATGCAGGGGGCCGTGAAACAGGTGGAGCAGATGTTCCGGGTCAGCCTCGAATTCTTCTGACCGCCGCGCCCGCCAAGAAAAACCAGCCCTTTTCGGAGACCGGATCCCATGCCCCGCATCGCCTATGTCAATGGCCGTTACGTTCCCCACCGGGAAGCGGTCGTCCACGTCGAGGATCGCGGCTACCAGTTCGCCGACGGCGTCTATGAAGTCTGCGAGGTGGCCCGCGGCTACATCATCGACATCAGCCGCCATCTGGACCGGCTGGCGCGCTCGCTGCACGAACTGGACATCGCATGGCCGATGCACCGCGATGCGCTGGAAGTGGTGATGCGCGAAGTGGTCCGTCGCAATCGCGTCGCCAACGGATTGGTCTACCTGCAGGTCACGCGCGGCGTTGCACCGCGCGATCATGTCTTTCCCAACCCGCCCGTCCGGCCTTCGCTCGTCATCACCTCACGGCGGACAGACCCCGCGGTGGCGGCGGCACGGGCGGAGAAGGGCATCGCGGTCGTCACCGTGCCGGAAAACCGCTGGGAACGCGTCGACATCAAGACCACCGGCCTGCTGCCCAATGTCATGGCGCGCCAGGCGGCGAAAGAGGCCGGGGCCTCGGAGGCCTGGTTCGTTGACGATGACGGCCTGGTCACCGAGGGCGCGGCGACCAATGCCTGGATCGTCACCGGCGACGGCATCCTCGTCACGCGGCCGGCCGAGTTCGGCATCCTGCGCGGCGTCACCCGGACCACGGTGTTCGACGTGGCCGCTTCGCTTGGACTGGCGATCGAGGAGCGCCCGTTCAGCGTGGAGGAGGCGATGGCGGCGCGCGAGGTCTTCATCACCGCGGCGACCATGCTCGTCATGCCTGTCGTGCGCATCGATGAACGGACCGTTGCGAACGGAATTCCCGGTTCGATTGCACTTTCGCTGCGCAAGGCCTTCTTTGACATTGCAGAAAAGACCATGGTTTGATAACCGCAGGAAACGGAGAGGGCGGACTGTTTCTTTTGTGTTGCTGTGTCAGGCCGTCTGCCATCGCCAGATTGCTGCCGGTCGCCGGTGACAATGCCCCCGGATTGTCAATCAAGAATGACACGGTGAAAGAAAAAAATGGCTGAACGCTCACAAAATTTGCAAGATCTCTTTCTCAACACCGTCCGCAAGAACAAGAACCCGCTCACGATTTTCCTGATCAACGGGGTAAAACTGACCGGTGTTGTAACGTCATTCGACAATTTCTGCGTTCTCCTGCGCCGTGACGGTCATTCGCAACTTGTCTACAAGCATGCGATTTCGACAATCATGCCGAGTCAGCCCGTGCAGATGTTCGAGAGCGAAGAAAGCGCATCCTGATTGAGCCCTGACCGCAAAGACGGCGGGGGTGGCAATGAGGGCGAAGGCCTGCGCCTGGGTGTGCGGGCGCTCGTTCTCGTTCCCGTGCTCACCCGTCTGCAGGATCGCCGCGAAGGCGAGACCGGCGCGCGGCGCAAGCTGACGCGGTCCCCGGAAGCGCGCCTGGAAGAAGCCTGCGGTCTCGTCCGCGCCATCGACCAGGAGATCGTCCATGCGGAGGTCGTCACCGTCGCGCAGCCGCGACCGGCGACCCTGTTCGGCACCGGCCGGATCGAGGGTTTCGCCGAGATCGTTCGCGAGGCCGGCGCCGAGCTCGTCGTCGTCGATCATCCGCTGACCCCCGTCCAGCAACGCAACCTCGAACGGGAGCTGGGCGCGAAGGTTCTCGACCGAACCGGCCTTATCCTCGAAATCTTCGGCCGGCGGGCGCGCACCAAGGAAGGCGTGCTGCAGGTGGAACTGGCACATCTGGAATACCAGCGCGGCCGGCTGGTCCGGAGCTGGACCCACCTGGAGCGTCAGCGCGGCGGCGCCGGTTTCCTGGGTGGTCCCGGCGAAACGCAGATCGAGGCCGACCGGCGCATCCTCCAGGACAAGATCACCAAGCTGAAGCGCGAACTGGAAACCGTGCGGCGCACGCGCGACCTGCACAGGGCCAAGCGCCGGAAGGTTCCCTATCCGGTCGTTGCCATCGTCGGCTACACGAATGCCGGCAAGTCGACATTGTTCAACCGCCTGACCGGCGCCTCGGTCATGGCCGAGGACATGCTGTTTGCAACGCTGGACCCCACGTTGCGCCGGGTGAAATTGCCCCATGGCGCCACCATCATCCTCTCCGATACGGTCGGTTTCATTTCCGACCTTCCGACGCATCTGGTGGCCGCCTTCCGTGCGACGCTGGAGGAGGTCGTGGAAGCGGATCTCGTCATTCACCTGCGCGATATCTCCGACCCGGACACCTCCGCACAGGCAGAGGACGTGGAAGGCATCCTCGCCAGCCTGGGTGTCGATCCGGAGGACCGGCGCCGGGTTCTGGAAGTCTGGAACAAGATCGACAACCTGGCCGACAACGACCGTTTGCGGATCGCCGAGGATGCGGCGGAAATGCCGGATGCAAACCGGCCCATCGCCGTATCGGCTGTCACGGGCGAGGGGATCGACACGCTGATGGCGGCCATCGAGACCCGCATATCGGGTACCTTGCGGCCGCTCTCGGTCTCGCTCAAGCCGGATCAGATGGCGCTGGTCGACTGGATCTACCGCCATGCCTCGGTTCTCAAACGGACCGACCATGACGATGGCGGCGTCAGCCTGGAATTGCAGGCGCCGCAGGCCGCAGCCGACGAAATCCTCGAGCGGGTCTACGGAAAGCGTTCGCGCGATCCCTGGGAGGGGTAAGGCTCAGGGCTGGCGCTTTGCGGCCTGCCACAGTGCCTCCATCTCGTCGAGGCTGGCACCCCCGAGCGAATGTCCTTGCTCGTCAAGGGCCTGTTCAACCTTGTGAAACCTGTGCGTGAACTTGTCATTCGTTTGGCGCAGGGCGTCCTCGCTGTCGAGGCCCAGGTGCCGGCCAAGATTGACAAGGGCGAACAGGACATCCCCATATTCCTCGCGCGCATGGGCCGTGTCGCCGGAGGCCAGCGCCTCGCGCAGTTCGCCGATTTCCTCCTCGATCTTGTCGAGGACGGGCGCGGCGTCCTTCCAGTCGAATCCGACCTCGGCGGCGCGCTGCTGAAGTTTCAGCGCCCGCGTGAGGGCGGGAAGGGCGGTGGGAACCGAATCGAGATAGCCCTTGCCGCCGGGTTCGGGATCGAGACCCAGGGCAAGCCGTTCAGCCCGCTTTGCCGCCCGTTCCTCGGCCTTGATCTGGTTCCATGTGGCCTTGACCGCCGCCGGATTTGCGGCGTCGCCATCACCGAAGACATGCGGGTGCCGGCGGATCATCTTGGCGGTGATTGCCTCGACCACGTCCGCAAAAGCGAAGGCACCGCGCTCCTCGGCCATCCGTGCGTGAAAGACGACCTGAAGCAGCAGGTCGCCCAGCTCATCGCGCAGGTCGACCATGTCGCCGCGCTGGATCGCGTCCGCCACCTCATAGGCTTCCTCGATCGTGTAGGGCGCTATCGAGGCGAAGTCCTGCTCCAGGTCCCAGGGGCATCCCGTCACAGGCGTGCGCAACGCCGCCATGATCTCCAGCAGGCCCTCGATATGGCGCGCTGGCACCTTCTTGCCGCCGCTCATTCTTCGCGCCACCAGGTCTGCAACTGATAGCCGTAGACCGGCGTGGCATCGGGATGGCGGATCGCGCTGGAGTGGGCCACGCGTTGGCCTTCCAGGTGATAAAGCTGCACAAGGTAATGGCCAGACAGGAGCACGCGGTCATAGGCCCGCACGGCGGTGACGAAATCGTCCTTGTCGCGCGCCTTGAGAAGGGCATCGATCATGGCGTCGACAGCCGGGTTCGCGACACCGGCGAAATTGTAGGTCCCTTCCAGATCGCGCGCGGCCGATCCCCAGCGGCCGATCTGTTCGGCGCCGGGCGACAGCGACGAATAGTAGAATTGCATCATCACGTCGTAATCGTAGGTTTGCAGGCGCTGCTGGTATTGCGCGTCATCGACGCTGCGCAAATCCACCCCGATCCCGAGCGCGGCCAGCGTGCGCTGCCAGGCCGATGCCAGCGCCTCCCCGGACTTGCCCTTGAGCAGGATCTCGAACCGTACCGGTTGTCCGTCCGGCGCCCGCATCACCTGGTCTTCCAGCCGGTAGCCGGCCTCCTTCAGGATGTTGAAGGCATGGCGCAGGAAGGCGCGGTCGCGGCCCGAGCCGTCTGACGAGGCCGGCTCCAGGGTCCCCGCCATGGCCTCCGGTTCGACCGCTTGCGGAAAGGGAGCCAGAAGGTCCTGTTCCGCCTCGCTCGCCGGGCGGCCATGCGAGGCGAGTTCGGAGCCGTCAAAGAAGCTCTTTGTCCGGGTATAGGCCCCGTCATAGAGGTTGCGGTTGATCCATTCGAAATCCATGAGCGCGGCGAGCGCCTTGCGCAGCGCCTTGTCTGCCAGCAGGGGGCGGCGCGTGTTGAACACGAAGCCGAGCATCCCGGACGGCAGCCCTTCCTCGAACTCCGATTTCACGATGCGGCCGTCGGCGACGCCGGGAAATCCGTACTCGTTCTTCCAGCGCACCGGGTCCTTGTCGACGAAGACATCGACAAGCCCCTTCTTGAACGCCTCGAACATCGTCGCCTCGTCACGGAAATAGTCGATGCGGATCTCGTCGTAATTGTCGAAACCGCGCTTGGAGGGATGATCCTTCGCCCAGTAGTCCGGATTGCGCTTGAGCGTGATCGACTGGCCGGGATCGATCTGCGCCATCACGTAGGGTCCGGATGCGACCATGGGTTCCAGGGTCGAGCGGTCGAAGGTGTCAAAGTCGGTGGCGTGTTCGGGAAGGATGGGCAGAAGCGCGAGCAGCAGGGGCAGTTCGCGATCCGCCTTCTCGTTGAAGGTGAAGCGGACACCGCGCTCGCCGGTCCTCTCGATCGACTCCACGCCGTCCAGCCATCGCCGGTAGAGAGGGCGCGCCTTTTCCTTCATCAGTTTCATGGAAAAGAGTACGTCCTCCACGCGGATCGGCGCGCCGTCGGAAAAACGCGCGCGCTCATCCAGCGTGAACTCGATGAACGTCCGCTCCTCGTCCGTTTCGACCGAACGCGCGATCAGCGGGTAGAGCGTGAAGGCCTCGTCACGCGAACGCGCCATCAGGCTTTCAAAGACGTTGTATCCGAATTCCTGGTCGAACAGGCCGCGCGCGGCGTCGCCCTGCACGATGAACGGATTGACCGAGTTGAAGGTGCCACGAACGGCATAGACGATGCGCCCGCCCTTCGGCGCCTGCGGATTGGCATAGGGAAAATGCAGAAATCCGGCAGGCAGCGCCGGTTCGCCATGCATCGATATGGCATGGACCGGTTCGCCGTGGCTTGCCCCCGCGAACAGCACTGCCCCGATGATGGCGAAGACGATGCGCAGGCGAAGCATGGGCGGGCCCCCGGGTTGCGTTCTGGGTGTGATTCGGCAATGAAGGTAACATGCATGGTAGGCGGCTCAATGGCCAAGGCCGGCCATGCGGCGCACGGGTTTTTGCGGGCGTGCGGGCATCATGCGCGCTTGCCCTTCACCGCGCCCCGGTGTAACACCCGCGCGAACGGCATATGCTCGCCGCATTGGGTCCGGCGACATTCAATTGCCTCATTTTGGCAACACGAGACCTGCTGGCGGCGGCTGACAGCCGCCAAGGATTTAAGAGGATAGACATGATGAAGAAGCTGACTCTTGCAGCTTTCGCCCTGGCCGCCGCCGGAATGGCGTTCAGCACCCCTGCATCCGCCCAGCAGAACCAGATCCCGGAAGGCTGGTTCAAGCTTTGCCAGAAGCAGAAGGACAGCGATGTCTGCAACGTGCAGTTCATCAAGGCGGCCAAGGAGACCGGCCAGCTGCTGGTGGGCATCTCGCTCATCGAAATCACCGGCAAGGCCCAGCGCCGGATCATGCAGATCACGGTGCCGCCCATGCGCATCCTGCCGCCCGGCATCGGTCTCCAGATCGATGGCGGCAAGACCGCGAAGCTGGAATACGTGATCTGCCCGATCCAGCCGTCGCCAAGCTGCATCGCCGAGGCGCCGCTGACCGATGAGATCATCAATTCCTTCAAGAAGGGCGGCGAACTGACGATCACGGCGGTGAACTTCCAGAATCAGCCCACCCCGGTGAAGATCACGCTGAAGGGCTTCACCGAAGCCTATGATGGCGAGCCGATCCAGCAGTCGGACTACGAGGAGCGGCAGAAGAAGCTGCAGGAAGAGATCGCCAAGCGCCAGGAGGAGTTCCAGAAGAAGCTCCAGGCCGAGCAGGAAAAGGCGAAATCGAACTGAGCGGTTCCCGCCAGCATCGAAATGAATGAAAAAACGGGGCCGCAAGGCCCCGTTTGACGTTCAGGCACGCAAGCGAGGCGGTCAGTGCATGCTGGCCTCGCGTGGCACATAGCGGCCGTTGCTCATTCCCGCGAAATATTCGCGGACCTGGGGATGACGCACCGGTTCGCCGCTTTCGTCGGGCAGCAGGTTCTGCTCCGACACATACGCCACGTATTCGGTTTCGGCGTTCTCGGCGAAGAGGTGGTAGTAGGGCTGGTCCTTTCGGGGCCGGATTTCCGGCGGAATGGCCTGATACCATTCCTCTGTGTTGGCGAAGACCGGATCGACATCGAACACGACACCGCGGAACGGAAAAAGGCGGTGCCGGACAACCTGTCCGATCTGGAACTTGGCTTGGTTGATCATCGTCATCTGCTTCAAACTCCCCGTTAATTATGTGGGGCTGGCGCCGGTGCGATCAATACCCCGAAAGGCCGCATGTCCGCTTTGCCGGCTCATCTTGGCACAGGGAAATGAACCGGCCATGAACCGGAGCCTGATTGTGGGCGGTGCACGGCCGGACTGATCCGGCAGTGAAGGTTTTTCCAACCGGCCAGGCGTGACGGAACAGGCGTCCCGGTGTATGGGGAAGCGATGGTCCGGCCGTGTCCGCCGGGCATTCGCCGCCTTTCCTGTCGCAACAGCCCGTCCTGTCCCTCCATGAGCAATGTCATTGGCCTCGTTCTGCCATTCTTCGGGCTGATCCTCCTCGGTTTCGTTGTTGCGCGAATCACCCGCAAGCCGCTGATCGAAACCGGCTGGATGAACACCTTCATCATCTATATCGCGCTGCCGGCCCTGTTCTTCCAGCTTCTCTCCAAGACGCCGATCGAGAAGCTGACCGAATGGGGCTACATCTTCGGATCCGTCTTCTCCACTTATGTCGTCTTCGCGCTGATGTTCGTCTGGTCGGCGATCCGCTCGCGCGGCGAGATCGCCCAGAGCACGATCAAGGGCCTGGCCGCGGCCTATGGCAATATCGGCTACATGGGGCCGGGGCTTGCCCTGCTGGCTCTGGGACAGGACGCGGCCGTTCCGGTCGCCCTGATCTTCTGTTTCGAGAACATCCTCCATTTCGCGATCGCACCGCTGATGATGGGGCTGGCCGGCGGCACGGATGAACCGCCTTTGCGCATCGCCCTCGGCGTCGTGCGCAAGATCGCGCTGCATCCCTTCATCCTGGCGACCGTGGCGGGCGTCGGCGCCGCGGCGTTTCACGTAACGCCGCCGCTGCCGCTGGAGCGCCTGTTGCAATATCTCGCCAATGCGGCTGCGCCCTGCGCGCTCTTCGTCATGGGCGTGACGCTTGCCCTGCGGCCATTGACGCGAATGCCGGCCGAGATCGGCCTCATCGTGCCGCTGAAACTGCTTGTCCATCCGCTGATCTGCTGGGTGACGCTGAGCTGGGTGGGGAATTTCGACCCGGTCTGGGTCTGGTCCGCCGTACTGCTGGCCGGGCTTCCGACCGCCACCAACGTCTTTGTCATAGCCCAGCAATACGGGGTCTGGGTGGAGCGCGCCTCGGCAACGATCCTGGTGACGACGACGTTGTCGGTGCTTTCCGTGACCGGGCTACTGCTGCTGGTGACGGGCGGTCATCTTCCGGCCGACCTCTTTCCCTAGGCTTCGCAGGTCATCGGCGAAGCGGCCGAAACCGGTTCCCGGTGCCATTCCCTCGCGCATGAAGAATCCGCGCAGGGGTGGCAGCGAGCGCAACAGGGCAAGTCCGGCGCTGCGCGCGATCTGGGCTGGCAGGAAATCCGACAGGAGCGTTCCGTTCAGCGCGTTGACGGCGCCGGCACGCGCCAGGATATCGGGACGCCGGCGAGCGGTGTAACGGGCCAGCACCTCCGGCGCGCCGGGATCGCCGGCGCCTTCCAGCACTGAGGCAAGGTCCGTCACGTCGCGAAGACCGAGGTTCAGGCCCTGCGCGCCGATCGGCGGAAAGACGTGGGCGGCCTCGCCGACAAGCGCGATGCGCCGCGCCGCGAATGCTGACGGAAGGGTCGCGCTCAGCGGCCATGGCTGGCGCGGTCCCGGATGCGATATCTTGCCCAGCATGGAATCCAGGCGCTGCTCCAACGCCATGCAGAAGGCGTCTTCGGCCAGACCGGCAAGGCGTTCCGCCTCGTCCGGTGCGCTCACCCAGACGAGACTGGACCGGTGCGGATCGGCAAGCGGGACCTGCGTGACGGGGCCGTGTTCGGTATGCAGTTCGGTGGAGGTATCCTCATGCGGCCGTTCATGGTGAAAGGTCGTGACCAGGGCGACCTGCGGCAACGGGCGGCTTCGCACGTGAATGCCGGCGGCCTCGCGCCCGGGCGAAGCGCGGCCGTCTGCGGCGACGCCAAGCCTGCCCCTCAGCATATGGCCGTCGCCAAGCGACACGCTGACGCCGTCCTCCTCCGGCATCCACGATGTCACCGCCTGTTCATGACGCCGGATGGTGCCAGAAGACGCCACCGCCGCGGCAAGGAGTTCGTTGAGCCGGCGATTGGCGATGTTGTAGCCGAAGGCATCCTCTCCGATTTCGCCCGCCCGGAACGTGACGGTTGGGCTGCGGATCAGCCGCCGCGTCGCGTCGACGATCCGCATGGTGCGCAGGGGCGCCGCGTCGGCGTCTGCGATGTCAACGCCAAGGCCGCGCAGAAAAGCGATGCCGGGCATCATGATGGCCGTTGTGCGCAGATCACCGGCGTTGGCGGGCGGACCGGCAAGTGCCACGGTCCAGCCAGCCTGCGCAAGCGCCAGCGCAGCCGCCATGCCGGCCGGCCCGGCCCCAACGATGACGATATCGGTCTGCGCCATGCGATCTCCCGTGAAAAACGATCAGCCGGTGGCTGGTAGTCTCTGGTCTTGTCGGCTCGTATATGGCAGCACAAGGGCCTGCGGCAATGGGAAGCCGGCAGGCGGCATCGGTCTTGTCCAGGGGCAAATGCGCGCACAACGCTTTCCCGCACCGGAACAAGGAGGGGACATGGCGGCGATGACGGATTCCTCCGCGGGAGCGGGCAGGTGAAGCGTCCCCTGTTCTCCCGGCCGACCGGCAAGAAGGTGACATGGCCGCAGGCCAAGGCCTTTTCCGTTCACCTGCTGACGGCGTCCGGTTCCTTCCTGGCCTTCCTGTCCCTCGTCGCCTGCGCGGAGGAGCAGTGGACGGCGATGTTCCTCTGGCTGGGGCTCGCCCTGTTCGTCGACGGGATCGACGGGCCCATGGCGCGCAAGCTCCAGGTCAAGGAAGTCCTGCCAACCTGGTCCGGCGACATGCTCGACAACATCATCGACTATGTCACCTACGTGCTGATACCGGCCTTCGCGCTCTACAATCGCGGCTTCATGGGCGAGGGGCTGTCCTTCCTGTCGGCCGCGATCATCGTCGTGTCCAGCGCCATCTACTACGCCGACACTTCGATGAAGACGAAGGAGAACTTCTTCAAGGGATTCCCCGTCGTCTGGAACATGCTCGTCTTCACGCTGTTCGTGATCGAACCCGGCGAATGGACCTCGTTCGCGGCGGTCGTCTTCTCGGCGGTCCTGACCTTCCTGCCGGTCAATTTCCTGCACCCGGTCCGCGTCAAGCGGCTCCGCGAGATCAACCTGCCGGTCTTCCTGGCATGGTGCGCCCTCGGTGTCGTGGCGCTCGTGGAAGGCTTGCAGGCCAGTTTCTGGGTCAAGGTGGGCATATCGATCACCGGCCTCTACCTCTACTGGATCGGCGCCATCATGCAGCTGTTTCCCAATCTCGGCAAAAGGAGTTCGTGACAATGCACAAGGCTGTTCGCGTTCATGAAACCGGCGGGCCCGACGTCCTGCGCTACGAGGATGTGGAGACGCCGTCGCCCGCCAGCGGCGAGGCGCTGGTGCGGCACACGGCCATCGGGCTGAATTTCATCGACACCTATTTCCGCACCGGGCTCTATCCTGCGCCGGCCGGGCTGCCCTTCATTCCCGGCAACGAGGGCGCCGGGGTCGTCGAGGCTGTCGGCGAAGGGGTGACGGACCTCGCCGTTGGCGATCGCGTGGCGTATGCAGCCGGCCTTGGCGCCTATGCGGAGAAACGGGTCATCCCGGCCGACCGGCTGGTGAAGATTCCGGACGGTGTCAGTGACGAGCAGGCCGCCGGCATGATGCTCAAGGGCATGACCGCGTGGTACCTGCTGCGCCGGACCCACGCGGTGAAGCCGGGCGAGACGATCCTCTTCCATGCCGCCGCCGGCGGTGTCGGCCTGATCGCGGGGCAATGGGCCAAGCACCTGGGTGCGAACGTCATCGGCACGGCCGGTTCGCCCGACAAGATCGAACTGGCGCTCGCGCATGGCTATGACGAGGTGATCAACTACCGCGACCAGGATTTCGTGGCGGAAGTGGCCCGCCTGACGGGGGGCAAGAAATGCGACGTTGTCTATGATTCGGTGGGCAAGGATACCTATCCGGGATCGCTGGATTGCCTGAAGCCGTTCGGCCTCTTCGTCTCCTTCGGGCAATCGTCCGGGCCCATCGAGGGGTTCAACCTGGCGCATCTGAGCCAGAAGGGCTCGCTCTTCGCCACGCGTCCCACGCTGTTCACCTATGTCGCGGCGCGCGAAGATCTCGTACAGGCGGCCGGTGAACTGTTTGACCTCGTCGCGCGTGGAATCGTGACGATCAACATCAACCAGCGCTACGCGCTGAAGGACGCCGCGCAGGCCCATCGCGACCTGGAAGGCCGCAAGACGACCGGCACCACGGTACTCGTCCCGTGATTTGCCGGGAAAATGGTTGAAGCTGTTTCAAGGCAGGGATGGCTAAAGCCTTCGGGAACAGCCGATAGACTGCCGTCGTGTCATCGGAGTGGGGGGTAGGGCCGGTTGAGCGCAGTGTCAGCAGACAGCAATGGACGTCTACTTGATGTCGAGGGACTGACAAAGGTCTTCGGCACGCTGGTCGCCAACGACCACGTCGACCTGTCCATCGCGCCGGGCGAGATCCATGCGCTTCTCGGCGAGAACGGCGCCGGCAAATCCACGTTCGTGAAAATGCTGTTCGGTTCGCTGGAACCCAACGAGGGCGTGATCCGCTGGAAGGGCGTGCCGCAGGCGATCACCTCGCCGAACATGGCGCGCCAACTGGGCATCGGCATGGTCTTCCAGCATTTCTCGCTGTTCGAGGCCCTGTCGGCCGCCGAGAACATCGCGCTTGCGCTGGACCGCTCGACGCCGTTGGCGCAGATCGCTGACAGTGCCCGCAAGCTCTCCGTCGAATACGGCCTGCCGCTGGACCCGCATGCACTCGTCGGCGACCTGTCCGTCGGCGAGAGGCAGCGTATCGAGATCATCCGCTGCCTGCTGCAGAAGCCGGAACTGATCATCCTCGACGAGCCGACCTCGGTGCTGACGCCGCAGGAAGCCGACAAGCTGTTCGAGACGCTGGAGCGCCTGCGCGAGGAGGGCAAGTCGATCCTCTACATCTCGCACCGCCTGGAAGAAGTGAAACGGCTGTGCGACCGTGCAACCGTCTTGCGGCATGGCAAGGTCGTGGAGCATTGCAATCCGCGCGACGAGACCGCCGCGTCGCTGGCGCGCATGATGGTGGGCGAGGAAATCCAGACCGTCTCGCGGCCCGCGCCCGCGGGCGGCGAGGGCGATCCCCTTCTGGAGATCAACAGCCTTTCGCGCCCCGCGGCGACACCGTTCTCGGTTCCGCTGCGCGACATCACGCTGACGGTGCGCGCAGGTCACGTGATCGGCATTGCAGGCGTTGCCGGCAACGGGCAGGGCGAGTTCTTCGAGGCGGTGTCGGGCGAGGTGCGCCAGGACGAACCGGCATCGGTGCGCATTCGCGGAACAGACGCCGGATACCTCGACATCTCGGCTCGACGCAGGCTCGGCGCTGGTTTCGTGCCCGAGGAACGGCTCGGACATGGCGCGGCACCGGGGCTGCCGCTGTCGCAGAACCTGCTGCTGTCGCGCCATGCGACCGACCGGGAGACCTATCTCGGTCCGCTCGGCACGGTGAATTCGGCAGCGCTGGCCGATGGCGCGCGGCGGATTTCCAAGGCGATGGACGTGCGCAAGAGCGGCGACGACCCGGAAGCGTCCGCACTTTCGGGCGGCAATCTCCAGAAATTCATCATAGGCCGCGAGATGGACCGTCAGCCGGCGGTCATGATCGTCAACCAGCCGACATGGGGTGTGGATGCCGGTGCCGCGGCACGCATCCGCCAGGCGCTCATCGAACTGGCCCGCAAGGGCTCGGCAGTGCTTGTGATCAGCCAGGATCTCGACGAACTCTTCGAAATGTCCGACGCGATTGCCGTGATGCACAATGGCCGCCTGTCCGATCCCCTCCCGATCGGCGAGGCGACGTTCGAGAACATCGGACTGCTGATGGGTGGTGCCGAACCCGGCCACAGGGCCACGCCGCACGCGGAGGGGGCATGATGCGGATCGAACTTGTCAAGCGGCCTGGCCATTCGGTCCTGTTCAGCGCCCTGTCACCCTTTGTGGCGCTGGGATTGACCATCATCGCCGGCGCCATCATGTTCGCGCTTCTGGGCAAGAACCCGGCGGTCGGGCTTTATTCCTATTTCATCGAGCCATTGACGGAAACCTGGTCGCTGCACGAACTGGCGATCAAGGCCGCGCCGCTGATCCTCATCGCAACCGGCCTGTGCGTCTGCTACCTGTCGAACAACTGGAACATCGGGGCGGAGGGCCAGTTCATCACCGGCGCCATGCTCGGTTCGCTCCTCCCGGTCATCTTTCCCGGTTTCACCGGTCCGTTCGTGCTGCCGATGATGATCGTCATGGCCATGATCGGTGGCGCCGCCTATGCGGGGATACCTGCGCTGCTGAAAGTGCGTTTCGGCACCAATGAAATCCTGACGAGCCTCATGCTGGTCTATGTCGCCCAGCTTTTCAACGACTGGCTGGTGCGCGGGCCATGGCGCAATCCGGAGGGGTTCAGCTTTCCCGGCACGATTTCGTTCCATGCCGATGCGCTGTTGCCTGAAATCCTGCCGGCCTCCGGGCGTGCCAATCTCGGCATCGTGCTCGCCATCGTCGCGGCGGTTCTGGTCTGGTTCCTGCTGTCCCGCACGCTGAAGGGCTTCGAGGTGAAGGTTCTCGGCCAGAGTCCGCGCGCCGGCCGGTTCGCAGGCTTTTCGCCGAAGCGAATGACGCTGTTCGCCTTCCTGGTTTCCGGAGCGCTGGCCGGCCTTGCCGGGATCACGGAAGTTGCCGGCGCGGTGCAGAGCCTGAACGAGAAGCTTTCCGTCGGCTACGGTTTCACCGCCATCATCGTGGCGTTTCTCGGCCGCCTCAATCCGCTCGGCGTCATCGTGGCCGGTTTCGTGCTTGCGCTGACCTATCTGGGCGGCGAGGCAGCGCAGATATCGCTTCAGATCTCCGACAAGACCGCGCGCGTCTTCCAGGGCATGCTGCTTTTCTTCGTACTGGCGAGCGACACGCTCATTCACTACCGCGTGCGCATCGTGCGCGGCGCAGGGGAGGCAAGCCGTGCTTGAGGCCATCCTTCTGACCGTGGCCACGGCCGCGACTCCGCTCCTGTTGGCCGCCATCGGCGAACTGGTCGTGGAGCGCTCCGGCGTCCTGAACCTGGGCGTCGAGGGCATGATGCTGATCGGCGCCGTCACCGGCTTCGGCGTGGCGCTGACGACGGGCTCGCCCTGGCTCGGCGCCATCGCCGCCGTCATTGCCGGCGCGGCCTTTTCGCTGCTGTTCGGTTTCCTGACATTGACCCTCGTCACCAACCAGGTCGCGACCGGTCTGGCGCTGACCCTGCTCGGTATCGGCCTGTCGGGCCAGCTTGGCGAGTCCTTCGTGGGCACGCCGGGCGTGCGCATGGAAGCCATCGTCATTCCGGGCCTGACCGGCCTGCCATATGTCGGGCGCCTGCTGTTCGGCCAGGATCCGCTCTTCTATATTTCCATCGCGCTGACCGCCGCGACGGCCTGGTTCCTGTTCCGCACGCGGGCAGGCCTGACGCTGCGCGCGGTGGGAGACAGCCATGGCTCGGCCCACGCGCTGGGCATCAAGGTGATCCTGATCCGTTATCTCGCCGTGATGTTCGGCGGCGCCTGCGCCGGCCTTTCCGGCGCCTACCTGTCGCTGGCCTATACGCCGCAATGGGTGGAAAACATGACGGCCGGGCGCGGCTGGATCGCACTCGCACTGGTCGTGTTCGCGTCGTGGCGTCCCTGGCGTGTGCTGGCAGGCGCCTACCTGTTCGGCGCGATCACCATTCTCCAGCTTCACATCCAGGCGATCAGCCTGAACGAACTCGGCTTCCTGCCGGCACCTCTGTTCTGGATGGCGGAAATGGTGAAATCAGTGCCGTCGCAGTTCCTTTCTGCCTTGCCCTATCTGGCAACGGTGGTGGTGCTTGTGCTTATCTCACGGAACCGGCGGCTGACGATGATGAACACACCGGCCTCGCTGGGGCGGCCGTTTGTGCCAGACCGCTAACTATGACAAAAACCGGGAAAGCCCCTCGACATTCACACTCAAGAGGTTGAACACATGAAGAAACTGCTTCTCTCCCTTGCCACGGCAACCGTGCTGGGCGCCGCGGCCACATCCGGCGCCCTTGCGCAGATGGACAAGGTCAAGGCCTGCTTCATCTATGTCGGCCCCATCGGCGACTTCGGCTGGTCCTACCAGCATCACCAGGGCCTGCTCGCCGTCGAGGAAGCCCTCGGCGACAAGGTGGAAACCGCCTATCTGGAAAGCGTGCCGGAAGGTGCCGATGCCGAACGCGCCATCGAGCGCTTCGCGCGCTCCGGCTGCAACATCATCTTCACGACGTCCTTCGGCTACATGGATGCGACCAACAAGGTGGCCGCCAAGTTTCCCGACGTGAAGTTCGAGCACGCCACCGGCTACAAGCGCGAGCATCCGAACGTTGCCACCTACAACGCCCGCTTCTACGAGGGCCGCTACGTGCAGGGCGTGATCGCTGCCTCGCTGTCCGAGGCCGGCACGGCAGGCTACATCGCATCGTTCCCGATCCCGGAAGTGGTGATGGGCATCAACGCCTTCATGCTCGGCGCGCAGTCGGTCAATCCGGATTTCAAGGTGAAGGTGGTCTGGGCCAACACCTGGTTCGATCCCGGCAAGGAAGCCGACGCCGCCAAGGCGCTGATCGACCAGGGCGCCGACATCATAACGCAGCACACCGATTCCACCGCGCCGATGCAGGTTGCATCCGAGCGTGGCATCAAGGCCTTCGGCCAGGCCTCCGACATGATCAAGTTCGGGCCCGAAACCCAGCTGACCTCCATCGTCGACAACTGGGCGCCCTACTACATCAAGCGGGTCAAGGCCGTGCTCGACGGCACCTGGGAACAGGTCGACGTCTGGGCCGGCATGCCGGAAGGCGAAGTCCTGATGGCGCCTTACACCAACATGCCGGATGACCTGAAGGCCAAGGCCGAGGAAATCGAAGGCAAGATCAAGGACGGCACGTTCCATCCCTTCACCGGCCCAGTGAAGAAGCAGGACGGCTCCGACTGGCTGGCCGAGGGCGAAGTGGCCGATGACGGCACGCTGCTCGGCATGAACTTCTACGTCCAGGGCGTGGACGACAAGCTGCCGCAATAAGGCAGGAGCAGCTTCCTGAACGAGAGAGAGCGCGGGGCCTCGGGGTCCCGCGTTTTCAGTTTCGCCGAAGCGCGGCCCCGAAAAACGGCAATCTGTCGGCAAGCCGCACGGCGCCATGAAGAAGCGCTGAGACGGCGCGCCGGCCTGGTGTCTCGACGTGGCGCCAGACAGCCCAGGCGAGCGCGGTGACGATCAAGAGGGCGGCGACCGCTGCCAGGGCATGACCGGCATGGGGCGCCAACATATTGATCAGCACGTAGCCGATGTTCTGGTGCAGCAGGTAAAGCGGATAAGTGAGGCCGCCGAGCATCATGACGAGCGGTGTGGCCGGGATCAGGCTGCGCACCGCGACGGCAAACCAGAACAACAGGTGCACCACCAGGCCGCCGGTGAGAAGCTGCCGGTCGGTCAGGGCGATGCCGTAATGGGAAAGCATCCATCCCTGCATGCCCTTCATGTGCGACAGCGCCATCAGGAACGCCGCCGCGCAGAGCAGCACGGCCTCCATGCTGCGTCCGCGCGAAAGGAGGTAATGAGCCAGCATGCCACCGGCGAAGAATGGTGCATATTCGGTGATCAGCACCATGCGCAGGACGCCGCTGCCCAGCCAGTATTCGTTGACAATCGAAACGGCGAGCCAGAGCGCGAGCACAAGGAGCCGCGCATTTGAAAAGACACGGGTGAGGATCGCCACCGAGACCCAGAAATAGAAGACAAGTTCAAGCACGATCGTCCAGTAGACGCCGTCCATGAAGGGCTGACCGAATGCCGGGGCCACCATGGCGAGATTGGCGGCGTATTGGGCTGCGCTTGCGGGAAGCCGGGGATCGTCCGCAAATGCCAGCACAAGGAAGGTGATGGACATGCAGGCGACAAAACCGGGGTAAAGCCGGGAGAAGCGGGCAATCGCGAAACCGGTGAAACTGCGCCCTTCGGCCGACCAGGCAATGACGAAGCCGGAAATCAGGAAGAAGAGGTTGAGGCCGAGATAGCCGAAGATCGCCACCGCCCCGGCGGCCGGATAGGCGGCATCAAGAAGGGGTGCGCCGCCATGCGCGCCCCGGAACAGGTAGTGGAAGGCCACGACAGCCAGCGCCGAAACAAGCCGCAACAGGTCCAGCGACCCGACCCGTTCGGTTATTTCCGCATGTCTTTCACCTTGACTGGCCATTCGTCAACGCCTCGATCAGAGGCGCGACCCTAGCGTCAAGTATTCGTTAACGATACCGGAGCCTGCGGACAGGGTGAACCGGCAGGGTTAATTCAGACGGCCGTGCCCCGGAGGTCGTAGGCGTCCGCGGCGTCGATCTTGACGGTCACGATGTCGCCGACACGCAGCGGCCGGCGCGATTGCACATGCACCACGCCGTCGATCTCGGGCGCGTCGTATTTCGTGCGCCCTGTTCCCGATGTGCCGTCCGCCTTGTCGATGATGACGGGCAGGCGCTTGCCGACGCGCTGCTTGAGGAGTTTTGCAGAGACGCCTTGCTGGCGTTCCATGAAGCGCTTCCACCGCACCTGCTTGATTTCGTCCGGCACTTCCTCAAGGCCGAGGTCGTTCGAACGCGCTCCCTTGACCGGCTCATACTTGAAGCAGCCGGCCCGGTCGATCTTCGCTTCGTCGAGCCAGTCGAGCAGCATCTGGAAATCTTCCTCCGTCTCGCCCGGGAAACCGGCGATGAAGGTGGAACGGACCGCAAGGTCAGGACAGATTTCGCGCCAGCGGCGGATACGTTCCAGCGTCTTTTCCTGGTGGGCCGGGCGGCGCATGTTCTTCAGCACGGCCGGGCTGGCGTGCTGGAAGGGAATGTCGAGGTAGGGCAGGATCTTGCCTTCCGCCATCAGCGGAATGACGTCGTCGACATGGGGATAGGGGTAGACATAGTGCATGCGCACCCAGACGCCCATCTCGCCCAGTTCGCGCGCAAGATCGAGGAAACGCGTGCGCACCTGCCGGTCCTGCCAGGGGCTTTCGGCATATTTCAGGTCCAGGCCATAGGCACTGGTATCCTGGCTGATGACGAGGATTTCCTTCACCCCGGCCTTGACCAGCTTTTCGGCCTCGCGCAGCACGTCACCGGCCGGCCGGGAGACGAGGTCCCCGCGCAGCGCCGGGATGATGCAGAAGGAACAGCGGTTCGAGCAGCCCTCGGAAATCTTGAGATAGGCATAGTGGCGCGGCGTCAGCTTCACGCCCTGTTCCGGCACCAGGTCCAGGAAGGGATCATGGACGGGCGGGGCGGCTTCGTGCACGGCGGCCATGACGCTTTCATAGGCTTGCGGGCCGGTGATGGCGAGCACGCCCGGATGCCGTTCGCGGATGACATCCGGCTCCGCCCCGAGACAGCCGGTCACGATCACCTTGCCGTTCTCGTTCAGCGCCTGGCCGATGGCGCCCAGGGATTCGTCGCGGGCTGAATCGAGAAAACCGCAGGTATTGACGACGACGAGATCCGCGCCGTCGTGCTTTCGGGCGATCTCGTAGCCTTCGGCGCGCAGGCGCGTGATGATGCGCTCGGAATCGACCAGCGCCTTGGGGCAGCCGAGGGAAACGAAACTGACACGCGGTGCGGACATTGTGGCTCTTTCCGTGCTTCAGGGGGCAGGCGGCGGGCACGCGAAGGCGTGCATCGGGCCGCGATCGGTGAGGCGCATAAACCGGATCGGTGTCGAGAGCAAGGCAGACCGGCCGCGCCGGTCAGCCAAAAGCGATGGCAACGCTCCCGAACGGGCCGAAATCGGCCATGAACCGGCTCCCCGGCGGGGCCTCGACCGGGCGGACGAAGGACCCGGACAGGACGACGTCGCCCGCCGAAAGGCCTTGACCGTAAGCCGCCAGGCGCTTGGCCAGCCAGACAATCCCTGTCACCGGATCGTCGAGGACACCGGCGCCCAGCCCCGTTTCCTCCACCACGCCATTGCGCTTGAGAATGCATCCGGTCCAACGCAGGTCGAAAGTGCCGGGGGCATGGCGTTCATGGCCAAGCACGATACCGGCATTGGCGGCGTTGTCGGACACCGTGTCTGTGATGATGCGGGCCTTTCCCGTCTGCGGATCGGCGCGCAGGATGCGCGTGTCGAGGATTTCGAGCGCCGGCGCAACCGCTTGCGTGGCAGCCAGCACATCCTCCCGCGTCACGCTCGCACCCCGGAGATCACGGTTCAGGATGAAGGCGATTTCCGCCTCGATACGCGGCTGGATGAACCGGCCGGCCGGCACGGTTGCGCCCGTCTCGAACAGCATGTCGTCCAGCAGGACGCCGGAATCCGGCGTGGTGATGTTCAGTGCCTGCTGCATGGCGCGCGAGGTCAGGCCGATCTTCCAGCCGATCACGCGCGGGCCTTCCGCCATCTTGCGCGCGACCAGCGCGGCCTGGACCGCATAGGCCTCGTCCAGCGTCATGCCGGGATAAGCCAGGCTCAGCAAACCGCATTGAATGCCCGTTCGTTCCGCCTCCAAAAGCCTCCTTGCGGCATCCTCGATCTCGCCGGGCGTCATTCGTCCATCACTCCGTTGCGCAACAGGCCGATGCCGTCGGCCTCGACCTCGATGACGTCGCCGGGCTTGAGATAGCGCGGCGGATCGAACCGGGCGCCGGCCCCGGTCGGCGTCCCGGTGACGATGATGTCGCCGGGAACGAGCGTGGTGAAAGTCGAGATGTAGGCGATCTGGCGGGCGACGGGAAACAGCATCCGCCCGGTCCGGTCGTCCTGGCGCGTCTCGCCGTTGACGCGGGTCCGCAAGCCCACGTCGACGATCTGCGACGCATCCGTGAAGGGCACGAGCCAGGGACCCATGGCGCCCGAACCGTCCCAGTTCTTGCCCTGTGTCACGTTGAACTTGGCATGGCGCACCCAGTCGCGCAGCGTCCCCTCGTTGCACAGGGTGAGCGCGGCGATGTGTTCCAGCGCCTGCGTTTCGGCTATGCGCCGGCCGCCCTTGCCGATGACGATGGCGATCTCGCCCTCGTAATCAAGCTGATGCGTTTCCGGCGGCCGGGTGAGGGGCGTTTCATGGCCGACAAAGGAGCGCGCGAAGCGGATGAACAGGCTCATGTTGGGCGGTGCATCCTGCCCGTCCTTGTACTCGGCGTTCCGGTCGGGGAAGTTGACGCCGACGCAGATGATCTTCTCGGGATCCGGAACGGGGATTTCCCATTGGAAGGACCCATCGGGATGCGTGATGGCGCGGCCCATTGCGGCCTTGCCGACCGCTTCGAGCGCGCCGGCCTCGATGACGTTCCGGAGCGTGCGGTACTGCGGGAAGTCCGGCGACAGGGCGATCAGTCCGCCATCGGCGACTGCGCCCCAGAAGGCCTGTCCGCCCGATGAAAAGCTTGCCAGTCTCATGCGTCCTCCGCCAGTTCGATGAGGACGTCTCCGGCCATCGCCACGTCCGCTTCTTCCGCGTCGAACTGCCCGGCCTGGAAGCGGATGGCGATGGCGCCGTCGACCCGTGTCTGGGTGATGTAGATGCGCCCGTCGTCATTGATCCGGTTGACGAAGGCAAGCTGGGCCGCGTCGTCGCGTCCGGCAAGCCGGAAGGTGAAGAGCGACAGCACCGGCTCGGTGACGATCTCGAAGCCGGGTGTAGCACGCAGGCGTTCGGCCAGGGCTTCAGACCAGGCGACATGGTTGCGGATGCGCTGGCGCAGGCCTTCAAGGCCATGGCCGCGCATCAGGAACCAGAGCTTCAACGCGCGGAAACGGCGGCCGAGCGGGACCGACCATTCCGAATAGTTGATGAGACCGTCATGGCCGTGGGTTTTCAGGAATTCCGGCTGGATGGCGAGCGTCTTCACCAGGCTCGTCGGATCGGCGATGAAATGGGCCGAGCAGTCGAATTGCGCGCCGAGCCACTTGTGCGGGTTGAAGACAACGGAATCGGCGCCCTCGACACCGGTCCACAGTGTCCTGAACTCCGGGCAGATCATGGCCGAACCGGCCCATGCCGCATCGACATGGGTATAAAGGCCATGTTCCTTCGCGACCTTGATCACCGCCGCCAGGTCGTCGCAGGCGCCCACGCTGGTGCCGCCCGTGCAGGCAATCAGGCCGGCCGGCAGAAAACCGGCGTCGCGGTCGGCGCGAATGGCGGCTTCCAGCGCGGCCGGGTCGAGGCCGCGCCGCTCTCCGGTAACCGGAACGCGCACGAGGTTGTCCTGGCCGATGCCGGCAATCCAGATGGCGCGGTCGACGGAGGTATGCACCTCGGCGCTGGCATAGACGCGCAGGCGCGGCTGGCCCGACAGGCCCTGGTGGTTGCCGGCCCATTCCAGGGCGCGTTCGCGCATGGTCAGCACGGCGGCCAGCGTGGCCGAGGACGCGCTGTCCTGGATGACACCCGAGAAACGGTCCGGCAAGCCGATGGCCTGGCGCAGCCAGTCCATCATCCGGGTCTCCATCTCGGTCGCCGCCGGGCTTGTCTGCCACAGCATGCATTGCGCGGCCATGGCGGTGACGAGATACTCGGCCACCACCGATATGTCCGCCGCATTGGCCGGGAAATAGGCGAAGAAACGCGGATGCTGCCAGTGGGTCATGCCGGGCAGCACGATCCGCTCGAAGTCGGCCATGATCGCGTCCATGGCTTCGGCGGCCTCGGGCGGTGCGGCGGGCAATTGCGCGGCAATGTCACCCGGCGCCGTTTGCGCCCGCACCGGGCGCTCGCGCAGGCTTTCGCGGTAATCCGCGCCCCAGTCAGCAGCCTTGCGCGACCATTTGCGGAAATCTTCGGGTGTCATGGCATTGACCCTCTTTGCGGACCGGACATGCCGGGATGGAGTGTGGCCTGTGTGCGTTGGCAGCACCGGCCTTCACGGCGCGATGATCGGTTGGGCCTTCATGTCGCTCTCGCTCTGGGCGACACCGGTGAAGGCGCTACCTTCCTCGAACCAGCTTCTGGGCGCGGGCGCGCCCCACAGCGTCTGGCGCTGCGGGTCCTTCAGGTCCCAGCGGATCGGCTCCAGGTCCGGGTCCACCGTCTGGTAGTCGGAGCAGTAGATCTCGATGCGGTGGCCGTCAGGATCGCGGATATAGAGGAAGAAGGCGTTGGAAATGCCATGCCGGCCCGGTCCGCGCTCCATGTTCTTCAGGTAGCCGGTGGTCGACATCAGGTCGCACAGGTCGATGATGTTGAGCGGCGTGGGCACCCAGAAAGCCGTGTGGTGGAGGCGCGGGCCGGTTCCATTGGTGAACGCGATGTCGTGCACGCCGCCCTTGCGATGCGTCCAGGCGGCCCAGAGACGGCCGGTTTCCTCGTCCTCGGTATATTCGGTGACCCGGAAGCCCAGTTCGTTGTAGAACGCCACGGCCTCGTCGACATTGGGCGCAAAGCAGTTGAAATGGTCGATCCGGAGCGGCTTCACGCCATGATAGAGCGCGTATTTCTGGTGGATCGGCTCCAGCCGTTCCATTCTGAAATAGTACTCCATCGGCGCGCCGAAACAGTCATGCGTGCGCAGCGTCCGGCCCTGATGGTCGCGGTTCACCCATTCGACCGCGTGGCCGCGCGCGCTGAACCAGTCATGCGCCCGGTCGAGGTCTTCCTCGGAGAAGACCTTGTAGGCGAGGTAGTTCACCGAAGGCGTGCCGCCCTTGTGGAGCACCATGCAATGATGGCCGCGTTCCTCCATGGCGCGCAGCCAGATGGTGCGTTCGGTTTCGTCGGTCACCTGCAGGCCGAGTGTGTCGACGTAGAAGGCGCGACTGGCCGCCAGATCGGTCACGATCAGTTCCACATGGCTCAGGCGCACGATGTTGAAGGGCGGGTAGAGGTTGGGGGCAGGTACCGGCATGGCATGGGCTCCTGAAGCGATTGGCGGGCGAAGAGGCGAAAGACAGGCAAGAGCTGCCAGCCTGGGCGCTCAGGCGCCCAGCCGCGTTATCGTGTGGCGGCCGGTGGCGAAGGCCACGTTCTTCTGCTCCATGTAGAATTCGAACGACCAGTCGCCGCCGTCGCGGCCGATCCCGCTTGCCTTCATGCCGCCGAAAGGGGTGGGCAGGTGACGGACGTTTTCGGAGTTCACCCAGATCATGCCGGCTTCGAGACCCTCCGAAAAACGCAGCGCCCGGGTTATGTCATTGGTCCAGAAATAGCCTGTCAAGCCGTAGTCGACATCGTTGGCAATGGCCAGCGCCTCGTCCTCGTCCCTGAAGGTGATCGAGGTCAGGAAGGGGCCGAAGACCTCCTCGCGGGCAATGCGCATGTCCGAACGCGCATGGGTGAAAAGCGTCGGCTCCACGAACCAGCCTGTATCGCCGACACGCCCGCCGCCGGCCGCCAGATGCGCACCGTCCTGCTTGCCGGTCTCGACATAGGAGGTCACCTTCTCGAAATGCGTCCTGTGGATGAGGGGGCCGATTTCAGTCGCCGGATCGAGCGGATGGCCGACCTTGATGCGGCGAACCCGCTCGGCAAGGCGGGCGTGGAATTCCTCCGCGATCGTTTCCTGCACAAGCAGGCGTGAGGAGGAGGTGCAGCGCTCGCCATTGAGCGAATAGATCATGAAGATCACGGCATCGAGCGCCCGTTCTAGGTCGGCATCGTCGAACACGACGACCGGGTTCTTGCCGCCCAGTTCGAAATGCACGCGCTTGAGGGTCGGCGCGCCCTGCGCCATGATCATCGAACCGGTGCGGCTTTCGCCCACAAAGGCGATGGCCTTGATGTCGGGATGCTCGGTCAGCGCCTTGCCGGCCGTCTCGCCAAACCCGTTGACGAGATTGAGCACGCCGGCCGGCAATCCGGCGTCGTGGCAGATCTCGGCCAGCAGGCGCGCGGTCAGCGGTGAAAACTCCGCCGGCTTGTGTACTACCGTGCAGCCGGCGGCGAGCGCCGGCGCGATCTTCCACGTGGACAGCATGAAGGGCGTGTTCCACGGCGTGATGACACCGACCGGGCCGATCGGGGTGCGCGAAGTGACGTTGAGATGATCGGGCGAGGGCAGGGACTTGCCGTCACGCGCCGAGGGCGCCATGTCTGCGAAAAAGCGGAAGTTCTCCGCGCCCCGCAGCGCCGCCTTGGACATGAACCGGTAGGCCTGGCCCGTATCCCAGCATTCGCAAAGCGCGATTTCCTCGGCGCGCGCGACGATGGCATCGGCGATCCGGTGGAGGAGTTTCTTGCGCTCCGCGCCCTTCATCGCCCGCCATTCGGGAAACGCGGCCTTCGCGGCCTGCGCTGCCGCGTCGACATCGGCCGCACCGCTGCTGGCAACGCTGGCAATCAGGCTCTCGTCCACGGGCGAACGCGTTTCGAAGGTTTCGCCGGAGGCCGCCGGCAGCGTCTCGCCGCCGATCAGGTTTGCGATACCGGTGGCGCGGTAGCGATCGAGATGAGGCGCAAGCGCGGCAAGGCGGGTATCGAGGTCGCTCATGAATGATCTCCGGGAAGATACTTGCGGATGGAACTCACCTTGGGGCTCAGTTCCGGGTCGATGTCACGCATTTCCAGTGACAGCATGAAGGAGGATGTGTCCATGACCTTGGCGCAGAAGCGTTCGGCGGCGGCAAAGACATGCGCCGTGGCGCGTTTCTTGTCTTCCGGTGAACGCCCGCCGCGCAGCCGGATGGAAATGTCGAGGAAAGCATGGTGCGGATCGCCGTTTGCGATCACCCAATGGGTGCAGGCGGTCGCCCGCACGCGCACGCCTGCCAGCGGAAAGACCCCCGTTTCAACCGCCGCATCGCGCAGTGCGCGGCACAGGCCCGCCACATCGAGGCGATCCTCCAGGTTGCCGGAATAGTCGATCTGGATATGCGGCACGGGACCAGTCCTCCCCATTAATTGCTTTGTTAAGTATTGTCGCGGCAATGTCAAGGCCGTGCTTGGCAGGAACGGCGAAACAGCCGATAGAGGAAACATGACAGACGATTCGGAAAATGCGCAGCCCGCGCGTTTCGCGCCGACGGCCCGTTCCCTGCCCATCGCCCTCCTGCGCGCCCGCGAGACGGTCATGGGACCGATCCGCGTCATGTTGCAGCAAAGCGGCATTTCGGAACAGCAATGGCGCGTGCTTCGGGTTCTCGACGAGATGGGCGAGATAGAACAGAGTGCCATCGCGTCCGCCGCCTGCCTTCAATTGCCGAGCCTGACACGCATGTTGCGGACCATGGAGGCGGACGGCCTGATCGCTCGCCGCACGGACGATGCAGACCGGCGACGTACCCTTGTCTGCATCACGCAGAAGGGCCGGGCGCTGATTCTGGAGCATCTGCCGGACAGCGCGGCCATTTTTTCGCGGCTGGAGGAGCGGTTCGGCGCGCGGAACCTGAAACATCTTCTCGACCTGCTCGACGATCTTCGCCGGATCGATCTCTAGAAACACAGACCCGCCGGACATCCTGGCTTCCTGCAATCCGCGGACTGGATGGCGGAGCGCGTACGTCCGCGCGCGCAGCCCGAAGCCGCGCCAGGCCCCTCGTCCCGGGCAGCGAATCCTCTCGTCAAACACTTGACAAAAACGGGTCGTCATGAAAAAAATTTCAGACGATGATATTTTTATCATCCGGGAGGATTTCAAGTGGCTGTCAACGGTTCGTCCCTTTCGCTCGACAATGAAGCGTCCATGGCCGCGCGTGCGGCGTGGCTTCACTATGCCGGCGGCCTGACCCAGGCGGAGGTGGCCAAGCGTCTTGGCCTGACCTCCATGAAGGCACACCGCCTGATTACCCGCGCGAACCAGGCGGGTCTGGTGAAGGTGTTCATTGATGGCGAGGTGGCCGAGTGCGTGGCCCTGGAAGCCCGGCTGTGCGAGCGTCACGGACTGGATTATTGCTTGGTCGTTCCAGACATCGATTCCGACGACCTGCCGCTTCGCGCCCTGGGCAGGGCAGGAGCGCAGTTCCTCAAGCGCGAGATCGAACGCGAGGAAAACCTGCTGATCGGCATCGGCCATGGCCGCACGCTGGCGGCCAGCGTCGAGTTCCTGCCGCGCATGAGTGCCGGCAAGACGCGGTTCGTTTCGCTTCTCGGCGGCCTGACCCGCAAGTTCTCAGCCAATCCCCATGACGTGATCCACCGCCTGGCCGAGCGCACCGGCGCCGACGCCTATGTCATGCCCGTTCCCTTCTTCGCTAACACCGCGGAAGACCGTGATGTCCTGTTGTCGCAGCGCGGCATTTCCGACGTGCTCGACCTGGCGCGCTCGGCAAGCCTGTTCATCGTCGGCATCGGCACGGCAGAGCCCGGCGCTTCGCTGGTGGCGACAGGCATGATCGAACCGGCGGAAATCGCCGAGGTGAACGCGAAAGGCGGCGCCGGTGAAATCCTCGGCCATTTCTTCGACGACAAGGGCGATCCGGTCGACACCACGCTGACGGAACGCACCCTTGCGCTACGGCTGGATGAGTTGCGGGACCGCAGGATCATTGCCCTGGCTGGCGGGACGCTCAAGGTCCGCGCCATCCACTCCGTGTTTGAGAGCCGCCTGCTCAGCGGCCTCATTACCGATGAGCGCACGGCGCGTGCTCTCGTCAACCTTGAACCGTCCTGATCGGGACATCAACGGGAGGAAACCGAAATGCATGAAAAGGAAAAGCAGCTTTTCGACGGCTTCGTGCGCGGCTCGGTCAGCCGCCGCGACCTGATCCGCGGGGCTTGCCGCCCTCTGCGTCACGGCCGCAACTGCCAGCGTTCTGGTCAACGCCGCTGCCACCAAAGCCCTGGCGCAGAACGGATTCGACTGGAAGAAGCACGCGGGCACCACGATCAAGCTTCTCTTGAACAAGCACCCCTATACCGATGCCATGCTGGCCAACCTTGAGAACTTCAAGGAGCTGACGGGCATGGATGTCCAGTATGACGTTTTCCCGGAAGACGTCTATTTCGACAAGGTCACGGCGGCGCTGTCCTCCGGCTCCACCGAATACGACGCCTTCATGAGCGGCGCCTACATGACCTGGATCTACGGCCCGGCCAGCTGGATCGAGGATCTCAACCAGTGGATCAAGGACGACAGCAAGACCAACCCCGACTACAATTGGGGTGACATGCTGCCGGGCGTGGTGAAGTCCTGCGCATGGAACGGCAAGCCGGGCGGCGCGCTCGGGTCCGATGACGCCAAGCAGTGGTGCATCCCGCTCGCCTATGAGCAGAACAACCTGACCTACAACAAGCGCGTCTTCGATTCCGCCGGCATCGCGGTCCCGACCAACCTCGATGAACTGCTGGAAGCAGCCGCCAAGGGCAAGGCCGCGATGAACGGCGGCTACGGCGTCGGCGTGCGGCCCTACGCAGTGCGCCGGTCAGGCGAGGGGCCTGCCGCGCGCGTACTCACCAACCAGTGGCTGGGCGACCAGAGGCACATCGCCGCCGCCTTCGCCAACGGGACGCTTGTGCTGGTGGAGCATGACCGCGCCAATGTCGATATCGGCGCGGAAATCCGCGTTGCCCTCGACCCGGCGGACCTGCACGTTTTCGATCCCGGGAGCGGGAAGGCCATCGCCCACGGAGCGGAACTGGCGGGATGACCATGGGCGGCGATCTCATCATCGGCATCGATGCCGGAACATCGGTCATCAAGTCGATCGCCTTCGACCTGTCGGGCCGTCAGGTCGCCGTGGCCTCGACGCCGAACCGCTACACGGTGCGCCCGGACGGGGCGGCCTTCCAGCCGCTGGCAGGAACCTGGGAGGATTGCGCCCGCACCCTGCGCGAACTGGGCGCGAAGGTGCCGGACCTGGCCATCCGCACCGTGGGTCTGGCGGTCACCGCCCAGGGCGACGGCACATGGCTCGTCGGCAAGGACAATGAACCGGTGGCCGACGGCTGGCTCTGGCTCGACGCGCGCGCCGCGCCTGTCGTCCGCCGCCTGCGCCAGAGCGAGGCCGATGCGGCGCGTTTCGCGAAAACCGGCAGCGGGCTGAATGCCTGCCAGATGGGCACCCAGCTTGTGCGCATGAAGGAAATCATGCCCGAAGCCGTGGACAGGGCCGATGTGGCACTCCACTGCAAGGACTGGCTTTATCTCAATTTCACCGGCGTACGCGCCTGCGACCCGTCGGAAGCCAATTTCACCTTCGGTGATTTTCGCACGCGCCGATATGACGACGAAGTCATCGAGGCGCTCGGCCTTTCCGGCGAACGCCGTCTGCTTCCCGAAATCGTGGACGGATCCCGGGTCACCCATCCCCTCAGCGAGGCGGCGGCAACGGCGACCGGGCTCAAGGCCGGCACACCGGTTTCGCTCGGCTATGTCGATGTCGCGTGCACCGCGCTTGGCGGCGGTATCTACACCGCCGGCGCCGAGGCCGGATGCACCATCATCGGCTCGACCGGCATGCACATGCGCGCGACGACACCGGACCGCGTCCATCTCAATGCCGAGCGAACGGGCTATGTCATGTGCCTGCCTGTCCCCGGCCTGGTCGCGCAGATCCAGTCGAACATGGCCGCCACGCTCAACATCGACTGGCTGCTGAAGGTTGCCTCCGGCCTCATGGCCGACATGGGCAAACCCGTCGACCATCGCGATCTCATCGCTCATATCGATCCTTGGATCGCCGCTGCGGAGCCGGGCAGGGGTCTTTACCACCCCTACATCTCCGAAGCCGGCGAGCGCGGGCCCTTTGTGGACAACGCGGCGCGGGCGAGCTTCATCGGGCTTTCCTCGTCGCACCGCTTCCCCGATCTGGTGCGCGCCGTCATCGAGGGTCTGGGCCTTGCCGCCCGCGACTGCTACGACGCCATGGGCGCCGTGCCCGGCGAAATCCGCCTGACCGGCGGGGCGGCGCGCTCGAAAGCGCTGCGCGCCATCTTCTCGGCCTCCGTCAATGCCTCCGTGCGGACATCGGCACGCGAGGAAGCGGGCGCAGCGGGCGCGGCCATGATGGCGTGCGTCGCCAATGGCGTTCATGAAACCATGGACGCCTGCATCGCCGAATGGGTGACGCCGCTTTTGGGTGAGGCCGAGGCGCCGGATGCCGCGCTGGCCTCGGTCTATGCGCGCACCTATCGCGCCTATCGCGCCTCGCGCGAGGCGCTGGCGCCCGTCTGGGCGCAGCTTTCCGAGACAGGAGACGAATGATGTCCAGGACCGTCGCGATCATCGGCGACCATTTCATGCTGCCGGAGGTCTTCGAGGAAAAGATCTTGGCCGCCTGCGGCGACAAGGTGTCGATCCGCACCCGCAAGGACAACTGGCCCGATGAACCGATGGAACACGGCTATGCCGTGGAAGGCATGGACGGGCTGAAGGAATATTTCGGCACCGCCGATGGCGTGGTGGAGTTTGTCGGCGATGCCGAAATCATGGTGACGCAGCTGGCGCCGCTTTCGGCGGGGATGATGGACCGCTTGCCGAACCTGAAGCTCGTCGCCGTGTCGCGAGGCGGGCCGGTGAACATCGACATGGCGGCCGCGCGCGAACGCGGCATCACGGTCGTCAACACGCCGGGCCGCAATTCCACGGCCGTGGCGGAATTCACCATCGGGGCCATCCTGGCCGAGACGCGCAAGATCCGCGAAGGCCACGAGGCATTGCGCAAGGGGGTCTGGCGGGGCGATCTCTACCGCGCCGACGTGACCGGCCGCGAGCTGAACGAACTGACGGTTGGCGTCATCGGCTACGGCAATATCGGCACCAAGGTGGTCAAGCTGCTGCGCGCCTTCGGGACGCGCGTGCTGGTCTGCGATCCCTATGTCCAGCTCTCGCAGGAGGACCGCATGGGCGGCGTGGAGCATGTCGGATTCCACGAATTGCTGGAGCGTTCCGACGTCGTGTCCATGCATCCGCGCGTGACCGAGGAGACACGCCGGATGATCAATGCCGAGACGCTCAAGCTGATGCGTCCGGGCACGATCTTCGTCAATACCGCGCGCGGGCCGCTGGTCGATTATGATGCGCTTTACGAGGCGCTCGACTCCGGCCATCTGGCTGGCGCCATGCTGGAAACATTCGCCGTCGAACCGGTGCCGGAGGACTGGCCGCTGCTGCAACTGCCCAATGTGACGCTGACGCCGCACATTGCCGGCGCTTCCGTGCGGACGGTCACCTTCGCGGCGGAGCAGGCGGCGGAGGAAGTGCGCCGCTACATTGCAGGTGAAGGCCCGCTGAACCGTTGCTGAAGCCGGTTGCCCGCCGGGAAAAGCCGGCAAGCCATCCTTAGAGGGGGGGGCCAAACCGCCGCCCGATACGTGCGACAGGACCAATGCCATGACTGCCATTGCCAATGATCCGGAATTCCAGGCGCTGCGCGCCGTATCGGCCCGCGCAGGGGCGGACCCGCTGCTGGTGCAGGCGGCTGGCGGCAACACCTCGATCAAGCGCGACGGCATCCTCTGGATCAAGGCGTCGGGCACCTGGCTGATGAACGCGCTCAAGGACGACATTTTCGTTCCGGTGGACCTGGAAAGACTGCGCGAGGCGGTGCGGCGTGATGACGGCTCGGCGGAGAAGGCGCAGGACTTCGTCTTTGCCGATCGCAATCCGTCGGGCCTGCGTCCCTCCATCGAAACCACGGTTCATTCGGCGCTGCCGCAGGACATCGTCATTCATGTCCATTGCGTGGGCACCATTGCCCATGCGGTGCGGGCCGATGCACAAGCCGTCCTCGCCGAAAGGCTGGCCGGACTGGACTGGGCCTTCGTGCCCTATGTGAAGCCGGGGCTGACGCTGTCGAAATCGATCGAGGCCGTACTGAAGCCCGAGACGCGAGTTATCATCCTGGGCAATCATGGCCTCGTTGTCTGCGGCGACAACGTGGCCGAGACGGAAGCATTGCTGGACGAGGTGCACAGGCGCCTGACCGATGAGCCTCGCCAGTCCGGCGCGCCCGACTTCGCGGCCCTGGATGCAGCACGCCAGGGCAGCAATTATGCCCTTCCGGCGGACCCGGTGAGCCATGGCGCGGCGACTGACTCCGCCGCGGCGGCCATGGCCGGGCAGGGGAGCCTCTATCCCGATCACGTGATCTTCCTCGGTGTCGGCTCGGTCTTGGCGGGCGAAGGTGAAACCGCTTCCGATGTCGCGGCGCGCTTCACCAGGGCCGGTCTTCCCGAGCCGGTTTCCATCCTGTTTTCGGGCAAGGGCGTGCTGATGCATGGCAGCGCCAACGCGGGTGCAGAGGCGCTTGCGCGCTGTCTCGCCGACGTGACCACGCGCATACCGGAAGGCAGCGCGCTCAACTATCTCAGCGCCGCCGAGAACGCCGAACTGCTTGACTGGGACGCCGAAAAATACCGCCAGGCGCTCAATCGCGACCGGGCAGGGGCGTGACAATGGCGCGCGAACCGCTCTTCGTCGGCATCGATGCCGGGACTTCGGGGGTGCGCGCCATCGCCATCGACGCGAAACAGCAGGTGGTTGCGCAAGGCGCGGCGCGCATGGATGCCTTCGGCACCGACCACCGCTCGCCAAGAATCTGGCAAGCGGCTCTCAAAGCGTCACTCGAAAGCCTGTTCGCCACGGTCGATCCGTCATTGGTCAAGTCGCTCAGCGTCGACGGCACGTCGGGCACCATGCTGCCCGTGGACGCCGGCGGACAGCCCGTCGGCCAGCCGATGATGTACAACGATCCGGTGGAGGACGGGACAATCGTCGACGCCGTGGGGCGTGCCGCGCCGGAATCGAGCGCGGCCCGTGGCGTCAATTCGGCGCTCGCGCGCGCAATCGTGCTGCAGGGCGCGCCGGGCACCGTGCGCGTCATTCACCAGGCCGACTGGCTGGCAGGCCTGCTCTCGGGGCGCTTCGACCTGAGCGACGAGAACAACGCGCTGAAGACCGGCTACGATCCGGTATCGCGCCAGTGGCCGGACTGGATCGCCAGAACGGGCATGGCCACGGAGCGATTGCCGGCGGTCCTGGAACCGGGCAAGGTGATGGCGCGGGCAGGGGGCCGTCTGGCCCGCCAATTCGGGCTCGCTCCGCAGGCGTTGGTCATCGCCGGAACCACGGATGGCTGCGCCTCCTTCCTCGCAACCGGTGCGAGCCGGCCCGGCGACGGCGTGACCGCACTCGGAACGACGCTCACCATCAAGCTGTTCAGCGACAAACCGGTCTTCGCGCCGCAATTCGGTATCTACAGTCACCGCCTGGCCGGCGGCTGGCTGGCCGGCGGCGCGTCGAACACCGGCGGCAACGTGCTGGCGGCCCATTTCGCCAGCGACGAGATTGCCGCTCTGTCGCGGCGCATCGATCCGGAAACCGATACCGGGTTCGATTATTACCCACTCAGCAGGACCGGCGAGCGCTTTCCGGTCAATGATCCGGCCATGGTGCCCCGCATAGAGCCGCGCCCCGCCGACGATGCGCTTTTCCTGAAGGCGATCCTCGAAGGCATCGCGAATGTCGAGGCGATGGCCTATGCGAAGCTCTTCGAATTTGGCGCGCCGGCGCTGGCATCCATCCGGACGGTCGGCGGCGGCGCGTCCAATCCCGTCTGGTCGGCCATGCGGCAGCGAAAGCTGGCCGTCCCGGCGCTTCCTGTCCTTTCATTGGAAGCAGCCTTTGGCACCGCTCTTCTTGCCATGCAGGGCGCCGGGCAGGGGCAGGCATGACGATGACCGGTAACGCCGCCACACGAACTGCCAGTCTGCGCGATGTCATGGCGCGTCATGAAACGTTTCTGGTCGACCAGTTCGGTGTCCTGCATAACGGGACGAGTGCTTATCCCGGCGCCGTTGAGGCGCTTGCACGGATGACGGGGCAAGGACGCACGGTCCTGCTGCTTTCAAATTCCGGCAAGCGCGCGGCACAGAATATCAAGCGGCTGAATTCACTTGGCTTTTCCCCGGATACCTACAGCGCATTCGTCAGTTCAGGCGAAGTGGCCTGGCATCTGCTCAAGAGGGAACTGGAAAACGGTGACATGCAGAAAGGCGCGCGCTGCCTTCTTCTGGCGCGCGACGACGATCGGTCTGCCATCGATGGTCTCGGCTTCCGCGAAACCGACAATGGCGGGGACGCCGGCGTCATCCTGCTGTCCGGCAGCCGCGGCGACAGCTGGGCGATGGACGACTACCGCAGGCTCATGGAACCTGCCGCCCGGCGTGGCGTGCCGTGCCTTTGCACAAATCCTGACAAGATCATGCTGACGCCCACGGGCCCGCATTTCGGTGCCGGTGCCATCGCCGACGCCTACGAAGCGATGGGTGGCACTGTCCGCTGGATCGGTAAGCCGTATCCCGAGATGTACCGCTTCGCGCTTGAAGCGATCGGCACGGAACCGTCGCGGGACGTCTGCTGCATCGGTGACAGCGTGGAACACGACATCGCCGGAGGGGCCGGTCTCGGCCTGTCAACGGCGCTGGTGCGTTCGGGCATCCTGGCGGGGATGGGCGCCGACGAATTCGACGCTTTGTTCAATGAACACGGCGCGCGGCCGGATTATCTCATCGACCGTTTCGCGCTGTAAGGCGATCCGGCGCCGAGGGTGACGACAGGCTCACGCGAACAGAAACATCAATGTCGCATAAGATGGATTATGGAACTTAATGATGTCCGGATAGCGAGGAACCGCAGGCCCGGAACAAATCAGCCCTTCAGGTCGGCGACCACTGCATGCGCGGCTTCCAGCAAGGCTCCGGTCTGCGCCTCGAAGACCGCGTCATGCGCGCCGGCCGCAGCCCAGACGGTCTCGAAACGCCGCAGGGTCTCGTCCGCGAAGCACGGGATCTCGATCTTGTGGCCGATCGGTGAAACGCCGCCAATGGCAAAGCCGGTCTGTTCGCGGATCAGGCGCGGATCGGCACGGCCAAGGCTCTCGCCAGCCAGTGCCGCAGCCTTGGCAAGATCGAGCGAATTGTCTCCGGCAACCAGAAACAGATAAAGCCGCTGGCTTTCCTGTCCCTGGAAAATCAGCGACTTGACGATCTGCGCGACATCACAGCCGCATTGCTGCGCGGCTTCCGCCGCCGTGCGCGTGGATTCGCCCATGCGCCGCACGGTGATATCCATGCCCGCGCTCGACGCGGCCGCCTCGACACGCGCTATGCTCTTGCTCATTCCCGATTTCCTTCCAGCCCGTCGCCGCTGACCGGCAACTCCAGAACAAGCCCGTCATGGGCCGGTTCGACATTGTGCGGTGTTTCAGCCATGACCGTCGCATAATCCAGCGGCACATGCATGTGCGTCAGCACCGCGTGTTTCGGCCGCAATTGTTCGATCCACTCCAGCGCCTCGCCAAGCGAGAAATGACTTGGATGGCGCCGGTATTGCAAGGCATCGATGATCAGCAGATCGAGATTTACCAATCGTTCCAATGTCCTTTCCGGAAATGCTGATACATCGGAACAATAGGCGAGCGGTCCGATCCGGAATGCAAGCGAGTGGATGTCGCCATGGACCTGGCGCAAGGGTTCCAAGGTGATCGGGCCACCCTCGCCCGTGATCGAAAACGGCTCGTAGTGGCGGATCAGGTGACCACGCAGGATCGGCGGGTAGGACGATCCGGCCGGTGTGTGAAAGCAGTAGCCGAAGGCCTCGATCAGGCGGTCCATGGTCGCGTCATCGGCCCAGACGTTCATCAGCCGGCGCTGCGTGATGACATAGCCCCGCAGGTCGTCGATGCCGTGGATGTGGTCGGCATGGGGATGGGTATAGACCGCGCCGTCGAGCGTGTCGGCGCCGGCGCGAACCATCTGCTCGCGGAAATCGGGTCCGGTATCGATGACGACCCGCGTGATGCCATTCGCACCGATCCGTTCAACCAGCGCCGAGGCGCGTGTGCGCCGGTTTCGCGGATTGTCCGGATCGCAGGCGCCCCAGTCGCCGGAGATACGCGGCACGCCGGGCGACGAGCCGCATCCCAGGATCGTGAAGCGCAGGATATCGGCCATGATGTCCTCAGAGCGCGGGCATCTTGGAGAACAGGCGCAGGCAATTGGCGGTAGTGGCATCGGCCAGCGCTTCCTCGCTGATGCCCTTGCACTCGGCCAGGACCCGCGCCGTGTTCACGACGAAGGATGGTTCGTTGCGTTTTCCCCGGTGCGGCGGCGGCGCCAGGTAAGGCGCGTCTGTCTCCACCAGCAGCCGTTCCAGGGGCAGGTCGCGGGCGATGTCGCGGATTTCCTGGCTGTTCCTGAACGTCAGGATGCCGGAAAAGGAGACATGGCCGCCCAGTTCGATGCCGGTCTCAGCCAGTGCGCGGCCGGAGGAAAAGCAGTGCAGGATGAAAGGAAAGGCCCCCTTCCCCGTTTCCTCGCGCAGGATCGCCGCCATGTCGTCGTCGGCATCGCGCGAGTGGATGACCAGCGGCAGGCCGGTTTCGCGCGCCGCCGCGATGTGCTGGCGAAAACCAGCGGCCTGCGCGTCACGCGGTGACTTGTCGTAGAAATAGTCGAGCCCTGCCTCGCCGATGGCCACGCATTTGGAATGGTCCGCAAGCGCGACCAGATCGGCCGCGGTCACGCCGGTTTCCTCGCCGGCATTGTGCGGATGGGTACCGACCGAGCAGAAGACCGGGTCGTGGGCCTCGGCGATGGCCTTGATGGCATCGAAGCGCCGCACGCGGGTGGAGATCGTCACCATGCGCTTCACGCCGGCATCCAGCGCCCGCTGGACAACAGCCGCCCGCTCTTCCTCGAAATCGGGAAAGTCGAGGTGGCAATGGCTGTCGATGAGGACCGGCATTTGCGCCATGTCAGGCCTGCTCCTTGTCCACGTAGCGGGGGAAGACGCCCTGCGGGACCGGGAGTTCGGTGCCAGGCACGAGCCGGTCTTCCAGGTTGGCGAAGGCGCGCGCGCCGTCCGGCACGGCCACCAGGTCGAGCAGGCGCGAACAGGCCGCCGGCATGACCGGCTGGGCCAGGATCGCGATACGCCGCACGGTCTCGGCCACGGTGTAGAGAACCGTCGCCATGCGGTCCGGATCGGTCTTGCGCAGCACCCAGGGCGCCTGGGTGTCGATATACTTGTCGGCCTCGGTGACAATGGCGAAGATCGCTTCAACCGCCTTGTGGATGGCCTGGCGGTCCATCGCTTCGCGCGCGGCCTCCAGCGCCCTTGCCGCCGACGCGATCAACGCCTCGTCCTCCGGCTTCAGGTCGTCATTGCCGGGAACCAGGCCACCGCAATTCTTCGCGATCATCGAAAGCGAACGTTGCGCCAGGTTGCCCAATCCGTTGGCGAGATCCGCATTGGTGCGCTGGACGATGGCCTCGTGGCTGTAGGACCCGTCATTGCCGAAGGGCACTTCGCGCATGAAGAAATAACGCACCTGGTCGAGGCCGTATTCTTCGACCAGGGCGAACGGGTCGACCACGTTGCCGACCGACTTCGACATCTTCTCGCCCTTGTTGAACAGGAAGCCGTGGGCATAGACGCGGGCGGGCAGCGGCACGCCGGCGCTCATCAGGAAGGCCGGCCAGTAGACGGCATGGAAGCGCACGATATCCTTGCCGATGATGTGCAGCGCGGGCCAGTATTTCCAGCGCGCTGCATCGGCATCCGGGAAGCCGGCGGCGGTGATGTAATTGGTCAGCGCGTCCACCCAGACATACATGACGTGCTTGTCGTTTCCGGGCACGGGAATGCCCCAGTCGAAGCTGGTGCGCGAGATGGAAAGATCCTTCAGGCCGCCCTTGACGAAGCTCATCACCTCGTTGCGCCGTTCCGCCGGCGCCACGAAATCCGGGTTGTCGGTGTAGAGGCTGAGAAGCTTGTCGCCATAGGCGGAGAGGCGGAAATAATAGCTTTCCTCCTCCACCCACTCCACCGGCGAACCGAGCGGTTCGCGGCGCACGCCGTCCTCGCCGACCGTTGTCTCGCTCTCGTCGAAGAAGGCTTCCTGGCGCACGGAATACCAGCCGCCATAGGTATCGAGATAGATGTCGCCATTGGCTTCCATGCGCCGCCAGAGTTCCTGGCAGGAAATGCGGTGGCGTTCCTCGGTGGTGCGGATGAAATCGTCGTTGGAACAGCCCAGCACCTCGACCATGCGGCGGAAGACCGCGGAATTGCGGTCGGCCAGTTCGATGGGCGCGATCCCCTCCTTCTGGGCCGTCTGCTGCATCTTCTGCCCATGCTCGTCCGTGCCGGTCAGGAAGAAGACATCCTTGCCGTCAAGGCGCGCGAAACGGGCCAGGACGTCCGTCGCGATGGCCGTGTAGGCGTGGCCGATATGCGGCACACCGTTGGGATAGAAGATCGGCGTGGTGATGTAGAAACTGGACGTGGACATGATGGATGAAACGCTCCCGCACTGGGCGATTGATGTCTGGCGCGGGATAGCGCAATTGCGCCGCGATTGCCAGTGCGCCGCCCCTGTTTTGGGATCAGCCGTGGACGGCGGCGTGAAGCCGGTGCAGCAGTCCGCTGACGTGCTGACGCTTGTCGAGATTGTAGGTCTCGCGCTCGACGATCGTCTGGCGCGTTTCCTCCCACAACTCCGCAAGGCGGTTTGCCCCGGCCAGGTCCCCGGCCCTCGCAGCCGTTGCGGCATCGCGGCCGAGGCGGTCTGCCACATGGCGGTTGAACAGGTCGAGCGCGATTTCGGCATCCCGCCCGGCAAGGGCCTGGGCAATGCGGATCGCCTCGCCCGTATCGAAACGCGGCTGGTCAAGGACGCGGTCGACCGCCTCGGCCACGTCCAGGCCGCCATGACGGGTCAGCAGCAGGGCGTTGCGCACGCTTCCCTCCGCAAGTGCTGCAAGCCGCTGGCGCGCCGGCGGATCGTCCGGCGGCTCTTCGCCAAGGGCCGAGAGCGCAGCCATGAGGTCGCGCTCGCCAAGCGGACGAAGGCGATGCACCTGGCATCGTGAACGGATCGTCGGCAGCAGCCGGCCCGGCGAATGGCTGACGAGGATGAAGAGGGTGTCCCGCGGCGGCTCCTCCAGGTTCTTCAAAAGCGCATTCGCCGCAGCCGCGTTCATCTGTTCCGCCGGGTCGACGATGACAATGCGCCAGCTTCCGTCATGGGTGGTCATCGACAGGAAATGGCCAAGGCGGCGGATCTCGTCCACGGTGATGAAGTTCTTGTAGCCGGTACCCGTTTCACGCGGCGGTCTTGTCAGGTGCAGGACCGCAGGATGGGCGCCGCTGGCAAGCTGCCGCCAGACGGAATGCGACGGATCCGGCCGGACAAGCGAAGCGGGTGCATTGGGCCTGTCGCGCTCGGTCAGCATGTGAAAGGCAAGATGGTAGGCCAGTGTCGCCTTGCCGATGCCCTGCGGTCCGGTGAGCAATGCCGCGTGGTGCATCTTGCCCGTGCGCCAGGCGCTGGCAAACCACAGGGCGGTTTCTTCATGCCCGGCGAGATGGATGTTCTCGGCCGGTTCCGGAATGTCTGGCAGGCTGTCGGCCTGCTCCGGCGCTAGTCGCTCGCTCATCGCCCGTCACGCATCGGCGGCGGCCGGTTGGCCCGCGCCGCTCCGCTCCAGCAGCGCGGCGACCTGCCGGCGGACGGCGCCGGCAACGGCATCCGTGTCGCGGGCGGCATCGATCACGCGGCAGCGCTCCGGCTCCGCCGCGGCAATGGCGAGGAAGGCCTGGCGGCGCTCTTCATGCACCTCGGCCTCCTCCTTTTCGTAGCGGTCCGCATCGCCACCGCCGCGCCGCGCCCGGGCCCGTTCGAGGCCCGCTTCAGCCGGCAGGTCGAGGATGAGGGTCAGGTCGGGGATCATGCCGTTGACGGCGACTTCCTCGAGCCGCTCCATGAACCCGGGATCGAGCTTTCCGGACACCCCCTGGTAGACCCGCGAGGAATCCATGAACCGGTCGCACAGCACGATCATGCCGGCTTCCACGGCCGGCCGTATGACCTGCTCGACATGGTCCGACCGCGCGGTGGAAAAGAGGATCGCCTCCATTGCCGGGCCATAGTGTTCCGCCGCGCCCGACAGAAGCACGTGGCGCACGGCCTCGGCCCCAGGTGAACCGCCCGGCTCGCGTGTCAGCAGGACACGGTGCCCGCGGGCGCGCAGCCATTCGGCCAGCCGTTCGATCTGGGTGGTCTTGCCGGCCCCCTCGCCCCCCTCGAACGTGATGAATAGCCCTCGCGGCACCAGTTCCCGCCTTTCCTGCTGCAAACTTGCACTGGGTTTGTCTTAGTGCGCCCTGGCGGAAGCGTCCAGAGTGCCGGTCCGGTTGCGAAGGCGGCAGAGCCCGCAAAGGCTAACCGCGCAGCCAGCCGAGCATGAGTTCCTCGACGGCATCCAGCGCCCGCTGCTGAAGCGTGCCCTTCCCCACAGATTCGGCGGCATAAAGCGGCGTTTCCTGGCTGAGCGTATCGCCGATCCACACCTTCAGCGCGCCGATCCGCGTCCCTTCCTCCACCGGTACATCCACAGGACCTTCATAGACGATGCGGGCAATGAGCCGGTCGCGGTTCGTGATCGGCACGAGAATGGAAACGGGCCCGTCGGCACGCAGGGCGACGCCGGATTTCGCGCCGCCATACAGATCGGCCTCGCCGATGATCTCGCCTTCCTTGAAGATCTGCCTGCTCTCAAAGGCCCGGATGCCCCAGTCCAGGATCTTGCGGGCCTCCTCGGCGCGCTGGCGGTCCGTCTCCATGCCCGACATGGCGACGAAGATGCGCCGGCCCTCGCGATTCACCGAGCCGACAATCGCGTAACCGCTTTCCTCCGTGAAACCGGTCTTCATGCCGTCGGCACCGATATCCATGCGCAGAAGCGGATTGCGGTTGCGCTGCAGGATCTTGTTCCAGGTGAATTCGGTCTGGCTGTAATACCGGTAGTATTCGGGATAGGTCTTCCAGATGTGCATGGCGAGTTTCGCCAGATCCTTCATGGTGACGACCTGGCCCTCCGCGGGCAGTCCCGTGGAATTCCTGAAAACCGATTTCTCCAGCCCGATCTTGCGGGCCCGTTCGGTCATCAGGCGCGCGAAATTCTCTTCCGATCCGGCCATGCCCTCGGCAATGATGATGCAGCCGTCATTGGCCGATTGCACGATCACGGCCTGGATCAGGTCCTCCAGCCGGATTTCAGACTTCACCTCCGCGAACATGGTCGAGCCGCCCGACACCGCGCCGCCGGTGCGCCAGGCGTTTTCCGACACATAGAACGTGTCGTCCATGCTCAGGCGGCCGGTGCTGAGCGCATGGAACACTACCTCCATGGTCATCATCTTGGCCAGCGAGGCGGGTGGAACGAGCTTCTCCTCGTTCTTCGCAAACAGGATCGAGCCGGTGCCGGCGTCGATCATGTAGGCGGTGTCGGCCGTCGTTTCGAACAATTGCGCGCTGGCAGGGGTCACGGCCAGCAGAATGATCGCCCATCCCAGCAGCATGGAGCGGCGGATCGCCATCAAGATGATCATCGGAAAGCCTGCCCGCCCTGGTTCATTGCGCCCGGCCCAAGCTAGCAAGATGTGGCGGACGGGATCAACCGCGTTGCAGCGCGGCTCGATCGAAATGTCAGTCGCGAACGAAGAACGCGTCCGGGGCCCCGGCATTCCAGGCGGCGCGCAGCACGGCATTCTCGTCGCGGCCCTGGCGCACATGCAGCGTCAGGACATGCGACACGCCGTCTTGCGAGGAGAATGTCTGCAATTGCGACCGTCCCTCGCCCTTCAGGGCGTCGGCGATGGCAAGCGCCTGCCGGCGGTCAGCAAAGGTGCCGACATGGAGCGCCGGCCCCGTGACATCGACGCCGGAACGGCGCCATGACGCCTTGAGCGCTTCAGGGTTCAGGCCGTGGCCCAGGTCATGCGAGGCAAAGGCCGAGGCGGCAGCCGACACGCGTTCCGAAGCATAGGAGAGCGCCTGCACCGGTTGAGCCGAGGCAAGCCCGGAACCGGGGCGGGAAACCGGAACCGGCGCGATGTCCGGCAGGCGGAACAAGGAATCTCCGGTCGGTGCATAGGCTGCCGGGATGATCGAGCCGACCGGCATTGCCGACGGAGCGGACGTTGCGCCCGCATAGGCGTTGACGGCGCTGACGCCTGGCAGATTGCCTTCCGGCCGGCGCGCGCCGACCACGGAGGGGCCGGTATCGGCCATCGCCAGCATGACGCCGGACATCCCGGTTGCAGGCGACGCATTGCCCGGATTGTAGGATGCCATCAGCGTTTCGGTATTTTCGCCCTCGATGGGCGCCGGCCCGACATAGTCCACCCGGACGGTGGCGACACCGGAACTCTTGTAGTCGAGCAATTCGGCGGCGCGCCGCGACAGGTCAATGATGCGGTTGTGTGCGAATGGCCCGCGATCATTGACGCGGACGATGACGGATGCCCCGTTGGACATGTTCGTGACACGGGCATAGCTGGGCAGCGGCATGGTCGGGTGCGCTGCCGACAGGTGCGTCATGTCATAGACTTCGCCATTGGCGGTCAATCGTCCGTGGAAGGCATTGCCGTACCAGCTTGCCTTGCCGACCTTGCTGTAGTTCGGATCCTTCTTGGGATGATACCATTTCCCGGCGACGCGGTAGGGCTTGCCGATCTGTTCGCGGCCGCCGCCACGCTTGAGCCGCGACCGCTTTTCGGTGACGCGCGGGCTGGCCTTCACCCCATATTTTGCTTCAGGGAAATATTCCTTTCCGGAAGCCTCCGGCGCACGTGCGGACTTGTAGGAGGTCTTGGCGCCCGGACCCGCGCAAGCGGCCAGCACGATAAGCGCCGTTCCCGCAGCACAAATTGCAATGGCGCGCTTGAAGCCCGATACCATGATGTCTGCCCTCTCCTGACACTCGCCCTTTTCCGCCGGTTGGCCCGGTCTCGTCAACCGGGAACACTAGCCGAAAAGTTTTAGTAGTCGATTAATCCAATGTGTCGTCATCGGGGCAGGAATAAGGCAGGCGGGGCGTTTTGTCCTAACGCATGATGCGGCCATTCCCCGCATACCCGTCATCGCGGACCCAGCGGAACTTGTCGGCCCCTGTCAGGATGATGTTGAAGCAGAACGTGCGTCCGCGATACCAGCTTGGCCATTGCTGGCACAACTGGTCACCATTGACCCACCAGCGTCCTGTTTCGCGCGGCGCGAAGAAACGGGCGAGACCGAGCGCGGTGCCATCCCCTGTCACGCGGCCGGCCTGGTCGTAGCGCAAGGGAAAATCGCCGAAACCGGTTTCCAGGAAGACGGTACCTGTGACGACCATGTCCCGGACTTCGGACCCGGACAGCTTGGTTGCACTGGCCGGCAGGCAAAGCGCCAGGACCAGCACTCCGGCGGAAACGACACGACGCATTGAAAACCTCCTGTGAGATGGTCGGATTTCCCTCCTACGCGGATTTCCGTCTGGCGGATCATGCCGGACCGTCGCCCCGCCCCTTGAAATGGGACGCGCCTTGGCTCATAGGGATCGGCGTGGATGGGTGGCCGAGCGGTTTAAGGCACCGGTCTTGAAAACCGGCGTGCGCGAGAGCGTACCGTGGGTTCGAATCCCACCCCATCCGCCACCTGGTCCACCGAAAGCGTTCTCCCCATCCGGCTGCGGCCGGATTTTCCCGTTGTTTTCAAGTGATATGCGGGCCGGGCTGTTAACCGCCCCCTGCCACCAAGAGGTCGAGGTGCTGAACGACGACCGTGCCGACTGGCGGGAAGCCTGGGCGCTGTTTCCCGGTGACGTTGCCTATGTCTGGCACGGCGCCCTGCATGCAAGCCTCGTTGCCGCAAGCCTCGAGGCCTCGGGCTTTGCCATCCGCTCGCAAATCATCTGGGACAAGACCCGCCTCGTGATCGGTCGTGGCGATTACCATTGGGCCCACGAACCGGCGTGGTATGCGGTGCGCAAGGGCAAGACCGGCCACTGGTCCGGCGATCGGAAGCAGTCCACCGTGTGGGCAATCGAGCACCGTCGCTCCGACTCCGGCCATGGAACGCAGAAGCCCGTGGAATGCATGAAGCGCCCGATCGAGAACAACTCCTCGCCCGGCCAGGCGATCTACGAGCCCTTCTCCGGCTCCGGTACCACGATCATCGCGGCCGAGATGACGGGACGGGCCTGCCACGCCATCGAATTGAACCCTGCTTACGTGGATGTCGCCATCCGGCGCTGGCAGGACTTCACCGGAAAGCAGGCGGTGCTGGAGGCCACAGGTCAGGGCTTTGCCGATGCACAAAGCGAACGGACTGCCGGCAAGGCGGGGTTGTCATGTGGCGCCTAGCCATCTCTCCGGGTTCAGGGGGTGGGGGGGATCACATCTTGACAGGTTTTAGGGTGGAAACCGGTCGGGTCCCTCACCTTTCACATCCGCGAATTTGCCAAGGGGGGTCCCTGGAGCAGTTCGCCCCCGAGAACGGCGCAACAGCGCGGTTCCAGGCAAGTCCGGTGATGGCAAACCGGTATCGAACCGGCGACAAACTGCGGGGTTGAGTGGTACCGCCCGCCAGGAGAGGGAAGCTGACAATGCGCGGACGCAAACCCGTTCCGACTGCCCTGAAGCTCATCAACGGCAATCCCGGCAAACGGCCGCTGAACGGCAACGAGCCGAAGCCGGTCATCGCCATGCCCTCCTGCCCGTCCCATCTGTCGGCGCCGGCCAGGACAGAATGGAAGCGCCTGGTGCGCTACCTGCACGATCTCGGCATCATCACCGAACTCGATCGCTCGGCGCTGGCGGCCTACTGCCAGGCCTATGGGCGATGGGTGGAGGCGGAGCGGGCCCTGAAGAAGACCCCGCCGCTGCTGCGAACGCCGGCCGGCTATGTCCAGCCCTCTCCCTGGCTTGCCATCGCCAACAAGAACCTCGAACTCATGCACCGCTTCATGAGCGAGCTCGGCCTGTCACCGGTTGCCCGCAGCCGGGTCGAGACCGTGAACCGCCTTGCCCGGAAACCATGGGAGGATGACGATGACTTCTTCGATTGACCACAAGCGCCATGACGGCATGTCAGGGCCGGCCACCCCGACGGATGAGGTCTGAGATGGGCCGGCGCGCACATTGCCCGACGCCTGTGGACCGCCGGCAGGTCGAGACGCTGGCCGGTTACGGCGTTCCGGAGGCGCGGATTGCCGGGCTGCTTTCCATTGACCCAAAGACCTTGCGCAAGCACTACCGGTCGGAACTCGACCACGGCCACACAAAGGCCAATGCGAAGGTTGCCGAGAAACTGTTCCGGATTGCCACGGGTGACGGTCGTGAAGCGGTCACCGCCGCGATCTTCTGGCTCAAGACCCGGGCGGGCTGGATCGATGCCGCCAGAAGCGGTGCAGGCGCCTGGTCTGGCGAACAGGACGATCCGGCCAACCGCGTGACGCGGATCATCATTACTCCGGCGACCATGCCCGGCCAAGACGACGATAAGGATGCGGATGCGGATGAGGACGACGATCCGAGGCTGATCGAACATGACCGTACGGAAAGACGGAGAACCGGGCATGGATGAAACCGGCGAGATCGATACCACCCTGCCCGATGCCAGGCGGGTCGGGGCGCTGGCCGGCTTCGGCCTGACCGCCGGGGACATCGCCCGCATCTTCGATCTCACGCCAGCCACCGTCGAAGATCTGTTCGCCCGCGAACTGGCAGGCGGCCAGATCAAGGCCAATGCCCGGGTGGCTGAAAGCCTCTACCGCATGGCGCTCGGTGATGGGCGTGGTGCCGTCACGGCCGCCATCTTCTGGCTCAAGACCCGCGCCCGCTGGAAGGAAGAACCACGCAGCGACAACGGCGACCACACGGCCTCCGCTCTGCGCGCCGGCGAGGATGCCACCGCGCGGTTCCGCCAGAAGATCACGATTCTTGCCGCGCGCCTGAATGGCGAGAGCGACAGGACGCTTTAGGGGCCGAAAAACCTACCCTCTTCAGCCATGCGCAATCATGGTCCGGTGCAGCAAGAGCGACCCGTTGTGTCTCACAGGATGAAATCGCTGGCGTCGATGCCCAAACCGGTTCCGAGCAGTTCGATGCGGAAATCGGCTACGCCGTCACCATTGACATCGCCCTCGATGAACGTCAGGCCGCTGAATTCCCATGAGCGTAGTTGTCCGGCCGAGCGGGTAAACGAACCGCCGACATAGGTGAAGGCCTGGTCTCCGGATGTAGCCGTATCGGCATCCAGCGCGGAGAGATCGAACCGATCGTCACCGTCTGTGAAGTCCTGGATGCGGTCGCGGTCAGCGAACAGAAGGCCGGAATCCGACAGCGAGAAATAGACGAACGTGTCGCTGTGATTGCCACCGTAGATGACATCCCGCCCATCGCGGCCGCGCAGCGTGTCATTGCCATTGTTGCCGAGAAGAATGTCGTTTCCGGCGCCGCCATCAAGAAGGTTGACCTGGGCCGAACCAAACAACCGGTCACCAAAATCGGAACCAAAAACATTCTCAAAACCGGAGATCGTGTCACCGGTGGCGTCGCCGCCAGTGGCGGTGTTGCCGCCAAGGAAGACCTGCACTGAAGCAGTGGAATCTGCGTAGCTCAGCGTGTCGAAGCCGTCTCCGCCCGACAGCGTGTCAGCGCCCGCCCCGCCGCGGATCATGTCGTTGCCGTTGCCACCCGAAATGACATTAGGCTCGGCGTTGCCGATCAGGATATCAGCATGTTCCGAACCAACGACATTCTCGATATCGACGAGGATGTCACCATCGGCATCGCCACCGGCACCTGTCCCCAAGGCAAGGTTCACGGTCACGCCCTGTGAGGACGATCCGTAATCGGCCGTATCGATGCCCGTGCCGCCATTAAGCAAATCCGCTTCGGTCCCACCACTAAGAGTATCATTTCCGTCACCACCCTTTAATTCATCCATACCCCCACCACCGAACAACAAATCATCCGCGCCCCCGCCATAAAGGATGTCGTTGCCATCTCCGCCTTCCAGCCGGTCAGCAGAACCGTCGCTGTCATTGGTGTGATCACCATAAAGAGTGTCATTGCCGGCGTTTCCGTAGAGTTGATCCTCTCCTAAACTACCAAATATTTTGTCGTCTCCTGCCATTCCATAACAAATGTCGTTACCACCAGATAAAAACGCACTGTCGGCATTCTCACCTAAAATAACATAGTCATCGCCGAACCAAGTGGTAATGTCATATTTTTCGAATTCCGCAAAAATCGCGCGATCTCCAAATGTAATAATTCCTGTGCCTGTTGGGCTCGCATCAAATATTATGTTTTCGTCACCGTAACTTGTTAGATAAACGGTAAGTTTATCCTCACCATCGCCTCCGTACAACTCATCGAAACCGGGGTCTTCACCAAAACCATCCCAGTAAACGACTATATCGTTTCCGTCGCCTGCAAAGACGAGGTCATCTCCTTCGTTTCCATAGATTAGGTCGACCCCTGCGCCACCGTATATCGTATCATTACCGGACTTTCCGTAGATCCTATCCGACCCCGAAGTTCCATAGATGATATCGTCAAATGGCGTACCGTCCGTCTCGAGATTGGATGAGGGTATGTAAATGGTCGACATTTCTGCCTCTTCGATTTCGGCTTAACTTGTTTGAAATGATATTCTAAAAAAATCCGCACACAGGATTCAATATGGAATTTCGAATGTTTCCTCGAGACTGAGATTTGAATGACAACAAGGCACCCTTTCTAATTGATAAATATAGACTTTTCCTCCCATGTGAGCACACTGCAAACGGTGGTTTGCAGTTTGAACACCCGGGAGCGGATCATGGTGCAGCGCGCAATCGCATACTACCGGGTCTCGACGTCCCGCCAGGGACGATCGGGGCTCGGCATCGAGGCACAGAGGGCCGCAGTCACGCGTTTCGCAGAGGCGGAAGGCCTGGTCATCACGGCCGAGTTCGTGGAAATCGAAACCGGCAAGGGTTGCGATGCACTGGACAGGCGCCCTCGCCTCGCCGAGGCCCTCGACATGGCACGCAAGTGGGGCTGTCCGGTCATCGTCGCCAAGCTGGATCGCCTGTCCCGCGACGTCGCCTTCATCTCGGGGCTGATGGCCAGACGCGTCCCGTTCATCGTCGCAGAACTCGGTGCCGACGCTGATCCCTTCATGCTGCATCTCTATGCAGCCTTGGCGGAAAAGGAACGCCGTCTGATTTCGGATCGCACGAAAGCTGCCCTCGCCACTCGTTCGGCATCTGGCAAACGGCTCGGCAACCGGACCAATCCGGCAAAGGCTGCTGCCATCGGCTAGCAATCCTGCATTCAGGAAGCCGACCGCTTCGCAGCAAGCATCCAGCCGGTCATTGCCTCGATCCGGCGCTCAGGGATCACCAGCCTCCGCGGCATCGCCATGGCATTGAATGATCGCGGCATCCGCACCGCCCGCGGCGGCCGGTGGCAGGTATCCAATGTCCGCAACGTTCTGGCGCGGTGCGAGGCAGACGGAAGCACGGGCGGTATTTGATGGGTGGGAAGAATTCCTGAAAACGCCTTTCCCTATGCGAACAGCCCGACACTCCTAAACTGAACTGAAGATATCCACGCTGCCGATAATCCGGAACTCGATACCGAGTATGTCGGCGATCCCTTGCAACAGGTTTTCTCGTCCTTGGGAAAGGACCAACTTGCTGATCAGAGATTTTCATCAATCCGTCTTGCTATCATGTCCGCGGAAAGGCTCCGCCACGGTATCGAACGCATCCGGGCGATATCCGAAGCCAGGCATTATTTCGCTCATGTCGAATATCGGCTTGCCGTCATCGTTGCGACGAATTTGTCCCTCGATCATCAACATCGCGTAACCGTGAACCATGCTCCACAGCATCCATTCGGTGCGCCAGGGGCTACCCGGCGCATCTGCCTTGTCCCAGTCGAGACCGTGGGCAACTCCGCGTAGGACTTCGTAGCTGGCCCAGGCAGCGCGTTTCATGTCCATGTCGTCGGCGTTGCACAACGTACTTGAGAACATCAGCTTGAACAGTTCGGGGTTTTCCAAAGCGAAACGCAGATAACCATTACAGGCAGCATCCAGGCGCGCCCTTCCCGGCGGTTGACCCTCGACACCGCGCCGCATCTCAGCGGCATGTCGCTCGAAGCCAACCGTCGCTATCGCGGTAAGCAGGCCGCGCAATCCGTCAAAATGGTTCTTCGGAGCCGTGTGGCTCACACCCACCCGCGCAGCGATAGAACGCAACGAAACCGCTTCAAGTCCCTTTTCCTCAAGTTCGACGAGACCGGCCTCGACAAGGGCCGCCTTCAGATCACCGTGGTGATACTTATTTCTGTTTTCTTTCAGCATGATGGCGTCTCCATGTTTCCAATGTAAATTTTTTCGCTGGACATTTCAAGCAGATGCGACACATATATCGCCAGTGGAAATTTCCAATGGAGATATGCCGATGACACCCGACCTACTCTTCTCTCATGTAAGCACGGCGGCCATGGCCGGGTGGGCCCTGCTCATCCTCGGCCCGCGCCGCTATGCGTGGCTCAATGCGATCCCGCTCTGGATTATCCCGGCCGGTCTTTCCGCTGTCTATGCAGCACTGATCTTCAGTAGGCTCTCTGGCAGTGGCGGCGGGTTCGAAACATTGGAAGCCGTGGCCACGCTGATGTCCGACCGTTGGGTGCTGCTGGCGGGTTGGGTGCACTATCTCGCCTTCGACCTGTTTGTCGGTTCTGTCATGGCCGCCCGGTTGGATCGCGCCGGCGTCGGGCGCCTAGTGCAGACCCCAGTTCTCTTGTCGACCTTCATGCTCGGGCCGCTTGGCTTCCTGATCGCCGGCCTGACCGAACTTGGCCTGCGCGCCGCAGTAATCCCCACACAAACCCGTTCCTTGAAAGGTTTCCGCCATGTCTCTGCTTGATGCCAACATCACTGCAGTCCCTGCCGAGACATCCTCGCAGTTCCGCGTCCTTACAGTCGTGTCTATCGTTCTGCTCGCTCTCACGGTGCTCTGGGGTTTTGTCGACGTTCGAACCATCGAAGGTGTTCCGGTCTGGATGAAGCCGCTGAAGTTCGCGCTGAGTTTTGTCGTTCTCTTCGGCACGATCGCTCTTGTCGAACGGCGCCTGTCGGACCGGGTCCGCGACGGCTGGACGCTGCGGATCATCGGATGGCTGATGGCTGCGGCTTTCCTGTCGGAAATGGCATACATGATGTACCAGGCCGGTCGCGCCGAACCGTCGCATTTCAACGTGTCCACGCCGTTCCACCGCATGATGTATGAAATAGTGATGGCTGCGGGTGCCGTGTCTCTTGTCGCAGCGACGGCGGTGATCGGCTGGGTGGTAAAGCGTGACAAGCGCGCCGATCTTGGCCCCGCCTTGCGAGAAGCGATCTGGCTCGGCTTCCTGTTGACTTTCCTGTTGACGATGGTCGTGGCGGGCTATCTGAGTGTCAACGGCAGTCATTTCGTGGGTCTTCATCCAGAGGGCGCGCCGACAATGCCGTTTTTCGGTTGGTCTGGAATTGCCGGAGACCTCCGCCCGGCACATTTCGCCTCGATCCACGCGATGCAGGCCCTGCCACTCATGGCAATCTGGCTCGACCGCCGGGGCAGGCCTGGGTCCCTACGCACAATTCGTCTCGCTGCGCTCGGCTATTCGATCGTGACCGTCGCTCTCTTTGGCCAAGCGCTTCTGGAAATACCACTCATCCCGCTCCGCTGAGCAAGATACAAAGGGAGGTCGTTCGCTGCATAAAGCGCTACATCGTCCGCGAGGTCTACCGCATATTGAGCGCATCACCAACCAAGGCTATCGAAGCTTGACAGACATAGGAGCATCAACGCGGTTGCCGAGAGCTTCTTCAATCTGCTCAAACGGGAGCCGAACCGGCGCAGGACCTACAAGACCAAAGCCGAAGCAAGGCAGGACGTGTTCGAATATATCGAGATGTTCTACAACCCGAAACGCAAGCAAGTCAGGAACGGGATGCTGTCACCCGTCGAGTTCGAACCGCAGCAGGAAATGAGGACCGAGAGCGACTAGACTCGGGGCTATTCAGGCTGGAAATCCGCCCCTTCTTCCACTGGAGAAATAGTCTTTGATATGGTCGTCGTTAGGACCGAATCTCCCACAGCCTGGGTAAAGCACAAATCCTGATCGAACAATGGAGCAGGCGTTACAATACCATGAGCCAACACAGCGTTTTGATCTACCGCACGCCGGCCCCGGAAGCGGTTGTCCGGATGGACCACCGGCCGGTCATGCACTAACAATTAAATGGGATCACTCATAAGGGCCTGATCAATGGCAATGTGCTAAATGTCACGGATGGTAAGGAGTAGATTATTTGACATCTAAGGAGCAGGAACTTTGGGCCATTTTGGATCGTCAGCGATCTGCCCAACTTGCCGCGCCATATCCGGACGCAGATACCCGAATCGATCGAATTAACCGTGTTATTGCGCTACTCGTCGACAATGCGGATGCACTAACGGAAGCGACGGTGGCTGATTTCGGCCATCGGTGTCGGGAAGCGAGCGCGTATGCCGATATTGCGGTACCGATCAATCAACTGAAGCATGCGCGATCACGTTTGAAACGTTGGATGCGTCCGGAGAAGCATAGAAGCGAGTTTCCGTTTGGGCTGCTTGGCGCGCGCGCACGGGTTGAATTCCAGCCGAAGGGAGTTATCGGAATCATTGCGCCGTGGAATTTCCCAATCCAACTTGTTATCGGGCCTTTAGCTGGGATACTTGCTGCTGGGAACCGTGCGATGATCAAGCCTTCAGAGTTCTCTGAAGCGACATCGGCATTGATGAAGCGCTTGTTCGAACAAGCCTTCAACCAAGACGAAATTGCCGTTGTGACTGGAGGAGCGGACACCGGCGCAGCATTTTCTTCACTTCCTTTCGACCACCTTATCTTCACAGGATCTCCACCGGTTGCTGTTCATGTCGCGCACGCAGCGGCGGAAAACCTCGTGCCTCTTACCTTGGAACTTGGAGGCAAGTCACCGGTAATTCTGGGTCGCTCGGTTGACATGAAGAAAGCTGCTGCACGAATCATGAATGGCAAAACGCTGAATGCTGGTCAGATTTGCCTCTCCCCGGATTATCTCCTGATACCCGATGGATCGGTCGATGCTTTTATCGATGCTTCGCGTGCAGCAATCAACGACATGTTTCCATCCGGTTTGCGAGACAATGACGACTACACGTCAATTATCAACCAGCGCCATTTCGACAGGCTTCAAGGTTATCTAAATGATGCAAGGGAGAAGGGTGCCGAGACAATCGAGTTGAACCCCAGGTCCGAGAGTTTCGAACAACAGCCCCATCACAAGATTCCGCCCACCCTCGTGCTCAATCCGACCGACGAGATGGCTATCATGCAGCATGAGATCTTCGGTCCGTTGCTTCCGATCATGAACTATCAGGACGTCGATGAGGCTATCGAATACGTGAACAATCATCCGCGACCGCTGGCCCTGTACTATTTCGGCTCAGATCGGTCCGAGGAGGATCGTGTAATAAGGAACACGACATCCGGCGGCGTCACCGTGAATGACGTTATCCTGCACGTCATTCAGGAAGATCTGCCAATAGGCGGTATTGGCAATTCGGGTACGGGTTACTATCACGGCAAAGCAGGTTTCCTGGAGTTCAGCCACAGTCGCTCTGTTTTCCGACAGACCGGCAGCGAACTGATATCCATACTGAGGCCGCCCTTTGGCCGGCTTATCCGGCTTGACCTTGCCAATCGGATCAAGAAGTGAAGCGCGCAGCGACGCCCATACTTTGATAGAAACAAGTGCCGGCATGAACTGCCCTCCATTTCGATCGGACACTTGGGCATAAGCATGGAGACTCACGCATATGCCTGAGCACGTTCTTATGTCTAAGATTGAGATCATCACCGATGGTGGCCGTCGGCGTCGCTGGACTGCCGCTGAGAAGCTGCGGATCATGGAGGAAACGCTGGATGACCGAGCCAGCATCTCGGACGTCGCTCGCCGCAATAGTGTCGCACCCAACTGATCAGCCCACCTGAGTGGTCCAGTTTGATTGTTAGTGCATGACCGGTCTTCGGTCCATCGGGACGATGGTTTCCGGCGCCGGCGGCCGGTAGCCCAAGGCTCAGTTCGCCGTCCTGTTCGGTGAGCGCTTCATCCGGGCCATGGCGGCATGAATGAAAACCGCTCGCCCGCACACGGAATTCCTGACAGTCCCTGGTTGCGATATTCGGGCCGGAGACGGACGCATGAGCCGTCATTCAACCAGAGCCGCCCCTTCTTCGGCTGTCTCGCTGGCACTTTCAGCCCCTCCCGCCGCCACAGTCGCTCGACACGCTTGTCGTTCAACTGCCAGCCCGCATCCCTCAACAGAGCCGCAATCCGGCGATAGCCATAGCGGCCATATTGGCGAGCCAGTTCGATCATGTCCGCGACAAGACGCTCTTCATCGGCTCGTCCCTGCGGATTGCGTCGTTGCGTTGAGCGATGCTGACCCAGGACGCGGCAGACACAACGCTCGGAGAGCTTCATTTGGCTGCGCACACGATCAATGCAGGCACGGCGACGGGTGGGGCTCAGAAGTTTCCCCGTGCGGCCTCCGCCAGGATCAACTTGTCGAGCGTCAGGTCGGAGACAGCCTTGCGGAGACGCTCATTCTCCTTTTGCAGCCGTTTGAGCTCTTTCAGTTGGTCGGTTCCCATGCCGCCATATTGCTTGCGCCACCGGTAGTAGGTCTGCTCGGTTATGCGAACTTCCCGGATCGCATCGATCCGCGCCATTCCTTGGCCGACAAGCACCTCAACCTGCCGCAGCTTCGTGACGATCTCTTCCGGCTTGTGTCGCTTGTTTCCCATCTTCGATCCTCCGTTTTCCTGAACATAACGGCGGACCACTTCATTGGGGGAGGATCACTGGCCTATGACCCCGGGATTGTCGGAACCACCTCCCGGCTTGCCCTGATGACGGTTGTCTGGTCGGGCGATTGCAAGTTATTCGCGTTGTCATCGCCGCAGGTCCTTTCGAGCGTCCCCGCCTCCGGGCCGGTCGACGTGATGCTGGCGATGGTCCCCGCCACTGGCGCGGAGGGCGTTCCGGTAAGGCAGATCACCGGGATTGCATGGCGCGTCACCGAAGTCCTGGGCGCGCCCTGGAACGGTGAGGATCAAGCTACGCTGGTGATCGACGACGACAGGAATTTCTCGATCTTCGGCGGCTGCAACCGGTTGGTCGGCCAACAGACGCTTGTCGGCCAGGACATCGTGTTCCCTGCCGACTTCGCGGGAACCCTGATGGCCTGCCCTGACGATGCAGAGGCGCGCGAGCGGCAGTTTCTCGCCGCCCTCCAACGTGCGGCGCATTCACGTGCGCTATGGCGCGGGGCTGCTTCTGCTTGACGATGGGGCAAAGCCCTCATGCATTTCGAACCGGACCTGAGGTAGAATTCGACTAGGGGTCTCGCGGGGTGGGGGTCAGCGCCCGTTGGAACACCCCGCCTGAAACCCGTTGTCACAATGCGCGATCAACCGCTCCGTATCGGCCTGCGTCCAGCCGCGCGGGGCGGTCACCTGCACCCAGGGTCCGATGTAGTCGCGCGCGTAATAGGCGTGGCCGTAGCCCGGAGGCGATCCGAAGGACAGCGCCATGTCCAGCGCAAGCTGGAACTGCGTGACGATGGGCATGAAGACAAAGTGGTCCGACATGTCCGCCGCGGGCGGTTCGCGCATCCAGGGCGGCGCGCGCCAGAGCGAGGCGGGATCGTAGAACACCACCGGGTCGCTGGAATATTGCAGGAAGACGATGCGCATGGGCCCCCACTCGCCCTCGGCCTGCGAGGCATCGGCGAAATGGGACGCATAGCGCACAAGCGATCCGTCCCCGATCACCGGCAGGACCCATGGGCTGCCGGGGTTGCGCTGCTTCTGCACGTAGTTCCAGAAGGCCGAGGGGAAGGGCGGCCCCGCCCAGAACGCGCCGTCGATCGGATCGTCCAGCAAGCGGAACAGGTTGGTCGCATACATCGACGACCACGCACCCAAGCTGAGGCCGTGCACGTAGAGACGCGGGCGGCTTTCGGGTGGCAGGGTCTTCCAATAGCCATGCACCACGTCCTGCAGGGCGGTGGCCTGCTCCAGCCCGGCATTCGTCTCGAGGATCAGCGCAAGCGGCGACTGGAGATAGGAATACTGGACCGTGACCGTCGCGATGTCGCCATTATGCATGTATTCGACCGGATCGAAGGCCCCCGGATCCATCCAGCCTGTGCCGGTGGGGCTTGCCACGATCAGCACGTCGCGCTCGAAGGCGCCGAGGCGCTGCAGTTCCGCCAGCGCCAGTTCGGCCCGTGCGCGCGGTGTGTCGCCGTTGGCGCGGCCGACATAGACCCGGATCGGCTCCAGCGCCGGTCGTCCCGTGAAGGCCGAGATCGCGGCGGCATCGGGGCCGGAAGTGATGTAGTCGCGCCCCGGCGTGCCGATGGCCGCCCAGTCGACAAGGGACGCGGCACTGCCGGTCTTGCGGGGATCGTCGGGACGGGGCGGCGCCCGGTCGAACAGCGCCTGGGCCGTCTCGTAGCTTTCGTCGAGCCCGCTCACCACCGTGTCGAAGATCCCGTCCCGCGTCACGACGAAGAGGATCGTCACGACCGCGAGAAGACCCAGAACGTTGGCCCGCCGCGGCGGCATCACCCGGTAAAGACGGGCGCGGATCAGCCGGAAGAACGACGCGACCAGACGGCCCAGCAGGTAGGTCAAGGCGAAGGTTACGAAGGCTAGGACCAGCACCCGCGCCAGCCGCAGCGCATCGGCGGGTTCCATTCCCACCCTGGCGCGCAATTCGTTCTGCCAGGACAGGCTGGAGCCGAGCACCCAGAGAAAGAACGCCAAGATCGCAGCCCCCGCGAGCCAGGTCAGTCCCCTCGCCGGCCGACCCGACAGGATTGGCAGGTCCGACGCGCGCCACAGTAGCGCGATTATGACGCCCAGAAGGTAGCCCAGCCCAGTGACCAGCCCGCCAAGGATGCCCTGCACCTCTGGCCCTCGCGGGATCAGCGACGGGGTCAGCGAGGCGGCGAAGAACAGCAGGCCCAGCATCAGGCAGGGAACCGAGAAGCGTCCGACGATCCGGGACAGGATGGCTTTGGTCATGCGTCGCCCTCTGGTGTCTTTTCCGATGCCGCGCTGCGGCATGCGACTCTTGTGCCTCCAGCGCCCCGTCCGGGCAAGCCATCGCATCGTTCCTGGTGATTATCGTGCGGTGATCGTGGCTTGTTCGCTTTTTCGATGTCAAGCCGCGCTGATTTCACCGATACTGTGAAACACGATTTCAAGCCGGTTGCAGGGATAACGAGATGCCATCTTCAGGAGCCATTCTTGCGCAGGTCGTGGGCGCGGCCCTGGTCTGTTTCACGTCCGTCCTGGCCGTTCCCGCGCCGTCGCTGGCAGAGCAAGACGCGGATGCGCGCGAGGTCCCGTTCCTGACGCTGCGCAACCGGACCGACGCCACCGAACCAGGCGCGATCTTCAGTGACGAACGCAGCAGCCTCAGCGCGGGTCGGTGTCGGGTGCGCGAAGTCGACCTCAGCGTGCTCGCGCCGCTGGCCCAGGCCGCGCCCGCCTTCATCCGCGAGGAATTCCTGCGCGTGGATTCGGTGAGCGAGACGGACAGCGCCGCGCTTCTCGACAGCTTGCAGGCGACGGCACAGGGCGTCGCGCCAGTGATCTACGTTCACGGCTATTACATCGGCTTCGAAAAAGGCTGCCGCCGCGCGGTGCTGCTGCAGGAAAACGCCGACCTTGCGGGGCGCTTCCTGTGGTTCAGCTGGCCGTCCGACGGGGCGCTGGCCTATTACACCCATGACGAGGCCGACCTCTACTGGAGCGTGCCCGACCTCGCCGACGCCATCGTCGAGATGGAGCGCCGTTTCGGCCCAGGCATCGTGGATGTGGCCGGGCACAGCCTCGGCGCGCGCGGCGTCGTGCTGGCGCTTTACGAGGTGGCGAGCCGGAACCCCGACATCCGGCTGGACGAGATCGTTCTGCTGGCCCCGGACATGGATTTCGGCATCTTCCAGCGCATCCTGCCGCGCATCCGTCCCATCGCGGAGCGGATCACCGTCTATGTCACGAGCGGTGACCGCCCGCTGGCCCTTTCGGCGCAGTTGCACGGGTATCCGCGGCTGGGCGAGGCGGGCAACGACGTGTCGACCCTGTCCGGGGTCGAGGTGATCGACCTGAGCGCGCTGCCGGTGGAAAGCCCGACCGGCCATCTCTATCACATCTACAGCGCCGACGTGGGCCGCGACCTCGACCAGCTTCTGAACGGCGGTCTGCATGCGGCGGAACGACCGCACCTGGTGGCGGCTGGACCAAACCTGTGGGTGATGCAGCCGGGCGGCGAAACCGGGCCCGACTGAACCTGTTCGAGTGCAGAGCCCGTCGGTCAGGCGGCGTAGACCCTGGTTCCGTTCATCCAGGTTTCGAGCACCTTGATGCTCTTGATCTCGTCTGGCGGGACCGCGCGGGGATCGGCGTCGAGGATGACCATGTCGGCGAACTTGCCCGCTTCCAGTGTCCCGATCTCGTGTTCGGAGAACAGCTGCCAGGCCGCTTCGAAGGTGACCGCCCGGATCGCCGGCTCGACCGAGATGCGTTCCTCCGGAGCCAGCACGTAATCCGGTTCCTTCCAGGTGCGGCGCGTGACGGCCATTTCGATCATGTGCAGCGGCACCGGGTCCGTGACCATGAAATCCGAGTGCAGCGTAAAGCCCACGCCCGCGTCCTCGACGCTCTTGCAGCGGTCGAGCAGCTGGGCCTTTTCCTCGCCGAAGACGGTGTCGCGCATTGCGATGCCCCAGTAGTGGACATGGCCGATCAGGAAGCTTGCGGAGACGTTCAGGTCCTTCATCCGCTGGATCTGTTCGTAATGCAGGATCGAGCAATACTCGATCCGGACACCGACAGAGGCCATGTCGACGCCGGCCGCCTTCAGGGTGTCGCAGGCGTCGAGTATGTTGTCGATGCCCGCGTCACCGTTGCCATGGATGGCCAGTTGCCAGCCCTTCTGCGCGCGGTCGAACGCCGTCGCCGTCAGGTCCTCGCGCGATATGTAGGCAAGGCCTCGGTCGTCGGAATTCAGGTAGGGCTCGCGCTGCAGGCCGGTAAAGCCCTGGTTCGACCCGTCCGCCACCAACTTGTATCCCGTGCCGCGGGCGATGGGCGTGCCGTCGCCAGGTTTGACCCGGGCCTTGTCCCAGGCCTCGGTGCCGATCGTGTAGAAGGCATGGGCGCGCACGCGGGCGGACAGCTGGCCTGACTGCGCGGCGGCTGCTATCACGTCCACGTCGGCGGGCGACTGCGACAACCCTCCAAACTAAGTTCCGAGACGGTCGTCAGGCCGAACTGGCTCCACTTCCTGAGCAGAGTGATGAGCCCCGCGATCGGGTCGACCGTTGCCATGGCGGGGTTCTTCGAGGCGACCGGCATGAAGGCCACGTTGTTCTTCATGACGCCGGTCAGCTTGCCCGAGGCATCCCGCTCATACTCGCCGCCGGGTGGGTTCGGGATGTCGGCGGGGATACCGGTGACCTCGAAGGCCTTGCTGTTGGCATAGGCAATATGCCCCGAGGCGTTCATGACAAGGATCGGCCGGTCCCTGCTTCCCGGCGTCACCCGGCGGCGTCGAGACCGTCATTGCGCGCTGCGGCGACAATCGGCATGCCTCTAAGTGCCCGGCGCTTCGATACGCCGACGATGGCGGCGATCAGCACAAGGCAGACGAGCGACGCATTGTAGGTGCCAAGGTCGAGGCCGCCTTGCGAAACGGGCTTGGTGAGGAAGTCGCCAAAGGTGGCGCCGAAGGGCCGGGTGAAGATGAAGGCAATCCAGAACAGGGCGATGTCGTTCATAGCCTTCGAGTAGTGAAGCACAATCAAGACGGCGATGACTGCCGAGCAGACAAGCGCACCCTCGATATAGCCTAGTCCGGCATTGTCCACCAGAAAATCGCCGAAGGCCGTTCCGAGGCTGTTGGAGAACACGAACGCAACCCAGACGTGATTTCCGCGTCACGGCGCTGGATCGGATCGACGCTCAGGTTTCCGTCGCGCCAGCGCCAGAAGGCAAGCGTTGCGAAAATGCCTGCGGTGAGGATAACGGAGCCGGTGGCGTATCCCAGCCCCAATGTCCGGTCCATCATGTCCGATATCTCGGTGTCCGCCGTGGTCGTCGCCACGATGGCTGCCCAGAAAAGGGCCGGGTGAAAGGCGTTGGCGCGGACCTGGAAGAAGAGGATGGCCGCCAGCATGGCGCCCGTGATGCCCAACCCTGCGACATAGCCGAGATTGAGCGTCTGTGCGATGAAATCGCCGGTGGTCTCGCCAAGCGTCGTCGCGGTGATTTTCATGATCCAGAAAGCCAGGGTCACTTCGGCGATCTTGTTCAAGGATTCAGATGAAAGCGGCGCATGGAAACAGCCAGCCTTTTCAAGTGTGTCACCCATGATTGGATACCAGTTTTGAGGATGTCGAAGGGTCTGCTCGGGAGCGGAAATGGCGGTCGGGACGAACCCGGCGCACCCACCGCAGGCTTTGCCTCTTTTGGATCGCCAATCCTGCCGTCTTCGGTGCACGAAGGCAGGCCAGTGGCGGTGTCCACGCCTGTGGCATATTCGGTTGATGTCATTCCGCCCGATCGCTGCGCAAGGCTTCGTCGCCGTCATGGGTGATGGTCATGAAACCGATGACCGCAGCGATGGCGAAGAGGAAGACGAGGCTGGTGGCAGTCGTTCCAAGTCCCAGTCCGCCATCGGCCTTGGCCTGCGACAGGAGATCGCCGAATGAGGCGCCCATGGGACGGGTGAAGATGTAGGCGAGCCAGAAGGCCAGAATACCGTTCAGCTTGAAGACATAGTAGGCGAGAGCGATTGCAGCGATCAATGCGCTGTAGGCGAGACCGGCCTGGAGATAGCCGAGCGACAAACCATCCGCCAAAAGGTCACCGGCGGCAGTCCCAAGGGCGAAGGTGAACAGGATCGCCAGCCAGTAGAAGGCCTCGCGCGGAAAGTGTAGATCGTATGGATCGACAGCGTGCGCTCGAACACGAACCAGAGCGCGAATGTCGCGGCCAGCGCGATGGCGAAACCGGCGGTCGCGGCTTCAAGGCTGACGCCGAGATTGTCGACCAGATTGTCCGTGATCAAAGTGCCGACGACCGAGACCAGCACCACGGCCAACCAGTAGATCCATGGAATATAGCGCCGTTGCGCAAATTGCAGGACAAGCGCGGCGGTCAGAAAGCCGCTCATGATCACGGATGTCGCCGACAAGCCGAGGCCTAGATTGACGGCGAGATAGTCTGCGGCGGTCTCGCCCACGGTGACCGCCAGCAATTTGACGATCCAGAAATCCGCGGTGACTTGGGGGACGCGGTTATGGAGTGTGGCAGAGCCGCGCGATTGCGCGGCGCCTTGCGTCGTTTCTAGAGTTGTCATGTCGGCTCCTTTGCGGCGCAGCGGCCGCCTATCCTATGAAAATCCCGTCTAGGCCAGCATCATGCCGGCACGCTTCGGCTCGCTCTCGAGCCAGACAAAGCGTTACTGGACCCGGCAGGTGTCGGGGTTCTTTCGCCGAACTTACGGATTTGTAAGGCTGGGTCGCGTGAAGGCGGCCGCCGGCTTGTCGCCGCATGACAGCCACAAGCCGCAATCATCCGTAAGGTTTTCGAAAGGCGCTGGTGAAGTCCGGGCTCCATCTTCCTGTCATCGGACCGGCATAGGGCCGGCCGGATAATCAGGAGACAACCATGATCAAGAAGACCTCCCTCCTTGCGACAGTCATCACCGCTTCTCTTGGCGCTGGCGCCGCGACGTATTCCTTGGCCAATGACAACACTGCCGGGGCTGACAAGCAGGAGATGCAGGCGCTGGCATCAGCCACGCTCTCGGCTGGTGACGCCATCAAGGCGGCGCTCGCCCAAACGCCGGGAAAGGTGTCTGAACTCCAGTTCAATCTGGAAAATGGCGTGGCCAATTATGAGATTTCAATTCTCGGCCAGGATGGCGCTGAGCATGATGTCGCAGTAGACGCCACGACAGGAAAAGTCGCAGCCATCGCCGCCAACGAAGACGAGAATGGCGCCATGGACGAAACCGATGACGGCGGCCAAGAAGACGGCGAAGCGGACGACTGACGTCACCACTTCATGACTCGCGCTCAATGCGTGTCGCGAAAGAGGCCAGCCGTTTGACAGGTGTCGTCCGGCTGGCCTAGCCCTTGAAGGGCGCGGCCTCATTGCGCGTCGCATCAGTGAACGGAACCATAGTCCCCTTGTCCGATCCCAGTCCGGCGTGCGCCACCAAAAGGCGCAGATTGCCTACGGGAATTTGGGCGCTTGGGTTCGTTTCGCTGCTCATGGATGTCTCCTCCGAAATGATCCACGCGCTCTTGCCGGTCTTTCTGGTGACCGCACTTGGCGCATCGACGCTGGCGGTCGGGATAATCGAGGGGATCGCGGAAGCGACTGCATCCTTGACCAAGGTCTTCTCAGGCGCACTCAGCGACTCGTTCGGCAAACGAAAGGCGCTTGGCGGGCGCGTCAGCGCCATTCCTGGCCTGGCCGGATTTGCCGCCCTCGCGATGACGATGTTGGCTCTATTACGCCGCTTGCCAAATTTGAGGCAGGGTCCTGAAATCATATGACGGCAAGCAGTACCACAGACCCGAACCATACCCGAAAGCGGGTCAAATCTCGGTGGAAATGCCGGGTCAGTTCTCAGCGGAAATCAACGATCAGGCCGCCCTGGCGGGTGCGGTTGGCCTGCTTTCGCAGTTCCCGGGCCAGAAAGGTTGCCGATCCGAGTTCCGCGAAACGCTCGAAGATGGCCCGGACCTCAGCCGGCGATCGAAATTGCGGCGTTCAGACCGGACAGGAAGGCGCCATGCATCGTCCCGTAGTGTGCGATCGAAATGACTTCTCCTGCAAAGGCCAGTCGACCATTCCATTGCGGCCGGGCAAGCGCGCGCCGTTCGCGCGGTCCCCGTCCCACCGCGTTGCAACTGTAGCTTCCCGCCGCGAAGGGATCTCTTGCCCAATACGTCGCACGTGCCTCGCGCGGGGCGGGAAAGCTGCTTCCGAACAGATCCCTGAGCGCGCCGGTTGCCAAATCCACGAGGTCACGGTCCTGAAGCACCGCCACCGCGTCAGCTTGTTGACCATGGACAAATCCTCCCAGCACCGGTGCACCGCTCACGCCGGCAAATGATGCCCATGCGGAAAACGGGCCTTTGTCGGCCGCAGCGATCCAATAGGTATCTTCAGGCCATCGGGCTTTGTCGAAACGCAGCCAGACCTTCTCGATACGGCCCATGCCGAGACCGTCGATGGCAGAACGGACCTCATCAGAAAGGGGCGGGTCAAAGGCGATGCGGCCCGCCTTCAGCACGCCAAGCGGGACAGTGCAGAGGATGCGATCCGCAGGAACCACCTCTCCGTGCAACAAGGTGACAGCCTTCGGTGAAACCGCCACGACATCTTGACCAAGCCGGATATCAAGGCCCGCTGCCAGATCCGCGATCAAACGATCCAGCCCGCCGGGCAACCAGAGATCACGACCGGGAAAGGCTTCGCCATCGAACCCGTACCAGGCCGACAACGTTGTGGCTGGACAGCCGTAATTCGGCTCGACCTCGATCCGCAGGTGTCTCAGGGCGCGGGCACGCTCCGCCTCGGATGCGGTCTGCCAAGGTTCAGATGTCGTCAGTGCGTCCAATACGGACATGTCCTGCACTCCATCTTCCGCCTCGGACAAAGCCTGAGTGAGAAGGTTGGAACGGGTTGCGTCGTCCCAGGCCATGTGTTGCCCGTTCCCTGCGACCACGATGCCCCTGCCGTCAAAGGGGACGGTCTTGTGACGATGTTCCCGCGCGAGTGCCAGAACCGGGTTGCTTCCTTCTCCATGGATCCAACCTGCGCCCAGTTCCAGAGGCAGGTCGGGCCAGTCCCGAACTGTCCAGACTCGCCCACCAATACGGTTGCGCGCTTCAAGCACCGTCACGGCGTGACCGGCACCGGCGAGTTTCCGTGCAGCAGAAAGACCAGCAAGACCCGCGCCGATCACGATGATCCGCAGAGGCGAGAACGCAGACACGGGTCCGGGTCTCGCCGAGTCAACAGCGAGGGCGGCCAAACCCGCCAAAATCGCCCGTCTATCGATCCGGCTATGCATGGCATTCCCTTCGCGATTGCGCCCTTTGCAGGCTACCGGTGGCAAGCCCGGCACTCTGACGATTGGCCATACAATTAGGGGTGCCTGAACCAGTCGGCAACGCCGATGTTTACCTCCGCGAAGACCGCGGCAAGCTGGCATGGCATCCGGCCTCGGACTATCGGGACAACCGGAACACGTTATTGTCATGGGTGTTGCGCCGGGCATGCTCGACGGAATGTGGAAGCAACGGCAAGCAGTCCAAACCGTCACAGAAATGGTTGGTGAGGGAGGTCATCAAGCACATTGCACGGCATCGGTGGCACATAACGTTCGACGCGGCTACCCTGCCCTCCGCCACCTTTCGCGACTGGTGTCGAACTCGCTTTTTCCAACTCGAGATTGGCGTCAGGCTGTTCAGCCCGGCTGTGATCCTTACAGCTAGTGCTGCCCGGCGGTTGCCTGGCAGGCTGACGTTAGCTCCTCATCAGTTCCTTGATCTCGCCTATGAACGTCGCGTCGTCCTTGGCCTTTCGGTCTTCGAGCAAGGCATGGGCATCCTGGCCGGCGCGGAAGCGGAGGCGGTCGCCGGTTTCGCTGACGGCCTGCCAGATGGCCTCGGCGACGACGTCGGGGGCGGACGGGTTCGCGGCCAGCTTGCCGAACAACCGCCCCATGGCCTCGGCGGTCGGGGCATATTCCGACAGCGTTTCGTCCATCGCGAAATCAAAGGAACGGCCCCCGAAGTCGGTCTTGATCATGCCCGGCTCGACGATGCGCACCCGGATGCCGAGCGGTTCGAGTTCATAATGCAGCGCCTCGGACAGGCCTTCGACGGCAAACTTGGTACCGTGGTAGAGCGTGCCGAGCGGAAACGTGATCTGCCCGCCGATGGACGAGATGTTGACGATGGTGCCGGAACGGTTCGCACGCATATGCGGCAGCACGGCCTTCGTCACCTCCAGAAGGCCGATCACGTTGGTGTCGAACTGCCGGCGGATGCGCTCCGTCGAGAAGGCCTCCAGCGGGCCATAGGCACCGTAACCGGCGTTGTTCAGAAGTGCGTCGATTCGGCCGAACCGGGACAGCCCGTCAGCCACCGCCGCGGCAATGGTGCCCGCATCGGTCACGTCCAACCGAGTGACGAGGACATTTTCCAGCGCGCTGAGTTCTGCACTGGTGGTCGGGTCCCGCATGGTTGCGATGACGTTCCAGCCCTCGGACTGGAACTTCAGAGCCGTGGCCTTGCCGATTCCGGAGGAGGCGCCCGTGATCAGGATGGTGCTCATTTCTCTCTCCTCAGGCATTCAGGTCAAGCATCCGCTCGATCCCGAAGTTGGTCAGGACCGTGCGCGTGACGTCGTGCAGCACGCCGTTGTAGCGCTCGATCTCAGGGCCGACGCCGGTGTGATCGACAACCGTGCGGAACGGCTTTTTCCCGAAGGGCATGTCCAGCAGGGCCACCACCGCTTCGGCGATCCGCTCGGGGCGCTGCTCGGGCGTGGCCTCCAGCATCTGCGCCAGCCCGGCCGCCGACATCGCCGGGACTTGCGCGAAGTCGCCATAGCCAGCCTCGCGGCCCGGATCATTGGGCGCGACCATCCCGTCGAAGAAGGGCGTTGGCATCGCCCCGGGCTCGATGATGCAGGATTCGATGCCGAAACCCGAAAGCTCTGTCCGGTAGCATTCGGCGATGGCTTCCAGTGCCCATTTCGACGCCGAATAGGTGCCGTAGAACGGCGTGGCGATCCGACCGATCAGGCTGGAGGTGTAAAGGACCGTGCCGCGCTCCTGCGCGCGCATGTGTGGCAGGGCTGCGCGCATCACCCGTTGAACACCTGTGACATTCACGTCGAACACGCGGGTCATGTCCTCGGGCGACATCAATTCCTGGATGCCGTAGGACCCGATACCGGCATTTTTGAACAGTACGTCCAGCCCGCCGAGCGCGGCGATGGCGTCGGATACGCCGGCTTCGGTGCTGGCCGTGTCCGTAACGTCCATCTCGACGATCTGCGCACCCGCGGCCTCCAACTGCGCAACCGTATTGGCATTCCGCCCGTCGCGGCTGCGCACGCTGCCCGCGACCTCGTGCCCGCAGTCCAGAAGCGCCAGTGCCGTGGGCTTGCCGAAGCCGCCGGCAATTCCAGTAATCAGCACCTTTGACATGGTGGTCCTCCTCGTGTCCTTGTCAAATCGACCCTAGTGCGGCGGAGGCGTTCATTCTTTCCCGATTGACCGGATTTTTTGCCTGATCCTCCGATCGATGAAGATTTCTTACAAGGACGTGGGGCGCCTGTGCTAGACAAGGAGCAAGGAGGAATGCATGAAACACGGTGCCCTTCTGGGCCATGTACTCGCGTTGCTCGACCGGGAAGGACCCACGCAAGGCGCGCTCGCACACGCCCCGACCGGCCTGCATTTCCTGCGGTACACGGCTCCGACCGGGCAGGACGCGACCGTCTACCGCCCGCTTCTTTGCCTGGTTCTGCAAGGTGCCAAGGAGATAGCCACAAGCACGAGGACTCTGCGTGTCGCTGACGGGCAATCACTCGTTGTCAGTCATGCGCTGCCAGTCCTCTCGCGCGTCACCGGGGCCGCGCCGGACCGTCCTTACGTCGCGCTCGTTTTTCCGATCGACCTCGACCTCCTGCGCGGCATGGTCGCCGACGTGTCGCCCGTCCGTGCAGCCAGCCAGCATGACCCGTTCTCGATCTCGCTCTGCCAGACCGATCTGGAGATGGAGGGGGCGCTGCTACGCTATCTCTGGCAATGCAATCACGAAGAAGCGCACCGCCTGCTGGCCCCGATCACGGTGCGCGAAATCCACGCACGGCTCTTGTTGGGGACCCATGCCGAACCGCTTCGCAAGCTGCTCTGGCACGAGACGACGGCCAGTCGCATTTTCCAGGTAACGCATGAAATCCAATCAGACCTCGCCCGCCCGCTCGTAGTCGGCGATCTTGCGGACCGGGCCGGCATGAGCAGTTCTGCCTTTTTCCAGCACTTCAAGGCCGTGACGGGAACGTCGCCGCTGCAATACCAGAAGGACCTGCGTCTCCTGCGCGCCCGCGAGGCGTTACGCAGCACGAACGAAAAGATCTCCGAAATCGCGTTCACGGTAGGATATGAAAGCTCGGCCCAGTTCTCACGGGAATACGCCCGCAAGTTCGGCTTGCCCCCAAGACAGGACCGCTCCGTCCATGCAGCAGAGTAGTCGTCCGTCATCTGTCGTACGATTCGAACGGCAGTCGCTTCTTGAGCAGACAAAAAATTCGAATTCATTCCATATAAAAACAATCAATGACTTACGGGGTAGAGAAGGTTGGATTTGAGGCCCACCCCGTCCGCCACCTGGCCGACCGAAACGGTTCTCCCCATCCGGCTGCGGCCGGATTTTCCCGTTGTTTTCGAGGGTTATGCGCGAGGGGCTGAGCACTGGCCCAGGTGCCAGACGGGCCGGATGCCTTCTCTCAGGGTCGACATTCTCCAGACCTCATGACTGCTCGGGTCTGGTGAATAGCTTGCAAACATCTGGCATTGCGTTTGGACTTTAGAAGTGTGAATTCATTTCGCTGGCAGTTCCGCTCGACCGAGACGTTCCTGAAATCAAACATCAGATGAATTGCCGATGGGTTCGGTCCATGTGCTCAGTCCGATTTGGGGCCGGAAGGAGACTGGCGGGTTTTCGGTAGAGATACGAGGAAGCTGACGAAGATCTCTTCTGCGACGCAGGGCGCCTGCAGCCCGATCTGCGCAACGACATCAAGGCCATGCTCACGCTCTACCTGCGACGCAGCGACACCGCGAAATCCGGACACAAACCGTGATCCAATGACCAGAAGCGAGTTCGAACAGATGCCGGCGCCGCCCCGTTCCTTCCTGACTGTTACCGACAAAGTGATCCGCTGGCAGGTTTCCGCCCTCGACATCGCGGGCTGGGCGACCGACGGCGAGATCGCGTTCTCCGCCTGGCTGCCGACCGTGGAGAAGGCCGAAAAGCAGAACGCCTTGGAGATCGGGGAGATCGACGGCGCGGACGTGGACGCCCTGTTCCGTCGCTCGAAGAAGTCGGAAAGGGAATGGACTGCACGCCCGGTCGATGGGGTCGCCGTCACTGCGGTGGACGCGATCATCATGCGCAAGGAATTCGAGCGCTGCGAACACGCCTTGGGAATGTTCGACGCCGGGTCGGCCGCTCAGCTTCGGGCGGCGAGAGGCGCACGGGTGTGGCCGCGTTTTTGGGTTGGCTTTCGCACGCCGATCAATAACATGGGCCAAGCCGCGCATTGTGCGCGCGCCAATTTTCGGGAGGTTTCACCATGTTCAAGATCGGCACCCGCCTGCTTGCCGCAGGTGCCATGTCTGCGACGCTCGCTCTCGGCGCCCTGCCGGCCAAGGCCGACGAGTTCATCAACGTGCTCACCGGCGGCACCTCGGGCGTCTACTATCCGCTCGGTGCCGCGCTGGCCAAGATCTACGGCGAGAAGATCGAGGGCGCCCGCACCCAGGTCCAGTCCACCAAGGCTTCCGTCGAGAACCTGAACCTGCTCCAGAAGGGCAGCGGCGAGATCGCCTTCGCGCTCGGCGATTCCGTCAAGTCAGCTTGGGAAGGCGACGCCGAGGCCGGCTTCTCCAGCAAGCTCGAAAAGCTGCGCGGCATCGCGGCCATCTATCCGAACTACATCCAGATCGTCGCCTCGAAGGAATCCGGCATCACGTCTTTCGAGGACCTGAAGGGCAAGAGCCTGTCGGTCGGGGCTCCGAAGTCGGGTACCGAGCTCAATGCGCGCCGCATCTTCGAGGCCATGGGCATGAGCTACGAGGATCTCGGCCAGACCGAGTACCTGCCCTTCGGCGAGTCCGTCGAGCTGATCAAGAACCGCCAGCTCGACGCCACGCTGCAGTCGGCCGGCCTCGGCGTCGCCTCGATCAAGGATCTCGCGACCGCGCTGCCGATCACCATGGTTTCGGTGCCGTCCTCGGTGGCCGAGAAGCTTGGCGCACCGTTCCTCGCCGCGACGATCCCCGCGGGCACCTACGAGGGACAGGCGGCAGACGTGCCGACGCTTGCCATCACCAACATCCTGGTGACGCACTCCGACGTGTCGGACGAGACCGCCTACCAGATGACAAAACAGCTCTTCGAGAATCTGCCGGAGATGGTCGCCGCGCACGCCGCCGCCAAGGCGATCAGCCTCGATGCCGGGCCCAAGGGCCTGCCGATCCCGCTGCATCCGGGCGCGGAGCGCTACTACAAGGAAAAGGGCCTGCTCTGATCCGGGTCGTCCGCCCGTCGAGATCCCTTCGTCCTCCGCGGCCGCCTTCCGGGTGGCCGCTCATCCTTCGCGACTCCTTTTCCGGGGCATGACATGAGCAATCCGGCTGCCAGCGAAGTCGGTTCTTCCGCGACCTTCCATGATCCGACCGGAGGCGGGTTCCCCGCCTCGCGGGAAGGGCGGCTCCTGTTCTGGATCGCCGTCGCGTTTTCGGTGTTTCAGCTCGCCACAGCCGCGCACGTCGTCAACCTGCCGAGCCAGATCGTGCGGGCGTTCCACGTCGGCTTCCTGCTCCTGCTCGCCTTCCCGCTGGTGGCCTCGGCCGCAGCGTGGCGCCTGCCGTGGAAGGGGCTCGCCTGGGCGCTGGCGCTGGCAGCGATGGCCGTCGCAGCTTACCAGTGGATCGAGTACAAGCCTCTGATCTTGCGCGCCGGCGACCCGCTGCCGATCGACATCGTGTTCGGCGTCGTGTCGCTCGCCACCATCTTCCTCGCCGCATGGCTGATCATGGGGCCGGCGCTGCCAATCATCTCGGGCGCCTTCCTCGCCTATTGCCTGTTCGGGCAGTACCTGCCGTCGCCGCTCAACCACCGCGGCTACGACTTTTCGCAGGTCATCGACCACATGGCCTACGGGACGGAAGGCATCTACGGCATCCCGACCTACGTCTCGTCCACCTACATCTTCCTGTTCATCCTGTTCGGCGCCTTTCTCGAGAAGGGCGGGATGATCCGTCTCTTCACCGACATCTCGCTCGGGCTTGTCGGCCATGCGCGCGGCGGGGCGGCCAAGGTGTCGGTCATCTCGTCGGGCCTGATGGGCACGATCTCGGGCTCGGGCGTCGCCAACGTGGTGACCACCGGCCAGTTCACCATCCCGCTGATGAAGCGCTTCGGCTATCGCCCCGCCTTCGCCGGCGGCGTGGAGGCGACCGCCTCGATGGGCGGGCAGATCATGCCGCCCGTTATGGGCGCGGTCGCCTTCATCATGGCCGAGACGCTGGGCATCGAATATTACGAGGTCGTAAAGGCGGCGATCGTGCCGGCGGTGCTTTACTTCGCCTCGACCTTCTGGATGGTGCATCTGGAGGCCGGCAAGCGCGGGCTGATGGGCCTGTCGCGCGACGAGCTGCCTTCGGCTTGGGGCGCGTTGAAGCGCGGTTGGTACCTGCTACTGCCGCTCGGCGTGCTCGTCTACCTGCTCTTCACCGGCTACACGCCGCTGTTTGCCGGGACGGTGGGGCTGGCGCTTACAGTGCTCCTGATCCTCGGCGGTTCGGTGGCGCTCGGCCTGCCGGGGCAGGCGATTCGCATCATCTTCTGGATCGGGCTCGGCTTGGTGGCGGCGAGCTTCTTCCGCTTCGGCATCGGCTTGGTGCTTGCGGCCGTGGCGGTGCTGGTCCTCGCCAACGTCTTCGTGGAAGGCGGCCGCAAGACGCTGGCCGTCTGCCGCGATTCGCTCGCCGACGGCGCGCGGACGGCGCTTCCCGTCGGCATCGCCTGCGCCATTGTCGGCGTCATCATCGGCACCATGACGCTGACCGGCGTCGCCAACACCTTCGGCCAGTACATCGTCTCCGTCGGGCAGAACTCCCTGTTCCTGTCGCTCGTCCTTACCATGATCACCTGCATCGTGCTGGGTATGGGCATCCCGACGATCCCGAACTACATCATCACCTCGACCATCGCCGGGCCGGCGCTGCTCGAACTCGGTGTGCCGCTGATCGTCAGCCACATGTTCGTGTTCTACTTCGGCATCCTGGCAGACCTGACGCCGCCGGTGGCGTTGGCCTGCTTCGCGGCTGCGCCGATCGCCAAGGAGGGCGGGCTCAGAATCTCGATCGAGGCCGTGAAGGTCGCGGCGGCCGGTTTCGTCATCCCCTACATGGCCGTCTACACGCCGGCGCTGATGCTGCAGGATGGCGGGCCGCTGGCCGATGCGATCGGCTACTGGCCGGCGGTGGCCTACATCGTCTTCAAGGCGGGACTGGCGATCCTTTTGTGGGGCGCGGCGGTGATCGGGTTCCTGCGCGGGCCACTTGCGCCCTGGGAGCGCCTGATCGCCGCGGCGGCCGCCTTCACGCTGATCGCCGCGCTGCCGGTGACCGATGAGATCGGCTTCGCGCTCGCCGCCCTTGTGCTCGGGCTGCACTTGTGGCGGACTTGGGTGCGGCCGGTGGCGTCGGAGTGATGCGGTTGTGGATCGGAAACCGGTGAGGCTCCACGAGGCGCCCCTCTTTGCTGCCGGACGTCTCCCTCTCAAGGAGGTGATGCCGGCAGACAGAGGAGCGAAACCCTTGGTTCCGGAGGCCGCGAGGTCCGGGTCACCGTCATGCCGATAGCACTGTGCATCATCGCCTCGGGCAAGACCACGATGCTTGCGGCCTCCGCCTTCACACTCGCCTGGACGCATTCGGTGGAAAAGATTCGCTGGGAGGAGGACTGGCGGGTGACGCCGGCCGGGTTGGAACTCGTCGTCGCGCGGGTCGAAGGCACGGGCGCGGGGATGGAAATCCCCGATGGCGCGATGCTTGAGGACGGCATCTGGTCGTATCGGCCGGACTTGCCGCCGCAGGCGGCGCTGCATCTGGCGAGTTCCGGCGCCACGGCGAGCGGCTGGGAGTTTTGCGCGGACGGCCGCTGCCTGACGCTCGGGGCAGACCCCGGGGAGCCGGTCGAGATCAGGCGCTGCGAAGAATAGGGGCGTCCGGCGGCGTGACTGTTCTGCCCACTTGATCTGGGTTCAGCGCGCGCGAGTGCCACCTTCTACCATTAGCTGCCATCGAGGATATCGTCACCGATGTCGGGTGCAAGCAGCGTGAGGCGCATCACGTGGGTCATGTAGGCGGAAAGCGCAGGCCCAGCGCCCTGTCTGGAATTCTGTTGGAGTTGTCTAACTCCACGATGCCCTCGGCAGTTCCAAATCCTTCTGGCCGACGCGCATCGTACCGGCATTGACGATCGGATCATGATTCCACACGATCCGATCAACGGGGAGAGCTGGCGTGTTCCAATTCAACGAATTCCTGACAAAGCTTGGTTTTGACCTGGAGCGCACCCGCCGAACGCCTCGCCGCCCAGCGCGCACATGCCGCCCCCCATCGTCGCCACGCTCAAGCCGTGGCTGGAAGGCCAGCTCTCGCGCATTCCGCAGAAAACCCAACTGGCCGAGGACATCCGCTATACCGTCGCGCACTGGCCCGGCCTGATCCGGTTCCTCGACAATGGCACCCTCGAGCTCGACACCAATCCGGTCGAGAACCAGATCCGCCCGATCGCGCTGACACGGAAGAACGCTCTCTTCGCAGTAACGAAATCGGCGCCGAGAACTGGGCTTGAGCCATCCTCGACGCACACCCCAAATCCCGCATCGAGGACCTCATGCCCTGCTGCTACGCCCAGACGTCAAGCCTCACCGCATAGAGCCGCAGCGTAGCACTTACGGTAATCTGGTTAATGGCGCGATCTCCCTGGCGGTTGCCGCCGCCGGCTGGGTGGGTGTCAGTTCACCCGGAGATCATGCCGCCCTCAAATTTCCACAAACTCCGCGCCACGACCCGCCGATCTATGCGCGACGCGGTTCTGTTTACAATGGCATGATCGCTTTAAGAGATCGCCTCGGGGTCGAAGACAGAAGGAACGAGCCAAGGGCTTACCGCGAAGCTTCTTCATTCCAGGCGTAGAAATATCGATAATTGACGAGATAGTTGCCGTACTTGATCTCCACCACGATTGGAACCTCGGGGTCTCTCGCAGGGCCAGACGGGATTTCCCTCGAACCGGCAAGGAAGGCGCTTCCCGATGAAATCGTCAATTCAGAGCTGTAGTCTCGATCAAAGACGGACAGGCTCAGTAACGAGTAATCACGACCTTCTCGCCTATCGATGAAATATTCCGCTCCGGACATGCCCCAGCGAACCGATGCGCTGATACTGTTCGAAAGGTAGGCATTCGGGTGGGAATTTATCAGCACGGTTCCTCTCACCGGAAATGTGAGCGTTTCCCCGGGGACAAGGATCTGCGGAGGCGAATTCCAGTTGAAAACCCCCGAGATCGCCTGGTTTGCGAGATAATCGGGTGGAACCGAGGTCTGGACCTGGGTCGTGGACGAGACCGTCACGTTTCCGGCGCCGCCGGTCCATGTAACATTCGGGTAGCGTGGACTGAGTTCCACTTCATCCATTCGGACGAACTGCCAGTAGCCGCCCTCTGCGGGGAGAGGCACTGGCGCGATGATGGGCGCGGGGGCCACGGGGGCGGAGGGTGCTGCGGCGGTGCCACTGACATCGCGTCGGCAGGTGATGTAGCGGAAACCGTCGCAGAAGACCTGGTCACAGATCTCGCCGCTTCCGATGAGTTGGGTCGGGGTTGCGAGGCCGATATCGGACTCTTCAGCGAAACTCTCGGCGGCGGCAAAGCCGTTCGCCTGACAGTAGGCATCTGCGGCCTCCTGACCGCAACGCTGGGCCCAGAGGACACAGAGGTCGAGTCGATATCCGTTCCACGTCGGACGGTCAAAAGTATGGACCGGACTTGCCGCCGTTGTGGCCTTGGCGTTCCATTGCGCCAGTTCGGCCGCCACATCAAATGAACGTTTCTGCTCGAAACCGGAGGCTGACGCCGATAGCATTTCTCCCGCACGTACTTCCCGGACCTCGCCTGTCGCGGTCGCGGTCATCTCGACTACGCCTTCAATGACCTTGATCGTCGATCTCCCACTTTCTTGGTCGGCGATGAACTCTGTCCCCTTGATGGAGGCAGCAGCGTCATTCATGGTGACGTCCAGCGTTCCTTCCGTGACCATCTGCTTGACATTGACCCAAATCCGTCCTGCCAGCAGGAGCCACTTGTTCTGCTGAAACCTGTCTAGTGGGCAATTGATGAACACATGGGTGCGCGAACCCAATACGAAGGTCGACATGTCCACAAAGCTGATGGTGGCGCTGCTGTCACCACCAGTTTCAATATGGGTCCCGTTGCGCAGGAACATGTCGAGGGAGGCCGGCTCCTGGGCATCTGGATCAGTGTAGTGCCATGTAAGAACTTCACCGCCCCAATCTGTGAATTTTCCACCAGAATCGCCTCCCGACATGTACCCCGGCTTTCCACAATTCCCCTCTGTTAGAACCGGCTTGCTTTTCGGCTGCGGAGAAGGTTCCAGCTGTACTGTGGGTTCGGCCACCCCGTCGGGCGAGAAGATGTAGTTTCCCTGGTCCGTGCCATCCGGGAATTGTTGCGCCAAAAGCATCCTATCGCTGGGCACGGCGACGCCGCCGCCAACCTCGGAACTAGTGCCAAGCGGCGCGGTGTGTGGTGTGTCCTGATCAGGCGCGGAGCTGGCTATTCCCGGCGCGAAGAAACTCGCGAGAAGCATGAGGATCAGTACCTGCAGGGCGGTTCTTGTGCGTCCAACCGTCATTTGTCCGAGCCTTTCTCAAGATTGCCTTGCGCACCGCAACTCGACGGCGAGGACCCATCCTCCTTTAATATGCTTCTGGAGGCGTGCCAGATTCTTGACGTGGATCAAGAACCGGCGCTCAAGAAAGGCAGACACGCCAAGCCCGGGGTGCGGTGCCGCCGGGGCGAAAGGCCCCTACCTTGCTCACACGCTGCGCGCGCTGCTCGATGGTCACCCCAAGAGCCGCATCGACGAGCTCATGCCCTCGACCTTCGCACCCGCGTCAAGCCTCGCGGCATAGGGCCCCGGCCAAGCGCTTGCCATCGAGACGCCGGAAACCCGTGGTATTCGCGTCCCAGCCGGTGACGTTGCCGGGCTGCCGTGTTGTCCGGGCTGATGCGAAGCCCGGTGGCGGCGCCGGTCATCCCGGCGAACCACGGTTTCATTTCGGTCTCTGGGGAAGCCTGTTCTTGCGCCATGCCCTTCAATGAAATCGGCTGGCCGAGTTTCTTGATGTCCAGATTCACAAGCTCGCCCGGCATCTCGCGCTGGTAGAGTAGCATGACACTGACGGCCATCAAGCTTGCCGGGAGTGCAGTCGTTCTTGGCGTCCGGCAATATCAGGGCTATTCATGTCGACTGCAACGGTTCGGTGAACTTTGGCTCGGACAGGCAGGCCATATCAACATCGCGCCGCTATCGAAATTGCCGATCCGATCTCCCGAAAATTGGTGGAGCAGAACCTAACCTGGAAGACCATCCACTTTCCGAATGTCTTCCAAGCGCATGTCCCATTCCGCCCGGCTTCCAAAGCAGATATGCGCACTTGGGCCGACTTTGATCGCGCTATCCAAACTCCCAGCGGGAACAACCACCAAAGCACCCTCAGACTGAACGGTTGGAAGAGCAGACCCGCATTTGATGCAGAAGCTTCTTTCGTGTCGGGTCTCTGGAACCCGGTAGGTCCGGATGCAATCACGACCAGAAACCCAATCAACCGTCGCTGTCGATGAAAACAGGTTGGCCGCAAATGCGGACCCCGTGTCCTTTCGGCACCGCTTGCAGTGACAAAGAAAGAAACTCTCGAATTCACCCGAGATCTGAAATCGAACGGTTCCACACAAACAGGAGCCGGCAGTGTTTGGGATCATGGTGATAACCTCGCTTACGTTTCGCGCGAAACCGGAATGGTTGCAGCCTGCCAAATCGATGGGAGTCGAGCCTGGCATTCATCGACACCTACTGGTGAAGAACAAGTAGGCTTCAGGCTCAGGCAACGGCCGCGAGCGCAGCGACCCCGATATGAAACCCGACATGCGCTCCAATCGCACTTTCAAGCCCGCCGCATGTGACGGTCTTTCATGCGTCAGCGGCTTCAGGAAGCGCGTTGGCGGATCAAAACGTAAAAAAATGCGGAACTCGAAGCGTAGTCAATCAAGGGGCGAACCTGGTCACTGCGCGTCGATAAAGAACGTGGTCTCGCCATCCCTTGCTTCTGATCGGATGATCAGATATACATTCTGATCGGTCGATCAGAAACAATCCTGATCTGATCATTTGATCAGAAATAGCCGGAGAATCTCTGTTGAGCAGACCTATCGACAGCCAGGTGCAGAACCACACTCTCGTATCGCGCAGGCGCGACGAAATTCTTCAGGCCGCGATAAGGGTGTTCCGGTCGAAGGGATTTCACGAGGCCACGACCCGCATGATTGCGCGCGAGGCGAACGTGACGCAGAGCAACCTGTACAACTACGTCCGCACCAAGGGAGACATCCTTTATCTCGTCTGCGAGTACCTTGTCGGCCTCTACGAACAGGGCCTCGCGGATGTTGTGCAGACGCATGACGATCCGCGAGACCGACTGCTCGGCGGCCTCAAGGCAATCCTGCACATCATGTTGCAGCACAAGGAAGAACTCGTGCTGCTCTACAATGAAACGCATGCGCTCGAGAAAGACGACCGTCGCCAGATCCTCAAATCCGTGTCGCGCCTCAACGGGGCGTTTCAGCGCATCGTGACAGACTACGAGAACGCGGTCGGACCGCTCCTCGTATCGAACCGGCGCATCGCCGCCAATCTGATGACTTTTGTGCCGGCCATCGTCGCTCTGCGGTGGTGGGATCTTTCGGCGCAGGCCTCGCCGGACGTGATCGAAGACCAGATCTTCCGTTTCGTCCTCAATGGCCTCGGGGTCGCCCCCGACGGAGACAGACCGCTCGACCATGAGGGAGGAAATTCATGAGAACCGGTTTTAAGACTTTGTGCGCAGCGCTTTGCGCACTTGCGATCGGCAACGCTGTGCCGGCGTCGGCGCAAGACAGCGAAATCAGGGAGCATAACTTGCGTTTTGCCATGTCAGTCGGCGCAGAATCGCCTTGGACCCAGGCTGCGCAGCGGTTCGCTGACACTGTCGCAGAAACCTCGGGCGGCAAGATCAACGTCCGTGTGTTTCCGGACGGCGTGCTGTCAAACGGCAATCAGGTAACGGAATTCGAACTGCTACAGAACGGAACAGTCGACTTCACGTTCCATTCCAGCATCATACTGTCGATCCTTGACCCCCGATTTGCCTATTTCTCCCTGCCGTGGATTGCCCCGTCAGAAGAAGAACTGTTCAAGTTGATCGATGGCCCGGGCCAAAACGTTTGGTCTTCGCTGGAAGAAAAAGGCGTAAAACCACTCGGCGGGTATTCCACGAGCGGATTCCGGCAATTGACCAACAGTGTTCGACCGGTCACGACACCGGAAGACATTTCGGGCCTGACGCTCCGTGTCCCGGGGCTCAAGCTTTACCAATCCGTATTCAAACAGCTCGGCGTTAGTCCGGTGCCGACCAGCTTTGGCGAGCTATATGGAGCGCTGCAGCAAGGCGTGGTTGATGGACAGGAAAACCCGATCAGCCTGATCTACGTCAGCAGATTCCACGAAGTTCAGAAGTACATGACCGTCTGGAATTACTCTGCCGACGCGATTGGCATCCTGACCAATATGGCGCTGTGGGAAAAACTGAACGATGCCGAACGCAAGGTCCTTTCTGACGCTGCTCTGGATGCGGCAGGCTGGCATCGCAAGGCCCAGGCCGAAGCCAACGAGAAAGTGCTTTCCGAACTCGAAGGCAAGCTCGAGATCGTGACGCTTTCACCGGAACAGATCGCCGCGTTTCGTACAGCTGTCGCGCCGGTTTACGAGGAATTCGCACCGATCGTGGGCGAAGAACTCATGAGCACGGTTCCGGGCAAATAAGCCAGACCGCGGTCGCGAATTTCGCGACCGCACACCGCTCCTGCAGGCGTCTGAACGAGGGAAAAGACAATGCGCCGCTTGGCCGCAGCCGAATATCGTTGTCTGGAAGCAGCCCTTATCGCGCTGGTCTTGCTGAACGGCGTCAGCATCGCTTCACGCTATGTTTTTCGTCATGCGCTCGGCGAACTGTTCGAGATCATGATCCTCGGCGCCATTGCTGCCTACTGGTTGGCCATCGCAACCGCCGAAAAGGACCGCGTCCACCTTGGGGTCGACAGTTTCGTGATGTTGCTTCCGGACCGGCTGCGCCGGGCATTGCGGCTGATCCGGACGGCGATCGTTGCCGCCTTCTACGGCGTGATCGTGTGGTCCGGAATCCTCCTGGTGGTTCGGCAATTCGGCGGTGGCACGACATCCGGTCTGATGGACATCCCGCTTTGGACTGTTTCGATATTCATGCCGTTCAGCGCGGCAATTGCGCTCTGGCGCTGCCTGTCACTCGAATGCGGCCAAGCGGCGGCCCCGCCGACCGGAAAACCGGAGGCAGGTCAGGTATGAGCGTGACGATCGTTGTTTTCGTCCTCTTGGCGGCATTCATTGCCATCGACGTGCCGGTCGCAATCGCGCTCGGAGCGGCGGCAGTGGTCGGCGGTTACATGCTCGAGGGAAACCTTGGCTTCGTCGGTTCGGTCCTGTTTTCGTCGTTGCAGAAGATCGAACTGCTCGCGATCCCGTTCTTCATCCTTGCGGGCAATGTCTTCGACCGTTGCGGAATCATGCGGCGGCTCTTCGAACTGGTCGACTCGCTGGTCGGACGTGTACGCGGACGTACCGGGATCGTGACCAGCGGCGTCTCGGTGCTGCTCGGCGGTCTGTCCGGGTCCGGGCCTGCGGACACGGCCGCGCTTGGAGCGACCGTCGGTCCGATATTGCGCGACCGCGGCTACAGCGGCGGGTCAGCGGGCGCGCTGATCTCGGCCGGCGGCGCACTTGGGCTCGTCATGCCGCCCAGCATTGCCTTTATCCTGTATGCGGTGGCGGTACCGGGCGTCTCGATCGGCGAGATGTTTGTCGCAGGCCTCCTCCCCGGCATTCTCATGGGACTGTTGATAGCCCTGTGTGCCTGGCTGATAGCGACACGGACAGGCATAGACCGTGCCGAGGGACGTCTGTCGTTGCGAAATGTGGCCCGCGCTTTCAACCGCTCGATCCTGGGCCTCGGCGCGCCGATTGTCGTGGTCGGCGGTATTTATCTTGGCGTCTTCACCCCGACAGAGGCTGCCGGCGTGGCGGTTTTCTACGGGCTTCTTGTGGGACTCGTCTTCTATCGAGAAATCGGGATACGCGACGTGGCCGCCATCGCCCGCCGCACCATGATCGATACGGCAGTCGTGATGTTTATCGTCGCCTGTGCCTCGCTCTTCTCGTTCGTGATCACGCTCGACGGGCAGGTGATGGGATGGATCACCGAGTTCGCGATTGCCGTCCACAGCGAATGGCAGGTTTTCCTGCTTGCCGGCATCGTCCTCCTTCTGGCGGGACTCGTCATAGATGGAGCATCCATCTACCTCGTGATCGTGCCGCTGTTGGTCCCCGCTGTCCGGATGCAGGGTATCGACCTGACATGGTTCGGCGTCTTTGTAGCGGTCGCGGTCGCAATCGGTCAGTTCACTCCACCTGTCGGCGTGAACCTCTTCGTGGCGGCCCGCGTGCTCGACACAAGGATACAGGAGATCTTGCGAGGAATCCTGCCCTTCGTCCTCGTTTCGATCCTGGCGCTTTTCCTGATCTACCTCTTTCCCGGGCTGTCGACATGGTTGCCGTCGACGATGCCGGGCTGATCCGAACGGAGAAACACCCGTGAAACCCGACTGGTATCAAGACTCCCTTACAACATGGCCCGAAGTGCTCGACCGGCAGGCAAAGACGCAGGGCGAACGCACGTTCCTCGTGATGGACGACCGGACGGTCAGCTATGCCGCCTTCCGCAATGAGGCAGACCGAGTGGCGCGCGGCCTGCTTGCCCTGGGTGTCTCCAAGGGAGATGTCGTTGCGCTCTACATGACGAATTCGATCGAATGGGTCATCTGCCAGTTCGCCATCTACAAGGCCGGTGCAATTCTGCTGCCGCTCTACAGCTACTACCGTGAGAGCGAACTGGGCTACGCGCTGGAGCAATCCGGTGCTTCGGCACTGATCATGCAGGACCGCTTTCTTGGGAAGGTGGATGCCTGCGCAATTGCCCGGACCTCCATTCCCGAACTCGATACAGCGCCCGCCGACGCGTTCTCCAGCGCGAAATTTCCTTCCCTACAAAATATCGTGCGCGTCGGAAGCGGCGAGGACCTGCCGAGTCGGCACACGCTGGAAACAGTGATCGAACGTGGCGACGCGATCCCGCCGGCGGCGCTGGCGGCGCGTCAGGCGGAAATCACGCCATTCGACGTGATGAACATCATGTACACTTCGGGCACGACGGGTTTTCCCAAAGGTGGCATGTCGATGCACGTGACGAACCTCGTCACCACGCATCAATGGTCAAGACTGGCGGGGCTCGGGCAGGACGACGTAATCCTGTGTCACGTGCCGCTCTTCACCAATTTCGGCGGCCTCTACGGCGCACCGCTTGGGATGCGCAACGGGGCCAAGGTCGTGATCACGGAACAGTTCGATGCCGGCCGGTCACTGGAACTGATCGAAACGCACGCGGTCACCTACATCCCCGGCACACCGTCGATGTTCCGGATGCTGCTTGATCACCCGGATATTGCCACGAGGAATTTGTCCAGCGTTCGGGGGGGCCATGTCGCGGGCGCACCGCTGACCGATGCAACGATGCAGGACATCCTGGACGTTCTGGGCGCAGAGAGGATCATGCAAGCCTGGGGTCTCAGCGAATGCGGTGGCCTGTCGACTGTCACGACGGCCGATGACCCGCGTGAGAAACGCCTTTCCACGGTTGGCAAACCGCTTGCCAGTGCCGTTCTCAGAATCGTCGACGATCAGGGCCGCGAGGTGGAGCAAGGCGCGCAAGGTGAAATCCTGCTTGGTGATGCGCTGCCAGGGTCCTGTGTCGGCAAGGGTTACTGGAAAATGCCGGAAAAGACGGCACAAACAATCGACGAACAGGGTTTTTTCCATACTGGCGATGTCGGCTTCTTGGATGTCGACGGATACCTGCACATCACCGGGCGGGTCGACGACATGTTCACGGTCGGCGGGTTCAACATTTATCCCGCCGAGATCGAAAAGCGGCTCGAGGAAATGGCCGGCGTGCGCGAGGCTCATGTCATACCCGTGGCAGACCGGCGCATGGGGAACCTGCCTGCGGCATGGATCGTGCCCGATCCCGGCAATCCCCCGACCGCCGAGGCCGTGGCCCGACACGTACGAACCTTGATGACGTCCCAGAAGGTTCCGCGACGGGTCTTCTTCTGCGCTGCCGAAGACCTGCCCCGGACACCGGTCGGAAAGCTGAAGAAGAAGGACTTGCTCCGCATGACAGCCGAGAAAGTCGCAATCGACCCGGACGCGGGCCTCGTCCGCAGTGAGGAGCGCACGAAATGACCGAATGGCCACAATACGAAATGGCATCGTCGCCGCGTGGACGGATACTCGCCATGGATTCGGTAGGCTATGTCGACGGCCGGAATGATGTGACCGATGTGCTGATCTGCGGATCGCACGGTGCGGCCTGCTCGACCCAATTACTGGCCTGGGTCCGGCCGCGCGGGGTGATCATACATGACGCCGGTATCGGCAAGGACCGTGGCGGGGTAAGCGGCCTGAAGCTGCTCGATGCCTACATGATACCGGGCGCTGCCGTCGAATGCATGTCGGCGCGGATCGCGGACGGCCGGAACATGTACGAGGAAGGCGTGCTGTCCGCGTTGAACGGATCGGCTGAACGGATGGGCTTGCGTATTGGCATGCCGGTGCGCGAGGCGGCGCAACTCCTGCTGGACCGGAATCCTGCACCGCGCCAACCGGCGCGGAGGCAGATCAGGGTGCATCGCGATGATCTGGGGTCGGTCTACGCTCTCGATACAGTCAAATACGCCGACGAACGGATCGCAGGTGGTGTGCTCTGCATGGGATCACATGCCGCGCGAGCGATGGCGGACTATGTCGAGGAAATGACCTATCCGCTTGCTGGCGTGATTACAAATGATGCCGGTCGCGCACGCGATGACAGCGGGATCGAGGGCCTTGCACTTCTAGACGAACGGAACATGCCCGCCTGCGCCGTCAGCGTGGAGACCGCCCGCATGGGGGACGCAAGATCCACCTACCTGGATGGCCGGATTGCCGCGCTCAACAGGACCGCAACCGAAATCGGTATCCGCGAAGGCGACAGTGCGCGCAGTGCTGCGCGGAGAATGCTGGAGCATGCCCGACAGAAAGCTGAAGGAGACGCTGAACATGCATGAACGGAAATATGACTGGCGCGGCGTGATCCGCGAGATCGACCCGAAGGCAGCGGATATCATAACCGAGTATGTCGTTCACAGTGTCGCCAGAGAGAGTGAAATCCCGCGAAAATACAAGGAGTTGATCCTTATGGCTTGCTCGGCCGTCATCCGCTACGGCTCATCCGTCCGCACCCACGGGTCCGAGGCGATGTATCAGGGCGCGACGGACCGCGAGGTCATTGAGGCGTTGTCGCTTGCCTCCCTCACCGGGGGGTTCACCGCCTTCATCGAAGGTATCGAAGCGCTTGGTGACCAACTGACGGTCGCCCAGCCGGACGACAAGACCACTTCATGATGACGGAGAGTGACACTTCGATGACGAAACAAAGGGCTATCGATTACTGGACCAATATCTTCACCCCGGAAGGGCTGCGCAACATGTACCTCGAGAACGAGGAACTGGCGCCGGTGGTCGATTGGTGGCGGATGGACGACCGGATCAAGGGCTACACCACTGATGCCTTTGTCGCATTGATGGACGAGCTGGGGATAGAAAAGACCTTCGTGCCCAGCTTCAAGATGCAGAGTTGGAAACGCCGCGCACCGATCCTGAACGTGGAAGCCGCATCTGTTCGCGAAATCATGGAACAGACCCGCGGCCGGGTCGGCGGATTGTTCGGCATCGACATCGCCAAGGGCATGCAAGCCGTAAGGGAACTGGAAATCGCGGTCAGGGACTGGGGGTTCGAGGGCGCCCATATCCATTCCAACGGCTGGGGCATCGCCCTAAACGACCGCGAACTTTACCCGATCTATGCGAAATGCGTGGAACTGGACATTCCGGTGGTGGTCCAATCGGGTCATTCGGCTGAAAAGATGCCCTCCCGCACATCGCGGCCGATCCATCTGGATGACGTTGCCCTGTACTTCGATGAGTTGCGGATCGTCGCTTCGCACACCGGCTGGCCATGGGTTGAAGAGCTGATCGCGATGGCATGGAAACATCCCAACGTTTACATCGGATGCGGCGCCCATGCGCCAAAATACTGGGACAAGTCACTGATCCAGTTCCTGAACAGTCGGGGCAAGGGCAAGGTTCTCTGGGGCACGGACTTTCCCGTGGTCCGCCACAAGGACAGCCTTGAACAGGTGGCCGCGATCGACCTCAAACCGGAGGCACGCGCACTCCTGATGCATGGAGCAGCCGAGAAAGTCTTCGGCCTCGGTGGCAAGGGAACCTCAACATGAACCGGTTACGCCATCTGGACCGCGCGTGGCTGCTCGACGCGTTCCAGCCGCCCCCCGACCGCCCCCGTGGCAAGGTCGTGCCGCTGGATGATGCGATCCGCACGCATGTCGCACCGGGCATGGTGCTGCACTTCGCCTATTCCGAAGGGCGTCCCATGGCAGCCAGCAACGCTTTGGTGAGGGTATTTGGGGGCACTTCACCAGCGCTGACCGTAATCAGTTCAGGCCTCGTGTCGAACCAGACCGCGTTGGTGACCGAAGGCATCGTATCCAGGCTGATCGTGTCATTCGTCGGCGAGAATTATCCGACGCCGGCACCGAATCCGTTGCTGCAGGCCGCAATAGACAGCGGCGCGGTCGAGATCGAAAACAACTCCCTCCTGGTGCTCAGCCAGCGGCTGGCTGCCGGCGCACACGGGTTTCCTTTTGCGCTGACCCGGTCTCTTCACGGCAGTTCCATGGCGGACAACCCTAGCTATACCCGGATCGCCAACCCCTTCGGTTCCGGCGAGGAAATCGGTGCAGTGGAAGCGTTGGTTCCCGACATCACGATCATGCATGGATTGGCCGCGGACGAAGCCGGGAACATCCTGATGTCGCCGCCCTTCGGTGAAAGCGACATCGCCGCCTATGCAGCGCGCAAAGGCGTGATCGCGACAGTGGAGCGTATCGTTCCTGCCGAGGATCTGCGCCGCCATTCATCGCTTGTTAAAATACCCGCCGACCGGGTGCTGAGCGTCTCCGTGGCGCCATTCGGATGCCATCCCTACGCCATCTACAACCCGACGGACATGGACATACCGGGCTATGTCGAAGACGCCCGGGCATTCAGCGATATTCGCAAGGCGATCCGCGACGAGGCGTTGTTCCGGCAATGGACCAACGACTGGATCTTCGACGTATCAGACCATAACGCCTATCTGGAAAAGCTGGGCGCGGACAGGCTCGACCTGCTTCGAGGAAGGGCTTGTGGCGATGCATGGGCGGATGGCATCACGCAGGCAGATCTTGACCGACTGGCAGCGACGACCGGCCATGATGCGCGCGAAATGATGGTGATTGCCGCCGCTCGCATGGTGGCCCGGAAAGTCCGCGAAGATGGCCGCCGGATCGTCGAGGCAGGCGTCGGCTTCGCAAACCTTGCTGCCTGGCTCGCAGTTCATCGTCTGCAGCACGAAGAAGGAATCGACGCCGAACTCGTCGCCGAGATCGGTCTCTATGGTTACATGCCGAAACCCGGCGAGCCTTTCATCTTCTCGAACCGCAACCTGCCGTCCACCAAGTCCATGACAGGGGTCGATAGCATACTCGGGCTCCAGGTCGGAGGAAGGCACAACAACTGCATTGCGATCATCGGCTCCGGCCAGATCGATGCTGCGGGAAACATCAATTCCACGCTTTCCGGCGACGGCCGCTATCTGCTCGGCTCGGGTGGGGCGAACGACATTACCTCAACCGCAGCCGATGTCATCGCCGTGTCGCAGCAGTCGCGTCACCGGCTTGTCGAGACTCTACCCTACGTAACCAGCCCCGGCGCCAGAGTTTCGACCCTCGTCACGGATCTCGGGGTGTTTGAAAAGAGGGACGGACGACTAGTCCTCACGCAGTATTTCGAGTGTGCGGGCGAAGATCGCGACACAACGCTCCAGCATATTCGCGATCGCTGCGGCTGGGAGCTGCACGTGGCGGACGACATCATCGCTGCCGAGCCGCCGGATTCGGAAGACCTCCTCAGACTTCGCCTCTTCGACATCCGAAACGACTTTCTCGACTACGCACGGCCGGCCTCGGAGGAGACGACATGACCAACCGCGCTCCCGACCGCATCAAGAGTAGCATCGCGACGATGACCGAGGACACGATCACCGTGCACGGCCATGATCTGACGACAGAGTTGATGGGCAAGATCGACGCGGCGGCACTCTATTACCTCGAAGCGACCGGGCGGCTGCCGACCGAGGCGCAGAACGCGCTGCTGAACGCCATGATCGTGGCGATCGCAGAACATGGAATGATGCCGTCCGTCATTGCCGCCCGGATGACGATCATGGGCGCGCCGGAGAGTTTCCAGGGCGCTGTCGCGGCGGGGCTCCTTGGAGCGGGCGATGTCTTTGTCGGTCCGACCAGCAACGTCGCCTACATGCTGCAAGTCGAAGCGCAGGATCTCGAGGGAAAGGATGAGGAGCGCGCGGCCGCCATCGTCGCGCGCTATGGCGATCAGCGCCGCCGCATCCCCGGTCTGGGCCATCCTCATCATCGGATCGATCCGCGATCCGAAAAACTCTTGCAGATGCAGACCGAACACGGGCTGCCCGACACACACACGCGCTTGATGCTCGCCATCCAGCGCGCGGCTACCGAACGGCGGGGCAAACACCTGACGTTCAATGCGGTGGCCGCGGTCGGATGCATTGCCTCCGACATCGGGCTCGACTGGCGCGCGGTGCGAGGGATCGGGCTGGTGGCGCGCACGATCGGCCTGATCGGGCACGTGCTGGAAGAAATACGCCAACCGGCATCTCAAACCATCTGGGACCTTGTGCTGAACCACACCGACTATACCGGCCCCGTCCCGGCAAGGGTTCCGGATCAAACCACCAAAGGGAGGAAATGACATGAAAACGATGAAAATACTGACCGCGGCCCTGACATTGACAGCCATGCAGGCCGCACCCGCGACGGCGCAGGAATTCGAGCTTCAATTTGCCAGCTACGTTGGAGCCGCAGCGGCGCAGAGCCGGGCGCAGCAATGGTGGGCCGAGGAAGTAGAGAAGCGGACGAATGGCCGAGTGCAAGTCGAGTTCTTTTTCGGAGGCTCACTTCTGGGAGCGACCGACATCCTGCGTGGAGTGGGAGACGGGCGGGCGAGCATGGGCTATGTCGCCAATGCCTATCACCCGGCAGAACTGCCCTTGTCGAGCGTGGTCGGCGTACCGTTCATGACCTCCAACGCGGAAGCGCAGATGCGGACGTTCATGGACCTCTACGAGACCAACGCTGCATTCCGCGATGAATGGCAGTCCAAGAACGTGCATGTGCTCTTCTTCAATCCGCTGTCGGAAAACATACTCGGCACTCGCGAGCCGATTTCCGGTATCGGCGACCTGAAAGGCAAGCGCATCCGCGGTTTGGGCTATGTGAATCAGGTACTCGACGCAATTGGCGCGAACCCGGTGGCCATCGCAGCCCCCGAGATCTACGAGGCGCTCTTGCGCAACACGCTGGACGGCTATTCCGGATTCGCCTTCGAGGTCGTCACCGCACTCAAGCTGCAGGAAGTTGCGCCGCATACGGTCGCGACAGGGACCGGCAACTACGTCTTTGCTGCAACGCCGATCAACCTCGATCTTTGGAAGAGCATGCCCGAGGACATCCAGGCGGTGTTGACCGAGGTCAGCCACGAGTTCCAGGACAAGGTTGCGGAGTACCTTGCTGAAACCGAGGACGAAGTCTGCCAGACCATCATCGATGCGGGTGGCAGTGTTGGCGTTCTGCCTGCGGCGGATGTCGAGACGATTCGTACCGCGATCGGCGACAGCATCGAGAAGGACTGGATCAAGACAGCCGAGGCACGCGGAGCTGATGCCGGGGCGTTTCTGACCGAGTACAAGGCCAAGCTTGCCGAGTACGAGGCGAAAGTCGATTACATTTCCGGCGTGAAACGTTGCGCGGACCGCAAATAAGCCGTCCGGAACGGTACCGGCGCATCACGTGCCGGTACCGTTCGGCGAGCCAGAAGTGAACCCATGCTGCGCTTGATCCGAACACTTTCGACCGGCCTTGCCATCGTGGCGGCGTTATGCGTCGTCGGGATGATGGGACTGACCGTTGTAGACGTGGCCTCTCGCGCGATGACCAACAGATCCATACCGGGGGCGCAAGAAATCAGCGAGCAGTTGATTGTGGCGCTCGTATTTCTCGGCATGGCCTTTGCCTACCACAGACAGGAACACGTGGCCGTGACAATGTGTACCCGGGCCCTCCCGATCCCCACCCGTGGACCAGTACGACTGCTTGGGCGCTGCTTTCTACTCGGACTGCTCGTGTGGATGATTTGGGCTACCGGGCACGAAGCGGTCCGGTCCTATGCCCAAGGCGAGTTCCGGTTTGGGCTGCTGCAGGTACCGGTCTGGCCAGCGCGGGCCGCAATCCCGATCGGCCTCGCGGCGCTGGCCCTGCAGGTTTTGGCAGACATGGCAACTATTATCGTCGCAATACGAGCCGGACGCGACGACCGCCCTGCCCCCACCGAAGGCTATTTCTGAGAGCATCATGGGCACCGAACTGATCCTTGTCATTGTGCTGATCTCGCTCGTCGTTCTACTTGCGATCGAGGTTCCTGTGGCTTTCTGTCTGGCGGGCAGCGGTATACTCGGTCTGGTATTGCTACGCGGGACCTCGGTCGCCGGCGCCACGATGGCCAGCCTACCGTACCAGGCAACTTCATCCTTTACCCTGACAGTTGTGCCGATGTTCGTCCTGATGGGCATGTTTGCGATGCAGGCGAACGTGGCCGAGGACCTGTTCCGACTGACCAATCGTGCTCTAAGGTTTCTGCGCGGCGGCGTCGCGGTCGCGACCATCGTCACGTGTGCTGGCTTTGCGGCGGTCTGCGGCTCGAGCGTCGCAACTGCGGCAACTGTCGGACGGCTTACGATCGACGAAATGCGCCGTTACGGTTTTTCGGGCGGCTTTGCGGGGGCGCTGGTAGCCTCGGCCGGCACCCTTGGCGTGATGATTCCGCCGTCCATCGCACTTGTCCTCTTCGGCATCATCTCCAATGAATCCATCGGCGCGCTGCTGTTGGCAGGGATCGTGCCGGGGATTGTATCGGCAGTCATAATGGCGCTCGGAGTGCTGATACTTGCACGGTTTGGCTACGGCTTCGATCCCGCCATCGCCCGCGAGGTGGATAAATCCGCACCGGTTTCATCCGCGCGTTCATATAGCGGCATCGTGAAGCTCGCCCTGCTGTTCGCGATCGTGATCGGCGGCATTTATTCAGGCGTCATAACCGCGACAGAGGCTGCGGCAATTGGAGCGATGGCATCCTTCGCCATGCTGGTCCTAAGCGCACTCAAACGGGAGTTGAGATTTTGGCCCGCCCTCGCCGAAGCACTGTCCAGTACCGCATCGTTGTCGTCCATGGTCTTTGCCATCCTTATCGGCGCGAGCATCTTCTCCTATTTTCTCGTGACGGCAGGCGTACCGGGTGACTTCGCGGACTGGGTTCTTGGCTTCGACATTTCCCCGTCGCTGCTGGTGCTTCTGATGCTCTGCTCGCTCATCCCGTTGGGCATGATCCTCGACGGCGTGTCGATCCAGTTGATTACCGTGCCCCTCTTTTACCCCGTGGTCGTGACCGAACTCGGTTTCGATGGCCTCTGGTACGCGATCCTGACGGTGAAGATGATCGAACTCGGGCTCATCACTCCGCCGGTCGGCGTGAACGCCTTTATCGTCGCCAACCTCGTTGGCCGCGGCGGACTCGAACAGGTGTTCAGGAGCCTGTCCATTTTCGTGGTCATCGACCTGATCATATTCGGCGTTCTTTTCGCCTTTCCTGGAATCGTAACGTGGCTGCCGGACCGGATGCACTGACAAGGAGCGAGCCAATGGATGAACCCAAAAGCGTACCTGCCCCGCAGGAAATCGTGCTGCAGAACGAATACGGGAGGATCATCGTCATGGATTCGATCACCTTCTCGGACCATCGCAACAACAGCGGTGACGTTCTTGTCGGTGCGTCGTTTTGCGGAATGCTCTCCGTTCGCTGGCCGTTGCGGGTGAACCCCAAGGGTGTGATCTGCCACGCTGCCGGACCAGGGTTGGAACGTGCGGGTGAGAACGGGCTTTTCGCTCTGGAGGCAGACGGCATCCCCGGTGCGACGGCCGAAACGATGTCGTGCCGGATCGCCGATGGGCACGACATGTATACCAATGGAATTGTCGACAGGGTCAACGACCGTGCGGACCTGTTGGGGATCGCTCCGGGCATGCCCGTCAAGGAAGCCGCGCGGAGAATGCTCGAACGCTGGCGCACCCTGCCCGACGTCTACAAACCCTGCGTCATCGCCTACGAAGGCCCCGAAGGCATAGTCATGGCCATGGGATCGGTCACCTTCATCACGACCGAACATCGCGGACGGGTTGTCTGTGCCGGCTCCCACTTCGGCCGAACTTCCGCAGCCTACAGCTCCCGCTTTGATCTGGCCGGAGTGTTCTGCAACGACGGCGGCATGTGCAAGGACCAGTCCGGCATTTCGGGTTTGCAGGTTCTCGATGAAACGGGCGTACCCGGTGCAGCTGTTTCGACCGATAGCGCGCGGATCGGTGACGGAATGAGCACGTATCGTGACGGCGTTGTGTCCGCCCATAATATTGCTGCCGGGCGCGCAGGCGTGAAACCGGGCATGCCTGCTACAGAGGCGGCAATACTCATGTTGAATGCTTATTCGAATTGATCGGGCCTTCCAGAAAGTTCCTCAGCGACCGAAACGACGGCCAGCGAGCTTCTAGAGAACGTTCGATCCCGGTCCCACTCCCTCCGCCACCTGGCCCACCGAAAGCGTTCTACCGGTCCGGAAGTGGGCGGCTAGGTTTCCGGCTTCAAATGGTGATGGCGGGCAGTTGCAGGGGCGTGATTGGTCCTTCCAGATCACTTTCGACGAACGTCAGCTTCGCGGCCAGTCCCGACGAATGTCACGAAATCGATTTCATTGTCCCCAAAAGAAGCGGTCGCCTTCACCGCAGAACAGCGATCAACTCAAAACCTGAGCTTTGCCTTGGCGCTGAAACCGTAGAGCACGTCATTGCCGAATGTCGCCGTGAAACCGACGGGATTGGGAATTCCACCGGGCAGTACCATGGTGCTGAGCGCGCCGCCGGTCATCACACCGATATTTGCGCCAAACGACAACTCCACATTGTCATTGGGAATGATGACGACGGTCGCGTCAGCCACCCATGTATCGGTCTGGGAGGTAAATCCCTGTGTTGCACCCTGGTCCCAGGTCAGGCTGGTCGCCAGGGAAACGGCATCGTTGAACTGGTGGGCAACACCAAGCGTGACCGTGAACGTGTCTTTCCACAGGAGTGTCAGCGCACTCACCGCAGCCGGAGCTCCACATGCCGGCACGCCTGCAGGGCACAGCCACATATTGTCGGTGACACTCCAGTCGGTCCATTTGACCGAACCGAAAGCGAGCCAGCCCGGCGCAATGCCCGAGCGCACCTTCAACTCTATCGATTGCGGCATCGAAATGTTGCCGAAGATCGGGATGATCGCCGGCCCGGCGCTAAGCGTCCCGGACATCCGGTAGTCGATCTCCGAATTGTAGATCAGGCTGGCCCTCAGCGCATATTCAGGAATTTCGAAGGCAACACCGGCGCGCCAGCCGATCCCGCTGTCGCTGACAGCGGTGCGAGCCATTGCACCAACCCCGATTGCCCGCGTCAGTTCATAGTCGATCGTCTGGTAAGAGACACCACCTATGAAATGAAGCTGACCCTTTGACAATTGGTATCGGGCACTGCAGGTCAGACCATAGTCCTGTGAAGAGAAATGCTGCTCGACGGCCGATGCAGCATAGGTCCAAAATGCACCATAGTCGGCATGCCCGCCCCAAGGTTCGCGATAACTTGCCATGCAAGCCGCGGTGTCTCCCAGCCGGGCCGTCATGCTCAAGCGCGGGATGGCAAACGCTTCGGCCTCAGTAGCGTCGATGCTTGGCCCGAACACGCCGACGATGTTGTTGAGCGTACGCTGCGGAGCGATGTAGCGAACGGCAGATTCAAAGGAAATGGCCTTTTCCTGAAACAGAAAGTCCCAATCCTGCTCACCTGTGTCGTATCCGCCGGCGAATGCCGGTGCCGGGACAAGAATTGCCAGAGCAGCCAGTGCTGCGCTCAACATTGGCTGCATCAGCTTTCTCAATATCGCCGTCCCTGCATATGTGTTTCCGGCATAGACACCCTGCCCGCGCCCGTCCGACCTGATCCCCATCCGAAACGTCGATCCGAAGCAACATTCCGGTACAGATCAGGGTTCCTTTATATATTCAATCTCTTGAATCTATCGCTGTCAATCCATGCTGAAGAGGGGCTTCGGGATTGGTGGCAGCTCAGATGCAGCAAGAACGGATTCCGCTCTAGTCGACAATCTGCAAGTATTTGTGGATGTTTCCGGTAAGCCGGGACGTTCGGTAGTTCCCGTCCAGCCTCTTGAGCATGACCGGAAGTTCGCGTCCCGGGCGTACTGTAACCGCGACCTTCATCGACACCGCTGATCCATCCGGAATCTCTGGTTGCCAACGGGCCATGACGCTCGCGATTATCGTTTTGAGAAAGGCGAGAGCGAACCAGATGCCCAGGCAACGCCGCGGTCCCGCACTGAAGGTCAGCCATTGATATGGTGATCGGGAGATGCTGCTCCAGCGCTCCGGAACAAAACGGTCAGGGTCGGGATACAGAACGGCGTCGCGATTTGTCATCCAGGCACTGATCAGCATCTGTGAGCCGACCGGGATTTCATGACCCAGGATTTCCGTATCGGTGTGAGTTTTTCTACGCTGGATCGGCGCGGGAGGAACCAATCGAAGCGCTTCTTTTATGACTCCGTCCAGAAAAGGGAGGTTCATTATCACGCTGATATCGGATGGAGATATGGAATCGTAGCCGCTTACCTCTTCGTGAAGTTTTCTCGCGACATCAGGGTGGGTGGCAATGAGGACGAGCAGCCATGTAAGGATCGAGGTGGACGTGTCGTATGATGCCCCGAGCATGGTCCAACCATAGCCGGCGATACGGTCCGCTGATGCCGATTGTCCAAATTCATCCGGTGCATTTGTTATTGTCGACAGCACATCCGACTTGGCTTCGAAACCGTCCCGCGTTTTGCCCCAATCGACGATTGCATCGTAGGTGGCCTTGGCTTGTCGATGCAGTTTCGAAAATGGTGGCCTGCCATATTTTGCCGCAATCAGACTGGCGAGCGAAGCTCCGCTCAACCTGCCGTGTTGTTCCACCATATTGGCGGCGTGGATACCTTTGACGATATCCGGATCTCTGAACATTCCTTGAGATGCCAGAATTTTCATCAGGATGTTGATCCGGGGAATAATATTGATGACTTCATCCGTCGGCCATCGATCCAGTTGATCCATGACGACCTCGGAAATGACAGGGTAGACTTCTTCGACGATTTTTTTCCGAAACAACGGCCCGAACAACTTTATATAGTGTTCATATTCCGCGCCATTCGCGCTGAAATAGCCCTGCCTGAGGTGATTGTGGGTAGAGTTTCTATAGCCTTTGACTATTATGCCGCCGTTCCGAAAGGTGTCATAGTTTTTCAGGATCTGCTCAGCATATTGCGATCCCACGACGTGAAATATTGGCGCGCGTTTCTTTCTTGTCGATAACGATATCTCGGTGAAGTTGCCATGACGACTTGTGATGGCACGTGAAGCCGACAACGGATCAAATAGCAATTGCGCAATGGCTCCATAGGCTTGGAGCCCTTTCAACCTGGTGCCAGTTGACATCTGCATCTCGTGCGACTTCCTTTGAATGGGCCTTTGGCCGTTTCATGGTCTTTCGGCGGGCATGATGACCGAGCGTCCGACCGTTCGGTCGGCAGTATCCGTCAGTGTATTCATTTGATGTTCCAGAGCACACCGGACTTCTTCGATCTGCGCAGGAGAAGCCATGCGATCGACTTCGATGGGGGTACCAACAATGAAAACGCCGCGTCCCAAGGGGAGCGGCAACATGAAGCGGTCCCAACTCGAGAGTATGATGGCATTCGAGCAGGAATAGGCCGCCGGCACCAATGGACAACCGGATAGCTTCGCCAATTCAACGACACCTGTCTTCACCCTCATTCTCGGTCCACGCGAGCCATCGGGAGTAAGGCCGACGCAATGGCCAGAAGCAAGCACCCGGAGAATCCTGCGCGCAACATTCGAAGCGCCGGCCATTCGCGAGCGTTGTATCACGTTGATCTTGAATCTTTCGGCCGTAGCGAGCGCAAGTCGTCCGTCACGGCTTGTCGAGCCGACAACCCAAAGCGGCCTGGTTGATGGCCAGAATTTGGGCATCATCAATTGCCGACCGTGCCAGACGCAAAGGATGATGGGTTTTTCGCCCACGAATTCTTGAAGCGTGTCGTTTCGGGCATCAAGATACTGCCATCGATTTGAATAAAATACCATATTTATATATATTCTTCCAAAAAATGAAGCAATATTGCGCAAATAAGGATTGGAAAGAGCACCTCTTATATTTCGTTTCAAGATTCTCGCCCCCCAACTTTTTGATCTTTATGCTGCACTGCAAAACAAGATGCACACGACATTATTTTATAAATCAATGCACTAGGAAATACGCATCCGATCCTGCGCGCATGTTTTTCGAACAAATAGCGATCCGGCCGATAGCGGGCATCGCGGACATCAGCATCGCTCACTTCGGCCGCTTCCGTCCGCATGGCCCACCACCCGGGCCTCTGTCGGTCAGCCACGGCCCGGCGCCGGTCAGGACGGCGGAATCATCGTCCGGCCGACGCGGCCTGGATCCTGACACAGGCCGCGCCGTCTTACCTGATAGGCACCGGAACCGGTTGCGGCCGGATCATCTGCAGCCTCATGCAGCTGAAGCCCGCATTGTTGGGCAACGGAATCCTCGCCATGCCGGTCGGGCAGACGCAAATCCCGCGGACCATCGTTCCGCCAATGCATTGCGGCTGCGCCGGTACGGGGGTCGGCCGGTTAGGCACCGGAGTAGGCACAGGCGCTGGTGCAGGCAAGCAACGATAGTGGTTGCGCGCGAGCCTCTGGCGGTTCCAGCCGCGTGGGCAGATGCACTGGTTGCGATTGTCGACGCGACCGCCCTCGCAGACGACCGGCGACACTTGCGGCGGGCTGCAGCGGTAATGGTCGCGCGCGAGCGTCTGGCGATTCCAGCCACGCGGACAGACGCACTGGTTGCGATTGTCGACGCGACCGCCCTCGCAGATGATCGGCGAAGGTTGCGGCGGCGGATTGCAACGATAATGGTCGCGTGCGAGCCTCTGGCGGTTCCAGCCGCGCGGACAGATGCATTGGTTGCGGCTGTCTACCGACCCGCCCTCGCAGATGACCGGCGAAGGTTGTGGCGGCGGGCTGCAGCGGTAATGGTCGCGCGCGAGCCTCTGGCGGTTCCAGCCGGAGGGACAGATGCACCGGTTGCGGCTGTCCACCGACCCGCCCTCGCAGATGATCGGCGATGGTTGCGGCGGCGCAACTATGACGCATTCGCCGTCACGCTCGACCATCGGACTTGGGCAAACACACTCGCCACTGCCGCGCATATGGGTGAAGCCGGGCCGGCATTCCGGCAAGACAACCGAGACGCAGGCGCGGTCATTGGCCGGATTGATATCCTCGGCTTCAGCGCCGCCGCCGAGCAGCTTCGACAGCAGGGCGCGGTCGATCCGTGTACCGGGAGAAAGATTGAGGTTGGCAATTGCCGCATTCGCCGCATCGCGGGTCTTTCGCCCCATGATGCCGTCGATCGGGCCCGGATCATAGCCGAGTTGATCGAGCGTGCGCTGGAGCGTTCGGATGTCGTCGCGCGACAATCGCAAATCGCCGGCGTCCGGGCGATAGATCTCGACGCAGTTTTCCGCCGAACGGTTTCCGCCGCGACGCGGCAGGGTCATGTCGAGCGAAAGCACGGACAGCACCTGCCCGCGACCGGCAACGACCGCGCCCGGCTCCACGACACAGTCGATCGTCTGGCCGGACTGCGTGCAGGATGCACGCCCGGAGACGCGATTGAGCGTCGCGCCGGCCACCGACAAGGTGTCGCGGATGGCAATGCGTCCATTGAACGGCGTGTTGTTCTGGTTCGAAACCGTGATCTGGAACCGGCAATTCTCCTGTCCGTCGCAATTGCCGACCGTGCGCTTGGCAATCGCCAGATCGAGCGGCTTGACAATGGGCACGCAGCGGCCGGCCGCATTGCGTTCCAGCCCATCGGGACAGGGCTCTGGCCGTGGCTTGGCGAGAATTGTCGTCGTGAAACACGCCCGCTTGCGCATCGGACCGGGCTGCTGCTCGATTGACCCGGGAGAAGACTTGCGTATCCACTCGATCGTGCTGCAGGCGGTCTTTTCCAACGGGGTTTCCGGCGGCTCTTTCAGGTCGGGAGCGACCGAGCCTTCGAGACGAACGGCAATCTGCTCTCCGGGCTGAACGAAGCAATCATCGGCCCGGCATGTAAATCCGGTGGCCTGCGGCGTGGAACAGGACCATGCCGATGGCAAGCAGCCGCTCGCGGTTGAACTGATCACCGGTTTGGGGAATTGCGACCCGGCCGGGAGGGTGCCGTCGATCCTGAGCGGTCCGCGATAGGCCTCTTCCCGCACGGTTGCCGTGAACTGGTAGAAGGTGCAGCCGGGCGGCGTGCAGGTTCCCGTTCCGATGGCGTCGTAGTCAATGTTGCTGAGATCGGCCATCGACAACCGCGCCCTGTAGCAGGAGGCATGGGGAGCCTGCTTCAGCACCTGGTTTTCGACCTGCACGTAGGAACAGTTCACGATCCATGGGTGCCGGCGCTCGGAGACCGTCAATTGCGTCTGTGCGTCGACATGCTGGTACCAAGCCGGCGTGGCCCGGATCGACAGATCGAGCTGAATCGACCCTCCGGCCGGAATATGGGCATCGGCGATCGTACAGATTGCCGGATTGCTGCCTTGGCAGGTCCATCCTCCGGGCGCTTTCGGGAACCAGTTGTCCAATTTCCATCCGGTCGGCAGTTCCTCGCGAAGCGTGATCGGGCCGTCATAGGGCTGCCCGTTCGTTGCCGACACGGAGATCGTGAAGGCGCACAGGTGATCGAAGCGGCATTCGTGACCCGCCTTGCTTCCACCTGTCAGTTCGACATCGCTCGGTCCGGTCTTGGTAATCTTGAGATTCGGCCGCAACGAAACCGTCGAGCATGCCTCGCGGATGATCGTGCCATCGGTCGTGCGCTCAAGCGTGTCGTCGTCGAACGCAGCATCGCGGAACGTCGGCAGGGCGGATTCCAGCATTGCATCGGTGATCTCGCCGGTTTCGTCGAGCTTGCCGTTGCTGCCCTTGATGCCTTGGTCCTTCTTGTAGGCCATGACCGCGGCAATTTCCGCGATGTTGAGCGGAGTGTCGGGCTCGGAAAGCAGGTCATGGGTCATCTGCTTTTCGGCGATCAACAGACTGCGCACGAACGAAAGCTTCTTTTCATAGCTCCACGATGTGGGATCGGTGTCATACAGTTCGATCCTGGCGCAGTTTTCGAGCGACGCGTTTGACCCCGCCCACATCTGGCTGATCGTCGCCGAAACGCGGATCGTCCGGCTTTCGCCCGGTTTCAACGGTGTGTTCGTGGTGCACAGCAGGACTTCAAGCGTACCTTCGCGGCCGCAATTCAAGGCCGGATCGGCATCGATCTTCTTCACCTCGATCCCGTCCGCGCTGTCGGAATGGTCCCAGATTTCCAGCAGGCCCTCGTAGGCCCCCTTCCCTTCGTTGCGCACGGTAATCGTGAAGTCGCAGCTTTCGCCCGGCACGCACAGTGCCTTGTCGAAGCGCTTGGTGATCGTCAGTTTCGGCGGGTGACCGATCACCACATTCACGCAGGATTTGTGATTGGCGTCCTTACCATTTGCCGGCGGTGTTTCGAGGAAGTTGATCGCGGCGCAATTCTCGACGATGCCGTCGGGCTGGTTTGAAGGAATGTTGAGCTGAAGGCCGAAACCGAGGGTCTCGCTGCTGTCGAAGCCGCTCGTCGGGAAAAACTTGCTCTTGAAGGCATCATAGGTGCAGACCGTGCTCGCTCCGGCCTTGGCGCAGCTCCAGAGGCCCTGCGTCCCGCCACCGGCAAAACTCCAGCCGGCAGGCAAGGTATCGGTAACGGTGAACTTGCCCTTGTAGACATTGCTGCCAACGCCAGTGACGTTGAGCACGAAATCGCAACGTTTGCCGGGTTCGCATGTGGTGAGCAGGTTCTTGTTGATCTTCAGGTCCGGGCCGGATTCCTCCCCACCGAGAATATCGGCGGTTTCGCCAGCGGCTTGCTGTTGCCCACCTCCGGTCTGGCCGCCTGTCCCGACCGAAATGTTTCCTGGCGAACTGGAGACCGTCTGGCCCGGCGTGACGGGCCCGACCTTCCTGCCGGTCTCGAGCGTAATCGAAACACAGGTATCCGGCAGGATGCAGTTGTCGTGCACGACCGGATTACCCGATGGATTGAACCCGGCCGGCGCCTGGAAAGACCACTGCGTCTCGATGGTCTGTCCCGCCGGTACCTTGACCCAGGCGCCGCAGTTCCAGACATCGGGTTCAGGCTGCGAGCATTTCCAGTCGGCTGGCGGCGTCAGGATCCAGCCGCCGGGCAGCCATTTGTCGGCAAGTAACACCCCGCCATCGAAATCCGCGGTTCCTTCGTTGCGAAGCGAGATCGTGAACCGGCATGCCTCGACATTGTAGAGGCAGGGCGTGGTCGCAGACTTGACGACCTTGATCACGGGCGTACCCGATTGCTGGCCGTCGGTGACAACGGCCGTCAACTCGTCGCAATCGGAGTCATTGGCGCTGTTCTGGTCACCTTGCATCTTCAGGGACAGGGCGGCGCAGTTGCGCACCACGAAGGCACCGGGCTTGTCGACCGGCGCGGACCGGAGCATGACGGAGGCCTTGACGCTTTCGCCAGGCGCAAGGTTGCGCGGTGGACCGAAGCCGCAGGACAGGAAGGCACCCTTGGTCTGGCAGATCTGCGCTCCGCTCGCGCCCTCATAGGTCCAGGCGAGCGGCATCAGGTCATCGAAAATGATCGGCCCGAAATAGGTTTCCGTCCCGGCATTGGTGATCGTGACTTCGAAACCGAACGGGCAGGCATCGCCGACCCGGCAGTCGGTATTCGCGGTGGCCAGCGGCCCGGTCAGCGCCGGATGCACGAAGCGCTTCTCTATCTTGAGGTCGACGCCCTGGACCGGTTCTGGCTCCCGCAGCGTGACGCTCACACAGGCGCGATCATTGTCCGCGCGCTGGTCCTGCACAGCCTTGGACCAGTCGATCTCGGCGCAGTTGTCGACCGTGCCGGTAAACGTGCCGGGCGGGGTCGTGGTGAACAGTGAAACGACCGACTGCCCCGGCGCCAAATTTGCCTGCCGCCAGCAGGAGAACCGGTCGCCGCCGCCAACGGTCAGCATGCACCACCAGCCCGGTTTGACCGCGGTGAACGTCCAACCCGCCGGCATGATGTCGACATAGGAAACCGTCCCGGCGAAATTCGCCGTTCCGTTGTTGGTAATCCGCAGCGCGAACAGGCAGGGCTTGCCCGCAGCGCATTCGCCCTGTGCTTCCTTCGTTATCGCCAGGTCGTAGGGAAGCGCCTGTTGCGGGTTGTCGAATGTCAGCTGGGCACACCCCTCGTCATTGGCCGGGTTGACGTCGATCGCCCCCTGCCCGTGCTGGATGACCGCGCAATTGTTGATGATGCCCGGCACCTGGTTGGCCGGGATCTTGACGTCGAAGGCGACGACTTCGCTTTGCCCCGGCTCGAGCAGCAAGCCCGGATGGATGCAGGACGCTTCGGCGCCGAACTGGTTGCAGGACCAGAGCGAGCCTGCGGGACCCCCCGACGCCAACGCCCAGTCATTGGCAAGTCCGTCGGCGAGGCGCAGCGCGCCGGTATAGGGCTGATCGCCAACATTGGTGACGACCAGGACAATCGAGCACGTCTTTCCGGGAAAACAGGGCTGCGGCACGGCTTTTTGAAGAGCGAGGTCGGGCCCGGCGGCCGGTGCCGCCAGCGGCTGCTGGGCGGGCCACCAATCCTGGCCCTGGGCCTCGGGTGGCCACCAATCCTGCTCGCCGCCTTCCATCCAGTCGGGATCGCCCGCAAGCTGCCATTCGCCAGCAGCCGGATAAGGTGCGATGATTTCGACATCGCCGAGCTGCGCCATGTCGCCGCTATCGAGCGCGATATCGGGGATGACCGGCGGTTCGGCGCCCTCCGCGGCCGGTTGCGGGGATTCTGGTTCGCAGGAGTCAGGTTCGGCGCAGAGATTGTCGGCCGAATGCCAGACGGTACCAGCCGGCGCGTCCGGATCGATCTGCCCGTTCCGGTATCCAAAGCCGAAATCGACGCCGCCAGCGGCGTCCTGCCCGATCGGCAGCGACGAGGGCCGCCCCGATGCACCGATGACGGCCTGGACGACGGGCTCGTCATCGGCCGTGGCGGGGTTCCACTGACCGCCATCATCGAGGACCCAGCGCTGGGTTTCCCTGCCACGGTAGGCCGGACGGTCGAAGGCTGGCCAGGATTGCATCCCGGACGCGTCTTCGGTGACGATCAGGCCGCGGTTGCGGGCGAGCGCGAGGGTTCGCTGATCGACTGTCCTTGGAAAGGCGATGTCGGATATCGCGAAACGGTTGGCGGCCCCTTCCCCTTCAACAGGATCGCCGGGCACGACAAATTCGCGCCGCGCGGTTGTCGGCTTGAACTGGCCGACCGCGTTGAGCTCGACGGACCAGATCGCATTCGTCTTGTCTTCAGGCGACGCGGCTTCGAAGTCCGGGTTGCTGAAACCGGTGTCCGACCAGACCGCGTAGTAGGCGCGCACAGCGCCGGTTCCAGTGTCGCGCCGCACGGCGAGGCCCCAGACGCGGCGGCGGAAGTCGGCAAGGTTCCAGCATTGCGGCGTCGAGACGAACGGGCCTGCCGCGCAGTCTTCGATCTGGGCCGTCGTTGCAGGATCGAATTCGACGACCGGCAATGCACGCACCTCGCCGGTGGCGGCATCGAGGAAACCGGACCGGGCATGAAGGCCGTGATCGAAGCGGTCTCGCTCGACGCCGTCATCGATACCGAAGGCATGGATCATGCCGGTCTCCAGATCGGAAACCAGCAATTGGCGATGGTAGGGATCATAGGCGATGTTGCCGAGGCTGGCACCGGAGTTTTCGCGTCCGGCAAGGGTTACGTCTGCGAAAATCTCCGGCTGGTAGCCGTTGGCGGCATCAAGCTTCCATATCGTTCCCGGACCGCCGCCCGGTCCCCACTGCCCTTCCATCCAGCCATCATCCGTCCGGGCGAGGCCATGGATCGCGGAAGCGGAAAGGTAGATGTTCGCAGGTATCGCATCGTCGGTGGCTGCGCCGAATATCTCGCCAACCTGGCCGGCGGTGACCAGCGGCTGCTGGCTTGCCGGCTCGCCGCTATCCGCCTGTTCAGGCGTCTGGAGGTCGAGGACCTTTGCAACCGCGCCATCGGCGTCGATCTGCCATTGCCGCGTTCCGTCCGATGCGGTGACGTCCTTCGCGCCGGAGAACTTGGTGACAATGGCATCACCGGTTTCCGGAAGACCGTCCAGGGCCCATGACGGCGCAGCATTCAGCGACAACACCAGCGTCAGCAACCAGGCAAAGCTCGCACGCATCGTCATGTTCCTCCCTGACTGACGAAAGCATGCCAAAGGATTGCCCCGGACAAATTGACGACCATCAATGGCCAGGGGATCAGGTCCCGGGCCGGACGCCGGGAAATGACAATCGTCAATGAAAATGGACAAGCCTGGTGATGTGATAAGGGTTGGCGTTATGAGATGCAGCGGTCTATGACCCGCACAACCCGTCGAGCGGCAAAGGAAGAAGTGTGATGCAATTCCCTTCGGCCATCGCGTTCGCGACACGGCACATCCTGACCGCGATGGCGGCGGCAGGACTGGTCCTTGCCGCTGCAGACGGCGGCCTTGCGTGGGAAACCGACACCAATCGGATAGGCGCGACCTATTCCACCATCCCGCTCGACGATCCGGGCTCGGCCGCAGAAAGCTGTGCAGCGCTATGTGTGAAGGATGCGCAATGTCGCGCCTGGACACTGGTGAAAGAAGGCAACCCGGATCTTGGCGCCGGCACGTTTTCGTTGTGCCTTTTGAAGAACGCGGTTCCGGCCGCCGTTTTCGACGAGTGCTGCATATCGGGCGTTGCAGCAGGCGTCGAAGCGACCGAACCGTCACAGGTGAATGAAAGCGACGAGGCTCCGGTCCGACCGGATGCGCAATCCGCCGCGACAATGCCGGAGGGCCCGGTCACGGTTGAGATGTCGCCCGAAGTCGTCCCGGTCGGCAAGTGGCCGGAAGGAATTGCTCATGACGGCTCCGGGCTTTGGCTGGCCATGAGTGGCGAACGCCAGCTTTACCGGACCGATCCCGAAACGGGCGAGATTGTCCGGCGTGTCAAGGTCGGGCGTTTGCCGGTAAGACTCGCCGCCTTCGGCGACGGTCCGGTCTATGCGACGGTTGCCACCGACAAGATCATCTGGGCACAGCCGTCCGAGGGAAAAGGTCGCGCCATCGCCCGCCTCAAGGACTATCCGCAGTCGCTTGCGACCGACGGTGAATCGGTTTGGGCTCTGACCTGGGTGAACGGGTCTTCGAGCCAGACCCGCGTCGAACGCATCGATCCGGCAGGCGGCGAAACGACCCGGTCGGACATATTGCCGAGGAACGGTTTCGACGTGACGGTTTCAGGCGACACCGTGTGGACTTTGCATCGTCTCGACGGTGAAAACCGCAGTATGGTGGTCGGTTTGAACAAGGATACGCTTGCCGAAGAGATCAGCGAGGAAATCGACGGATTTCTGATGCTGCTCACCGCGGGCGAGCACGGGAATTATGCCGCCGGCGGCCAATCCACGAGCGGCGGCCTGATTGTCCGGCTCGATCCGCAAACCGGCGTGGAGACCGCTCGCCACGAGGGCGCCGCGCCGTTCGCGGCGGTGACGACCGGCTTTGACTATGTGATTGCCGCAGACGGCAACGGTTCCGTTTCCGTCCTCACCGGTGACGACCTGACACTGGTGCAGACAATCAACCTGACCACCGGCCCCGTCCGGCCGCAGGCGATCCTGGTTTGGGGGGATCAGTTGTTCATGACGACGCATTCCGGTACGGAAGATGCCGGCTCGTTGATCATTGTAAACGGCTGGAGACCTTGACACACCGAAGAGTCCCGGCAGATCTCAATTGCTCGAACTCGGTCAGCGAATGGCGATGAGCTAATCCGGCATGGCAACAACGTTCCTGGAGGACTTCCTGCAACCGAACAGGTCCTGCGGCTCTTCGTCCTGACAAGGCAGCGCGTGGTTGGCGCCGTCTGCAACGACCTGCCCGCTTCCCGTCCGTTCAGATGAAAAGCGGCACCAGCAGCAGGCCAGCGGAAACCGGCGCCGAGTGCCACTATCTTGATATGCGCGACCGTGACGCAGTCATGGCCATGCTGCGGCCCCTGGCACCGGATTTCCTGATCCTCGCACATGGCGCACCTGGTCGCACCGGAACGCTTTTCGACCAGCCAGCGGAAAGCGCCCAGCGCCTGGTCGACGTGAATATCCTGGGAATTCAGAATTGCCTGGGAGCGGTGGTGCCGGCAATGATTGAACGCAATGACGGGCATGTCGTCATGATCGGCTCAGTGGCGCTCTACCGCAGCCTCGGACAGCCGGTCTATTCCGCCACGAAGGCAGCGGTCCATTCGATGGCACGCAATCTCCGCATGGAATTGTTTCCGCACCGGGTTCGCGTTACCGAAATCCGGCCAGGCGGCGTTCGTTCCGGCATGCATGCGGAAATGTTTGACGGAGACATCGAAGAAGCCAGTCGCCGTGTCTATGACCCCGTGCATTGCCTGACCGCCGATGAAATCGCCGAAGGTATCGTTTGGGCATTGAACAAGCCGGCGCACCTTTGTGTCGCTGAACTTGAGATGACGGCCACCGGGCATGTCATCGGCGGGGTTCGCTACAAGGGAATGTAGGGAAACCGCAACATGCCCGTTGATCAGGGGCTGGCACCACTCGCTATTGCCCTTCGCCGATCGCTGCATGGCGGTTCAACTCTCTGGTTGTCTGCCACTTTCAGCGCCTTGTCACGTGGTCGGCAGCAACCGGAAAACGGTCTACGGACGTTCCGCCGGGGATCGCATGGTGGGCCTCCGAAATGCCATCCCCGTTCCGGTCCGCGAAACCCTCTTCCGGTTCGTCGAAATCGCCGTAGCGGTTGCCGTGTTGGCCGTCGTCCCATGCGTTTGACCCGGGCTTGTAGGCGTCCCGCATGGCCTTCAAGTACATCTCGCGCGCGGCCTTGCTGGTCCGCATCTGCTGCTTGACCTGCTCGGGTAAGGGCAAGGCTTCGATGATGGCATCCATGTCGTCGACGGCTGGCGCCCGACCCGAATTGTCGAAGGCATTCATCCGGCTGCCCGTGATGTCGTTGCGTGCAAGGACATTCCCGCTGGATTGACCGGAGAGCGGCGCCGGCGACCCGATCCGGATACCGTACTCGGCATTGTCCGTGACGGTGTTGCTCTCGACATGATTTCGGCCGGAGCTCTCAATCGCGATCCCCGCACGATTGCCGGCAATCCGGTTGGACGACACGCGAATGGTGTTGACTGCGACCATGCCGATGCCGCTTCCCGCATTGTCGTAGCTGGAATTGTTTTCAACGCGGCTATCCTCGACATAGCAGAACAGGTGGATGCCGGTGCCGATACCCTCCGGATTCACCTTGGCGACTGCCTTGCCTCCCAGGCCCGCGGTCACTTCACGTTCGACCCGTTCGATCATCGCCATGTCCGGCTTGCGTTCGATACCGGTCAGGTGAACGGTATTGGACAGGATGCTGACGCGCCGGGCATACCAATGCGCGGCAATCCCCATGGCCGCATTGCCACGCACCTCGTTGTCCGAAACCATGATGTCCTCGGATCGGATTGCCGTCTTCTGGTCCAGGGCCATCCGCGCGACGGCTTCCGGATCGGTCGCGCGATCAAGCAGCGAACGCCGTTCCCGGTGCAGCATGTCGACCAGTATGCCGGTGCCATTGCCGTTCACCGTGTTGCCGGTGATGCGATGCTTGCGGCCGCCGAGGATCTGGATGCCGGCATGGTGATTGCCTGTGACTTCCGAACTCTCCACCACCGAACCCTGGCCGCCCAGCATGAGGATTCCCCGGTCATTGTCGCGAACCTCGACCGCGCGCAGCGTGACATTGTCGGCTTCGGCACGGATGCCCGCCGCGCCCCAGTAAAGGAAAGGGTCCGTCTCGCGCCCCGAGTTGACGACTGCGATGTTTTCGACGGTCGTACCGGGAGCCTGGACGACCAGCACGGTCCCGTTTCCGTTTCCGTCAAGAACCGGTCGATTGCCGCCCTCCGGTATGCCGCGCAAGGTCAGCGGCACCTGAATGGAGAAGTTTCCCCTGTGAACGCCGCCGCTCACCTCGATCGTGTCTCCAGCCCGCGCCTTGTCGATGGCCGCCGTCAGCGTGTCGTAGGCGATCCCGGTGGAGGCGTTTCGAATGCCTTCCGCGCTGGCCGGCAGCGATATCGCGGGAAACGTGAACAGAAGCGCGAGGCAAAGGCGCGCAGCGGTCCGTCTGCAATCATTCATGGACATGTTTATCCCCGAAAACCGGTTCCATCTGGTGCATTTTCCGGTGAATTCGCATTGATTGCCATCAATCCGGCCGGATGACCGAGGTGCCAGGACGGCTTGGACATACTGGCTGATTGGCGGCGCCCGAGGAAAGGAAGAACCGCGGTTCAAGGCCTTGACCACACAAGGGCAACGGAAAAACCCGGCAGCACCGCCGTCGCGAAACCGGCCATGGCCATCGGCAGGATGAAGGCGATCGGCCCGAGCAGCACAACGCGAAACAGCTTCACAATCATTGCAGTGCCTCCCGTTTCCCTGGAAACGGCGTAGCCCTCCCCCACCACCTGCGCCACATCGTGCATCGTGGCACCGATCAGGATGCCCGTTTCGCGTTCGGAAAAGCCGATTGCGGAAAACAGGGCCGGGCAGGCGACCATCGCCATCGTCGACAGCGCCGCCACGGCGATGACGGTGAAGATCAGCTTGTCGTCGCGTCTTGAGCGTCGCGCGCGTTGTCGAGATACTGGCGAAGCCTTGTCAGGCCGGGAAGCGCGGCCTCAGCAAGGCCCGGCAGGTCCTGCTCGATCTTCGAAATGTCTGGCGCAACCGATGCGATCACCCTGTCCCGGAACATCCGGCCCGACGGCGTCAGCCAGACCTGCTTGGAGCGTGCGTCGCGCGGGTTGGGCCGTTCCTCGACCCAGTTGCGCTTCTTCAGGCCCGAGAGGGTGTGGGTCATCGTCGTCTTCGGCACCTGGAAAGCCTGTGAAAGTTCCAGCGGAGTCGCGCCGTCGCGCACCCGGGCAAGGTGGTTCAGCACCGCGAAGTGAGAAACGAGCACGTCTTTCGGCAAGCGCGACTGGAGGATCGCGCTTGCAAGCTGGTTTATGATTCCGACCTCGTTGAAGAGCCGGAACAGGGTTGGAACCTCGTCATCCATTCAGCTAACGAGCTTGTCCTCGAGGCGCCAGCGCGGCGTTTGCGGAATCTTCGGGCCGTAGCCCAGTCGGCCAAGCATCTGTACCGTCTGTCCGGGGGTGGCGTAAAGATCGTGGATGCGCTGGTACGGGCCTGCCATCTCTGGATATTCCTGGAGGGCCTGGCTGACGGGATGCAGCGAAAGGCCAAGGGCCGTTGTCGCAAGATTGAGCCGCAGCCAGCGCGCGCCGGCCTCAAGCTGGTCGCGGCGCGTGTTGCCGTCGGAGACCTGCAGGACATAGGCCGGCGTCCGCGCCATCACCTCGCGATAGATGTCGGCGGTCATTCGCGCCCCCATGCTGTCGAGCGGCAACTGGTTCTCCTGCGTGATGAAGCCAAGTGTCCCGCCGAGGTTGAAGAACGCACCCGTGAGATCGATGCCGTCAGGTGAGGCATCCACCTGACGGGCGCCAATGCGAAGGAGGTCGATGCTCTCCTTCCAGGTACGGGGGGTCTCCATTTCGATGACCCATGCTTCCCAGGTGAGGTTTCTCAGCGCCTGCACGGCGTCAGCCCCTGTCACCACGATCCCGTGTTCCCGGAGCGCGGCTATGGCATCGGCCGGCACCGGCCGGTCCTCGAACGGCTCCTTGCATGACCGCCGTTCCGCGACTGCGGCGTACAGCGGATCAGGCGCGGCGGCCCCGGGCACGAAACGCGCGATCGCCACGCGGCCTCCGTCTTCGCCGTCCGGATAGACGGTCAGGTCGACCCCGTACCCGGCCTGCGCCGCGGCCATGCGCATCAGTTCGATGAAGCAACCCATCCCGATCGTGATCTGGCGGCCGAAAGGGTCGGTATGCGGAAGGGTCCTGGTCGCATCCATGGAGAGCGCGACCCGGTCGTCGCCGATCAGTTCCGCCTGCCATGGCTGCAGGTTGTGCGGGTTCGGTGCGAGAAGCGCCCAGGACAGGGCATTGCGCCTGATCTCCCCGTATTCGCCGGCAAGCTTCCAGGGCTCCACCGCGCGGGTTGCCGTCCTCGTCGCGACATAGCCCCCGCCGGCCGCAGCCAGCACCACGCCGCCACCTATCAGCGATAGCACCCTTCGTCTCGACACGTTCATCGGAAATCTCCATTTAGTTCGATATCGGATTAATTAATACGAAATCGAACCAACTACAAGAGGCATACCCTCGTTCGACCCGGTTTGCCGTCATTTCAGAGGGATGGGCTGGATTGGCGGATCACCAACCCGGCGGCGGGAGGCACGCAAGCGCCGTCTCACGCCCGGCAGTCTGCGGTCATCGCGACTGCGACGACGAGGCAAGTCTCTTCCAGGTCGCTGAAAGCGTCCGTCGACGTAATGATGAACTGAACGGCGGCGACGCGAAGCCGACCGGAATCACTGGCCGGTGAAGACCGGCTTGCGCCCCTGCAGGCTTGCAGCCACGCCCTCGTCGGCATCCGCGGTCCACTCGAACGCCTGGCGCAGTTCACCGGCCAGTTTCCGGGCGGCTGCTTCTCCCTCTTCACGCCGCAGCCGGATGATCCGCTTCGCGCCACGCAGCGCAAGGGGCCCATTGCCCGCCAGGGTACCGGCAAGATCGCGCAGGGCGTCAAGAAGTTCGTCGGACGGAACCACGCGATTGACGAGACCGATCCTTTCCATCTCGGAGGTATCGACCGGGCGGGCGGAGCAGATCAGTTCCAATGCCCTGGCGTCCCCGACAAGAGCGGGAAGACGAAACGGCGCGCCGGCGCCCGGGAAACATCCCCATTTCGCTTCGGGCCAGGACAGGCAACAATGGCTTGCCGCGATCCGCATGTCGCAGGCCAGCGCCATTTCCGCGGCCCCGGCACGCACCTCGCCGTTGAACCCCGCGATGACGATTTGCGGCAGCGCCTCGATGGCGTCGAACACTTCATTGGCGGCATGCACCAGGTCCAGGACGCCTTGTTTGCCCAATGCCTCCTTCAAGGCCGGGGTGAGCAGGCCGGTGGAAAAGAACTCCGTTCCCGCACCGGTAACCGTCATGACATGAACCGTGCGGTCATCGTGCAACTGACGGCAGATGTCACGAAGCCCTTCCAGCACCTCCCGGCTCAACCGGTTGCCGTCGTCCTGGCGATCGATCGTGACGTGAAACACGCCGCCCGACGACTCTGTTCTCAAACCGTTCGTCATTTCGATCTCCTCCCTGCATGATTGTGTCAGCGCTGCAGCCCGGTCAGCCCCGCAAGCTCAGGCAACTTGAAAGACCTCAGGTGAGACTTCGACGCCCAAACCCGGCCTGGTGGGTTTGAGAAGTTCGCTGTTCTCGACCGCCAGATCGCCTTGCATCAGCGGATCATCGAGCCGCAGAAAGCCGTTCATTTCGCCTGGCAATTTCAGGTTGGGCAGCGAGAAAGCGAAATGGGCTTCCGCGGAATTGGCGATCATGCCGGCGAGCCCGTTGCCGACGGTCATCGGCATCCCCGCCGCCTGCACGATTGCAGCGATCTTGCGTGCGGGAAAAATCCCGCCGACTTTCATCAGCTTGATCTTGATCGCATCGGCGGCGCGGCGTTCCACGATCCGCAAGGCATCCTGCGGTGTGCGCACTGCTTCATCGGCAATGATCGGGGAATCGATTGCAGCCGATATGCGCGCCAGACCCTCGACATCCCAGTCGGCAACCGGCTGCTCAAAGGCGTTCGCACCCGCTTTCTCCAGCGCTCGAATATGGACGATCGCGGTATCGGCCCGGAAGCCCGCCATATGCAGCGACTGGCTGAAATCGACACCGATGAAAACGTCCTTGCCGACCGCCTCGCGCACCGCGGAGATGTTTGCGACATCCTGTTCGAGTGTCCCGCCGACCCGAAGGTTGATGTATTTGAAGCCGTCCTCGACGAACCCCCTCGCCTGTTCGGCCAACTCGCTGGCAGGCAGGATCCCGAGATGCGGGGCGCATAGCGGAATGCGCTCCCGGGCCGCACCTCCGATCATCTCGATTACCGGGCGGCCGGTCGTCTTCCCCATGAGATCGTGACAGGCCAGATCGACAGTCGCGTGGGCATATAGGTGTCCGCGGGCGGCACGCTGCATGCGTTCGTGCAGGGCTTCCAGATCAAACGGATTGGCGCCGACGAGAACCGGTTTGAGCTTGCGCTCCACGACCTGTGAAATCGTCTCGAGATATTCTTCATAGGGGGAGTACATCGCCGCGCTGGTCGAACTTTGCCCGTAACCGGTGAGCCCGTCGTCGGTTTCGATAACGGTGATCACCGAGGTCGTCACCCTGCGGTTCACCAGGGCAGTGATATAGGGGTAACGCATCGGCACTTCGGCGGTATAGGTGCGGACATTGGTAATCTTCATGTGATCCTCCGTGAAGCAAGGAAGCAGAATCCAGGCGTTTGCATGCGTTTGCAGCGGCGATGTGAGTGCTCAGCCCGGTCTCGGTGGCCGACGTTGATTGATGGTGCATGAACGCCCCTTTCTTCATCCGGACAGTGGTTTCCCGGAACGCGTGGGCAATAGCGCGCCGTGCGGCCATCTGGCGTTTTGGTGCTTCCTCCATTCTTCGAACGGGATTTGCGCTTCATGCTGCTCGCAGACGATTTCGCCACAGAATGATCCGTCGCGGAACCGGAGCTTTCGCATATCCGTTTTACCGAAGTCTTCGATTCAGCCACTCTCGGCTGCATTCGTGTCTGCGGCTTGCGGCGGCGAATGAAAGCAGGCCGGCCGGCCGCCGCCGCTTCTCATGCTGACTTGCGTGACGAGGCCGCGCCCGTGCTTCCGGTCGGCTTTCCCGGTCAAGCGCTCGAATAGCCGGGCCGGGGAACATGGCTCATCAGTGTCTGGGAATAACCGCCGTCGACGATGATCTCCTGCCCGGTGACATAGCCTGCCCGGCCGGACGCGAAGAAGAGCACGGCATCGGCGATGTCGCTGACATGGCCGATGCGGCGCAACGGCACGACTGCTTCGCGCGCAACCCGGGTGGGTTCGTGGGCATAGAAAGCCTCCGAAAGTGGCGTGCGCACGAGGCCGGGCGACACCACGTTGGAGCGCACCCCGCGCGGCCCCCATTCATGGGCAAGCTGGCGTGACAGCATGGAGACGGCCGCCTTCGAGGCGGAATAGGCATTGGAATAGGCTTGCTGATGCTGGCCCGATATCGAACCGACATGCACCAGCGAACCGGAGCCGCGCTCCAGCATGGCCGCCCCGAAGCGCTGCGCACAGCGCAGATAGCCGGTGAGGTTGACATCCAGCATGCGCTGCCAGTCCGCGATTTCCACCGTGTCGAGATTGCCGGGCTTCAGGAAGGCGGCATTGTTGACCAGGATGTCGGCCGCGCCGAATGCGCCCTTCACCGCTTCAACGGCCTGCTCCACGCTGTCGTCGCTCGTCACGTCGCAGAGGATGGCCTTGCCGCCGGTTTCCCGTGCCGCCGCCTCCAGTGTCGCGGCATTCAGGTCGAGCAGCGCCACCCTGGCACCCGCGTCGCGGAAGGCCGTGGCAATCGCCTTGCCGATACCGCCACCCGCGCCCGTGACGACGGCGACCTTGCCTTCCAACCCGAGCCAGCTCATACGTCGACCCCCGCCAGGTGGCGGCCCGTGATGTAGCCGAAGGTCATGGCTGGACCCAGCGTGATGCCCGCACCCGGATAATTGCCGCCCATGATGGACGCGCGATCGTTGCCCACCGCGTAAAGCCCGTCGATCGCCGAGCCGTCGGCGCGCAGCACCTGCCCTGTCACGCTCGTGCGGAGCCCGTCAAACGTGCCAAGGTCACCCATGATGATCTTCAAGGCGTAGAAGGGTCCTTGCAGGATCGGGCCGACGCAGGGGTTCGGCTTGTGTCCGGGATCGGCCAGGTAGCGGTTGAAGCTGGTCCGCCCGCGCCCGAAGGCGGGATCCTCGCCGTTGACGGCGTGGCTGTTGTATTCGGCGACCGTCGCCTCCAGGCCGGCCGGATCGATGCCCGTAGCCCCGGCCAGTTCCGCCAGCGTGCTGCCCTTCTGGAGATAACCGCTGGCGACATGCGGAGCGAGCGGCACGGGCGCCGGCTTGGCGAAACCGAGCCCGTATTTGCGGATCGTCGGATGGTCGCAGATCAGCCAGGCGGCCGTTTCGGTCTCACCCTCGCAGGCGCGTATCAGGGCTGCGCCAACATCGTGGTAGCTCTCGCTTTCATTGGTGAAGCGCCTGCCATTCTTCAGAACGGCGATGATGCCGGGCTTGTAGCGGTCGAGGAGGTGCGGGAACGGACGGGTGCTGCCATCGCGCTGCGGCACCTTCGACACCGGCATCCATGCCGAAGTGTCGTTGAACTCGATCGGGGCATGACCGCCCACGGCCTCGGCCAGGCGGATTCCGTCGCCGGTATTGGAGTCCGGCACCGGCGAAAAGTGTTCGCCACCGCGCGCCAGGTGCGGATAGGCCTTTTTCAGCTTCTCCATGTCGTGGGCAAAACCGCCCGTGGCAATGACGACCCCCTTGCGCGCGGTCAGCCGGGCGCCGGGCACGCGAACGCCTGTCACGCGGCCATCCGCGACGATCAGTTCCTCGGCCGGCGTTTCCGTGTAGAGCGGGATGTCGAGATCGAACACCGACTTGGCAAGCCGGGCAGCCAGCGCATTGCCGCTCGTCACCTGGACACCCCGGCCATAGCGCGCGACTTCCGAGAAGTGCTTGACCATGCGCTTCGTGACATAGGCAAAGCTGCCGAAATTCTTCGTGGCGTTGAAGAAGTGCTTGATGTCGGCATTGGAGGAATTGAACATCATGCCCATGAAGGTGATCGTCGCCAGCGGCGGACGCAGGCGCTTCAGGTTGTCGCCCAGTGCCGAGGTGTCGAACGGCGCGGCCAGGATGGAGCGGCCGACATCGACCCCGCCCGGCACGTCCGGGTGATAGTCGGGATAGAGCGTGGGGACGAATTGCACCGCCGTCTCGCGCTCGAAGAAGTCGACCATCTCCGGCCCGGCATCGATGAAGGCCTCGACGGCTTCCGCAGAATAGTAGTTGCCGGTCTCTTCCTTCATGTAGGTGATGGCGTCGTCGCGGCTGTCGGCGATCCCGGCTTCTCGGGCATGGCGGTTGAGCGGAATCCACAGGACACCGCCGGAAAAGGCCGTCGTGCCGCCGAAGACCGGTTCCTTCTCGATGATGCAGACCGAAAGCCCGTTCTTCCTGGCGGTGATCGCCGTGGACATGCCGCCGGCGCCGGACCCGACCACCACCACATCATATGCCTCATCCTTTTCAGGACCCATGGCCCTCGCCTCCTCCTCTTGCAACCTGCATCCGATAACGCCGAAGCCAGGCGGCGGCGCCAATGGACAGGACCTGTTTTTTATTGGACAATTCATCGCAAGATGGCGAGGCGCAATTGCCGCCAGGGAGGATGTTGCAACGCGTGAGCACACATGCCAAGGGGCCGGTTCCCAGCTTTTTCCTTTACGGTGACGAACAGCGCGACCAGGATCTCGACACGTTGCATGTCGAGCCGATCCGCGAACGCTCCATGCGCCACGATTGGATTATTCACCCCCATGTCCATCCCGACCACGTGCAATTCCTGTGGATCGCGGATGGCCATGGCGCCTTTTCCATCGAAGGCGCGGACTATTCCGCTCAAAGCCCGGCGCTGGTTGTCCAGCCGGCAGGCTCGCTTCATGAAATCCGCTTCAGGCCCGGAACGGAAGGCCGCGTCATCACGGCGGCCGTCAGCTTCGTGGAAGCCGTGGCCGGCGGGGACCATCGGCTTGTCGATGTCACCCGGCAGCCTGCCGCGCATACGCTTCCAGCCGGCAGCCCCATGGTGGACAAGCTCGGGGCTGCATTCGAGGAAATCCAGAACGAGGCGCGCTGGGAGGAGGTCGGCCGGCGCATGGCCATCCGCGCCCACATGCTGCTGGTGCTGGTTGCCCTGCTTCGGCTCAGCGAGACCCGGCTATCGGGCACGCATGCGCGCCGTGACCGCGACTTCGAGATCGTCACCCGCTATCGCGGCGCCCTGGAGGCGCATTTCCGCAGCCAGAAGGGTCTCACCTTCTATGCCCGGTCGCTTGGCATATCGACACAGCGCCTCAACACGGCCTGCAAGGCAAGGGCCGGGCGCACGGCCTCGGAACTCTTGCATGAGCGGGTCATCATCGAAGCCAAGCGCAACCTGCTCTATACCGAGATGACCGTCGCCGAGATCGGTCACGCCATCGGCTATGATGATCCGGCCTATTTCAACCGTTTCTTCTCGCAAAGGGTCGGCGTGCCGCCCGGCACGTTCCGCACCGATGCCGCCACGACGCGGCGCGTCTGAGCGGAAGGATCGTGCAAGAGAAAAGCGATTTCGTCCATTTCCATCCCGCCCGGCGAAGGCACGATGCGGTCGCACACGACAGGAAACCGCCAGCATGATTTTCGAACTGAGGACCTATGACCTGAAACCCGGCAAGGCGCCGGTCTACCTGGAGTTCTTCCGGACCTTCGGGTTGTCGCTCGTCACGCGCCACCTGCCGATGGGCGGATACTGGATGGCGGAGACCGGCCGGCTGAACCGGATCGAGCATCTGTGGATCTATGAGGATTTCGCCGAGCGCGATGCCTGCCGGGCTTCGCTGGCCGGGGATCGCGCCTGGATGGAGGACTTCATTCCCGGCGCCTTCGCCGATGTCACCGGCCAGGCCAACCGCTTCATGGCGCTGGAGCGTTCGTCCGCCGCGCTGGACGCGGTCATCGCATCGCGGCGCCAGGCCCATGCGAACGAGGAGGCCGGCGCGCCGATGTTCGCAGCCACGCTCAATTCGCTTTCGCTGTCGGAAACCAGGCTTGACGGCGACGCCATCCTGGGGGCGTTCCGGACCGTTTCAGGGGAAGAACCCGGTCGGCATGTCACACTCCGGTCCGGTTCTTTCGACAGCCTGACGGCAGATACCGGCGGCCTGATCGCCCATGCCCTCATCCGCCCGCTGGCATTCTCGCCACTGGCCTGAACCCGCGCTCCAACCGGAATGTGTGACGCGCCGCTGCCTTGGATGACCCATCGGATGCGGGTCCGGCGAACGACATCGCGGCTCCCGGTTCGGGCCGGCCGGAAACCGTGTGCGACCCCTCAAGAACCACTGCCGGCGCTGGCAAGGCCGGCATCGCCAAATGCAGCCCATCCACCGTCGACCGAGAGAACCGCGCCCGTGACATAACTGGCGGCCGGCGAACTGAGGAAATGGATCGTCTCGGCAATCTCTTCCGGTTCGGCCAGACGGCCCATGGGTGTGCGGGACGCGAGTTTATCGAAATCCACGAAACCTTCGTCGCGCAGTTTGAGAACCAGGGCTGTCTTGACGAAGCCGGGCGCGACCGCGTTCACACGGATGCCCTTGGCGGCGAACTCGCAGGCCATCGACTTCGTCATCTGGGAAATGCCGGCTTTCGCCGCGCCATAGGCATTCCGGCGCGGCAGGCCGACGACACCCGCAATGGATGAGAGATTGACGATAGACCCGCCTCCTCCATTCATCATGATGCGCGCAGTTTCCCTGGAAACGAGGAATGTTCCGCGCAAATGGACATCGAGTACCCGCGTGAACTCCTCGGCGTCTTGTTCGAGCGTGGGCTTGTGGCCGCTGCCGATGCCGGCATTGTTCACAACCGCATCGATCCTGCCAAAGCGCGCGGTAATCGCCGCTATCGCTTCCTGCACGCTGCTTTCACAGGCAACGTCGCAGGCAAGGGCAAAACTTGCAGCCCCCTCCTCCAGACGGCCTTGCGCCTTGTCCCCGTCAATATCGAGTATGGCAACCTCGTAACCGGCAGCCATGAAACGGCGCGCCGTGGCAAGACCCACGCCGTCGGCACCAACGGTCACGACCGCAACGCGTGTTGCGCTGTTATCCATGCTTTTCCTCCTGCTCGGGATCGGCTCCGCCGGCAGGCCCCGGCCAGCCCGGATACACCATATCCTGTGCACCGCCAAAGCGTCACCGCCCTCGCGGCCCTTTCATCCTTGCGAGCACTGCGCCGCCCAGGCGAACGCGCGCGCCATATGGCCGAGCGGCTCAAACCCATTCAGAGATCCACGCCGCGCAACAATGGACGCCCCAGGTCACCGGCTCGTGACGTCGCAACCAGGCGCTGATCGAGGCGTGTTGGACGGAAGCGAGGACATTGTCAGCGCGCCTCTCATGGCGAGCGAACAAATGCGTCTATATATTATATTTTGCTGAATTATATCGTGATAGCACTGCGCTGTCGGCAGTCCAGGACGCTGAAACGGAGGTTTGAGATCATGTTCCAACCGGTGGTGTCGGTGGCGCCATCGGTCTCGGCGCATTCCGGATTGGCCGGGTTGGTCAGGGGACCATGGCCGACAGGCCGAAGGCCCAGGCCCCGAGGAACATGCCTGCATCGACGTCCTCAAACGCCGGCGGTAGTCAGATCGTGATGCTGGTCATGACGATGTAGATAAAGGCCGATGCCAGACCAAGGATGATCATGGACGCCACGATCAATACGGGATCAGATGTGAATTGCTTGAGCATTTGGATGATCTCGATATCGCACAGAAGACGTCAACCGTCGAAACAAGGCGCTTGGTATCCACAATACTCGGTCACGTTTTTCCCGATGGACCCTCATGCGCCTTTTGCGGAGGGTTCGGTTTCACTGGCCAGCCGCACCTTCCGAAGCTTCTCCGTCTTGGCACGACGTGCACGTGCCTCGGTTTCGATGATGGATCGCGCTGTCCGGTCTGTTATCTCCGCTTTCGTTTCCGATTTGGACATCATCGGCTTGAACGAAGTCCGGAGCGTCGTGCTTTCCGTCATTTCTGCTCCCCTGCCACTGTTGGAACATGCAAAGGCCGGGCGTCTGCCCGGCCCTTCTCTCTCGACCATTGGTGCCAGTACATCCGTGGTCACCGGTCGGGAACTTTGGCTCAGGCTACCCTGATGTGTTCGGCCACGCTCTTGCCGGTCTTGGAATCCGGCATCACTTCGTAGCTGAGCTTCTGGCCTTCGCTGATCGTCGCCATGCCCGAGCGTTCGATCGCAGAGATGTGGACGAATACGTCCTTGCTGCCGTCTTCGGGCGTGATGAAGCCGAAGCCTTTTGAGGTGTTGAAGAACTTGACTGTTCCGGTTGTCATGACGATTTCCTTTCAATCGCACAAAAAGTAATTTGGCTGCCATTCTTGAAAATGACAAACCGCTACAAATCGATTCTGAAAGAGGAATATCGCCGCGGGCGCATTGCGCCAAAAACAAACTTCGACAAGCAAGATCGATGCGTTACATTTAAGAAATTATTGTGTTCGAAACAAGGACTGATGAAAAATATTTCGTTTTTATTTTTTCGACCGCCGGAACCAGATTATTTTTTCGAACGGGATTCCAGTTGGAGCGAAGCCGTATTCAAGCCTGGCCCTGTTTGGCGATCACCAGGTTGACGGCATGGGCACGGCCGAAATGATCGGTCTCGATGTCGAACAGGATGGCCTGACCCGTGACCAGGCCGCCAAGCCCTGCCCGATCCAGCGCCTTGATATCGACCATGATGTCTTTTCCGCCATCATCGGGCTTGATGGCACCCAGGCCTTTGCGGCCATCGTAAGTACGAACTACACCTGTATCCATTCGAATATCTCACAATTCATTTGGTAGAAACGCGCCAGAACGGCAGAAAAACCTGATCATCCACCGGTACCGCGGGACATGCAGCACCCATGATCGCCGAAACGGCCATTGGAAGAAGCCTCGGCAGGGTACGCGCTGCGGAGGAGTTTCACAAGGCGTGATGTGTCCATCGGCCTTTCTGCCGGGAATGTCCGTCGCCTTGCCTGTCCGCAGCCATGCGGTCCGGGACAGGTCCCGCACTTGCTCTTCACAGGCACGGGAGCCGCCCGTCGGGCAGCCGGAATTGAAGAACCCGGCCTTCGGCACTACCTGACCGCGCATGGCATTGGAACATGAAGCGCCGGTCGGTCCGGTCCTGATCCTCGATGATGTCTCGGACGGCGTCCTGCGCCTGTCGGCCCTGTTCGTCATGGCGAAGGACGAACAGCCCGCGCCGGTCATCGCGCCCGGTGGCGAGGCACCCGCGGTTCCCCTTTCCAGCTACGACCGCGCGACGGTGTGGCGCAGCCGCTTCATGCTGCCCGCAGACCGTCCTTCGGCCTATTCCTGGAACGGCAACACCTATGAGGTCGCCAGCGACCTTACCGGCGATCTTCGACTGGCCTACGTCTCCTGCAACGGGGAAGAGACAGGAGACATGGGCCGTGAAGGCTCCGAGCGGAACGCCATGTGGGCGCGTCTGCTCGACGAACACCGGCGCGTGCCTTTCGCGCTGATGCTGCACGGGGGAGACCAGGTCTATGCCGACGAGGTCACCGAAGGGCATGAACTCAGCCGCGACTGGCCGGAAAAAATCCCGCGCGACCCGTCGCGCGCCGCTCTGGCCGACCTGAAGCACCACCTGCGCGAACGGTTCCTCGAACGCTATCGCGCGCTCTATTCCGCGCCGCAGTTCGCATGGCTCGCGGCCCGCATCCCCTCGCTCATGCAGTGGGACGATCATGATATCTGCGACGGTTGGGGGTCGCTCCGGCAATCACGCACCTCTTCCCCGGTCGGACAATTGTTGTTCGCGGTGGCGCGCGAGAGCTTCCTCGCTTTTCAGCAGGCGGCGGGTGATGGCGACCTGCCCGCCCGTTTCGCCGACCCGGCGGGGCAGCATCTGGGCTGGGCGATCCATGGACCCGGCCTGCGCATCCTGGCACCCGACATGCGATCCGAGCGCACGCGGCGCCAGATCATGGGATCGGGCGGTTGGGCGATGATGGAGGGCGAGGCGAAGCGGGACATGCAAGGGCGCACCCTGCTGATGTCCAGTGTGCCTCTGCTTGGGCCCCGCCTGTCGCTGCTCGAGACGGTGATGGTCCTGATCCCGCGGATGCAGAAATACGAAGACGATCTGCGCGACCAATGGCAAAGCCGCGCCCACCGCGAAGAATGGCGCCGGATGCTTCGGCTTGTCAGGGACCTTGCACAACAAGACGGCCACGACATCACGTCCGTATCCGGCGAAATCCACCTGGCGACCCGCGCCGTCATGGAATTCGAGGACGGCTTGCACCTCAACCAGCTGGTTGCTTCCGGCATCGCGCATCGTGCGCCGCCGAAAGGGTGGGCGCGCTTCCTCGGCGCGCTCGCATGGTTGGGCGAGGATCCGTTGCCGGAATATCCGATCCGGATCGAGCGCATTCCAGGCCAGCGACACCGCTATGTCGCGGAGCGGAATTACCTCATCCTCGAACGAACGGCCGGACTTTGGCACGCCCGGTGGGATCTCGAGAAAAACGGCATGACGCCGCCGCTGGCGCTGTGATTGTGCCCCCCGGAACCCAACCGGATTGCTGCTGCCCAATTGCTGCGGCCCACATGCCCAATATGGGCATGCCACCCGTTGGCGGCGCAAGCGAGCGCGACTATTCCCAAGAGAGAATGGCCGGCAACGACCCGGGCGCATCAAGGCGGAGGTCGGGACGATGCGTGTGATCATGATCGGCGGAACCGGCTTTCTCGGCTTCTTCACGTGCCGGGCGTTGCTCGCCCGCGGGCATGAAGTTGTCGCTGCCGGCCTCGACACCCCTGCTCCGGGCACAATGCCCGCCGGCGTCGCGACAGTAGTCTTCGATATCCAGACGTCCACCGAAGCGGATCTCGCCAGGCTTCTGGATGGCGCCGACGCAGTCATCCACGCCGCAGGCGCCGATGGCCGCTTCTCTGGCAAGGCGCCGGTCATCGAGGCCTATCGCCGCCACAATGTCGCGCCGATCCGCAGGCTCGTCCCTGCCCTGCGGCAAGCCGGTGCGCAGCGGCTGGTGATCTTCGGCTCCTACTACACGACACTCGCCCGCGAATGCCCCGGCCTCGTGGACCTGTCGCGCAACCCCTATCCGCTCTCCCGGCAAGAGCAGATGGACGATGCCTTCGCGCTTGCCGGCAACGACATCGGCGTCGATGTCCTGGAATTGCCCTATATCTTCGGCGGGGCGCCCGGTCGCGGCACACTTTGGGGTTATCTCATGGACAAGGTCGCGGCGGACGGTCCGGTGCCGGTGCCCGGGGGCGGAACCGCCTGCGTGACGGCCGAACAGGTTGCGATGGCGGCCGCCGGTGCCGTGGAACGCGAAGGGCTTGGAACGGCATGGCCGATCGGCGGCGAAAACCTCTCCTACCGGTCGATTTATGGGCATTTCGCCGATGCGCTGGGTGTTGCGCCCGACTTCGTTGCGGTCGATCCGGATGCGCAGCGTGCCGCCGCCCTGGACCAGCGCGCCCGACTTGCCGCGGCCGGCATCGAGACCGGCTACGACCCGGAAGACGTCGCCCTCTGGCAGGAAGCGGAACTGTACATTGACCCTGAACCGGCGATGACCGCCCTCGGCTACGGCCCGGGCGACATCGCGCAAGCCATTCGCGAGACGGTGGACGCAACCAAGGTTCATGGCGGGCAGGGCCCCGCATCGCTGAGGAAACCCGCATGACCATCGAACCCGTCGCTCCCGAGACTTTCACCCCAGGCCGATTCGACCGGCAGGTCGTTCTGGTAACCGGCTCCGGCGGCGGCATGGGGCTGGCCTGCGCGCAACGCGCCGCGCGCGAGGGCGCTTCCGTCGTTCTCTGCGACATAAACGGCGATGCGGTTCGCAAGGCGGCGGACCATATCGTCGCCGCGGGTGGCCGTGCCCTTGGCATCTGCGCCGACATCACCCGACGCGAGGACTGCGCGGCGATGGTCATGGCCGCCGTCGACGCCTTCGGCGGTATCGACGTCGCCATCAACGCCGCCGGCGTCATGGATGGTGGCCGCGACGGTCAGCCTGCGCCGATCCATCTGGCCAGCGATACCTACCTGCGCCGTACGATGGAGATCAACGTGTTCGGTACGATGTTCGCCTGCGCTGCGGAGACGGCGCGGATGGTGGAACAGGGCCGGGGTGGCGCCATCGTCAACGTGGGGTCGACCACGGGCCTGACCGGCAGCGCGGGCACGCCCGCCTATGTCGCGAGCAAGCACGCGATAAACGGGCTGACCCGGGCAATGGCCATCGATTATGCTCCCTTTGGCATCCGCTGCAACTCTGTGAACATGGGACCTACCGATACGCCGATGCTGGAACGCGCGATGGCCTTTCTTTCCGGACACGCCGCGCCCGCCGGAACCGACGGCCCACGCCCGGCGGTAAAGCCGCGCGCCGCGATCGCACGGTTGTCCACCCCGTGGGAGCAGGCCGCCGTCATCCTCTTCGCAGCCTCCCGCGAGGCGAGCTACCTCACCGGTGCCCTGATCGCCAACGACGGTGGGTGGACCGCCTACTGAGTCCGGCAGGCTTCGTGCCGCCCGTCCGCACGCTGATGCCCGCGATGTCCCGTCGCCGGTGATCGGCCGGCATTCATGATCAGTAGATTCCGGGCATCACCATCGGTTTCCGTCAAGCCGGCCCGGTGACGCCGGCTGTGATCGCGCGCCGAACCTGTTTTCACGACATGCCGCCAGGATTCCCCATCCTGCGGCTTTTCTTTGCACTTTGGTCCGATAATATATTGACTAAATAATTTTTCTGTCCGACGCTCCGACATCCGCGCCCGAAACACAAATGGAGGAGACGACAATGAAGCTGGTCTACATAGGCGCCATGTGCGCCGCGCTTTTCACGGCCGTTACCGCAAGCGCCCAGGAAGTGACGCTCAAGATATCGGAACACTTTCCCATCACCCATGTCGGGTCGAAATCGGGTGCCCAGTTTTTCATGAAACGGGTCGAGGAACTCGCGCCGGGACTCGTCAAGTTCGAACATTATCCGGGCGAACAGCTTGCCAAGGCGGCCGGCCAGCTCGATGCCGTATCCAACGGACTGACCGATCTGGCTGTCGTCGGTCTCGTCTATGTCACGGAAAAGGTTCCCCTTTCGACCGCCGTCGAATTGCCGGGCCTGTTCACGGACGCAACCGTCGGTGCGCGTGCCTTCAGGCGCCTGGCGCAGAATGACCTGATGGACGTCGAATATGCGCCCCTCAACGTGCGGCCCGTCTTCAACTTCGTGGTCACGCCATACCAGCTCATGCTCACCGGGAACGAACCGGTAACCGACCTCGAGCAGATCAAGGGCAAGAAGCTTCGGGTCGCTGGCGCCACTGGCGAACTCATTGCCAGTTCACTCGGCGCGGTTGGCGTGAAGATGTCGCCGACCGATCTCTATCTCGCGCTGGAACGCGGGGTGGTTGACGGGGCGATTTCCAACATTGCCAGCCAGTTCACCTACAAAACCCACACCCTGCTCAACTCCTGGACGACCGATGCCAGCCTCGGCAACGTCGCCTTCGGTCTCTTCATCAACGAGCGCCGCTGGCAGAGCCTGCCGGACAATGTCCGGGACGTGCTGCTCAAGGCCGGAGAGGAAACCGGGGTCAACGTGGCGCAGTCCTATATCGACGGCGACGAGAAATCGAAGGCTGAGCTCAAGGAGATGGGCAAGACAGTCTATGAATTGTCGCCAGAGGTTCAGGCCCAGATGAATGAGCGCCTGCTCGTGGTCCAGCAGGAATGGCTCGACCAGATGGCGCAGCGCAACCTGCCGGGTGCCGAAATCCTCGAAACCTTCAAGACATACGTCGCCGAGGAAGCCGCAAGATGATCCGAAGGGTCCTCGACCTGGGGGACAAGCTCTTCATGGCCATCGCCGTCCTGGCGGTGGTGGCCATGGTCCTCTCGATCACGGTCGATGCGGCCGGGAGATACATCTTCAACAATCCCCTGTCCGGCAATTACGAATTCACCTCGCTTTTCGCCATGGTGGCGCTGACCTTCATGGGCATGCCCGCCACCTATGCGAAAGGCGGGCATATCCGTCTGGTTGCTTTCGCGCCGCTTCTCAACCGCATTCCCTGGCACCTGTCGGAACGGCTCAACGTCGCCTGTGCGCTTGCCGCGTTCGGACTGCTGGCCTGGATTTCCGGACAGGAGGCGATCCACAAGTTCGCCGTCAGGGAAACCACGCTCGGATCGATCCAGTTTCCCATGTACTGGAGCTACGTCTGGGTTGCGCTCGGCTCGGCCTGGCTGTCGATCAGGCTGGCATTCGAACTGTTTGCACCGCAGGACATCCACCAGACGGAGCCACTTGAATGACGGGAACATTCCTGGCGGTGACCGCGCTGCTGTTTCTTCTTCTGGTCAATGGAGCGCCTGTCGCATTTGCAATGCTGGCGACGGGCATATTGGGCATCTGGCTGGTCGGCGGGACATTTCCCGTGATCGGCGTTCTCGCTTCGGCGCCCTATGAGACCGTCGCGGCCTATACCCTCTCTACCCTGCCGATGTTCATCCTGATGGGTGAATTCCTGACTTCCGGGCGCTTCACCCGCGACATCTTCAACGCCTCATACAAGTGGCTCGGGCATCTGCGCGGCGGCCTCGGCTACGCGGCAATCAGCGGCGGTGTCATGCTCGCCGCCGTCACCGGGTCGAGCACGGCCGCCGCGAGCACGCTCGCCAGCGCCGCTTATCCGGAAATGAAGCGGTACGGCTACAAGGATTCCTTTTCCACCGCGTCCCTCGCCGTCGTGGGAACGCTGGCGATCCTGATCCCGCCCAGCGTCACGCTCATCATTTACGGCATCCTGACCGAAACATCCGTTGGCGCTCTCCTGATGGCGGGCATCATCCCCGGCATCCTCACCGCAGCCGGCTTCGTCGCCGCAATCAAGGTGTCCGTGAGCCGCAATCCCGAACTTGCACCCGTCGCACCCGAGCGCAGCACGCTCAGCGAACGCATGCTCTCCCTGCGCACGGTCTGGCCCGTCGTCCTGTTGATGGTCGCGATGCTGGCGGGCATCTACAGCGGCGCGATCACCGTGACCGAAGTCGGCGCAGTCGGCGCCACGCTTGCTTTCGTCATTGCCCTGACCATGCGCAGGCTCACAAGGGAAAGCGCGCTGCAGGCGATCGTCCGCACCGCCAGAAGCAGTGCCATGATCCTGACCATCATCGCCTGTGCCTCGGTCTTCGGCATCTTCATCACCCTGACCCGTGTGCCCCAAGGTCTGCTGGAATATGTCCAGGCATCCGGACTGAACCGCTGGGTGGTTCTTGCCATCATCATGGTTGCCCTGCTGATCCTCGGCTTCTTCCTTGACCAGTTGGCGATACTGGTGCTCACGCTGCCGATCATCTTCCCGGTTCTGCAGGGGCTCGAATTCAACGCTGTCTGGCTCGGCGTCCTTGTCATCAAGACGGTCGAGATCGGCCTGGTGACACCGCCGATGGGCTTGAACTGCTTCGTCGTATCCAGCGTGACGGGTGTACCGGTGCATCGCGTGTTCAGCGGCCTCTTCGTTTTTCTCGTCTTCGACGTCACGATGCTCGCCATCCTGATTGCGTTCCCGGAACTGACGCTCTTCCTGCCGCGTCTGGCCGGTTACAACTGATGCGATGATGACCGGGGGCGATACGTGACAGCGCCGGGCCTGGCCGGCATCAGGACGATCGAAGGATTGCGGGCGCTTGCACGGCGGCGGTTGCCGCGCGGCCTGTTCGAATTCATCGACCGCGGTACAGGGAACGAGACGGCGCTTCTCAACAATCGCGCCGCCTATGCCCGCATGCGTTTCCGCCCGCTCGGCCTGACCGGTTGCGGCTCGCGCAGCACCGCCGCCCGGATCCTGGGAAACGTCCACGCGGCACCGATGATCATCGCGCCCACGGGAGCGGCCGGCCTGGTCTGGCCGAACGGAGATCTCGCGCTTGCGCGTGCTGCCGCGGCGGCTGGAATCCCGTTCACAATGGCGACGCGGTCATTCAACTCCATCGAACAGGTCGGCGGCGAAGCCGGCGGCACGCTGTGGTTTCAGCTCTACGCGTCCCCCGATACCGGTTTTACCTTCCCGCTCCTGGAGCGCGCGTGGCAAAGCGGTTTTGAAACCCTCGTCGTGACCATTGACACGCCCGTCACGCCCGACCGCCACTACAATACCGTGAACGGTTTTTCCCTGCCCTTCCATCCGACAGCGAGAGCCTTGCTCGACATGGCCATGCATCCGCGCTGGCTTGTCAATGTCATCATCCGTTACCGTTTGCAGGGCGGCCTTCCCCGCTTTGAAAACATGCCCGGCCGGCCGAAGATCACACAGGGTCCTCCGGCCTCGGCCATGCTGGATGCCCGGCTCGACTGGTCTCATGTCAAGGAACTACGCCGGAAGTGGCCCGGGAAGTTCGTCATCAAGGGCGTTCTGCACGAAAAGACAGCCCTGCAGGCTGCCAAGGCCGGAGCCGATGCCATCGTGGTTTCCAACCACGGAGGACGAAACCTGGACACATCGGCCGCGCCCCTCGATGTGCTGCCCGCGATTGCAGCCCGGGTTGACGGCCGCATGGAACTGATCGTCGACAGCGGCATCGCGAGCGGCAGCGATATCGCCAAGGCCATCGCCTCGGGCGCGAATGCCGTCATGATCGGACGGGCGCCGCTCTGGGGTGCGGCCGCCGGTGGCGAAACCGGTATCAGCCGCGCCCTGGAAATCCTGCTGCGCGAACTCGACTACACCATGGCGATGACAGGCTGTGCCCGTCTGGACGAACTGGGGCCGCACATCCTGCACACCGATCCGTCCGGCTGAAACCCGGATGCGGCCGTTGCGCTGCGACCCTCCCGCCATCACCCGCTGCGCCGGATGCAGTCATGAACGCCTGGGCATCGCGGGCGTCACGACCCTGTCGGCTTCGGCCACGTCCTGGCCGTCAAGAAACCGCACCATGTTCGCGAAAACGTGGCGGGCGACACCTTCGACATTGTCGACGACGCTGCCAGCCGTGTGGGGTGTCAGGACGACCTGCTTGAAGCCGAGGATTCTTGCATCCCTCGTGGGCGGTTCCGGATCGAACGTGTCGAGCCCTGCCCCCATGAGATGACCGGTGGCGAGCGCCGCGCAAAGCGCCGCCTCATCGACGAGTTCCCCGCGCGCCGTGTTGATCAGAACGGCACCCGGCTTCATTCGTGCCAGCGACGCCGCTTCGATCGAGTGCCTGTTTTCCTCGCCTCCGGGATAGTGAAGGCTGACGATGTCGCTGCGTTCCAGCAGCGTATCGCGATCGACAAGACGTGCACGGAGATCGCTCTCCACCGCCGGCCCGGCCCGCACGGGATCGTAATAGACGATCTCGACATCGAAACCGGCAAGCTTGCGGGCCACCATCCGGCCGATATGGCCGAAGCCGATCAGGCCAACCGTCTTGCCGCGAAGCTGGAAGCAGCGCTCCCGCATCTTCGGAAACAGCCAGTCCCCCTGCCGCAATGCGGCGTCCACTTCCGCAAGCCGCCGGTAGACCGCCAGCATCAGCATGATCGCATGCTCCGCCACGGGGCTTGCATTGGAGCCGGCCGCGATCGCCACCGCGACACCCTCCTCCTCGGCGGTCCGCAGGTCGATGCGGTCGACGCCGATACCCCATTTCTGGATCAGCCGGAGGCGCGGCGCCTGGCGGATCATGTCGCCGGTCACCTCGGCCCAACCCGCCAGCACGAAATCGGCGTCCCGAACCAGCGCGGTCTGTTCCCCGGGGTCGTAGCTCTGCGCGAATTCGATCTCGAACCCGTCCGGCAGCGCGGCACGGACGATGTCGCGGATGCGCGGTGTCCAGACATCGAGGGTTGCGACCTTCATGTATCCAGACTCCCGCGGATGTCGGCGACCGCGCGTGCGGCGGCGCCCATGAGCAGGCCGATATCGGTCTCCGTGGTCAGGAACCGGGCGCCCTGGGCCACGTAGCCTGCCCGCCGGCGCGGGTCGCGGTCGCCACCGATTCCCAGCACCTTTCCGTGCCGGGATGCCGCGTCGGCCACGCGGTCGATTGCCTGGAGGATTTCCGGGCAGCCGAATTCACCGGGCCTGCCGAGCGCCAGCAACAGGTCGACGCAGCCGACATGGAGAACGTCAACGCCCGGAACCGCCGCGATCTCCTCGATGTTCGCCAGCGCTTCGGCTGTCTCGATCATGCAGACGATCAGCGTGTCGGCATTCACCAGGTCCATGGCCTCGCGCGCATCGCGCGGTTGGTAGTCGAACTGCACCAGCGGCCCGGGAAGCGACCGCCTTCCCTCTGGCGCGAACCGGGCGGCCGCGACGATCTGGCGGGCCTGCCCGGCCGTGTTCACATCCGGCACGATCAAACCGGCTGCTCCGGCATCCAGAAAAAGCGATGCATCCGCGTCGTCATACCCGCGCAAACGGACCAGCGCTGCAACGTCCTGCCCGCGCGCAGCCGTGATCATCGCGGCGATGGTTTCGCGGCTGAAGACGGCATGCTGTGTGTCGATGAACAGGAAATCATGACCGGTTGCCCGGCAGATCATCGCGATTTCGGCAGATCGCACGAGCCTGACGATGAGGCCCAGCGCCACATCACCGCTTTCGATCCTTCGGCGGATGGAATTGCGCAGGATCATGATCCGGTTTCCCTCCGCAAAGGCCGGTAGGCATCGCGCCAGTTCTCCGGCAAGGGCTCGGCCGCGCGCCGGGACATCATCTCCCGGAAGGCTGGGCGCGACTGGCAGCGTGACAGCCAGTCCGACACGCCCGGATGCGGATCGAACAGTGCGCCGGCTGGCTGGGCGTAGCGAAGGACCTCGGCGGCGTTGAGATCAGCCACGGTGAACCTCTTTCCCACAAGATAACCCTCCCCTGTCTCCAGCGCCTCGCCAAGATGGCGCAAGGGCGCCTCCATGGCCGCAATTGCGGTACCCAGCGCATCGTCGTCGCGTTCTTCCGGTGGCCGGATGACCCGGTTGACAAGAATGGCGACGCCGTGCGGCTCGCACATGGTCGCGGCCCAAAGGCTCCACATGACCGCCAGCCCGTCCTCATCATCGTTGCGCGGGGCGACAGGGCTGTGCCGTGCCTTGCGCGCAAGGTAGAGGTTGATGGCCAGCGACTCGGCTAATACCAGCCCGTCGTCGTCGATCACCGGAATCGTGCCCATCGGGCAGATCTGGCGGAACGCGGGGGAAGCGGTGTTCAACGGCGCATCCGGGCCTGTCGGGTGCGCCAGCCGGCTCGCCTGCACCACCGGAACATGCACGAATTCCGTACCGAGTTCCAAGGCGAGCCAGACGACGCGCGAGGCCCGCGAATTCAGGGTTCCGTAGAGTTTCAGCATGAACGTGTCCGGGACGCAGATATCGCCGGTTCAAATGGTAGACGAACCCAGGCGTTTGGTCTAATGATTTATAAAAAATATCATTCGCATTCATCATCAGGGCGCCGCGGCGGCGCCAATCTCGCTGGAAAGGCCATCGCATTGAGTGCATCGGAAAACGGATTCGGCTTGAACGGCAAGGTTGCCGTCGTGACGGGAGCCGGCAGCGGCATCGGGCGGGCAGTTGCAGGAACCCTTGCATCGCATGGCGCCAGACTTGTTCTCCTCGACCGGGACAAGAGGGCCGTTGATGAAGCCGGGGCCGAGATCAGGGCGCAAGGCGGCGAGTGCCATTCGCTGGTGTGCGATGTATCGGACGCCGGCCAGGTGAGCGCGGCCGGCGCTCACACCCTCGATGCCTTTGGTCCCGCCGACATCCTCGTCAACAATGCCGGCATGATCCGTCCCGGCCCGATCGGCGACACCACGCCGGAAAACTGGACTTCGGTTCTGGATGTGAACCTTACGGGCTATTTCCTGTGCGCCCGGACCTTCGGCGCGGCGATGCGGGCCGGCGGCAAGGGGTCCATCATCAACATTGCATCGATCGCCTCGACCTTTCCCACGCCCCATGCCGGCGCCTATTCGACCAGCAAGGCAGCCGTGGCGATGCTGTCGCACCAACTGGCCGTCGAATGGGGACCGGACGGCGTGCGCAGCAACGCGGTCTGCCCCGGCATGATCCTGACCGAACTCAGCCGGCCGATGTATTCCCGTCCGGGCGTCATGGAATCCCGCAGCGCGGCGGTTCCGTTGCGCCGGATCGGCACACCCGCCGAAGTGGCCGAGGTCGTCCTGTTCCTGGCCTCCGGGCGGTCGGCCTACGTCAACGGCGCCGAAATCAACGTTGACGGCGGATTTTCACGCAATCTCCTGGGCATGATACCCCGCGCCGGATACGATGCGGAACAGGAGGCGTCCGCATGACAGCGCGCAGGATTGCGGTCATTGGCGCAGGGGCTGCGGGTCTGTGCGCCGCCAAACACCTCATGCAGAAGGGCTTCGACGTCACGATCTTCGAGAAGAGTGACCGTATCGGCGGCCTCTGGGTCTATGACGAGGACGGATCGACGGCGGCCTACGCGTCGCTGCACTGCAATTCAGAAGCCCGCGTAACGGCCTATCGCGATTTCCCGTTTCCCGAAGACGGCCCGCTTTATCCCGATCACCGGCAGATGACAGCCTATTTCGAGGCGTATGCGGCCCATTTCGGACTCGTCGAGCGGATCCGGTTCAACACCGGGGTTGTCCGTGTCAGCCAGGCCGGCGACGGCTGGACAATTGAACTCGACGGCGGAACGAGCGAATCCTTCGACTCCGTTGTCGTCGGCTCCGGGCATCAGAGTGTCCCGCGTCACCCGCCCTTTGCGAAGGATTTCACCGGCAGGTACCTTCACGCGCACCAATACCGTGTCCCCGAGCCGTTCAAGGACGAAGACGTCCTTGTGGTCGGCGTCGGCAACAGCGCATGCGACATCGCCGCAGACATCTGCACGATGACGCGCTCGGTCACCATGGCGGCCCGGTCGCCGGTCCTTCTGATGCCACGCATGTTTCTAGGCGTCCCGACAAGCCGGGTTCTGGGCCGGCTGGAGAAGCCGTGGATGCCCTGGCCGATTCGCCGGTGGATACGCACCACCATCGCCCGCATCGCGCATGGCAGCATGGAGCAATGGGGCTTCGTCACCCCGAAGAAGCGCACGCATCCCGCCGGACATCACCTGCTGATCGGGCAATTCATCTGGGGCCGGATCAGCGCGCGGCCGGGCATTGCCAGTGTGGACGGCCAGCAGGTCAGGTTCGTCGACGGAACCACCGGCCGCTATGACACGATGATCGCCGCGACGGGCTACGAGGTCGAGACACCATTCCTCGAAGACCGCCACGCGCCGATGGAAGGCAAATGGTCCGGGCTGTATCTGCGGATGGCGAAGCCGGGCATTGCCGGCCTGTATTTCATCGGCTTCTTCAACGTATCGGGCGGGGGCAATGTCCGGATGATGGACGACCAGGCCGAATGGATCGCGGGTGTGGAAAGCGGTGAGATTGCCGTACCGGACGCGGACGAAATGCGTGCCGCGATGACAAGGGAACGCGAACGGATTGCCCGGCTTTATCCGGACAGCCCGCGATATGGACTGGAACTCGATCCGGCTGAATACAGACGGGACATCGCCCGTGCGCTGCGCAAGTCGCCGTCATCCAAAGCGAGACGCCACACGGCCTGATGGATGCAACCGGTTCTTCTTGCCAGGCCGCCTGAAGCGGACCTCGGCGTCAGCGGACGTTTTGCTGGAGAAACCGCAACCGAACCGTACGGCCGATCTGGTTTCCGGGCGAATTCGCCGCGATCTGGTTGAAGACGTGGTTTGCGAACGGAATCCGCACCAATTCGACATCCAATCCCGCAGACCTGGCTTCCCGGACGAACGACAATGTTCCCTGTGGCACCACCAGGCTGTCCTTTTCCGGCAGGATGATGAGCGTGGGAGGCGCCTTTTCGTTGATATAGGACCTGGAAGATACCGCGGCCAAGCGTTCAGGATATTGGCCGGGCGGGCCGCCGACATATCCTTCGATGAGCATTTTCGGTTCGAAACCGGGTACCGGATAACCATCCTCATAGATACTGACGGGATCGACAGCAGGATACTGGACCGCGATCGCCGCCGGCACCGGAATATCGTTCCCGCAGGACGACGCCGCTTCGCCGGCAGCCACCGCAAAGCCGGTGTTGATGGCGAGGTTTCCACCCGCGGAATCGCCGAGCAGGGCAATGCGTTTCCTGTCGCCACCGAACCGTTCCGCGTTCTGGTAGGTCCAGACAAGCGCGCATGCCACATCGTCCGGCGCCTTGTCCCATGTCGGTTCGCCGGGGGCAAAAAGGCGATACTCGACACTGACGACGAGCCAGCCCCTGTCGGCAAACCACCTGAGATCGGCAGCGGTTTCGGTAAAGGTTCCCGTCTTGAAGCCGCCGCCATGAACATAGACGATAACCGGTGCTGGAACCGGCTTCGGCGCAGGCAGATAGACAGCCGCGCGAAGGTCCGTTTCCGCCACTGTTCGAACCGTCTCGACCATGTCGGGCGCAGGTTCGCTCATTTCTTCAAGCATGAGGGTGGCGGGCAGGTCGATCGATCCGCCTGCGGCGTTCGCTGCAAGGCCGATCCGCACAAGGATGTAGCATGCCCCGATTGCGCCGGCCGCAGACACCGCCAGGGCAAGGCCTCCAAGCCGTCTCATGCGGTTCGCCATGGCGACGATGCCAACGAGGCACGACGCAATCGCGGCCAACAACAGGAACGGACCATAGGTCGTCCAGACCACTGAACCGATGACAGCGAACATGCTGCCGGCCGGATCGAGAAACGCGCCGATTACCAGCCCGAGCACTGCAAAGCCAATGAGGGCAGCAAGCAAAGCCAGGACGATCAGAGCAGGGCGCATCCCGAAAGAAAGCACGGTTCCGGCAATCGTGACAAGAACCGCCTCCCCGTCTTCTCGCCTTGTGGCCCGCGTCCGCGGAATGCATCAGCGGATGATGCACGGATTGCCAGACCAATGAACGACGCGGCGGCCAGTCGCGCGCGCCAATCATCTCTGCCGGTATTCCGGAAGCATCGCAAATGTCATTGATTTCCTTGAATTGCACGCAATGCGATGCATTGTCTGCAGCATGAAGACGCGGAAGCGGATCCCGGCAAAGCAGCCGCCAGTCACTTGCCGCCGCATCTCATTGGCTATCGACGCTCGCCAGGCTGGATTCCAGCGGCCGGATGATAGGTTTGAACTTCGGAAGCACTTGCCCCGACGCAGGAACCGGCATGCGTCGGATCCTGTTGTTGCCATAGAGCTAAGCCACCTTGATCCCTGCCAAGTTTCTGGGGCAGTTTGGCCTCCTGCATAGGAAGCCCGCACTTCCTTCGCCGTTCTTTCGGGCCGGCACCCCTGCCGCCAATCAACCCACACCGGAGCTTCACCATGGACGGATTTTCGCTGCTCGAGCTTTCGCCAATCCCGGAAGGCCTTGAGGCGGCAGATGCAATCGCCAATACGATCGATCTGGCCATCAAGGCGGAGGCCTTCGGTTATGACCGGTTCTGGCTGGCCGAGCATCACAACATAGCCGGCATCGCGAGTACGGCGACCGTGGTGCTGATCGGCAGGATCGCGGCCGCAACCCGGACGATGCGGGTCGGTTCCGGGGGGATCATGCTGCCCAACCATGCCCCGCTCATCGTCGCCGAGCAATTCGGTACATTGGCCACCCTGTTTCCGGACCGGATCGATCTTGGCCTCGGGCGTGCGCCGGGCGGCGACGCGAACACCGTGCGCGCGCTGCGGCGCTACATGGAACAGGCGGACAGTTTTCCGCACGACGTCATGGAATTGCTGGCGTATCTGGGCGACGTGCCGGAAGGCGCGCCCGTCCGTGCGATCCCCGGCGCCGGCACCCATGTTCCCGTCTGGATCCTCGGTTCCAGCCTTTACGGCGCACAACTGGCCGCGCATCTGGGCCTGCCCTATGCCTTCGCGTCGCATTTTGCGCCTCAGGCGCTCGCAGACGCCCTGGCGGTCTATCGCGGCAATTTCCGTCCGTCGGAGTGGCTGCAAAAGCCCCGCGTCATGATTGCAGCCAGCACGTGTGCCGCGGACACCGATGAAGAAGCGGAATTCCTGCGCTCTTCACAGATCCTGTCCTTTGCCAGGCGGCTGACAGGGCAGCGCGGAAAACTGCCAAGGCCGATGGAAAACGTGACAGCCACCATCCCGCCAAATGTCCTGGCGCGGGTCAATGAAGACCTGGCGGTGTCGGCGTTCGGCGCACCTGAAACCCTGCGCAGCGCTTTCAGCGCGATCATCGCGAAACATGCCCCGGACGAACTGATCGTGACCAGCTGGATCCACGATCACGCGGCGCGGACAAGATCCTTCGAGATCACCGCCGAAGTGCTGGAGAGCCTGCGGCAGTAATCCATTGCAGCACCCATCGCCGCAGTGCCGGAAATCGAGCGATTGAAGTCACCCCCAGGATACGAAACGGCCTGTGCCGGCTCACCTGGCGGGCGGGACGACAAGCATGTCTGCATCGAGCATCTCAAGGACACCGCGCGCGCCGCTGCCGATATAGGGCCTGTGTGACGAGGCCCTGTTGTGCTTGCCGAAGGCGACCAGGTCGGGTGAACAGTTACGCGCGCAACGGGCGAGAACGTCGCAGACCGTTCCGTCTTCGATCCGGATGTCGATTGCACCCTCATGCATCCCGACATCCCTTCGCACCTCTGCGACGCATTGCCTTGCGGCCTGAAGCAGTTCCTTTCGCAAGACGGCGAGGTCCCGGCCACCCTCGTTCGCATGCGCGATGGCAAAGTCGGCTGTCGGCGCGATCCTGAGCGCCATGGCATAGGCATGACGCGATGAAGGTGTCAGGTCGAGGCCCACCATGACGTTCTCGTAGTGCCGGGTCGGACGCGCCTTGACGACAATCGCCGGCCGGGCGCTGCTCATCAGTACGCCTTCCAGGATCGTGCCGTCGACGAACCCCGCACCCGTGGCTCTTTCACTGAGGCCGGTGACGATCAGGTCCGCGTCACAAGCAGCGGCTTCTTCCACGATCGATTGCACTGGATCCCCCGTGACGCTCTTGAACGAGGCCGGGGAGAACCCTGCACCGAAGTCGTCCCAAAGCGCCGACTCAAGGTAATTGACGGCTGCCGCCACCTGGCGGCTCAGCGCTTCTTCCGCGCCCTGCCCTGCACTGGGCGCGACGTGGACAACATGCAGGTCTGCCCGGTGCATACGGGCAACCAGAAGGGCTCTTTCCAGCGCATGCTGCGAATTCGGGCTGAGGTTGGTTGCAAGCAACAGGTTTTTCATGAATCCCCCGCATCCACGGCCGAGATGGAAGTCCTTCCGGTTTCCTGTGAATACGCAGATGGGTATCGGCCGAAACATTCGCAACCGCTCTGGGCACAGTTCACGTGGCTGGTGACCGGGTTCAAACGAACGGACCTCAAAGATAGCGGGCGAAAACGGCGATCCCGGCCGCAATGGCAGCGCCAACGCTCAGGTATCGAACCAGGTCGCGGCGATCCTGGCGGGACGATGCGGCGCCGCCATAGTCGAAGCGCTCATACCGTATGTTGTCCATCTTGAGGCCGAGGTCGAGGAGCGCATCGGATGTGGCGGTCACCATCGGCCCCGGACCGCAGATATAGGCACAGGCCTGCGTCCGATCCAGTGAACCGAGCAGTTGCGCCAGACATGCCGAGTCGATCCGGCCGGTATCGCCATTCCAGTCAGGAGCGCTTTCCTCACTGACCAGGACAACCTTGAAATCGAGCGCTTCCCTGGCTGCGTCGATTTCCTCCAGGCACGCGAAATTGCTCGGCCGGCCAACGGCATAGGCCATGCGTACAGGCCTTTTCTCGTGCCTGGAAACCATGTCCCTCAACAGTCCCATGATCGGAGCGATACCGACGCCGCCTGCCAGCAGAACTATGCATCCGGTTTCATTGTCATCGAGGATGAATTCCCCATACGGTCCGTCGATGCCGACCGGCGTGCCAGGCTCCAGTGATCCGATGCTGCCGGTGAAATCGCCGACTTCCTTGATGATGAGGCTCAATCCGGGCCGTCCGGGGCTGTCGGCTATGGAAAACGGATGGTCGAAAAGAGGCATTCTGTGGCGGCCGACCGTTATCCAGACGAACTGTCCGGCGCGATAACGCAAGCCAGGATTTCCCGATTGCGGCTGGATGTCGATTTCCCACAGGCGGTCCGCACGTTGAACGACCGACGCAACGGTCCACGGCCTCTGGTGAAGCCTGAACCAGCGCCATCCGTAGAGGACAAGCAGAATCGTCAGCACCGCCAGGCCCGTCAGCCACCACACGATGTGGACTGGCCAGGCCGAACTGAACCGGCCCGCCGACAGCGCATGATGGAGTCCCGCACCGACAGCCGTCAGACCCAGGACAACATGGCTTGCCCGCCAGATTTCGTAGCGCCATGGAAGACGGTCGCGCAAAAACGAAGTCGAAACCAGCACGGCCAGCGCGGCAAGAGAAACCACTCCGCTCCGGTAATGAGGAAGGATCAGATATGCCTGCAGCCTTTCCAGGCCCAAAGCCGGATCATGCAACGCGGTCGGAAGCACATAGAACAACGGATGCAGGACGATGGCGGAGAGGACCCATAGTGCCGAGACCTTGTGAAAGGTCATGATCTTGTCGATGCCCAGATGTCCCGAAACGAAGTTGAAGCGGCCCGACGTCACGAATTGAATCGCCATGGTGACTAGACCGGCCATGCCCAGCGCGGCGCCCGCAAGCTCCAGACGCGCCAGCGGTGCCGTTTGCTGGCTGCTCGCCAGCAGTAAGACCAGAAAGCACGCACCTGCGTAAAGCAGCGCCAGAATCCCGCCATGCAGGCGAAATTGCCTTACCGGTTTCAGCCTTGCACCCGCCTGGATCCTGTCCAATTCGTTTTCCGACATCCGGTTTCTTCCAAATGAAGATTTAACTTATCTGAAAACATGGGCATTCTGTCTTGATTGCGATCAACGCATTCATCGCGTTCCATGACAGGATTTGAAAGATTGGCTTGGGCAATGGGAGGAAAGCAATGCTTTTCCGGAGACTGAACCGTTTCACCCTTGCATTCCTGGCGGGCATAGCGAGCGCAGCCGTTCCGGCTAGCGCGGACGACAACCAGGCGCTTTCCGCAATTGTCGAAGCGTGGCTGGCCGCGCCCCATGGCGATTATCATTCCCGTTCGTTCACCTACTGGAACAAGGATGGCGAGGTGCCTGTGGCGTGCGCCGCATGCCACTCCGAGCAGGGTTTCCTGGATTACCTCGGCGCGGATGGAAGTCCTGCAGGTGTTGTGGACAAACCTTCGGCCATCAACTCCCCGATCGGCTGCGCCTCCTGCCATACCGGCGCTGCGCACGCGCTCGACAGCGTTTCCTTCCCTTCCGGTACGGTCGTGAACGGGCTCGGCAGTTCCGCTCTCTGCTCGGTTTGTCATCAGGGGCGCCAATCCGCGGGAGGCGTCGACAAGGCCGTCGCAGGCCTGGACGACGATACGGTCCAGCCGGCGCTTGCTTTCCTCAACGTCCATTACGGAATTGCAGCAGCGGTCATGCATGGGTCTGATGTGCAGGGCGGTTACCAATATCCGGGCAAGGCCTATGCCGGGCGGTTCATGCATGTTCCCAGTGCAGGCACGTGCACGTCCTGCCACGATGCCCATTCAACCACCGTTGCGACCGAAAGCTGTTTCGCATGCCATGGAGGCGTCACCGACATCCGCTCGATCCGCACGCGCCATACCGACTTTGATGGCGATGGAGATGCATCAGGCGGGATTCACCAGGAGATTTCCGGCCTCCATGCACGATTGATCGAGGCGATACGGAAATACGCCGCCGAGGTTGCGGGACAGCCGATCGTCTATGCGGACGGCCGCTTTCCCTACTTCTTCATGGACACTGACGGGGATGGGCAGATCGCGCCGGAAGACGCGGTGATGGCAAACAGGTATGCAAGCTGGACCCCGCGACTGCTGAAGGCGGCCTACAACTACCAGTTCGTCGCCAAGGACGCGGGAGGCTATGTTCACAATCCGGCCTATCTGCTGCAACTCCTCCACGACAGCCTTGAAAGCCTCTCCCGGCGCGTGGAAATCGACATGTCTGAAATCAGCCGCCCCTGATCTGGTCCTGGAACGTACAGTCAGGCATTTTCTCGGCAAGGTCCGGCTGAACCCTGCCCTCCGGTTTCGCCCTGCGTTTCCCATCCGAAGTCATGGAATGACAGACCTTCCCGGGCCGGACAGGCTTGTGTCATCGGCCGCGTGCCGAACCGCTACAGTCCCTGTTTCGGGTAATTCGCGCCCGGCCATACGGCATCGCCGGACCGCTGGTACTGGACGGGCCGGCTGACCTCGCCGCCAAGCGCACGGGCCGCCATCCAGCCCCAGTGAGGATTGTCGAGAAAGGCGCGCGCCAGCGCAACCATGTCTGCCTTGCCTTCGGCGACAACACGCTCGGCCTGTTCCGGCGTGACGATCAGGCCCACGGCACGGGTTGGCAAACCGGTTTCCCGGCGCACCTCTTCGGCGAAACCGACCTGATAACCCGGCCCTGTCGTGGGGATGGCGCTGGCCGAAATGGCACCGCTGGTGACGCAGACGAAATCGACGCCTTCGGTCTTCAACCGTGCAGCGAAGGCAGCCGCCTCGCCCGTGTCGATGCCGCCCTCGACCCAGTCATGGCCCGTGATCCGCACCCCCAGGGGACGCTCCTGCGGCCAGGCCGCGCGCACGGCGCGCACGACTTCCAGCGGAAAGCGCATCCGGTTCTCAAGCGAACCGCCATAGGCATCGGCGCGCCGGTTGGCGACGGGCGACAGGAACTGGTGCAAGAGATACCCGTGCGCCGCATGGATTTCGAGAAGATCGAAGCCCAGCCGGGCGGCCCGGCGGGCGGTTTCGGCATGGGCGCTGGCCACGCGGGCCATGTCCCCCTCGTCCATCGCCCGGGGAACATGCCAGTTGTCGCCGAAAGCCAGCGCCGACGGCGCGATCGTTTCCCACGATCCCGCGTCGTCATTCAGCGCCCTGCCGCCCTCCCACGGCCGCTGCGCCGACGCCTTCCGCCCGGCATGGCTGATCTGGATTCCGAGTTTTGCCGTTCCATGGGCGCGGCAGAACGCGACGACCCGTTCAAGCGCCTTCTCATTGGCGTCGCTATAGAGGCCGAGATCGCCATGGGTGATGCGTCCTTCACGGCTCACCGCCGTCGCCTCGACGACAAGCAGTCCCGCCCCGCCTGCGCTGAGCGTTCCCAGATGGGCAAGGTGCCAGTCATTGGCCGAGCCGTCCTCGGCGGAGTATTGGCACATCGGCGAAACGACGATCCGGTTCTCAAGGGTGAGACCGTTCAGGGTTATCGGAGAGAACAGGACACTCACGAGGCAGACCTTTCATTCACATGGATTTCGGTTCGTTCACGCCCAATCGTCAGGGATCAGCCAAGCGCCTGCTGCTGGAAATGCCCCGACATGAGCATGGCGTGCATAAGCGCGGCGCGCGGCGCCACCGTGGAGACGAGAATGTGTTCATGCACGGCATGGGCACCGGCTCCGTTGCAACCCAGTCCGTCGAGGACCGGACGGCCGAGCGCGGCGGCAAAATTGCCATCCGAAACGCCGCCGCGCGTGGTCTCGGCCATCGGAAGATCGAGATGGCCAGCCAGCGCCACGGTTGCTTCGTAAAGCCCGGCCACCGCCTCGGAGCGGACAAATGGCGGCCGGTTCAGCCCGCCCTCCACCTCAAGGCGGATATCCTGGCCAAGCGGTTTGCGCGACAGGAGCGCTGCCACAAGGCGCTCTGCTGTGGCCATGTCCTCCACCCGCATGTCGATATCGATACGGGCAAGGTCGGGCACCACGTTGGCGCGCGTTCCGCCCTGCACGGTCCCGACATTGAAGGTCGCCTTGGTCTCGGTTTCATTCATCGCCTCGATCTCGACGATGTGCCGGGCGATTTCGAGGATGGCGCTGCGCCCGTCGGTGCGGTTGCCACCGGCATGGGAGGAGACACCGTGCGCGGTCATGGTGAAGCAGGCCCAACCCTTGCGCGCGGTGACCACCGTTCCCGGCGCCTCGAAGGCAGGCTCTGGCACGAGAACGAAGGCGGCCTTGCCGGCAAGTTCCTCGATAAGCGCACGCGAGGTCGGGCTGCCCACCTCCTCGTCGCTGTTGAGATAGACTTGGACGGGGCGCGGCGGCACCAGGCCTTGCGCGGCGATGCGGCGAAGCGTCTCAGTCGCCAGGTAGGAACCGGCCTTCATGTCGAAGATGCCGGGGCCATGCAACCGGTCGCCATCGCGCCGCACAGGCCGCGCCGCCAGCGTGCCGGCATCCCAGACCGTGTCGACATGGCCCATGAGCAATGCCGGCGCTCCGTGGCATCCCTCCGGCGCGTATTCGATGAGCAATTGCCCGCCACGCCCCTCGCGCCCGGGCACGCGGCGCAGCTTGACGGGAAGTCCCCGGAAATCAGCCTCGATTGCATCGAGCAGCCGGTCGATCAGGTCGGGGCGGTCCGAGGGGGTTTCCATCTCGACCCACCGGATGATCCCGGCAACGAGGGCTTCCGTGTCGATGTCGCCTGCGCGGGGCAGGTCCGCTTCGAATTGCGCAATCATCGTCTGGTCCCTGTCCTGTTTGTCATGCGTGCTCCCGGCCGGACGGAGTCCGCCCGGTTTCCGTCTCGATGCCGTAGATGGCGTGTGCCGCTTCCGGCGAGATGAACCCGTCCTCGAGATCACGTTTCACGGCATCACGGTCCCGCGCGAGCGGGTCGCCCCAGCCGCCACCGCCTGGCAGCCTGATTTCCACAAGGTCGCCGGCTTTCAGCGCGAACGTGCTCGTGGCGCCCAGTTCGGTGATGACACCACCGCGCTCGACCGTCAGACTGGCGCTGATGCCGTCGCGTCCGCTGGCGCGCCCGCGTGGCGCAAGGCGGAAGCGGTCGGAATAGAGGCTGAGCGTGACATCGTCCTTCAGGATCCGGAACCTGCGGAACATCCCCTGCCCGCCATTGAACTGCCCTTCGCCCCAGGAATCGGGAATGAGGCCGAAGCCCTCGATGCGGATATGGGAATTGAGTTGCTCGATGGCTTCGACAGGTGTCAGCCGGCAGGAGGAAAGCACATGGTCGGTGGCGTGGATCGCATCATATCCGCGCGCGGCCCCCCATCCGCCACCCAGAACGTCGAGATGGATGGAGATGCCTCCTTGCGGGTCCGAATGGGCCAGGAAGAAGCCGGTGGTGGAATTCGCCCCCTCGCCCGGAACCCGGTCCGGCAAGACCTGGGCAAGGGCATCGTGAACCGCATCGAGCGCACGGCAGCAGGTTGTCGCCCGGGCGCGCACCGGGGCGCCGGGCCTCGGGTTGAGCACCGAGCCTTCCGGAAAGACGAGCGTCATCGGCCGGTTGCAACCGTCATTGGCGGGCATCCCGGTATCGTTCAGCACGCTGCGGAGAGCGGTGACCGCGCCGGCTATGCTGCTGGCCAGCGGCGAGTTGAACATGGTTCGCACCTGCGGGTCGGTTCCCGTGAAATCGATCGTCGCCTCGTCGCCGGCGATCGTGACGGTTGCGGCAATGCGGATGGGCTTGCCCTGCGGGTCGATGCCGTCGCCGTCGAGAAAGGCCTCGCCGGTCCAGCATCCGTCCGGAATGGCGCGGATCGCGGCGCGCATCCGCCGCTCCGAATAATCGAGCGCCTCCGCCATGGCCTGCCGCACCGTCGGCGCGCCGTATTTGTCGGCAAGTTCGCACAGGCGCCTGGCGCCGACATGATTGGCCGCGAATTGCGCGTCCATGTCGCCCATTCCGATTTCGGGCGTGCGGATATTGGCGAAGATCAGCCGCTCGGCCATGCCGCCATGCCAGTCCCGGTCGATGTCAAGAAGCAGCGGCGGGACGACGATTCCCTCCTGGATGAGTTCGCGCGCGCCTGTGTTGACGCCTGCCGCGCCGCCGCCGATGTCGAGATGGTGGGCGGTACTGCCGCTCCATCCCAGAAGTTCCCCGCCATGAAAGACCGGCGTGAAGAGAATGAGGTCGTTGAGGTGCTGGCCGCCGCTATAGGGATCGTTCAGCAGGATGAAGCTGCGCGGCCCGACCTTTGTCAGGTCGAGTTGCTCCGCTGCCGCCGCGAAGGATGCGCTCATCGCCGCCGTTTGCATGGGGATCATGTCGGCCTGGGCAATGACCCGGCCCTCGGCGTCGAGAAGTGCGGTCGAACAGTCCCGCGCCTCGCGCACCACGGCCGAGAAGGCCGAGCGGATCAGGTTGGTTGCCATTTCGTCGGCGGCAGACTGCAAGGCCTGGATGAGGATGACGGTGAGCGTCGGATCGGCGGTCATCGGGTCCTCCTGAGCATCAGGTCGCCGGTGGAAAGGCACTCCGCCTCCCAGCCGGACGGCACGACCGTGGTCGAAGTCGGCTCCGTCAGGATCGCCGGCCCGCTGAGCCTCTGGCCCGCCGCAAAGCCATCCCGTGCAAGCACGGTGGCTTCGGCCGCGTTTCCGTCGATGAGGATTTCAGCCGTCGCGGGCGCCGGGCCGCTGCCTTCAGGCAGGGGTGTCGAGATGCTGGCGCCCAGGCGTGCGGTGACGCGGACGCGGTAGGAAACGACCTCGACGTCCAGACCGGCGCGCGCATAGCCGTAGTGGTTCCGGTGTTCCTCCTCGAAAAGCTGTCGCAAGGCAGAAGCGGAAGCGGTTCCGGCATCCGTCCACACTGTGAGTTCGAAGGCCTGCCCGGCATAGCGCATGTCCAGCCCGATCGCCGTCTCGCGGTCGCCTGGACCGATGCCGTGTTTTTCAGCCAGTCTGTCGGCGAGTTTCAACAGACGCGAAAGGCGCGCGGCATCGAGGCTCGTTTCATCCAGCCTGTGACGGTCGCTGTGCGTCGCGTCGATGAGCGTATCGGCGATCAGCAGGCCGAATGCGCTTGCCAATCCGGGTGCCCACGGAACGAGAACCTGCTTCATGCCCAGCAGGTCCGCCACCATCGCGGCATGGAGCGGTCCGCCGCCGCCATAGGCCACCAGGGTGAAGTCGCGCGGATCGATGCCGCGGCTGGTGGAAACCAGGCGCACGGCTGCCGCCATGTTGCTGTTCACGAGCCTCAGGACCGCGTCCGCGGCCTTTCGGGCGTCCGCATCGGTGTCCAGCGGGGTCAGCGCCGCCTCCGCCGCCGCGCGCGACAACCGGATCCGCCCCGAGAAGAACTGGTCGGGCTGGAGAAGTCCGGCTACGACCTGCGCGTCGGTGACGGTCGGCTCCACACCGCCGCGTCCGTAACAGACCGGTCCGGGCTCGGAGCCCGCGCTTTCCGGTCCGACCGCAAGCAATCCGCCCTCATCGATCCGAGCGATGGAGCCGCCGCCTGCGCCGATGGTCGTCATGTCGATCGAGGCGGTGCGAAGCGGCAGACCGTCGATCCTGAGTTCGGGAACCATGCGCGGCACCAGTCCCGGCGCCATCGCGATATCGGTGCTGGTGCCGCCCATGTCGAGCGTGATGATGTCGCCGATACCGTTGCGTTGCGCGAACCAGACGGCTGCACGCACCCCGGCCGCCGGGCCCGACATCAGCATCCGAACGGCATTGGCGCCCGCCGCCTCGGTCGGCATGACGCCGCCATTGGATTGCATGATGTTGAGGACGCCGCGATAGCCGCGTGCCTTGAGGCTGCCATCGAGCCGCTTGAGGTAGGATTCGACGACCGGCTCCAGAAAGGCGTTGGCGACCGTCGTGACCGTGCGCTCATACTCGCGGAATTCGGGCGAAACCTCGTGGCTGGCCGACACCGCGACATGCGGTGCCCGCTCCCGGATCATCTGTGCCACCGCCCGTTCATGGGCCGGATTGCGGTAGGCATGAAGCAGGCTGACCGCAATTGCCGCTGCCCCCTTCTCCAGCAGGATCTCGGTTTCGCGCCATGCGGCCTCGAGATCGAGGGGCACGATCACATGGCCGTCGGCGCCCATCCGCTCCGGCACTTCGCCGATCATGCTGCGCCGGATCGGTGGCGGATTGCGGCGGTACTGCATGTCATAGATGCCGTGGTCGCGGTCGCCGCGACCGACGATGACAACATCCCGGAAACCCGCCGTCGTCAGAAGCCCGACCGCCGCGCCCTTGCGCGTGATCAGCGCATTGGTGGCCACCGTCGAGCCATGCGTGATCCCGCCGGCCTGTTCGAGCGGAAGCCCCGCATCGCCGATCACGGTCAGCACGGCCTCGTGGATGGCCGCCGGCGTCGAAGGCGTCTTGCCCGTATGCAGGCGCCCCTCGCCGTCCGCCCAGACGAGATCGGTGAATGTTCCGCCAATTTCCACGCCGATGCGGCTGGCGCCGCCCGATGTGCCCGTTTCCCGGTTCATTGCACTCGTCCTCGATGGCGACAGGCCGGCCCGGACGCGCTGGCCCGCGGCAAGGGATCAGTTGTCCGTGTTTTCAAGCGGCTCACCCAGATAGGCGGCCACGACCTTCGGATCCGACACCACTTCCTGCGGTGTGCCCTCGGCGATCTTGCTGCCCGCATCGATGACAAGGATCCGGTCGCAGATGCTGGTGACAGCCTTCATGTCGTGTTCGACGAGCCACACCGTCGTGCCCCGGTCACGCACCTTGCGCAGGCAGTTGACCATTTCCGCCGTCTCCGTCGGATTGAGCCCCGCACAGGGTTCGTCGGCCAGCAGCAGGGATGGCCGCGTGGCGAAGGCGCGCGCGACTTCCAGCTTGCGCAGCGCGCCCATGGTCAGACCCTCGGCTGTGCGGTCGGCAAGCTCGCCGAGGCCCGCAATAGCCAGCGCCTCCTCGACGGTCGCTTCGGCGTCATGGGTTTCCGGCCGGCCGAACATCGCGCCGATCGCCACGTTCTCGCGCACCGTCAGCGCCGGGAAAGGCTTTGAAATCTGGAAGGCACGGGCGATGCCCGCCTGGTTGCGCTTGTAGGTGGGCAGCCCGGAAATGTCCTCGCCCTTGAACCGGATTTCGCCCGCCGTGAGGGGGTAATACCCGGTTATCAGGTTGAACAGTGTCGACTTCCCCGCGCCGTTCGGACCGATGAGGCCGAAGATGGCATTCTCCGGGATCTCGAAATCCACGTTCTGGATGGCGGTAAGGCCGGCGAATGATTTGGTCACGCCCCGGCCCGACAGGATGATCCCGCTCATGTCTGTGCCTCCGCTTCACGATCCTTGCCGGCCGCCGAGGTTTGGCGCCATGCCCGCAACGCGCCGATGACACCGCCGGGCATGAGCAGGATGATGACCACGACCATGGCTCCGGTGATCAGCAGATGGATGTCGAGAAAGCGCGACAGGAGAACCTGGGTAATGAACAGCATGATGGCCGTGCCGATGATGGGACCGAAAAGGGTTCCGATGCCGCCGATCAGGCAGAAGACGATCATGTTCAATGAAAAATCGAGGCGGAATACGGTGTAGGTGGTGAAGTAGCCCACGCTGTAGGCATAGACGGCGCCGAGAATCCCCACCAGCATGGCCGAAAGCACGAAGGCGGCGATCTTGTAGCGTTCGGTCGCCACGCCCAGCATCATCGCGGTTTCCTCGTCCTCGCGGATGGAAAGCAGCGCATGGCCGAAACGTGACTTGCGGACCATCATCGCGATGATGACGCAGATCAGGAGAAGCCCGCCGAAGACATAGTAGAAGAAGTCCTCCGGCGCCATTCCGTCGAGCGCCGGCGGCGGCAGGAACACGCCGACACCGCCCTGGAACCAGCTCACATTGTTGACGAGTTCGCCGACGACCTGGCTGACGCCCAGCATGGCGATGGCGAAATAGATGCCGCGCAGGCGCAGGATCGGATAGGCAATGATCACGGCGAAAACGCCGCACAGGACGCCTGCGAAGAGAACCGGAACCAGGATCGCCCATGGCCCGGATCCGAACGGTCCGGCTTGCTGGACGAAGTGGGCGGCGGCGAAGGCCCCCATGCCGATGAAGACGGTGTGGCCGAAACTCCAGTAGCCGGAGAAGCCGCCAAGGATGTTCCACGCCACCGCCAGCGCGGCGGAGAAGAAGAACAGTTGCAGGACGCGGGTATAGAACGGACCGATCCACAACGGCAGGACGAGCGCGGCGATCACGACCGCCACGGCGGCGGCAAGGGCAAGTCCCTGCTTCATCGACTTTCTCCAAATGCGTTTCCAAGCAGCCCGTTCGGCCGCACAAGGAGCATCAGCACCAGGACCAGGAACATCGCCGCCTGTGTCAGCGCGGGGCCGACATATTGCGCGGTATAGGCGTTGATCAGCCCGAGCAGCAGGCCGCCGACCAGCGCGCCGGCCGGGCTTCCGATGCCGCCCAGCACGACGACGATGAAGGCGTTGAGCGTCCAGGCCACCTCGCTGGTGGCGGTAAAGGGCTGAACGATGCCGATGATGGCGCCCGATGCGCCTGCCATCGCCGCGCCAAGGCCGAATGTCAGCCCGTGCAGGTTGCGCGTGTTCAAACCCGACAGTTCCGCTGCGAGCGGTTGCTGCGCCGTGGCACGGATCGCCCGTCCGAAATGGGTCCGGGCAAGCACAAGGGCCAGGACCGATAGCAGCACCAGGCTGGCGCCCAGCGCCACGATCCGCACGAGGTCGATCCGCAGGTCGCCGAGCGTCAGGCTCGAAAAGCTGTAAGTGGGCGTGATCGTATGCACATCCGGGCCGAAGACGATCTGCAGCACGTTGCGCGCCATCATCGCCACGCCGAAGGTGACGACCAGCGATGCAACCAGCGAGGCACGCGAAATCGCCCACTGGATGATCGTGCGCTGATAGGCATAGCCGACGGCGAACAGGACCGCGCCGATCGGGATTATGGCGATCAGCGGATCGATACCGAGCTTGGTGAACAGGACGAGCGCGCCATAGGCCCCCGCGATGACGAAGATGCCATGCGTCAGGTTGACGATGCCGAGCACGCCGAACACCAGCGAGAAACCGACGGCGGCAAGCGAATAGATCCCGCCGAGCACGAGGCCGTTCAGGGTCGTCTGCAAGAAAAGGTTCATCGCGGCGCGCTCTCTGCTAGCCTTTTTCGCCGGCAGCCCACACCCGGGCCACCTCTTCGCCTGTCGCGAACCAGACGCCGGGATGGCGGCGGATGAAGGCGATGTATTCCCGTAGCATGGCCAGCCGCGACGGCCGCCCGATGATCTGCGGATGCATGACGATGTTGACCAGCCCGCCCCAGCGGTAGATCTCGGTGAATTCCTCTTTCCAGATGCTCAGGATGTGCTGGTTGGTGTGGATCGGCCGCGGCGACTGGATGGCGAACAGCGCGTAGGGTGCGTCGTCGAGGCTCCAGTGCCAGGGCAGTTCCACCGGACCTCGCCCGCCATCGGCAAGCACATGGCGGTAGGGGCTGATCTGGTCCATGAGCGAACTGTCGTAGTCGAAGCCGTATTCCTGCAGCAGGCCGATCATGTTCTCCGACGTCTCGCCCGCCGGCGAGCGATAGCCCTTCGGCTTGACACCGACGGTCTTCTTCAGCGCCTCCAGCCCCTTTTCCAGCGCCTCGCGCTCCTTGTCGGGATAATCCGGATCGATCCATTCGTGCAGATAGCCGTGATGGCCGATCTCGTGGCCGTCCGCGGCAATGGCCTCCATGCGGTCGGTGTATTTCTCCGCTGTCCATCCGGGGACGAAGAAGGTGGCCTTCAGGTCCTCCTCGCGCAACAGTTCCAGGATCTTGGGCACGCCGGTCTTCGCGCCGTAGATGCCCTGCGAAAGCACGCCGGGGCGGCGGGCGTTGTCGGGGTTGCGCGACAGCCACAGCGTCTCGGCGTCGAAATCGAAGGTCAGCATCACGGCGCAACGCGCACCATCCTGCCATTTCACCGGGGTCATGTCGTCCATCTGGTTCTCCTTCAATGCGTGCCGGGCCGGCTGCCGCCGGCATGAAGTGGAAATGACTGGAACGGTGCCTCGCAGGGCGGGCCGTCGGTGACATGGAGCACACGGTCGTCCAGGTCGATGAGAATGGCCGCCACCGTGATGACCCGCTTTTCCGCCGGCAAGGCCGTGTCGGCATGGCGGCAGATCGCCGCCGGAGCGGAAAAGTGGTCGCGCAGCCCTTCCTCGATCACGCCCCGGTCGATCCGGCCGGTGTGCCGGCGCAGGAAACGCTCCATGCGCGGCCCGCGATAGAGCGTGTTCGGCGCGATCCGTTCCATCTGCGATGTCGTGCGCGTTTCCTTCACAAGGTGATTGGCGTGCACGACGATACCGTCCACCGGCGAGAGATAGGAGCAGTATTCCGGGGTCGCCTCGATATCCAGGATTTCACCGTCGCTGTGGCCCAGCAGGAAGTTGCTGGATGCGGTGCGGTCGGTCTGGACGACCGGCATGAGCGCCTGGTCGAAACGCCAGGCATCGAGGATTTCCTTGCAGCGCACGTGAAACGGCTTGCGCATCCCCGTGGTACCGTCGCGCGGCGTGACGAGGCCGTTGACGCAAAGGCCGATTCCGGCGGCGTTCACGCCCATCTTGGAGCCGACGATTCCCGCTTCGCTGAAACCGATGAAATCGGGTTTACCCTCATCGGGCGAGGAAGCGCGCCGCACCCGCTGGACAAAGGTCCGCCCGCGGACCTTCTCAAGCCAGTCCCAGTTCTGGCAAAGCAGCGTATGACCGTTCGCACTGGCTTCGGGCATCACGCCGAACGACGTGCAGCCCTCCTGTTCGAGACGCGTATTGGCCGCCTTTGCCTCGGTTCCGAACGCCAGGTAGGTGATTTCGTAGCGGGCGTTCAGCATCGCGATCTCGGTGGCCGAAACGCCCGCCGCACCGGCTATCGCCGCCATTTCCTCGGCATATTCGCCATTGTCGTGCCGGATGAAATCGAGCCAGCCCTCGCTCTGCGCCAGAACGGTGCTGCGGTCGGCGCCGGCAGCCTCGAAGCGGGCGAGATAGGTCTCGATGTTGTCCCGGATCGCCTCCGCCAGCGTCGTGCCATGAACCGTGCCGCGCTCCCGCGGGTCGGGACCGAGTTCGAGAAGCGGAAGGGCTGCCATTCAGTGACTCCGGTCTGGTTGCGTGATGACGCATCAGGCTTGCCGGTCCGGCTCTCATGCCGGACCGGATTTCATTTCTGGGAATGAATGGAAGGAGCGGTCAGGCCCGCTCTTTCCAGGTCGGAGCCGGATAGACCGGCGCCGCCGAGGCCCCGTCCGGCGGGGCGATCACTTCCAGTTCGCCATTCTGCCGCTGGATCAGCAGCGGGCCGAGCAGCGAGGCATCGCCATCGCCGTCATCGGTGAAGCGGATCCGTCCGTAGAAGCACTCGAAGTCGATGGCCGCCAGGGCATCGCGCACCGCGTCGCGGTCGAGCGAGCCGGCGCGCCGCACCGCCTCGACATAGGTGACGATGCAGGCCGCGCCGCTGGCCATGTGGTAGGTCAGTTCACGGCCGAAATTGGCGCGGAAATACTTGGCGAAGTCACCGGCCGAGCCGAAATAGTCACCGGAATAAGGTGCCCGTTCCGTCCAGTAGGCCTGCGTGACCACACCGTTGGCGTAGTTGCCCAGCGCGTCCTTGTAGGCGGTCGTCTGCGGCCCGAGCGTCTGGTAGAGCATCGGCACGTTGGTATCGCTCGAAACCATCTGGCGTGCGATCAGGATCGACGTCTGGTCATGCGTGGTGCAGACCAGGATGTCGGGCGTGTTCTCGCGGATCGTGGTCAGGACGTTGGAAACGTCGCTGACCCCGACGGGAAGCGCGATGTAGTCGAGCACCGTGATGCCCGCTTCCTCGAGGCTGGCGCGCGCGCCCTTGGCCTGGAATTCGGAGAAGGCGTCGTTGGTGTACATGATCGACACGCTCTTCACCTTCGGCTCGAGGCTGGTGAACATGTTGACCGAGGACACGAACTGCCGCGAGGCGCGCGGGAAGATGCCGAAGACGCGCTTGCGTCCCTGGGTGAAGATCAGGTCAGAGCCGCCGCCGGCCTGGACCATGATGCGCCCGGCCGCTTCCGTGATCGAACAGGTCGGCAGAACGATGTTGGAGCCGAAGGAGCCGAGGAAGAAATCGACGCCTTCATCGACCTGGCGCTGGATGAGCGTCGTCGCGCGCGACGGATCGGAGGCATCGTCGAACAGGTTCAGGGCGAGCTTGTAGGTATTGCCGCCGACCTCGATGCCACCCTTTTCCTCGTTGATGTATTTCACCGCGCACTGGTAACCCTGGAGCACGTTCAGGCCGGTTTCGGCCGCCGCGCCGCTCATCGGAACGGAGCCGCCGAAGGTGATGGTGTTCTCCTGGCCGAACGCGATGGAAGGCGCGGCGCCGGCCAGCACGAGGGCGCCTGAGCCTTGTAGGAATGTCCTTCTCTTCATCTTCTCTCTCCTTTTGGGTTTGCCGGCTTCAGGCCAGCCCCAGATAGACTTCCTTGACCTTGGGATCGTTGAGCAGCGCCCGACCTTCCCCGGTTTGCACCACCCTGCCCTTTTCCAGGACATAGGCGTGATTGGCGATCATCAGCGTGTGATGGACATTCTGCTCGACCAGCAGGACGCTGATGCCTTCCTCGTTGAGCTTGCGCACCAGCGAAAAGATCTGCGCGACCAGGATCGGGCTCAGACCCAGCGACGGCTCGTCCAGGATCAGGATGCGCGGCCGGGTCATGAGGCCGCGCCCGATGGCGAGCATCTGCTGCTCGCCGCCCGACAGCGAGCCGGCATTCTGGCCCTGCCTGTCCCTCAGCCGGGGAAAAAGCGCGAACACATGGTCGAGATTCTGCTGGCAATGGGCACGGGCCCGGCGGACATGGCCGCTGAGCAGGAGGTTCTCGCGCACGGTCATGTGCTGGAAGACAAGGCGGCCTTCCGGAACCAGCGCGATCCCGAGTTCGACGACCTGATGCGCCGGCAGGCCGGTAATGTCCTGCCCGTCGAAAATGATTTTCCCGGCACGCGGCCGCAGCGCACCGGCGATCATCTTCACGCTGGTCGACTTGCCCGCGCCGTTGCCGCCGATCAGCGCCGCGATCTCGCCCTTGGGCAGTTCCAGGGAGCAGTCATTGACTGCCGTCACGCCGGAATAGTCGTATGCAAGGCCGGTCACCTTCAGCAAGGCCTGGCCGGAGGCATCCGCTTGAGTTTTCCGTTCCGGTAAGGCAGACATGCTTTCTCCCAAGAGCGTATTGCATAGCGATACGTTCGCACCGTAATTAAAGTCTATGCACCCCTGTTCCTTCGTGTCAAGGCATCTCCGGCGTGCCATGACCAAAGGCCACCGACGCGCGCGCCACGATCATGCCGGACGAAGGCCTGCCGCGGCCGCGGTGACAAGCGGGCCGCAGCGGGCGACGAATTCCTCGGGCTGCCACTCCGCCAGGGATCCGGCCACATGAATGGCGCCGACCGGCCGCCCCGTCCGGTCAAGAATCGCCGCGGCGACCGCGACTTCGCCGACAAGCACCTCCTCGATCGCCAGCGAGTAACCCGTTTCCCGGACCGCCTCGACCTGACGCAGGATCTGGTCGATCTCTACCGTGGTCCGGGGCGTGATCTTTCGCCGGTCGGAGCGTTCCAGGATGTCGAGGACCTCATCGTCGCCCAAATGGCTGAGCACCGCGCGGCCGCCCGAGGTGCAATAGGTCGGCACGCGCCGGCCGATCAGGTGAGCGTAGAACGTATCCCGCTTGCTCTGCATGCGAACGAGGTAAAGCATTGTCAGATCGTCAAAAAGACTGAGATCCACGCGCTCCTTGACCGTGCGGCGAAGATCGGCGAGCACGGGAATCGCGCTGTTGACCAGCGGGTTGGAGCGAAGATAGTCGAACGAACGCTCCAGCACGCGCCGGCCGGGGACAATGCCGTCCGGCGTCTTTTCCAGGTAGCCGATCTGGACCAGGGTGTGAACGATCCGCTGGGCAGCGCTCTTGTCCATGCCGCTTGCCGCGGCAATCTCCGACAGCGACATCGCCACCGGCTTCTCGGCAAACGCCTCCATCACCCTGAAGCCGCGCGCCAGAGCCTCCACGAACAACCGGTCCGTCCGTTGCGGAGCCTCCTGGGCCTTGGCCGCATTGGCGGCCTTTTCACGTCGTGGTTCGGTCATCTCGTCCTCCCGCCATTCCGCTCGCGGTTTCCGGCGCTACCTGTCGAGGACGAGGTTTGACCGCCGCGAACATTTCATTCTATGCTCCCATGTAATGTAACCATATTGCGGAGCGATACGCTAGCAATGAAAAATACGTCGACAAGCGATTTGGACTTTTTCCGTCTTGGCTTTGACAGCAGCCGGATGGCAGCCGGTTTGCGCCAATGGGTCGAGTGCGAAAGCCCGACCTATGACGCGGCCGCCGTCAACAGGATGATGGACCTGGCCGCCCGTGATCTTTCCATCATGGGCGCCGATATTCAACGGATTCCGGGCACGATGGGCTTTGGCGATTGCGTGAAGGCCCGTTTCCCTCACCCGCGCGCATCGGAGCCCGGCATTCTCGTTCTTGGCCACATGGATACCGTGCATCCGGTCGGCACGCTGGCGGATTTGCCCTGGCGGGAAGAAGCCGAGCGGATTTACGGGCCGGGTGTCCTCGACATGAAGGCCGGCAACTATCTTTCGCTGGAGGCGATCCGGCTGCTTGGCGCGGCCGGTTTCCGAACGCCGCTGCCGGTGACGGTCCTTTTCACCAGCGACGAGGAGGTCGGCAGCCCAAGCACGCGCGCCCTCATCGAGGCCGAGGCGGCGCGTCACCGCTATGTCCTCGTGCCCGAACCGGCGCGCCGCAACGGCGGCGTGGTCACAGGGCGCTATGCCATTGCGCGCTTCGACATCGTGACGCGCGGACGGCCGAGCCATGCCGGCCTGCGCCTGGGAGAAGGCGTATCGGCAATCCGGGAAATGGCGCACCAGATCATCGCCGTCGAGGCCATGACCGATGCCGAGACGGGCTACAGCGTCGGCGTGGTGCAGGGCGGGCAATGGTCGAACTGCGTCTCCACGACCTGCAATGCCAAGGCGCTCGTCTCGGCGACCACGGACGAGAACCTGGCGCAAGCCATAACCCGCATGGAGGCGCTGCGTCCCAGTGGCCATGACGCGCAGGTCGAGGTGACCCGCGATGTGACGCGGCCGGTCTGGAAGGCCAGCCCCGCGTCCTGGGCGCTCTATGAACATGCCGCCGGCCTGGCAAGGGATCTGGGATTCGAGATCCCGCACCAGGATTCCGGCGGCGGTTCCGATGGCAATTTCACCGGCGCCATGGGGATAGCCACGCTGGATGGTCTTGGCGCGCGCGGCGACGGCCCGCATACGCTGGACGAACATATCGTCACCGAAAGTCTCGCCGAGCGCGGCCGGCTGATGGCCGCGCTGCTGGCAACGCTGGATGGCAATGTCTGACCGCCCGTGATCCGGGCCTTGCACACGAAAAGGAGGAAGGGATGGGCGATCGCAAGCAGGCACAATCGGAAGTCCAGGTCGACACGGACGTCGTCCGGGTGACGAGATGGCACTTTCCGCCGGGTACCGAGACGGGATGGCACCGCCACGGCTACGATTATGTGGTGATCCCGGTGACGGGCGGCACGCTGACGGTCGAGGATGCGGAAGGATCCCGGCCCTACCCGATCGAAAAAGGCATGAGTTATGCCCGCAACGCCGCCGTTTCGCACAATATCGCCAACGATACGGATAGCGATATCACCTTTGTGGAGGTCGAACTGCTCGACCGTGCCGGGTAGGACTCGAATGCTTGTCCTTTGCGGGCAGGATCGCCGGATCTGATTCCCGCGCAGTTCCGAACGATCTGCACGCAAACCGACGGTCGCCTCCGTGAGCGCTGGCGCAATGAACCCTGGCGGGTCGATAGCCGCCAACGTCCGGACGACGACCGGCCGGCCGGTAGAACCCGTGCGCTTGGCCGGAGTAATATTGAAGCTTGCTCTAATTGAGTTGTTGACATAACCTTTTTCGATACGGGCGACTTGGCAGAAGGCACCGGTATTCTTCGATGAAGGTTGAACAACCGACGAACCGGGCAAGCCGGCGGCTGGAAGAGGTTCGTTCCGTGTTCATGACGGAGTACCGGACCTACCAATATCGCTTTGTCGAATTCTTCATTGAACACCTGACGGACATCAGCCGCGTATTCCGGGGCGATCTCCAGGCGATGATCGTGCTGGCGATCGTGGGACAGGTGCAACTCCGGGCAACGCGCAATGCCATCCAGGCCGGACTGGATCCCGCGGACCTGTCGCCGGAACGTCTCAGCGTCAATGCATCGAGCATTGCCGAGGTCACCGGCATTCCACGCGAGACAGTGCGCCGAAAACTCGAACGGCTCGTCGAGCGCGGCTGGCTGGTCCGCAACCCTGACAGCAGTTTCTGCCTCGCCGTCGTGCAGGGCGAGGCAACGGCTAGAAACGACCTGCTGGAGCTCGACGCAAGGGCACTGGAGCGGGTTGCAAGGCTGTTCCGGGACCTGGAAGTCCTTGTGTCCGCAAACACCGGAAGTGACGTGAACATTACTGCCCAAAATGGGCAGCATGAACCTGCCGACAAGAAACAGCTCTAGCTAGTCTTTCCTCCAAACGCGTTCGTTTTGGAGGATAGGATGTTCGATCCCAGGAATTTCCGGCTTGACGGTCAAGTGGCCCTTGTTACCGGCGCCGGTGCCGGTATCGGCAGAGGGATTGCCGAGATGTTTGCCGGTGCAGGCGCATCGGTCGTGGTCAGCGACCTGAAGCAGGAAACCGCGGACGCGGTCGCCAAGGGCATCACTGACGCCGGCGGCAAGGCCGTAGGCCTCGCCTGCAACGTGACCAAGGAAGAGGACCTGCAGGCCGCCGTGCAGGCTGCGATCGACAATTTCGGAAGTCTTTCCATCCTCGTGAACAACGCCGGCGGCGGCGGACCCAAGCCTTTCGACATGCCCATGGAGGATTTCCGCTGGGCCTATGAAATCAATGTCTTCGCGCCGTTCCGCCTGACCCAGCTCGCCGTGCCGCATATCGAGGCGGCCGGCGGCGGTGCGGTTCTCAATATCTCGTCGATGTCGGCCGAGAACAAGAACGTGCGCATGGCCTCCTACAGCTCGTCCAAGGCAGCGATCAGCCACCTGACGCGCAACATCGCCCACGATCTCGGGCCGAAGAAGATCCGCGTGAACGGCATCGCGCCGGGCGCGATCCGGACGGCGGCGCTGGCCTCCGTGCTCACGCCGGAGGTCGAGCAGACCATGCTCAAGCACACGCCGATCAAGCGCCTCGGCGAGCCCGCCGACATCGCGGGCGCTGCGCTCTACCTTTGCTCGCCGGCGGCGGAATGGGTCAGCGGCCAGATCCTGACCGTATCGGGCGGCGGCGTGCAGGAACTCGACTGACACCGGACAACGGGGCTTCGCCATGCGACCGGGACCTGAATGGTTTATCTTTCTTGAAGCGATCGGGCTGTTGTCCTTCGCCATCAACGCGATGATCGTGACCCGGCCCAAGGGGCTTTCGACGCTGGGCGTCTTCGTGGCGGCCGCCGTCACGGCGCTGGGCGGCGGCACCCTGCGGGACATCCTGCTGGGGCCCGCGGCGCTGCCCTTCTTCTGGGTCGCGTTCCCCTTCTACTTTGTAAGCATTTTCATCGTTGCGGTGATTTATGCCAATTCGGAAACTGTGCAGAACCTGATCGCCAAGCGTGACTTCGTGATGAAGGAAGGGACGGAGGCGCTGGCCTTCGCATCGCTGGGAAGTCTGGGCGCGGCCAAGACGTTCAATATCCTTTCGCCCGGAATGGGAGAGGGCATCTGGGCCGTGGCCCATGTGTGGGTCCTTTGTGCCTTCCTCGGCGCGATGACGGTGACCTTTGGCGGCATCATCCGCGACACGCTCCTCAACGAGTTCCCGTCGACGCTGAAGTCCGGCAACGGCGCGCTGGAATCGGTGTTCATTGGCGCGGGTCTGGTCGGGCTGCTGCTGCTGCTCGGCGCGAGCCAACCCATCGCGCTGCTCGCGGGGTTCGTGCTCACGCTCGTCCTTCGTGTCCGCATCGTCCTGGCCGCCCGGGTCAAGAAAGGAGCCTGACCCATGAAAATCGCCGTTTTCTACGCCAAGCCTTACGAGACGCCGCGCTTCGACGAGGTCAACGCCGAGCATGGCCACGAACTGACCTATTTCGACGCCGCGCTCAACGCGCAGACGGCGCCGCTGGCCAAGGGCTTCGACGCGGTGTGCATCTTCGTCAACGACAGCGCTGACGCGGCCACGGTGGATATCCTCGCCGAGGGCGGGGTGAAGCTGATCCTCTGCCGCTCGGCGGGCTACAACCACGTCGATCTGGAGGCGGTGAAACGCAATGGCATGGCCGTGATGCGCGTGCCGGCCTATTCGCCGGTCTCCATCGCCGAGCACGCGGTGGGCATGATCCTGTCGCTGGTGCGCAACCTGCATCACCAGCACACGCGTGTTCGCAGCGGTAATTTCTCGATGGACAACCTGACCGGCTTCACGCTGAACGGCCGCGCCGCGGGTATCGTCGGCACCGGAAACATCGGCCGTGCCACCGCCCGCATTCTCAAGGGGTTCGGCTGCAGCCTTCTCGGGACGGATCCATATCCCAATGACGAGATGATCGAACTCGGCATGAAATATGTCGACCGCGAGGACCTGTTCCGGCAGTCCGATATCGTGGTGCTGACCGCACCGCTCACCCCCGAAACAAAGCACATGATCAACGCCCAGTCGCTGAAGCTGTTCAAGCAGGGGGCGGTTCTCATCAATACCGGTCGCGGCCCGCTGGTCGACGCCAAGGCCGCGCTGGAGGCGCTGAAGAACCTGGAGACGATCTGGTATCTCGGCCTTGACGTCTACGAGGACGAGGCCGGCCTGTTCTTCGAGGACAAGTCAACGACGATCATCCAGGATGACACGCTGCAACTCCTGGTCAACATGAAGAATTGCCTCGTGACCCCGCATTCGGCCTGGCTGACGCGCGAGGCGCTGCACGATATCGCCGCGACCACGCTGGGCAACGCGACCGACTTCGCCGCCGGCACGCCCGATCCGGCGCGCACGGTCAAGCTCGACTGACGTCTCACAGAAAGGACACCCCATGAGCTTCGACGCATTCGCCGATTTCCGCATGGACGGCCACAATGTCATCATAACCGGCGCTGCGCAGAACATTGGCGCGCAAATCGCCAAGACGATCTCCGCGGCAGGCGCAAAGGTGATGATCTGCGACCTGCAGGCCGAGAAATGCGCCGACACGGCATCGGACATCGCCAGGGAGACCGGCAACGAAGTCCACGGAATGGGCTGCGACGTGACCAGTGACGAGGACATCCAGGCCGTCGTCGACGCCACTGTCAAGGCATTTGGCGGCGTCTCCACCCTCATCAACAATGTCGGTTGGGGTGCTCGGCAACCCGACCCCGCCGCCATCCCCAGGGAAGAATTCCTGAAGTCCTACAACCTGAACACGGTCAGCGCCTACCGGATGAGCATGGCCTGCCTGCCCTGGCTGGAAAAGGCGGAGAACGCCTCGATCACCAATTCAGGCTCGTTCTCTTCCGCAGTCCCTGCTTACGACATCCTGCCCTATGGCACGGCGAAGGCCGCGTTGAACCAGATGATGGTGTCGCTGGCGCACATGCTGGCGACGAAGGTGCGCGTCAACTCCGTCCTGATCGGGACGGTTATCACCCCGGGCTACGCCGATGCCGGCGTCACGCCCGAGATGCAGGAGAAGCTGGCCCATCCCGACAACCTCATCGGACGGGCAGGCAAGATGGAGGACATCGCGAATGCGATGCTCTACCTTGCCTCGCCGGCATCGAGCTGGGTGAGCGGCCAGATCATCAACATCCACGGCGGCGGCCACGTCACGCGGCTATTCGGCTGATGAGTCCGCGTGGCGAAAGGATAGCCATGCCATTCGTCAGACACAGCCTGCGTTTCGCGCAGGCTGTGTCGGCCTTGTGCCTTTTTGCGCTGGCCGCACCGGCTGCGGCCCAGGAGGGTGCTGGTCTTGGCGGTCCCGGTGCGGTGCAATTGCCATCGGCCGCAGAGACACTTGTCGTCGAGTCTGTCGAGATCAGTATCACGAACCCGACCGGAGATCCGGAACGCGATGCCGGGATCCCGCGTCTGGCCGCCGGCCGCTCCGGACTTGTTCCGGGCGACCGGCTGTCATCGGCCGCATTGAACCTTGCCGTAACCCGCATTGCCGGCCTCGACGGTGTTTCGCGTGTCACGCCGCGCCTGGTCCAGGACGGCACGAGCAGTGCGCGGACCCGTGTCGTCTTCGAGGTCGAACTCGCGCACGTGGATGTCACGGGCAAGGCGGCGCCGTCACTGGCCGGGGATGGATTTGCAGGACTTCCCTATCTCTGGCGAAGCGAACATGGTGCCCTGCGCCTGATCCTGGGCGGCGGGCACGGCATCTTCACCGACGGAAATCCCTGGTTCGGCAATGCCGCGGCATTCACGACCGGGAATCCGCTGGTGCAGAACCCGGCCATCGGCGCCAATACGGGCCGGCGTGCGACATGGGGTGAATCGTGGATCGAGTTCGGCCTAGGCGGCGTCACGCAACTGGGGGACTCCAACCTGGCTCTCTATGGCGCGGTGACGGGAATTGGCGTTGCCTCGCGCGGACGGGACATATTCCGCGACGATCCGCGCCAGACCCTGAACCTCGAGAAAGCCTATCTTGGCCTGCTCTGGGCGTCCGACGACCGCAGCCGCAGCGCGAACGTCTCGGTGGGACGCCTGAACTTCTCGCTGAATGACGGCTTTCTCGTTTCGCAGTTCGGCTCGCAGTGGAATGCAGGCCCGCGCCCGGGGATCTATCTCGCGCCGCGCACCACGCATGACCTGGCCGCTGTCGGTACCTTCAAGTTCGACAACTGGACTGCCACCGCATTCTACCTTGACCCGAATGAATACGAGCCGCTGGAGAGCGATACGCGGCTGGCCGGGTTCAACCTTCGCTACAACTTCACCGACCGCTTCTATGCCGATGGCTCCGTCATCAAGGCCGTGGGCTCCACGTCGCGCTATGCCGCTCCCACCGGGCCGGTAGGGACGCGGAACGGGCTGGTGACCTATGCAGGGCATGTCCGGTGGGCCGAGCCGGGAATCGTGCCAGGGCTTTGGCTGGAAGGCGAACTGGCACACCAGCGCCACTCCGATTTCGACATGAGCGCCTGGGCCGGCTATGCGACGATCGGCTACCTTGCGCAGGATCTGCCCTGGACGCCGAGCCTCTCCTACCGCTTCTCCGGCTTTTCCGGCGATGACCCGGCGACGGCGCGCTACGAGCGCTTCGACGCCCTCTATTCCGGCGGCCTGTCGGAATGGCTGCAGGGGATTTCGCTGGGAAAGGTTCTCAGGCCCGAGAACCGGCTGAGCCATCGCGTTCGACTGAATGTCGCGCCGACGAAGCGTCTCAACCTCACCTTTGACTGGTTTCTCCATCAGGCCGACGAGCTGAACAATATCGGTGCCAACCCGGCCATAGCGGCGCTTGCCTCGAAGGACCTCGGGCAGGAATTCCAGATGACCGCGCGCTGGGCGGTTTCGGAAAAACTCTTCTTCCTCGGCGTGGCGAGCGTCGCCTTGCCCGGAGATGCGCTCAAGATTGCCGCAGGTGGCAATGCAAAGCCCTGGACCACGCTTCAGGCACAGCTCTTCTGGTCCTACTAGCAATGGAAACACACCGGATGTCCGCCGCCGCACACGACCCGCGTGATCCCGCGGTTCTCCTCAAGGGCGCCCTGACTACGGGTGTAGCGAATGCCATCATCAACGGGGCGATCCAGGCCTACCTCATGGCCGGGCACGGACCCGTTGCCCTGACGGTCGATGCCATCGGCGGCGACGAGCATACGGTCATGGGCGCCGCCGTCATGCTTGCAACACTGCTTGCCATGATCCTGACGGCTGTCGGGCATGCAACGCTGAAGGCGCCGAAAATCCCCTTTGTCCCCGCCGGGCTCTGGCTCGTGCTCAAGCATGGGCTGTTCGCGTTCGGCGCGATCGTGGCGCTTTCGATCCTTTGGCAGCGCCTCGCCGGGACGATCGTCGTGGGTGTCCCGGCCGCGGTCTCAATCCTGGCCCTTGTCGCCGGAATCGTCGCGGCCATCACCCACGCGATGACAATCAGATCCAGCGTGAAGGAAACGCCATGAACGAACTGCCCTGGGACTCGCTTTTCGGCCTTCTTTTCATGACGATGGGTCCGATCCGCGCCATTGCCGTCTATTCCCATGTCGGGGAAGCAGATGATGCGCCGGGCGTTCGGGCCCTTGCCTTTCGCTCAGCCGCGATGGTCGCGGCCGCGTTTGTGATGACTGTCCTGGTCGGCAGCGGGGTGCTGCAAGCCTGGGGCGTATCCTTCCCCGCACTGATCGGCGCATCCGGACTGGTTCTCATGGCACTTTCGCTCCAGGCGCTGATGGCGCCGGTCGCACCTGCGCCCGCCATCGACCCCGAGAAGGTCCCGGCGGCGGCAATCGCCTTCCCGGGCCTCTTTCCCCCGATCGCTGTTGCTGTCCCCCTCATCTTCGCCGCACCCTTTCCCGGATGGGACACGAAGATCGGCATTCTCGGTCTCGGCCTGGCTATCATCCTGGTCAACTGGCTGCTGATGCGCCACTCCAAGGCGATCCTGCGGGTCATAGGTCCGGTCCCGTTGCAGCTTTTCGGCGCCGTGTTCGGCCTTCTGCAGCTGTCACTCGGGCTCGAGTTCATCCTGGATGCCTGGAAGATGCTTTGAGCCGGCAAACGGAAACCGGCATGCACCCCTGCAAGGACCACTGCGGCCGGAAGCCGCAAGCAGAGAGATCAACAATGCCAAAACGCCCGAGAGGAATGTCCATGAAAAACCGCTCGCTCGCCCTTGTGGCGGGACTACTGTTTGCTTCTGTCCTGACCGGTGCGGCGCATTCCAGTCCCGCTGTCAATGCGACAAGGTCAATCAATGGCCCGGTCACCGGCATCGTCGACTACACCCTGGTCGCCGACCGCAGATACAACCGGCTGAAACCGGGATGCCGGGCTGCCTTCTGCCGCCCCGGATACAATTTCGGCAAGTATGAAAGGTGGAAGCGCCGGCGCGACTTCGGACGAGCGGTGATAGGAACCGCCGTCATCGGCGCGATCATTGCGACCGCTGCCAACACCGTCCCGCCCCGTCCCTCGGACGACCTGTGCTGGGTGTGGACGGACGGTTCCCGCACGCGCGGGTACTGGAACTACTGCTACTGACGCCGCCGCCTTCTCCAGACAACCGAAACCCGGGACATGATCCAATGCGCAAGTTCGCACCCCACGCCGCCGCTCTCGCCCTCACGGCCGCCCTTGGTTTGTCAGGGCCGGCAATGGCCGATGATGAAATGCTGGAAGCCCAGCAGTTCACGGAAGCGGTAAAGGATTTCGGCTATGCCGGCGGAGTGGCCTGGCAATGCGCGGAACCGGAAATCCAGACGGAGATCGAACGCCAGTCCATGATCTCCTACCATGGATTGGTACGCCTGTTCGGCACGGATGAAGCGTTCCTCTTCGCGGCCGCTTTCGGTGCCGGCACCGCTGACCAGATCGACAAGGCCGAGTGCGAAGCCTTCGAAACCCGGTTCCGCGAGGGCCTGTCCAAGGCCAATGTCGAGTAGAACGCTGCCCGGTTTGGGCAGGTGAAGGGTGGCGAAAGCCGGGAATTGCCGAAAGATTGGCAGACCACGCATGGCGAGGCATTGTGATGTCTCGCGGTGCAGGCAGGATTGTACGGGACAGAAGCCCATGATCGGCGCACATGCCTTCCGTCGCATTCTTTTCCATGTGCTCTTTCCCGTTGCGCTCGTACTGATTTTCTCCGGCCGCATCCCTCTCGCCCATGCCCAGCAGGACGGTCAGCCCGAACAGGCACACGAGACAGTCGCGCTGACCGAGAGCCCGCGCGACGTCATTTCGTCGTTCCTGGCCTTGCGCGATGAACTCGAAACCATGTTCGCCGACTACCTCGAGGAACGCGCCGTCGATCCACAACGTGCCCGTCTCAACCGCGAGCGGATGCGTTCCCTGCTTGACATGAGCCAGGTTCCCGAGGCGGAACAGGATTATATCGGCGGCCGGACGGTTGCCTACCTGCTCGATATTTTCGGACGGATCAGGCTTCCCCAGGAGGGGGCGATTCCGGATGCAGGCGCATTTGACGGAGAAGACAACGCGGCTTGGCGCATACCTTCGACCCCTTTGCGGATCACGCGAATCCCCCAGGGTGAACGCGCCGGCGAGTTCCTCTTCGAGGCCCGCACGGTGAAGGTTGCGCCCCGCTTCTACGAGCAGATCAAGGCAATCCCGCTACGCACGGATCTGCCGTTCGAAAGCTGGGTGGACGAGATCCCCCAGCTTGCGGGTTCCTGGTTTCCGCCAGGTTTCGCCTCCTCCATCCCTGCCCCGTTGCGCAGCCTCTGGCTCGGAACACCGGTCTGGAAAACCATGGTGGTCGCGGCGGTTGTACTCATCCTGGCGGCGGGACTTGCATTCCTTGCAGGCCGGGTCCGCGCCCACCAGCCTGACGGGCGGATCCGCCAGGTGCTCTGGCAATCGCTCACACCGGCCTTGATTCTCGTCTGTCTGGCGGCTGTTCCGCCATTGTTGGGCGAGCAGCTTGTCCTGACCGGGGAATTTGCGCGGATCCTGGCCAACGTCTTTCTTGTCCTCGCCCACATGGTGACAGCCTGGCTATTCTGGCTTGCCGCACGGCTCTTCTTTGAATGGCTGATCCTTTCGCCCAACATCAAGGATGGAAGCCTCGACGCGGACCTGCTTCGTCTCCTTGCCGGGGTCGTCGGACTGACGGGCGTTGTGATCATTCTGGCCTATGCCGGCCATCTCGTCGGCCTGCCGGTCATGAGTGTGGTTGCCGGCCTTGGCATTGGCGGAATTGCCGTCGCGCTTGCCGTTCGGCCCACGCTGGAGAATCTCATCGGCGGGATCATACTCTACATCGACAAGCCGGTCCGGGTCGGCGATTTCTGCAGCTTCGGAACCGATACCGGGACGGTGGAGTCGATCGGTGTCCGCTCGACACAGATCAGGGCGCTCGACCGGACCCTGATTTCAATTCCGAATGCGCAGTTTGCCGACATGAAGCTCGTCAACTGGGCCCATTGCGACCGGATGCTGATCCTGACCACGATCGGCCTTCGCTTCGAGACGACGCCGGACCAGTTGCGTTTCTTCCTCGCGGAAGTGCGGAAGATGTTCCATGCGCATCCCAGGATCGATCCCGGAACCGTGCGTGTGCGCTATGAAGGTCCGGGCGAAAACGCCCGCAACGTCAATATCCGCGTCTATGCGCTCACGGCGGACTGGAACGACTTCTTCGCCATTCGCGAAGATGTCTTCCTGCGAATCGACGACCTCGTTGCCGAGGCCGGAGCCGCCTACGCTTTCCCGTCGCGCACGCTCTACCTTGGGCGCGACGAGGGCCTCGATGAAACCCGGAAGGGTAATGCCGAGGCCATCGTGGATGCATGGCGCCAAAGCCGCCAACTCCCCTTCCCGCGCCTGTCCGAAGAGCAGACGCAGGCCTTGCGCGGAACACTGGAGTATCCGCCGCATGGTTCGGTGGAATCGGAAGGCCGGTCCACACCTGGAACCGAGATCCCCGAGCGTCTTTCCGCCGAGCCGCAGTCGGAAACACCTGACCGCCCGAACCGGAACGAGTGAACCGGAAAGACGGTGGCGGCAGATCGCCGACAGCCTGCGCGTCCGTTGACGGAAAGTCGGCTAACCGTATCCGCCATTCATTCGAGCCACATGAAGAGCATGGCCCGGGACGGGGTTGCGCCCGCGCGGTGGCGTCACAGGATGAAATCAGCGGCGTCGATGCCAAGCCCGGTGCCGAGCAATTCGATGCGGAAGTCGGCCACGCCATCCCCGTTCACGTCGCCCTCGATGAAGGTCAGGCCGGAAAGTTCGAAGGAGCGGAGTTCTCCCGCATTGCCTGAGAAGAAACGTCCGACGAAACTGAAGGCCTGGTTGCCCGCCGTTCCACTGTCGGCATCGAGTGCCGACAGGTTGAACAGGTCGTCGCCGTCGGTGAAGTCCTGGATGCGGTCGCGGTCGGCGAACAGCAGGCCGGTATCGGTCAGCGACAGGTACACGAACGTATCGTTGTCATTGCCGCCATAGATGATGTCCCTGCCCTCCCGTCCGCGCAAGGTATCGTTGCCGTTGTTGCCGAGAAGGATATCGCTGCCTGCGCCGCCATCGAGCAGGTTGACCTGTGCGGAACCGAACAGTCGGTCATCGAAATTGCTGCCGACGGCGTTCTCGAACCCGGAAATCGTGTCGCCGGTGGCATGGCCGCCGGTTGCCGTGTTGCCCCCGAGGAAAACCTGTACCGCGTCATTTGAATCCGCATAGTTCAGCGTATCGAAACCCGCCCCGCCTGAAAGCGTATCGGCCCCGGCACCGCCTCGGACAGTGTCGTTGCCGTCCCCGCCCGAAAGCGTGTCGTCGCCGATACCGCCGAAGATCTGGTCGTTTCCGCCGTTTCCGGTCAGGATGTTGGCGGAATCATTGCCGGTCAGGGTGTTGCTGCCGTCATTGTCGATGACATTCTCGAAATTCGTGAACTCAGCCCCGAAGATGAAGAACGAGGATGCGGACAGATCGTAGTGGAGACCGGAGAAAGAATCCTGGCTTGCATCCAGCGTGTCAGTCTCCGTGCCGCCATCATACAGGCCCTGGCTGATGAAGATGTTGACGATGGTATCGTCACCGCCGCCACCGTAGACGGAATTCTCACCGGTGTCGGTGATCGTGTCATTGCCGTCGCCGCCGTAGATCGTGTCGTTGCCGAAACCCCCGTTGATGAAGTCGGCGACCGAGGAACCCGTGATGGTCTCGGCGTCCCCGTCGCCGAAGATTGTCACGCCGTCGCCCGGTTCGTTGAAGCCGGTAAAGCTGACGCCCGACAGGTCCAGGATGGTCGCCGTGTCCATGAAGAAGGTGAGACGGTAGGTCTGTCCGGAATGAGCATCCGCAGAGACCGCATCGAAACCGGCAAACTGGTCCGCATTGAACTGCGCCTCGACGCTGCCACCCGTGGAACTGTCATAGTGCAGGGCTTCGACCGACGAAACCGTGTCATCCCTGAAGTTGTAGGTCGCTGAAGTGAAACTGCGGACGATGAGCGTATCGGTATCTGTGCCGCCATCATAGGTTTCGCCTGCCTCGTCGTAGCCGTCCTGGACATAAAGTAAATCGTTGCCGACGCCACCATAGAGTCTGTCGATGCCCGAAAAGCCGAACAGGAGATCGATACCGTCGCCACCCTCGATCACGTTTGCATCGCCGTTGCCGATCAGGATATCGCCATGGGCCGATCCCGTCAGGTTCTCGATGCTGGAGAAAGTGTCGCCCTCCGCATCGCCGCCACTGGCCGAATTGATCACGAGATCGATCGTCACCCCGGCAGCCGAGTCCGCGTAACTCGCTGTGTCGGTTCCGTTGCCGCCATTCAGCGAGTCGGCGCCCGCCCCGCCTTCGATCGTGTCATTCTGCGAGGTGCCCGTGATGGTCTCATCATCCCCGTCACCGATAATCCTGAACACGTCATTGCCATCCCAGTCGATGAAGGACAGCCCGGACAGGTCCAGAACGGTATCCAGCCCCATGAAAACGTCGATCCGGTTGATAGATCCGGCCTGTTCGTTTCCGTCGATCGTTGCGGAAAGGCTGACCTCACCGACACCGAACTGGCCGGCATTCATCAGCAGGGTCCGCTCGTTCGCGATACCGTCGAAGAAGAATTGCACTTCCTCTACACTCAGGAACGTAACGGAACGAACATCAACGATGCCATCGGATCCCGTCACGAAGATCCGGTCGTTGAGCCCGTCGCCGCCATCCCATGTGCCTGTGTAGACCGCTGGTGCGCCGGTGGAAAACCGGAGGAAATCATCTCCCGAACCGGCATCCACGATGTCGTTTCCCGACCCGGCAATGATGGTGTCGCTGCCGCCGCCGCCATAGATTTCATCGTCGATCGACGATCCTTCAATGGTTTCGGCACTGTTGTCACCGGTGATCTCGAACGAGGCGTTCGTGGTGCTGCCGGTAAATGTCAGACCGGACAGGTCAAGCGAAGTGTCGGCACCCATCGAGATCTGGATGATCTCGAAATTGTCGTCCCAGATATCGAAGGAAACGGCGCCGGTCAGCGAGAACCCGCCACAGAACTGGTCGGCATCGAGCATGACCGTACGGCTATTGCCGAATTCGCTGTCATTCAGTTCGAGACGCTCGATGGAGGTCAGTGTCACGCCTGTCAGGTCATGAACGAAGTTTCCAATCCCGGAGAAGCGGACAGTATCGAGACCGCCGCCGCCGTTCAGCGTTGCGCCGGTCACGACAACGGAACCAGCGATCTCGAAGATGTCGCCGCCGCTCCCGGCGACGACCGTGTCGGCGCCGCCGCCAAGCAGGAAATCGTCGCCGTTGCCATCCTGGAGGTCGGCCACCGTGCCGCCCGTGAAACCGGTCAGCGTTCCATTCGAGGCATTCGCCGTGTCCGCGCCCGCCGTCCCCGTGAAAATGGTCATGTCCGGAACCTTCCCTCTGTTGAGCCTCACCCTGTGTCCGCCAGCCAAGTATCCGGGGGTCATGGACGAGTTGGTGATTTCATGAATGCGGGTTGGCCCACACCATTCCTGCCTGCACGGTCATTGTGGTCCCCCCGGAAACCCGGATGCCGCGATTGCCACCCTTGGCCCAGGTCCCGTATCGCTGGACAAAACTGCCCGTTGCACCGCCGCCCTTTGCCCGGACCCTTCAAAGAGCCGCCGCCGGCAACAGGCGGTGTGTGCAATCGTCATTCAGGAGGGAGGAGAACCGCCGGCAAGACGGGACAATCGTCCAGATCTCGCGCACACGGGAATGAATAGCCCCGCCGCACCTGCGGCAGGACAACCCCTCCAAGGCAAATTCTTTTTGATAACGGCACGATGAAAGCCCTGGAAGAACGCCAGAAATTCACGCCGTGACTGCTTTTGATCAAAATAAACAGCGATACAAATATAAGTCAATTCGAAACACTTAATTATTTCACTCGCAGTCATTTGACGAACCGCCGAATCCATTCACGCGCTAAACGGTTTCGCCGCCTCATCTGGAAAGGGAACGTGCCTGTGGATTTCCGCACGCAGGGCAGCCCGGAATGCTGCCACCGGTGATTGCTTTTTCCCTATATTCATTGGTAAGCAAATAATGTTGGTTCCGGCGGCACCTTTTGGCACGGCGGTTCCGGGAGAGCAGTCTGGAAAGAGGATAAACAGATCAATGACAACATACACGGTGACAGGGTTTTCGGCGACTTTCAACAACGTGACCGGCCTTGCAACGAGCTTCACGGCAGGCGTCGAGATCGAGATCGTCGTCAATGATTCCGTCACGACCTTCAGCTATGGGACCGACGCATCCAATCCCGGAGAACTGGACGACGTCACGATCAACCCGTTTGCCTACAACGAGCGCATCGACGGAACGTCAACTGACACCTTTTCCAGTGGCGCCGGACCTGACGCCCAGTTCGGGCGGATCATCTGGGACGACAACGGCACCACGCGCATCAGCTATGTCCTCAATCTGGAAGACACGACGACAGGCACAAGCTACATCTTCTGCGTCGGCGGCACACCTCTGCCGGCCTTTACAACGGCGACCGCCTTCAACAACTTCCTTTCCAACGACGTCGTCTCGTTCTCGGCCGCGCCGGTCGGGTCGGGTTTCGGTCCCGGCGAGAACATTTCCTTGCCCGGCGTCCCGAATGTGGCAACCAGCGCCAATGACACGGTCATCGGCACCGCTGGAGACGATTCCTTCGAGACCGGTGCGGGCAACGACGTCATTGCGACCGGCGGCGGCAACGATTACCTCGATGGCGGCGCCGGAAACGACGTTCTGAACCCCGGCGACAATGACGGTTTCGGCGACACCATCCGCGGCTCGACGGGCAATGACGCCATCATCTACACCGCCAATGTCAACGGCTACCAGGAGGTGGACTACCGGTCGATTCCGGGCGCGATCGTCGCCACGATCAACGGCGTCACCAACACGGCCAGCATCGTCAAGGGCGGTACGGGCACCGACACCTTCACCGATATCGCCAATCCGCTGGATGCCGGTTTCGTGAACGGCGGTTTCGCAATCCGGGGCACGGCCCTGGGCGACACATTCAACATCACCCTCGCCACGGACCAGTGGATGGCCATCCGCAGCGGCGACGGTGTCGATTCCTACACGATTTCCGGGAATGGCTCGGTGCGCCTGGACCTGCGTGGCGGCAACCAGGGCGCTATTGTCAACCTCAGTAACGGCGTCATCGCCAATGACGGTTTCGGCAATGCGGAAACCTTCAGCGGCACCTTCCAGCAGTTGCGCGGCACCGACTTCGCAGACACGTTCACCGGTTCGTCCGGCGATGACCAGTTCGACGGCAGCGGCGGCGACGACATCATCAATGGCGGCGGCGGCTTCGACCGTGTACGCTTTGACCGGCCACAGAACAATGTTGGCGTCGTCGTGAACCTGACGGCCGGTACCGCGACCGGTGAATGGAACGGTGTCGCCTACACCAAGACACTTTCCAACATCGAATGGATTCGCGGTTCTGTCCACAATGACGTGGTCACCGGTTCGGATGCTGGCGAGCGTTTCGATGGCGGCCTCGGCAATGACGTGCTCTCCGGCCTTGGCGGGAATGACACAATCGACGGCGGCGACGGCAATGACCTGGTCATCGGCGGCGCCGGCGCGGACATACTCTCCGGAGGAGCGGGCTTCGATACGCTCAGCTACGCAAGCTCCGGCGCCGCCGTTCAGGTCTTTCTGGGCGGGAACACGGCTTCGGGCGGCGATGCCGAGGGAGATACGATTTCCGGTTTCGAGAACGTCTTCGGCTCTGCCTACAATGACCGCCTGTTCGGCTCCGCACAGGTGAACCTGCTCGATGGCGGCGCAGGCAGCGACATCATGCTCGGCAACAATGGCAACGACACGCTGCGCGGCCGCGAAGGCCGGGATATCATGTATGGCGGCAACCAGAACGACACCTTCGTCTATCTGGACCTGTCCGATTCCGGTCTGCTGTTCGCCAATCGCGACCGCATCCAGGACTTCACCGACGGTGAGGACACCATCGACCTGTCGGCACTCGACGCCAACACGAATGTTGGAGGGAACCAGGCCTTCACCTACATCAACGGTGCCTTCACGGGCGTCGCGGGCCAGTTGCGGTCCTGGGAATTCGGCGGCCTGACCTTCATCGAAGGTGACGTTGACGGCAACGGCTCAGCCGATTTCCGCATCGAGCTGCTCGGCACGGGTCTCGGAATCGACGCAAGCGATTTCGTTCTCTGACCGGAAGCGGAGCCGACCGGGCCGGCAGGCAAGCCACAAGGCTGTCTGCCGGCCTTTTTTCTTGTCGCGGACCGGGCCGGGTTCGCGGCCGCGTCACGCCACGGCGGCATATGCCTCGTCGGTCGCACGGTTCAACGCCTCCGTGATGGCCAGCCGCGCCGCCTCGATCTCTCCTGCATCGGCCTTGCGGTCGATGAAGACCGGAGCGCCGGTCTTGATGCAGGCGCGGCCGAAGGGAAGGTTGAGCACGGCCTTGTCCCAGGCCTTCTCGAAACGGATATGGCGGCTTGTGGCATAGGCCAGCGGCACCACCGGGCGTCCGGATGCCATTGCGAGGCGCACGATGCCCTCGCCGGCGTCGCGCGGCCTGCCCTTGGAAATGTCCGCGATGGTGGCAACGTTCATCCCCTTGCGCAGGCAGCGCACAAGGTCGATGAGCGCCTGGGCCCCGCCCTTTTCCAGCCGCACGCCATCGCCCGTGCGGCCACCGGACCCCCGGATGACATGCATTCCCATCCGCTCGACAAGCCTGGCGTTCAGTTCAGCGTCGGCGCTCGTCGACAGCATGGTGGCGAATTCCATTCCGGGCGGCCGCAGGAACGGAACCATGAAATGCTGGCCGTGCCAGAGTGCGATGATGACCGGGAATTCGATGTCATCCGGTTTCTCGAGGCTGTCGGATTCGGGAACAAGACGGTTCGTCCGGAAGACGAAGGCAAGCCATCCATGCGCGATTGCGGCCAGGATCGTGTTCACGGTCCGTGACCGGAACACGCGCTTTCTCAGATTGCGAAACGTTGCCATGCGCCCTACGCGGCCCCCCGCCCCCTTGGAACCAACACCATGCCCGGTCGGGGCATTCCGCGAAGAACGGATTCGCGCCGATGGGCTACCATATTTGGCAGCGGTGATATATGGGAGTTCAAAATCAGGGTCAAACACAGCAGTCGCACTGCGACGGGGGACAGTTTCGCATGAAGGTCAGTCTTGACGATTTCCTGCAGCTTCTGAATGAGGAATTTCCCGGCAAGGGAATCGGAGCGGATACGAAAGTCGCCGAAACGGGCATCGATTCGCTCGACCTCGCCGACATCGTCTTCAAGATGGAGGACAAGTTCGGCGCCGAATACAGCCTCGATATCAACGAACTCAACATCGACGACGAAATCACCGTCGGCCAGATCTTCACACTGATCAAAGAACACTCCTGACAATGCGGCGCGTAGCAATCACCGGACTCGGCGTTCTCACGGCGAATGCGTCGAGCATTGCCGAATTTCGCGATACACTCCTGGAAGGACGCGTCGGCATCGCGCCGCGGCCCATCGGTGGCCTCGTAGGACGCGACATGCCGCTGGCATGTATCGATGACGCGGTGATGGCGGCAAGCGGCGTTGAACTGTCGCCGCGCTTCGACCGGCTGGCGCATCTGGCGCTCATTGCCGCCAAGGAAGCGATGGCAACCGCCGGCCTCGAAAAAGGCTCGGCGGAACTTGCGGAGGCCACCATCCTGTTCGGCACCGCCCTGGGCGGCGGCAACACGCTGGAGGAAGGCTATACCCGTTACTTCAAGGATGGCCGCAAGCCGCATCCCTTCTCCGTTCCGAAAATGATGCCGAGCGCGCCGGCTGCCGCGCTTTCCATGGCCTGGGGCATCAAGGGGCCGTCCAGCACGGTTTCCAGCGCCTGTTCCTCGTCGTCAGCCGCCATTGCTGCGGGCTGCAGCGCCATCCTTTCCGGAGAGGCCGACATCGTCGTGTCTGGCGGCACCGAATCCGCGCTGACAGAGACGATCCTGTTGGCATGGGAGCAGCTCAAGGTGGTCAGTACCGATACGTGCCGTCCGTTCAGCGCCACCCGCAAGGGTATGGTGCTGGGCGAAGGCGCGGCGGTCGTCATCCTGGAAGCAGAGGATCATGCACGCGCCCGTGGTGCGCAAATCCTCGGCTATGTTGCCGGAACCGGGGCGACCTCTGACGCCGCCGATCTCGTCAAGCCGAGCCAGGAGGGCCAGGTGGAAGCCATCCGCCGGGCGCTGAAGCGTGCCGGCATCGGGCCCCGCGACATCGGCTATATCAACGCGCATGGCACCGGCACCCGTCAGAACGACATTGTCGAATCGGCGACGATTCGTGCGGTTTTCGGCGACGAACCGCCGCCCGTTTCCAGCACCAAGTCGATCCATGGCCACACCATCGCCGCCGCTGGCGCGATCGAGGGAACCGCGACGCTGCTGGCGCTGCTCGGCCAGTTTGCCCCGCCCACGATGAACTTCGAGGAACCCGACCCGGAGTGCCCGCTCGACGTGGTGCCCAATGCCAGCCGGGCGCTCTCCATGGAATACGCCTTGTCCAATTCGTTTGCCTTCGGCGGCCACAACGTCGCTCTGATTTTCCAGAAGGCGGAATGAACGGCGAAATGCAGCCTCGGCGTGGGCAAGGGCGGGCGGTGGTTCCGCCTGTCTGGTGGCGGCTTGCGAACCGGGTGCGAATCTCCGGGAAACGAACATGCGTCTGGCGATCCTGATCGGCGGCCTGTCCGGCGCGGCCGGCGTTGGCCTCTCCGCCTATGCGGCCCATGCCGGCGGCGGCAATGCCGGCACCGCGGCGCAGATGCTGCTGTTTCATGCGCCGGCTTTCCTGGCTCTCGGCTTCTTTCCGGCCGGCCTGCTGCGCAATCTCGCCATCCTCGGCCTCACGCTCGGGCTTGCGCTGTTTTGCGGCGACCTTCTGGCGCGTGATTTCCTCGGCAGCCGCCTGTTCCCCATGGCGGCCCCGGCGGGCGGAATGACCCTGATCGCGGGCTGGCTGGTCGTGGCCTTGAGCGGTCTTGTCCGCAGCCGGTGAACCTTCAGTTCGTCAGCGGCAGAAGCCGTTCGGTCAGGCGAACCCAGTAGCCGACCCCGTGCGGAATGGCGTCATCGTTGAAGTCATAGGCCGGATGATGCAGCGATGCGCTGTCACCGTTGCCCATGAAGATGAAGGCGCCGGGCCGGGCGTTCAGCATGAAGGAAAAATCCTCCGCGCCCATCATCGGCGCGCAGTCCGCGGCCACCTTGTCATGGCCGGCGATCTCGCGGGCGGTTTCCAGCGCCAGCGCGGTTTCGTCGGGATGGTTCACGGTGACGGGGTAGCCGGTCCGGTAGGACAGCGTCGCCCTGGCGCCGAAAGCCGCTGCAACGGTCTCGATCATGGCCGCCATGCGCGCCTCCACATCCTGCCGGACGCTTTCCGACAGGGTGCGTACCGTGCCCTTCAGGGCCACGGTCTGCGGAATGACATTGTAGGCATCCGTGTCGGTGCGCATCGACGTGACAGACAGCACGGCGCTTTCCACCGGATCGACCGTGCGCGAAACGATGGATTGCAGACTGGTGATCAGATGGGCCGCGACCAGCGTCGTGTCCACCGTGGTATGGGGCATCGCTGCGTGGCCGCCCTTCCCTTCCAGTTGAACCGAGAAATGATCCGCCGCCGCCATGATCGGACCCGTCCGCATGGCAAAATGGCCGATTGGCAGCCCCGGCAGGTTGTGCATGCCGAACACGCGCTGGATGCCGAAGCGTTCCATGAGACCGTCCTCGACCATCGCCTTGCCGCCCGCCCCGCCCTCTTCGGCCGGCTGGAAAATGAAGACGGCCGTCCCGTCGAAGGAGCGCGTCTTGGCCAGCCACTCGGCCGCGCCAAGCAGCATCGCCGTATGGCCGTCATGGCCGCAGGCATGCATCTTGCCGGCGGTCTTCGACGCCCACGGCTTGCCGGTGATTTCGTTGATGGGAAGCGCGTCCATGTCGGCGCGCAGGGCGATCACCTGTCCCTTCGTGTCGCTTCGCCCCTTCAGCACGCCGACGACCCCAGTTCGCCCGATCCCCGTCACCACGTCATCGCACCCGAACGAGCGCAAACGGTCCGCCACGAAAGCCGCCGTACGGTGGACGTCATAGAGCAGTTCGGGATTGGCATGCAGGTCGCGCCGCCATTCCGTCAGGCGGGCGGCGGAGCGGGCGAAGTCTTCGATGGCGGCCATGCGGTATCCTGATTGGTATCCGGGGTGAACGTCGAAGTCTTTACATAGGCCGGCGCGCGCCTGTCCGCCAGTCGCCGGGCCCGCGTTATGCCGCCTCCGCCAGCTTCGCCAGTTGCGTCATGACCACCGCCGCACCCGCCAGGCGTTTTTCCTGGCTCGGCAGGTCGCGCATCAGGAAAACGCTCTGGTCGGGCCGGATCTTGGCGAGCGAACCCTGCCCGGCGATGTATTGCACCAGCGCGGCCGGGTTGGGGAACGTCCTGTCGCGGAACTGGATGACCACGCCTTTCGGTCCGGCGTCCAGCTTCTCGACATTGGCCTTGCGGCAAAGCGCCTTGATGTAGACGATCTTGAGCAGGTGCTGCACTTCGTCGGGAAGCGGCCCGAAGCGATCGATGAGTTCCGCGCCGAACCCGTCGATTTCCTGCGGCGTGGCGAGGTCCGCCAGTCGGCGGTAGAGGCCCATGCGCAACTGCAGGTCCGGCACGTAGTGTTCCGGGATCATCACAGACGTGCCCACCGAAATCTGCGGCGACCATCCGCTGTCGCTGGCGATCTCCTCGCCGCGAATTTCCTGCACCGCCTCTTCCAGCATCTGCTGGTAAAGCTCGTAGCCCACCTCCCGGATATGGCCCGACTGCTCCTCGCCGAGCAGGTTGCCGGCGCCGCGGATGTCGAGATCGTGGCTGGCAAGCTGGAAGCCCGCGCCGAGCGTGTCGAGCGATTGCAGCACTTTCAGCCGGCGTTCCGCGGTCGTCGTCAGGCTCTTGCGGGCCGGCAGGGTGAACAGCGCGTAGGCGCGAAGCTTCGACCGGCCCACCCGGCCACGCAACTGGTAAAGCTGGGCGAGACCGAACATGTCGGCGCGGTGGACAATCAGGGTGTTGGCCGTCGGGATGTCGAGACCGGATTCGACGATCGTCGTCGACAGCAACACGTCATACTGGCCGTCATAGAAGGCGTTCATGATGTCGTCGAGTTCACCTGCGGCGATCTGGCCGTGCGCGACGGCCACCTTCAGTTCCGGCACCTGCTCCGCCAGGAAGGTCCTGATCTCGTCCAGATCGGCGATGCGCGGCACGACATAGAAGCTCTGCCCGCCGCGATAGCGCTCGCGAAGCAATGTCTCGCGGATCACCACCGGATCGAAGGGCGAGATGAAGGTGCGCACCGCCATGCGGTCGACGGGCGGCGTGGTGATGAGCGAAAGCTCCCGCACGCCCGACAGCGACAGTTGCAACGTCCGCGGAATCGGCGTCGCCGACAAAGTAAGCACGTGGACGTCGCTTTTCAGTTCCTTGAGCCGCTCCTTGTGCTTGACGCCGAAATGCTGCTCCTCGTCGATGATCAGAAGGCCGAGCCGTGCGAATTTCACGCTGGTGCCGAGCAGCGCATGGGTGCCGACCACGATGTCGACGGTGCCGTCGGAAATGCCTTTCTTGGTGTCTGCCAGTTCCCTGGCCCCGACGAAGCGGGACGCCTGGCGAACCGTCACGGGCAGTCCGGCGAAGCGTTGCGAGAAGGTCTTGAAATGCTGGCGCGACAGCAGTGTCGTCGGCACCACGATGGCCACCTGCAGGCCCTCCATGGCCGCCACGAAGGCCGCGCGCAGCGCCACCTCGGTCTTGCCGAAGCCGACGTCGCCGCAGACCAGCCTGTCCATGGGCTTGCCCTTGCCGAGATCCTCGATGACCGCATCGATGGCAGTCTGCTGGTCCTCCGTCTCCTCATAGGGAAAACGGGCCGCGAATTCACCATAGAGACCTTCGGGCGGCGCCAGCTTCGGCGCGCCGCGCATCTCGCGCTCGGCGGCGATGCGGATGAGCTGGCCGGCCATTTCCAGCAGCTTCTTCTTGAGCTTGGCCTTGCGCGCCTGCCACGCGACACCGCCCAGCCGGTCCAGCACCGCTTCCGACGCCTCCGATCCGTAGCGCGACAGGAGGTCGATGTTCTCCACCGGAAGGAACAGCTTGCCATCGCCCGCATAATGCAGTTCGAGGCAATCATGGGGCGCGCCGGCGGCCTCGATGGTCCGCAGCCCCATGAACCGGCCAATACCGTGTTCGGCATGGACGACGACATCCCCGGCGGCAAGCGAGGAAACCTCGGAGATGAAATCGGCGCCCTTGCCTCGGCGTTTCGAGCGGCGCACCAGGCGGTCGCCAAGCATGTCCTGCTCGGCGATGACCGCAAGGCCGGGCGCAGTGAAGCCATGCTCGATGGGCAGCACCGAGAGTGCAACGGCCTGCCCCTTCAGCCGCTCCGCCTCCTCCAGCGTCGCTGCCGGCTCCATGCCGCCGAGCCCGTGTTCGGCCAGGATCTGCGACAGCCGGTCGAGCGAACCTTCCGTCCAGCCGGCGATGATGACCCGGTTGCCCGCCGATCTGAGCCCGGAAACATGCCTGACCACATGGTCGAACACGTTCGCGCCGGGATCCGCGCGTTCCTCGGCGAAATTGCGCGCCTGCTGCGCCTTGGCGTGAAGGATGTAGCGGCCTTCCGTGAACGGCTGGTCGAAAGGCGTGAGCGTGATGTTGAGGCGCTCGCTGGCCCGCCGTTCCGCTTCCTCGCGCGTCAGGTAGAGGCTTTCCGGCGGGACCGGGCGATAGGGGACGCCGCCGGCGCTTTCGCCCTGGTTGCGGCGCGCTTCGTAATGTTCGCGGATCTGCGCCACGCGCCCGTCCAGCGCCTCATGGGCGAGGTGGTCGAAAACGAAGGGGGCATGCGGAAGCAGGTCGAAGACTGTTTCCAGCCCCTCGTAGAAAAGCGGCAGCCAGTGCTCCATGCCGGCGAAGCGCCGTCCCTCAGTCACCGACTGGTAAAGCGCGTCGTCCCGCTGCGGAGCGCCGAAGGCCTCGATATAGGCGCGCCGGAACCGGCTGATCGTCTCGGGCGTCAGCGCCACCTCGCTCATGGCTTCCAGCCGCATCTGCTTGTGCTGGCCGGTGGTGCGCTGCGTGGCCGGATCGAAGGCCCGGATCGATTCCAGCGTGTCGCCGAAGAAATCGAGACGCAGCGGTTCTTCCGCGCCGGGCACGAACAGGTCGAGGATGCCGCCGCGAACCGCATACTCGCCGACATCGCGCACAGTCCCCGTGCGCTCGAAACCGCTCGTTTCCAGCCTTCGGATGAGCCCTTCCATGGCGATCTGGTTGCCCGGTTTGAGCGTCAGGCTCTGTGCCGCGATCACCTCGCGCGGCGGAATGCGCTGCAGCAGCGCATTGGCCGACATCAGCACGATGGCCCGGTGCGGCCTTTCGGCCAGCGCGATCAGGGCGGCAAGCGAATCGAGCCGGCGCGCGGCGGCATCCGAACCCGGCGACACGCGATCATAGGGCAGGCAGTCCCAGGCGGGCAGTTCGAGAACGGGGATGCCGGGCGCGGCATAGGCCAGCGCCTGCGCCAGTTGCGGAATCCGCGCACCGTCGCGCGCCACGAAGACGAGCGGCCGCTTCGCCGCCGCCTCCGCCGACAGACGCGCCAGCGCAAAGGCCTCGTAGCCGTCCGCCACGCCATCGATGATGACGGCGCGATGCAGGTCCGGCCTCACGCCGATCGGGGCAAGCAATGTCATGTCGGTCCGTCCTGCGTCGTTCAGAACGTCATCTGGTCGCGATGGGCGAGGATCTTGCGGTAGATCGCGGTGTCATGCTCGCGCGGAACCGGCTTCTCGCCCATGATCCATTTGAACAGGTCCTGGTCGTTCTCGGCCATCAGTGTTTCGAGCTGGTCGAGTTCCTCGTCGGAAAGGCTGCGGATCATCGCGTCGCAAAAGCCGCCGAACACCAGGTCCATCTCCCGCATGCCACGATGCCAGGCGCGAAACATGATCCTGCGCCTGCGCGTGTCGAGATCTGCCGATGTATGCGTGGTTCCGCTCATAGCCTTGCCATGGTTCCTGTGTGTCGCCGAAGCATATAGAGGTGAAAAGCCGTCCTGTCAGCCTTTCCCGCGCGCAAGCACGCACCTAATCTGCCAGTCATGAGACCATCCGTCCTCGATCCCCTGTTTGCGCCGGTCACGTCCATCGATGGCGTCGGCCCGAAGCTGGCCGCGCTGATCGCGAAGATCGTGCCGGGCGATCTGGCCGGACGCGAGGCGCGCATTGCCGACCTGGTCTTCACCCTGCCCCATTCCGTCATTGACCGTCGTTTCCGGCCCGGGGTCGCCAACGCGCCGGAGGGGACCATCGTCACGCTCGATCTCGCCATCGACCAGCACCAGCCGCCGCCGCGCGGCCGCGCCAACCTGCCCTATCGCGTGTTCGCGCATGACGCGACGGGCGAGATCGCGCTGACCTTCTTCCATGCCAAGCCCGCTTGGCTGGAAAAGCTCCTGCCGGAAGGCGGCGAAGTCACGGTCTCAGGCAAGGTGGAATGGTTCAATGGCCGCGCCTCCATGGTTCATCCGGACCATATTGCCCGGCCGGGCGAGACGTTTCCCGATGTCGAACCGGTCTACCCGTTGACGGCGGGCCTGTCCGGCCGCGTCCTGCGCAAGGCTGTCCTTGGGGCGCTCGCCCGCCTGCCGGACCTTCCCGACTGGCTGGACGGCGAGATCATGCGCCGGCAAAGTTTTCCGACCTTTGCCGACTCATTGCATCGGCTCCACGAGCCGCGAGACGCTCTCGATGCAAGCGCGGAATCGGTTGCCCGGCGCCGCCTCGCCTATGACGAGTTCCTCGCCGGGCAATTGTCGCTCGCCATGGTCCGCGCCCGGATGAAGCGCCTGTCCGGACGGCCCCTGCCCGGCACCGGCGCATTGAAGGAGAAATTGCGCGCAGCCCTGCCCTATGGCCTGACCGGCGCCCAGGAACGCGCGATCGCGGACATTTCGGCCGATCTCGCCGCCCCGGACCGGATGCTTCGCCTCCTGCAGGGCGATGTCGGCGCCGGCAAGACCGTCGTCGGCCTGATGGCCATGATGCAGGCCGCCGAATCGGGCGCGCAATCGGCCTTGCTGGCGCCGACCGAAATCCTCGCACGCCAGCATTTCGCGACCATTGCCCCGCTGGCCGAAGCCGCCGGATTGAAGGCCGCCATCCTGACCGGGCGGGAAAAGGGCCGCGACCGCGCCGCGATCCTTGCCGGACTTGCCGACGGCTCCATCCATCTGGCTGTCGGGACCCATGCGCTTTTCCAGGAGGGCGTCGCCTTTCATGACCTCGGCCTTGCCGTCGTCGATGAGCAGCACCGCTTCGGCGTGCACCAGCGTCTTGCGATGACCGCCAAGGGCACGGCACCGGACATGCTGGTCATGACCGCCACGCCCATTCCGCGCACCCTGGTCCTCTCGGCGTTCGGCGACATGGATGTTTCGCGCCTCGACGAGAAGCCGGCCGGGCGCAAGCCGGTCCGCACCGTCACGCTTCCCGCCGAACGCCTTGATGAACTGGTTGAACGCATGCGCGCGGCGGTGGGCCAGGGCCAGAAGGTCTACTGGATCTGCCCGCTGGTGGAGGAATCGGAAGAGGTGGAACTGACCGCTGCCGAGGATCGCTTCCGCTCGCTCCAGCCGGTCTTCGGCGACCGGGTCGGCCTGGTCCACGGGCGTATGAGCGGCGCGGAAAAGGATGCCGCCATGAGCGCCTTCAAGAAAGGTCGCACCCGCCTGCTCGTCGGCACGACGGTGATCGAGGTCGGGGTCGACGTGCCGGACGCCACGATCATCGTGATCGAGCATGCCGAGCGGTTCGGACTGGCGCAACTGCACCAGTTGCGCGGGCGCGTCGGGCGCGGTTCGGCCGAATCTTCCTGTGTGCTCGTCTACAAGGGCCCGCTGGGCGAAACGGCCCACCGCCGGATGGAAGTGATGCGCGAGACCGAGGACGGGTTCGTCATCGCGGAAGAGGATCTCAAGCTGCGCGGCGAAGGCGAATTGCTGGGCACCCGCCAATCCGGCACGCCAGGCTTCCGCGTTGCGCGCATCGACGCCCATGGCGACCTGCTGGCCATCGCGCGCGACGACGCACGGTTCATCCTGACGAAAGACCCCGAACTGGAAACGCCTCGCGGACAGGCGCTGCGCATCCTGCTCTACCTGTTCGGCCGTGACGAGGCGATCCGGCTGTTGCGCGCCGGCTAATCACTATTCGGCCGCGGGCTTGCGAGACTGCGATGCCTCGTCCGCCGGCACCTCCGGCGGCGTCACAAGCCCTGCATTCTCGGCGATCTGTTGCGTCTTGGCCTGATATTCCGGCGTCACCAGGCCAGCCGAGATAATCAGCTTCGCGGCTTCCTCCACAGTCATGTCCAGCACGTGGACATCCTTGCGGGGAACGAACAGGAGAAAGCCGGAAGTCGGGTTCGGTGTCGTCGGCAGGAAGACGGCGATGGTGTCGCCGCTTTCGCGCTGCAGGATCTGGCGGACCTCGCCCTGGGCTTCCGTCGCGATGAACACCAGTGCCCACAGTCCCTTGCGCGGATACTCGACCAGCGCCACCTGCTTGAACGTGTCGGACTTGTCTGAAAGCACCGTCTCGATGATCTGCTTGAGGCCGCGATAGATGGATCGCACCAGCGGCATCTGGCCAAGCAGGTCCTCGCCGAAACTGATGATCGACCGCCCGATGAAATTGGCCGTCAGGAACCCGATCAGCGTGATCGAGACCAGCGCGACGATCAGCCCGAAACCGGGAACCGGGAACGGCAGGTAGAAATCGGGATTGTAGCGCGCCGGGATATAGGGTTTCACCCATCCGTCGACCCAGCCGATGAAGGTCCATGCCAGCCACGCCGTCACCGCCAGCGGGGCGAGCACCACGAAACCTGTCAAAAAGTAGTTGCGCAGCCGCATCATGGCTGACCGCTTGTGCGGTGTTTCGCTCATTCCTGGTCCTGCTCACGGGAGGCCGACGACGCACCTAATCTAGTGCGCCGCAATATCGATTGAAAGAGCGAAGAATGCAGTCTTTCGGCGAGACCTATTCGACGGTGACCGATTTGGCCAGGTTGCGCGGCTGGTCCACGTCGGTGCCCATGAAAACGGCGGTGTGGTAGGCCAGCATCTGGATCGGAAGCGCATAGATGATCGGCTCTATGAACTCCGGAACATCCGGCAGCACGATCGTGTCCATCGTCTTGACGGTCGAGGCCGCGGCACCCTTGCGGTCGGTGATCAGGATGATCTTGCCGCCACGCGCGGCCACTTCCTGCATGTTGGACACCGTCTTCTCGAAGATGCGGTCATGCGGCGCGATGACGATGACCGGCATGTCCTCGTCGATCAGCGCGATGGGCCCGTGCTTCAGTTCGCCCGCCGCATAGCCTTCCGCGTGGATGTAGGAAATCTCCTTGAGCTTCAGCGCGCCTTCCATGGCCAGCGGGAAATTGGTGTCGCGGCCGAGATAGAGAACATGCTTGTAGCTGGCCAGGTCGCGGGCAACCCGCTCGATCTGGCTTTCCAGGTGCAGCACCTGCGAGGCGAGGCGCGGAGCCTCGGCCAGATCGCGCACGAGTTCGGCTTCGCGTTCTGCCGTGATCGCGCCGCGCTTGGCGGCCGCGCGCACCACCAGGGCGGCCAGCACGGACAACTGGCAGGTGAAGGCCTTCGTCGAGGCGACGCCGATCTCCGGGCCGGCAAAGGTCGGAAAGACGGCGTCGGATTCGCGGGCGATGGTGGATTCCCGCACGTTGACGACCGAGCCGATGGTCATGCCTTGCGCCTTGCAGTAGCGCAGCGACGCCAGCGTGTCGGCGGTTTCGCCGGACTGGGAGACGAAGATCGCCGCGTCACCGGCGCCCAGCGGCATTTCGCGATAGCGGAATTCCGAAGCGATATCGATGTCGACCGGCAAGCGCGCATGGCGTTCGAACCAGTATTTCGCGACGAGGCCGGCATAAAAGGCGGTGCCGCAGGCAGAGATCGTCAGCCGCTTCGTCGCCGCGAAATCGATGGCCGAATTCAGCGGCCGCGCCGAATGGGTGGAAAAATCGATATAGTTGGACAGCGTGTGGGCAATGACTTCCGGCTGCTCGTAGATTTCCTTCTGCATGAAATGGCGGTGGTTGCCCTTGTCCACCAGGAAGGCGGTGCCGACCGACTTCTGGCGCGGCCGCTCCACTTTCGCCCCGCTCTCGTCGAAGATTTCCAGGCTGCGCGAGGTCAGAACCGCCCAGTCGCCGTCTTCCAGGTAGGTGATGACATCGGTGAACGGGGCGAGCGCGATGGCGTCCGACCCGATATACATGTCCCCCTCGCCAAACCCGATGGCGAGCGGCGAGCCGCGCCGCGCTGCCACGAGAAGGTCTTCTTCGCCGTTGAACATGATCGCCAGCGCAAAGGCGCCGCGCAACCGCGGCAGGCATTCGCGCACGGCATCGACCGGCGCCAGGCCCTGGTCGAGCGACCGGGTGATCAGTTGCGCCACCGCCTCCGTGTCCGTGTCGGTCTCGAACCTGTAGCCATCGGCCTCCAGTTCGTTGCGAAGTTCCCAGAAGTTCTCGATGATGCCGTTGTGGACGACGGCAACGCGCGCCGTGGCATGCGGATGCGCGTTCTTCTCGTTCGGTGCGCCATGGGTGGCCCAGCGGGTGTGGCCGATGCCGATATGGCCGGCCAGCGGCTCGGCCTTCAGCCGGTTTTCCAGGTTGACCAGCTTGCCCTCGGCGCGCCGGCGCTGCAGAACGCCGCCTTCCAGCGTGGCGACGCCTGCGGAATCATAGCCGCGATATTCCAGCCGCTTCAGCGCATCCACCAGGAGCGGCGCCACAGATTCCCTGCCCACTATGCCGACGATTCCGCACATGCCGTTTCCGTGCCTTCCTGTATCCGGAGAGTTCCGTCACCCCACGCGGGTCGATAGCAGGACGGAACGCCGAAGCCAAAATCACAATCCGTTTCAGCGGGTTTCATCCAGGCTGAAACGCTTCCTTCGTTGGCAGTAGAGCACGTTTCCCATTACCAAATGGACAACGCCTCCGGCCTTTGCTGCCTGTCCGGCGCGCACCGTCATGTCTTCTTCTTCGCCGCCTTCTCGGCCGCGAACCGCTCGCGCAGCCGCGTTGCCAGTCCCGGCTTGTTGTGCTGGCGTCCGCGCGCGAATGCCACCGCGTCGTCCGGCACGTCGTCGGTGACGACGGACCCGGATGCCACATAGGCATTGGTGCCGATGGCAACCGGCGCCACCAGCGCGGAATTGGAACCGATGAAGGCGCCGGCGCCGATGCGCGTGATGTGCTTGTTGTAGCCGTCATAATTGCAGGTGATCGTGCCCGCCCCGATATTCGCGCCCGGCCCGACCTCGGCATCCCCGACATAGGTCAGGTGGTTGACCTTCGCACCCTCGCCGATCACCGCCTTCTTGACCTCGCAGAAATTGCCGACCTTCGCCCTGGCCTGCAGTTCGGCGCCCGGCCGCAACCGCGCGAACGGTCCAACCGACGCGCCTGCGCCGATGTCCGCCCCCTCCAGATGGCTGAAGGCGTGGATGACTGCCGGTCCGGTGATAGTGACGCCCGGCCCGAACACGACATTGGGCTCGATCACCGTCTCGGCGGCGATCTCGGTGTCCCAGCAGAAGAACACGGTGTCCGGCGCCTGCAGCGTCACGCCGTCAAGCATGGCCTGGCGGCGGCGGCGCTGCTGCCAGATCCTTTCCGCTTCGGCCAGTTCCACCCGGTTGTTGATGCCGAGCACCGATTCGAAAGCAACCTCCGTCGCCACGACGGACAGGCCCTGTTCGCGCGCGATCGCCACGATGTCGGTCAGGTAATATTCGCCCTTGGCGTTGTCGTTGCCCACCGCGTCGAGAAGCGCCAGCGCGTATGCGCCGGAAATCGCCATCAGCCCGCCATTGCAGAAGTCGATGGCGCGCTCGGTGTCGCTCGCATCCCTGTCCTCGCGAATCGCGACAAGTTCGCCGTTGTCGACGATCAACCGGCCGTAGCCGGCCGGATCGGCGGCACGGAAACCCATCACCACCACATGGGCGCCGTCTGCAAGTTTCTGCCGCGCCGCGGTCAGGTCCGCCGGATCGATAAGTGGCGTGTCGCCGAACATGACAAGCACGTCGTCATGGCCCTTTTCCAGCGCGGCACGTGCGGCGAGCACCGCGTGGGCGGTGCCGAGGCGCTCGGCCTGAAGATAGGTCTCCGCATTCGGGGCGAAGGGCGCGACCGCGGCGCGCACCGAATCGGCATCGCGACCGACCACCAGCGCCACCTCGCCCGCTCCGGACCGGGCCGCGGCGCGGACCACATGGGCGGCCATCGGCAGACCGGCGATCTCGTGCAGCACCTTGGAGCGGTTGCTTTTCATCCGGGTGCCTTCGCCGGCCGCCAGGATCACCGAAAGGCAGGTTCTTTCGCTCATGTCTCATCCCTCGCTGGGCCGGACCGGGCAGCGCCCTGTCAAAGACCCCGTTGCATGGTTTGCCTGCGCATGGTTTTAAGGCGTTACGCGACCGGCTGGAACGGTTTCCTGCTAGGAATTGGCCCGAGGGTCAACAATCCGTTCAGACGCCGCCTTTTTCGCAGTCCGGCCAAATGGCCGTCCGTTCAGGAAAGCTCAGTCTTGGAAGCCCCCTCGCCCGCCCGCACGGCCATCGCCTTTGCCGTCATGGCCGTCACACCCCTCTTCTTCTCGTCCAACCTGATCTTCGGCCGCGGCGTGATCGGCGAGGTTGCGCCCTTCACGCTGGCCTTCCTGCGCTGGCTCTTCGTGGCGCTGGCCCTGGCGCCGGTCCTCTACCGGCAGCGTGAAGCCGTGGCCGGCATGTTTCGCTCCCATTCGCCGCTGCTCCTCGTGGAGGGTTTTCTCGGCATGTGGATCTGTGGCGCCATCGTCTATGTCGCGCTTACCATGACGACAGCGACCAACGGGACGCTCATCTACACCACCTCGCCGGTCATCATCATCATCCTCGAGGCGATCTTCTTCGGTCGCGCCATCGGCTGGCGTGAGGCCCTGGGAAGCGTGATCGCCTTTGCCGGCGTCGCCGTGATCGTGCTCAAGGGGGATCTTGCCACCCTGGCGACCCTGACGTTCAATCCCGGCGATATCCTGTTCATTCTCGCAGCCATCGCCTGGGCGATCTATTCCGTCCTGATGCGCCGCGACGAGTTCAAGGCCGTGGGCAACATCGCCTCGCTCGGCATCGTCGCAGCGTTTGGCGCGCTGTGCCTGGCGCCCTTCGCTCTGGTCGAGTTCGTCTCCGGCGCCGCCATGCCCGTGACGCTGACCGCGTGGGGCAGCATTGCCGGCATCGTGCTCTTCGCCTCGCTGATCGCCTTTGGCGGCTTCCAGTTCGGCGTGCGCGTCCTCGGTCCCTCGCTCGCCGCCGTCTTCATGTACCTGCTGCCGCCCTATGGCGTGACGCTGGCGGTCCTGCTGCTGGGCGAGAGCTTCCGGCCCTTCCATGCCGCGGGCATCGTCATGGTCATGGGCGGCATCATCCTCGCCACCTTCCCGGCACGCTGGCTGGCCGGCAAACTGTCCCGGCCGGCGCAAAAGCGCGCCTGAGCGGTCAGCCGATCTGCTGGAACACGGGGAAGGTTTCGAGCAGCCAGAAGCTCATCGCCTGCATGCCGCCCGTCATGAAAAGCAGGCCGGCCACCACCAGCAGCGCGCCCATGGCCTTCTCGACCTTGCCGAGATGCACGCGGAAGCGCGAAAGGAACCGCATGAAGGCGCCCGAAAACACCGCCGCGAGCAGGAAGGGAATGCCGAGCCCGGCGGAGTAGACCGCCAGCATGGCCGCGCCCTCGCCGGCCGTGTCGCGCGCGCCGGCGAGCGTGAGGATCGAGCCGAGCACCGGCCCGATGCAGGGCGTCCAGCCGAACGCGAAGGCCAGTCCCATGACATAGGCGGCGGCCAGGCTGGCGGGCTTTCCATCGGCCTGGAAACGCGCCTCGCGCGACAGGAAGGGAATGCGGATGAGGCCGAGGAAGTTGAGCCCCATGATGATGATGACGATACCGGCGGCAATGGCCAGCGGTTCCTGCCACAGCCTGAGCAGCCGCCCGATGGCATAGGCCGAGGCACCGAGCGCGATGAACACGGTCGAGAAGCCGGCCACGAAGGCAAGCGAGGCGGCAATCAGCGCCTTGCGCGGCCGCGCGGTTGCGACTCCATCGGCGCGGAAATCGTCCACGGAAACGCCCGCCATGTAGCACAGGTAGGGCGGCACCAGCGGCAGCACACAGGGCGAAAGAAACGACAATGCACCTGCCCCCAGTGCGCTGAGATATCCGTAATCCATGCCCTTGCCCCGTTTCTGTCCAGACGGCGAACCTATAGCGCCACCACACTTCACGCGCCAATGACCAAAACGCGAGACAAAATGAAACAGGCGGCCAGTTCAGGGCCGCCTGTGTGATAGGTCTTCGTTGCCGGCCTTACTGGCCTGTGGGAACCTGGGATGGCTCCGGCGCCGCACCGCCGGCCGGCTGTCCGCCTTCGGCTGGCTGCGTATCCAGTTCCCCGCCCAACTGGTCGAGAATGCCGTTGCCGGTGCCCTGCTCACCCTGCTGGGTCTGCTGCGGCACGCGGTCGAGAATGTCGGTCGGACGCTCGCCGTAGCGTGCGATCAGCGACAGGCCGAGCGAGGTGGCGAAGAAAGCCGCGGCGAGAATGGCCGTGGTCCGCGTCAGCGCATTGGCCGCGCCGCGCGCCGTCATGAAGCCCGAGCCGCCGCCGATGCCGAGGCCGCCGCCTTCCGAACGCTGCAGCAGCACGACGCCGACAAGCGCCAGCACGATGATGAGATGAATGACGATGAGGACGGTTTCCATCGGGGATTTCCGGCCCGCGCGGAAGCGGGCTCTTCATGGTTCTGCATTGAAAGTTGCGGCTCAATACACGGGATTGCGCCGCAAGGAAAGGGTCACGACCGCTCAAAAACCCATATCGGATCGGCCGGCGGGATTTGCAAGGCCCGGCTACATGCTCATGTAGACTTCCGCGATCCCGAGGAAATCGCTTGCCTTGAGGCTTGCGCCGCCCACCAGCGCGCCGTCGACATTGGCCACGCCCAGCAGTTCGCGCGCATTTCCCGGCTTGACCGATCCGCCATAGAGGATGCGCATCCGGCGCGCGGCGTCGCCCAGCAGGTCCTCCAGCCGTTCGCGGATATGCGCATGGGCATCCTCCACGTCCTGCACCGTGGGGGTCAGGCCCGTGCCGATGGCCCAGACCGGCTCATAGGCAATGACGGTGCCGGCCGCATCGGCGCCAGCCGGAACCGATCCCTCGACCTGTCGCGTCAGCACGTCGAGCGTCTTGCCGGCCCGCCGCTCGTCCTCGGTCTCGCCGATGCAGATGATCGCGGTCAGACCGGCCCGCCATGCGGCCTTTGCCTTTGCCGCGACCAGCGCGTCGCTCTCGCCATGATCGCTGCGCCGTTCGGAGTGTCCCACGATGACGAAACGGGCGCCGGCATCCTTGATCATCTCGGCGGAAATGTCGCCGGTGTGGGCGCCGGACACGTTGGGATGGCAGTCCTCCCCGCCGGCTGCCACGGATGACGTGGACAGGATGTCGGCAGCGCGCGAAAGCAGCGTTGCCGGTACGCACAGCAAGCCGTCGCATTCGGCATCGAGCGTCGTGTTGAAGCCGTTGGCGATGGTCCTGATTTCCGGCAATTCCCTGCCGGTGCCGTTCATCTTCCAGTTTCCTGCCACAAGCGGCTTGATCCCCGGGGTCATGGTTCCGATATCCTCCTGGTGTGCCGGTCAGGGGCGCCGGATTCCCGGCCGCCGCCGCATTCGCCCTATACAGCGCCCTTGATCAGGGCTATCAGCCTCACCTAAAACCATTGCGCGCGAACCGCAACCAAGGAATACGGACCAGTTCATGCTCAACTCCCTTCGAAATGCCGCCGGTACATGGGTCGCAAAGGCACTGCTCATCTTGCTGGTGCTCAGCTTCGCGGTCTGGGGCATTTCCGGTCAGATCACCAGCGGCTTCAACAGCAATTCGGTGATAGAGGCCGGTGACACCTCCGTTTCCGTCACGGATTACCGTCTGGCCTATGATCGCGAACTTCGGCTGCTGTCACAGCGCTTCGGCCAGCGAATCACGCGCGAACAGGCCCAGGCGCTGGGTCTGGATCAGCAGGTTCTGTCGCAACTGGTCGCAGGCGCCGTGCTCGACGAACAGGCCCGCGAAATGGACCTGGGCCTCTCGAAGGACCGCCTTGCCGCCCTGACCGGCGAGGACCCGGCCTTCCAGGGCCCGGACGGACGCTTTGACCGGCGCGCCTTCGATTACGTCCTGCGCGAAGTGGGCATGCGCCCTGAAGATTACTTGCGCAACCGCCAGCAGGTTGCGGTGCGCCAGCAGATCGTCGAGGCGGTTTCGGACGGCCTGCGCATCCCGGACACCTTCCTCAAGGCGGCCGCCCTCTATCGCGGCGAGGACCGCACGGTCGAGTTCATCAAGCTGCCCGGCGCGCTGGTCGAACCGGTCGAACCGCCGGACGAGGCGGCATTGCAGGCCTATTTCGAGGAGAACAAGGCCAACTGGCGCGCGCCCGAGTACCGCCGTATCAATCATGTCGTCCTCGAACCGCAGGCGATCGCCGATCCGGCCGCCATCACCGACGAACAGGTCCGCGCCGACTACGAGGCCCGCAAGGACCGCTACACGACCGCCGAAACCCGCGCCGTCGACCAGCTTGTCTTCAAGTCGCGGGAGGAAGCCGACGCGGCGCGCATGCGCATCACCGGCGGCGCCACCTTCGACGAGGTGGCTGCCGCAGAGGGAAAGAGCGCGACGGATACCGATCTGGGTACGGTCGAGCGTTCCGCCATCCCCGACGAGCGCATTGCCGAGGCCGCCTTCTCGCTGGGCGAGAACCAGGTCTCCGGCGTGATTGACGGCACCTTCGGCCCGGTGATCCTGCGTGTGCGGGAGATCAATCCCGCCGACACGAAGCCGCTGGAAGCCGTTGCCGGCGAGATCCGCAACGAACTCGCGCTCGCCGAGGCCGACCGCATCCTGCTTGACGTCCACGATTCCTACGAGGACGCCCGCGCCGGCGGCGCGACGATGGCGGAAGCGGCCCGGCAGCTGAACCTGCCGATGACGACGATAGAGGCGGTCGACCGGACCGGGTTGGCTCCCGACGGCAGCGCTGTGGCGGACATTCCCGAGCAGGCCGAACTGCTCAAGGCAGCGTTCGAGGCCGAAACGGGCGTGGAAAACCCGCCGCTCAATCACGGCCGCTCCGGTTTCGTCTGGTACGAAGTGGACGGCGTGACGCCGGCGCGCGACCGCACCCTTGACGAGGTCCGCGATGCGGTGGTGGCGGCATGGACGGCCGACGAGCGCGCTGAGCGGCTGGCTGCCAGGGCTGGCGAACTGGAAAAGCGCCTTGCCGATGGCGAGACCCTCGACGCCATCGCCGCCGAACTGGATCTGGAAAAGCAGATCAAGCGCGGGCTGAAGCGCGGCGCCGACGATGCCGATATCGGCAAGGCCGGTGTCACCGCCGCCTTCTCCATCAGGCAGGGCGGCACCGGCCTTGTGCCGGGCCCGTCGTCGCAGACGCAGATCCTGTTCCGGGTCACGGAGGTGTTCGAACCGGCTGGCGCATCGGCCGAATCGATTCCCGATGCCGAACGCCAGCAACTGACCGGTGCGTTTTCAGACGATCTGCTGGAACAGCTTGTCGCCGTGCTGCGCGACAAGTACGCCGTGACCATGGACCGCGGCGCGCTGCAACGGGCCTTGTCCTTCTGAGGGGAAGGACGGCCGGAACCGATCCCGTATCGCGGAGGGGGCGATGAGTGAACTGAAAAGCGCGATAGCCAAGGTGGCAGAGGGCGCGCCGCTGAGCTTCGAGGAAGCGCGCAATGCCTTCGACATCATGATGTCGGGCAACGCGACGCCCAGCCAGATGGGCGGGTTCCTGATGGCGCTGCGCGTTCGCGGTGAAACGGTGGACGAGATTTCCGGCGCCGTCTCGACCATGCGCGCCAAGATGGTGCCGGTCGAGGCGCCCGCCGATGCCATCGACATCGTCGGCACGGGGGGCGACGGTTCCGGCACCTACAACGTCTCCACATGCGCCGCCTTCATCGTCGCCGGCTGCGGCGTGCCCGTCGCCAAGCATGGCAACCGCGCGCTGTCCTCGAAATCCGGCGCGGCGGACGCCCTCGCGGCGCTTGGCATCAACCTGGAACTTGATCCCGCCGGGATCGCGCGTTGCATCCGCGAGGCCGGACTGGGCTTCATGTTCGCGCCCGCCCACCATTCCGCCATGCGTTTTGTCGGCCCCACCCGCGTGGAACTGGGAACGCGCACGATCTTCAACCTGCTCGGGCCCCTTTCCAACCCGGCCGGGGTCAAGCGGCAGCTTGTCGGCGTGTTCGCGCCGCAATGGCTGGAATCGCTGGCCCATGTCCTCAGGGACCTGGGCTCGCAACGGGTCTGGATGGTCCACGGCGACGGCCTTGACGAGATGACCACCACAGGGGTTACCCATGTTGTGGAACTGAACGAAGGCACGGTGCGCCGTTTCGACGTGACACCTGAGGATGCCGGTCTGGCGCGCGCATCGCTCGCCGACCTCAAGGGCGGTGACGGCGCCCACAATGCGAAGGCCTTGCGCGGAGTGCTTCAGGGCGAGAAAAACGCCTACCGCGACATCGCCCTGCTGAACGCCGGCGCCTCGCTCGTCGTTGCGGACAAGGCGGAAACCGTCGCCGAGGGCGTCGCCATGGCCGCGGCCTCCATCGACGAAGGACGTGCCTTCGCCGCGCTGGAACGCCTGGTCGCGGTGTCCAACGCCGGCAAGGAAGCCTGACCATGGCCGATATCCTGAAGAAGATCGAAGCCTACAAACGCGAGGAAATCGCCGCCGCCAAGGCAGCCCTGCCGCTTGCAGAGGTAAGGGCCAGGGCACGCGATGCCGATGCGCCGCGCGGCTTCCTGAAGGCGCTTGAGGACCGCAAGGCGGCCACGCGCTTCGGCCTGATCGCCGAGATCAAGAAGGCCAGCCCGTCCAAGGGTCTGATCCGTGCCGATTTCGACCCACCGGCGCTGGCGCGCGCCTACGAGGCCGGTGGCGCGGCCTGCCTTTCGGTGCTCACCGACAGCCCGAGCTTTCAGGGTGCGCCCGAATTCCTGACGGCCGCGCGTGAGGCCGTCGCCCTGCCCGCCCTGCGCAAGGATTTCATGTTCGAGCCCTACCAGGTCTGGGAAGCCCGGTCATGGGGCGCCGACTGCATCCTCATCATCATGGCAAGCCTTTCCGACGGCGAGGCCCGCGCCCTTGAAGAGACGGCTTTCGAAGCGGGCATGGATGCGCTCATCGAGGTCCATGACGAGGCCGAAATGGAGCGCGCGCTGACCCTCTCCTCCCGCCTGCTCGGGGTGAACAACCGCAATCTGCGCACCTTCGAGGTCAGCCTCGCGACGACCGAGCGCCTGGCCGCGATGGCGCCGGACGACCGCCTGCTCGTCGGCGAGAGCGGCATCTTCACCCATGACGATTGCACGCGGCTTGCCGGCTGCGGCGTGACGACCTTCCTGGTGGGCGAAAGCCTGATGCGCCAGGACGATGTGACGGCCGCAACCCGCGCCCTGCTCGAGGGCGGCACCGCCCGCCGGGCTGTGGGCTGAGCCATGGCTGACCGTCTCACGCATATCGCCGATTCTGGCGAAGCCCACATGGTCGATGTCGGCGACAAGGCCGCGACCACCCGCACGGCCGTTGCGGAAGGCGCGGTGCGAATGAATGCCGGAACGCTCGCCATGATCCTGGCGGGCAATGCCAAGAAGGGCGACGTGATTGCCACCGCGCGCATCGCCGGCATCATGGCCGCCAAGAAGACGCACGAACTGGTGCCGCTGTGTCATCCATTGCTGCTGACAAAGGTGACTGTCGACATCGAGCCTGACGACGCCCTGCCCGGCCTTCGCGTACGCGCCCTGGCGCGCGTCAACGGCCAGACCGGTGTGGAAATGGAAGCGCTTTCTGCTGTCTCGGTGGCTTGCCTGACGATCTACGACATGGCCAAGGCCGTGGACCGCGGCATGGTGCTCACCGATATCCGCCTGATCGAGAAACAGGGCGGAAAATCGGGCCATTGGCGCGCAGAGGACTGAGGAAAGAGAACATGGCATTGCTTCCCGTCGCAGAGGCGCTGTCCCGGCTGCTTGAAGGCGCCGGACTGCTGGGCACGCAGGACGTGCACATCGCCGACGCGGCAGGCCGCTACCTGGCCGAGGACCTGGCCGCGCGCAGAACACAGCCGCCGTTCCCCGCTTCCGCCATGGACGGTTATGCCGTGCGGGCAGCCGACATCGCCACCGTGCCGGCCGAACTGGACGTGATCGGCGAATCCGCCGCCGGCCACCGCTTCTCCGGCAAGGTCGGTGCTGGCGAATGCGTCCGCATCTTCACCGGCGCACCGGTTCCGCCCGGCGCCGACACCGTCATCCTCCAGGAAGACGTGACGGTCCTTGGCGGCGGCCGCATCCGCGCCGGACAGTCAGAGCCGGAAGGCCGCAACATCCGCGTCGAAGGCCTGGACTTCCGCCAGGGCGGTACGATCCTGAAGGCCGGACGAAAGCTGGACGCCGCGGCGCTGTCGCTGGCCGCGGCAGCCAATCACGACCGCCTGCCGGTCGCGCGCAGGCCCCTGGTGGCGATCCTGGCGACCGGTGACGAACTCGTGCCGCCCGGCACCCTGCCCGGCCCGGACCAGATCATTGCATCCAATTCCTTCGGCGTTGCGGCCCTGGCCGCCGAGGCCGGCGCCGCGGTCATCGACCTGGGGATTGCCCGCGACGACCGCGCCGTCATAGCCGCCGCGGTCGGCCGCGCGCGCGATGCCGGCGCCGACATCATCGTCACCTTGGGCGGCGCTTCCGTCGGCGATCACGATCTCGTCCAGTCGGTCCTGACCGACATGGGCATGGACCTCGATTTCTGGAAGATCGCCATGCGGCCCGGCAAGCCCCTCATGGTCGGCCGCTTCGGCGAAACGCGCGTGCTCGGCCTGCCGGGAAATCCTGTCTCCAGCCTGGTCTGTGCCCATCTGTTCCTGCTGCCGCTGATCACCGCGATGTGCGGCGCCCGTCACGTCCACGACATCCGCATGGCCCGGCTGACCGTGCCGATGAAGGCCAATGGCGACCGGCAGGATCATGTGCGCGCGGTCTGCGCGGGCGATGGCACGGGCGGGCTCGGCGTCACGCCTTTCGAGCGCCAGGATTCCTCCATGCTTTCCACCCTCGCCGGGGCCAATTGCCTCGTGATCCGGCCCATCGCTGCCCCGCAAGCGGCAAAAGGCGTTGCGGTTCCCTGCCTCATCCTGCGCAATCCGGACACCTGACACCTTGCCCCGGACCGTCCTTTTCGGGACCGGATGGGCAGCCCCTTGCGGAACAGGACGGGAACAGATATGTTTGTTCCGGTTTTGTATTGCGACTCGTCTGGAGGTGGCCTGTGCTCACCCGCAAACAGCATGAACTTCTGCTCTTCATCCATCAGCGGCTGAAGGAGACGGGCATTCCGCCATCCTTCGACGAGATGAAGGATGCGCTGGACCTGGCTTCGAAATCGGGCATTCACCGCCTGATCACGGCGCTGGAGGAACGGGGCTTCATCCGCCGCCTGCCCAACCGGGCGCGCGCGCTGGAGGTGATCCGTCTTCCCGAGGCCATGGCGAACGGACCGCAGACGCGCGGATTCTCGCCAAGCGTCATCGAGGGTGGCCGGGGGCAACCGGCCGCGGCAAGACCGGCAACGCCCGAAGGCGATGCGGCGCAATCGATCGCCATCCCCGTGATGGGGCGCATTGCCGCAGGCGTGCCGATCGACGCGATCCAGCACCAGACCCACACCATTGCCGTTCCGCCGGACATGCTGGGCGGCGGCGAGCACTATGCGCTTGAGGTACGCGGCGATTCCATGATCGAGGCCGGCATCTTCGACGGTGACACGGTGATCATCCGCAACGGTCAGACCGCCAATCCCGGTGACATCGTCGTCGCCCTGGTGGACGAGGAGGAAGCGACGTTGAAGCGCTTCCGCCGCAAGGGCGCCTCGATTGCGCTCGAAGCGGCCAACCCGTCCTTCGAGACACGGATCTTCCCGCCCCACCGCGTCAAGGTGCAGGGCCGTCTTGTAGGACTGATCCGCCGCTACTGACGACCGGGAACGCCTTGCCTCGCGCGGCGTTCCCATCCTCTGTGAGGGAATGGTCCCGGCACCCTCTGGCAAGATGCCGGACGTTCCGCTTTCGGGAGGGGTGGTCCGGAGACCGGGAGCGGTCCGGTCGGATCAATGCGCGAAATTGTGCATCCCGCCATCGACCGGGATCACATTGCCGGTGATGTAGCCGGCCAGCGGCGAGGCGAGAAAGGCGACCAGGTTTCCGATATCCTCCGGTTTGCCGAAATATCCGATCGGAATGTTCCTCTCGATGAAGCTCTGCCGCGCTTCCTCGGTCGGATGCAGCCTGTTCAAGATCTGCTCGCTCACAATGCGGCCCGGCGGGATGGTGTTGACGGTGATGCCTTCCCTGGCGATGTCGCAGGCCAGCCCCTTTGCCCAGAGATGAACCGCTGCCTTTGCCGCGCTTGCAGCATTGACGCTGCGCGGTTCCATGGTGCCGCTCAGGTTGATGATGCGGCCCCAGCGGGCGGCACGCATGGCCGGCAACAATTCCTGTGTCATCCGCCGCACCGCGGTGAAGTTGAGCGCGAAAGCCTCGTCCCAGTCTTCATCCGGGGCATCGATCGGCAAGGGCCTCGACCCGCCCGCGCAATTGACGAGGATCTGGATCGGGCCGACCGCCTCCTGGGCTTCGCGGGCAATGCGCGCGACATCGTCCTTGTCCGTTATGTCGCCGGGGATCAGGACGAGCCGCCCATGGCCGGCGGCAGCCACCTTTTCGGCCAGCGCCTCCAGAAGATCCGCGCGCCGTGCTGTCGCAACAACGACAGCGCCTTCGCGTGCCAGGACTTCCACGATGCCCGCGCCGATGCCGGCGCTCGCGCCTGTTACCAGCGCCGTGCGTCCCTTGAGTTGCAAATCCATCCGGTCAGGTCCTCTTGAAGTAGTCGGCAAAGCGGTTCTTCTGAACCTTGCCGGTGGTGGTCAGGGGCAAGTCCTTCTCCTCCACGAAATGATAGAGACGCGGAACCTTGTAGGCGGCGAGTTCCTTGCGCATGGCCGCATCGAGGGTCTTTGTGAAGTCTTTAGGAACAGGGCCGCTCGGAACGATGACGGCGCCGATGATCTCGTCACGAACCTCGTCCGGCACTCCGACGACAAAGGCGAGCTTGACGCCGGGCTGGCTCATCAGCAGGTCCTCGACCTCGGCCGGCGACACGTTGATGCCGCCTGTCTTGATCATTTCCTTGATGCGGCCGCGGAAATAGAGAAAGCCGTCCTCATCGACGAACCCGAAATCGCCGGTGCGGAAATAGCCGTCCGGCGTGAACGCCTCGCGGTTCTTGTCCTCGTCCTTGTAGTACCCGATCGTCACATAGCGTTTGATCTGGATTTCCCCGATCCTGCCGCGCGGAAGCTCCTCATTCGTCTCCGGGTCGGCAATGCGCTGGATGACGCCGTCAAGCGGCCTGCCGACGGAGGCATGGACCTTGTCGCGTGGATCCAGCTTGCCGTCGCTGACATTGCAGTTTCCGTAGCTCTCGGTCAGCCCGTAGATGTGGCAGATTTCTGTCGCACCGAGTTCGACGATCCGCTTGAACTGTTCGACCGAACCCGTCGCTCCGCCCGAGCGCAGGCAGGTGAGATCGCGTTTGGGCCGGTCAGGGTGTTCGTGCATCGCTTGCGCCATGTTGGGCGTGCCGTAGAACAGCGTGCACCGCTCTTCCTCTATGATCCGCAGCGCTTCGCCCGCATCGAAATGTTCCTGCAGCACCACGCAGCCGCCATGGGTGAGAAGGTTGAACAGCGCGTTCTCGCAGCCCAGTCCCCAGTAGAGCGACACCGCCAGCCAGAGCCGGTCTTCATGGGTCACATGCATCCGGTTGCCGAGGTTCCACATGTTCTCGATCAGCGCATAGTGCTGGAGTTGGACGCCCTTGGGTGTGGAGGTCGAGCCGGATGTGTAGAGAAGATAGGTCACGTCCTGCGGATCGATGGCCGCCGCCGCGTCGTCCAGGACCTTCTCCGGCACGTCGCGTCCCAGTTCCGGAATGGTCTCGAAGGCGATGCTGTCGCGATAACCCCGGGATCCGTGGTGGATCAGTGTCTTCAGCTTCGGCACCTGCTGGTCATGCGGCTCGAGTTCGCCAAGCATCGCCACATAATCATATTTCAGGAAGCTGTCGGCGAAGATCAGGGCGTCCGCATCCGAATGCTTGAGGATATAGGCCAGCTCCCGCGTCGTGACCCATGTGTTGACGGCGATCATCACGCCGCCGAGGCTGCAGATGGCCAGATCGGCGATGATCCATTCGGGCTTGTTGCCCATCAGGATCGCAACGCGGCTTCCGCGACCGATCCCCAGGGCGGATAGACCTTTCGCGAAGGCGCGCACGGCCTCCTGCAACGAGGAATAGGTGTAGCGCTGGCCACCTCCGACTAGCGCTTCACGGTCACCGAAACGGTTCGCCTGCTCCGCCAGCAGCGCGGGAATGGTTCGACTCTCAGGCATTCGTGGTGTCATATGCGGTCAATCCCGTAGTAACGCGCGGCATTGCCGCCGGCGATCGCCGCGGCCTCGCCGGCTGTGAAGCGGTAGCCCCATTTCGCGGCCGTTTCCGGCAAGTCGCGGATGAACCCGGCCCAATCGGGCAATGTCGAGCGGGAACCGGTGAAACGCGGGCCGGAAGCCTGGTCGGAAGCGAACAGGATGCGCTCGGCGCCGACCAGGCCGCGCCACGTGGCAAGCCGCGCGACCAGTTCGCCTTCGTCTTCAGTGAAGTGTTCGTTCCAGTTGGAAATGTCGATCACGCAGTTCGGCAGGTCGGCGACCAGTTCGGCTGCCCGCTGCCACCAGTGCGGAAAGCCTGCATGGCAAAGGATGATCTTGAGATCCGGCAGTTCCCTGGCCAGCCGGGCGACATGGACCGGATGGACCGGGTTGCTCTCCGAGAAATCGGTTCCCGCGAAATCGGTCCAGACCCCGGTCCGGGTATGGATCTGGACCGGCACGCCGAGCGTGGCCGCCAGCTTCATCATCGGCCTGATGCCGTCATCGGCGGCGGAGAATCCGTCCGGCGTGATTTCCCCGATGCCGGCGAGGCCCTTGTTGACGATCGCGTCGCGGATGAGGTCGAGATGGTTGTCGCGGCGGAAGTCCACCGAGACATGGCAATGGAGGCGTCCCGGATGCCGCTTCTGAAGGCCGGAATAGAACTCGATCTGTTCCTCCAGCGGCGTCGGCGGTTCCTCGCCGAAAACCGGCGCGCCGACATCCAGCATCATGACCATGGTGGCGTCTATGCCGGCCGCATCCATGTTGCCGATGAAATCGTCCCCGTCCGGATCGACCAGCCCTTCGAGCAGTTTGGGCATGATCATGTCGGGCGTGCGGGCGGCATCCTTGGCTGCCCATCCCTCGGCGGCACGGCGGAAGAAGGCCGGCGGCAGGAAGCCCGCCCCCCAGATATGGGCATGAGAATCGATCACTGGCATTGCGGTTCCGCGTGCGTTTCCAATCCCCGGATTGTTCGGTGAAATGTGCCGCGGTCGCAATGATCAATCGAGGGAATTTCCGGCATAGCAGGTATAGGACCGTACTTTCGCCTTCCCGCAGCTAGTGAACGCTTTCCTTGCCGGAGAGTCCGGTCAGGGCCGCGCCATGCGAAGCGTCGGACAGCTTTCCCGCGCGCGCGGCGGCGGGGAGCTTGGCGACGCCATCCACACCGATCCGCGGAATCCACATGCCTTCGGCGACAAGATCGCGGACAAGCTCCTTGACCGTTTGCGCAAGCGAACGGGTGGCGATCGTTGTGGGAAGTTGCGTGGATGTTGCAAGCACGAGCTGGCGGCTCATGCGCGGCTCGACGATGGGCATGACGACATGTGTGCCCGCGCGGACCTGCTTGATGACACTGGCATAGGGAAGAATGCCGTAACCGACGCCGCGCTCCACGAGATCGAGGGTCGCCGACAGGCTGTCGATTTCGCATTCGACTTCCGGGATCACCTTGATCCTGCCAAGCAGCGTTTCCACGAGATTGCGCAAACCGTGCGGATGCGAGGGCAGGATGAGCGGGAGTTCGCCGAGCATGGCGCCATGAATGGGCTTCTCGCGCAGTGATGCCGGGGTGTTGGCCGGACCGATGAGCAGGAGTTCCTCCTCGATCAGCGGCTGGGTCAGGAGGGTCGATGTCTTCGGCGCGTCGTAGAGCACGGCCACGTCGATGCGCCCCGTCGAAAGCCATTCGAGCACATGGCCGCTATAGCCTTCCTGTACCTTGAGCTTGACGCGGGGATAGTTTTCCCGGAACCGCTCGATGAGCGGCACGGAAAGGATCGCATTGGCCGTCGGGGGAAGTCCCAGGATCAGTTTCCCGCTCGGACTGGCCCGCATCGAATCGATGTCGCTCGTGATTGCGCTGGCTTCGCTGAGGATGGCCCTGGCCCGCTCGAGGAGAAGCTCTCCTGCCTCGGTCAGCACGATGCCGCGGCCGTTGCGGTAGAGAAGCTCGATGCCAAGTTCCTCCTCCAGGCTGCGGATCTGCCGCGAAAGAACGGGCTGGGCAACCGACAGAACGACGGCAGCCTTCGAAAAGGCTCCGAGCTCGGTGACGGCGAGAAAATACTTGAGCTGCTTGATCTCCACGCTGCGATCCTCCCGACGCGCATGATTGCACTCCTTTTGCCGCGACACAATGTCTCACGCTCCCCAGCCAGACACTTGACGGCAAACCGCTGCCCGATCTTCGTACGGGTTCTTTGGATTGTTCTGAATAAAAGCAGGAACGTGGCAACCGGACCAGCGTCCGCCATCCTCCACATGAGGCATATCAGTTAGACGGATCAAAGCCGGAGCGAATGTCCCTCATTCGGACGGTTCGAGATCGAGCCGTACCGCCCAGCCCTCCATGTTGTCGACCGCCGGATAGCGCTCGAAAACCTTGGGATCATGACCCGGCACGATGTGTTTCATCGAGGGTGCCAGGCGCTTGACCGTCCGGTAGCCTTCCAGAAGATCGCCGAGATTCTCGAAAACGGCGAAGGCCCGGTCCGTCTCGATATGCTCGTAGTAATGCGAGGCATCGCCGGCGATGACCACGGGCCCCCGTTCGGTGTTGACGCGCACGATCTGCAAGCCCTTGGAATGCCCGCCCACCTTGTGCACCGTTATGCCCGGGGCCACCTCCGCCTCGCCATCGTAGAACGCGACCCGATTGGCGAAGACCTTGCGCACCATGGCAACCACGTCCTCTTCCTCGAAGGGATGGCGCATGAGTTCATGGCACATGCAGGGTCCGGTGGCGAAGGCCATCTCGCAGGCCTGGACATGGTAGCGGGCACGCGGCAGCAGGTCGTGATTGCCCGCGTGGTCATAGTGCATGTGGGTGATGATGACGTCCGAAACGGTGTCGGGATCGACACCGACGGCTTTCAGTCCGAGCCCGACAGGCTTGAGTGTCTGGCGGCCACGCCGCGCGCCGACCTCCTCGCTGAAGCCGGTATCGATCAGGAACGTACGCTTGTCGTTCTGGATCACCCAGTTGAAATACTCGATCGGCATGGGACCGTCATGCGGATCGCCACCATGGAAGTTTTCCGGCCGGCGCCGGTCCGACCTGGCATAGCGAAGCATGATGATCCGGTATGTGTCGTCCATCTTCAGTCCTTTTTCTCGCCGACCTGAACGCCGGCCCACCGCTCCGGCACCTCGATGATCTGTGTGAAATCGGACTGCGGCCCGATCTGGCTGTTGACCAGTTGCCAGAGCTGCTTGACGGAATTGCCGACCCACATCTGTACGCCGAGCGCCTCCGCTTCGTCCATGCACAGGCGCAAGTCCTTGTACATCAGCCCGGTCGCGAACCCGTAATCGAACTTGCGCGGAATGATCGCATTGGGAAACTTGTCCTGCGATGCGCTGTTGCGGCCGGAACCGACATTGATGACATCCACCGCGATGCTCGGATCGATCCCCGCCTTGACCGCCATGACAACGGCTTCCGAGGTCGCCGCCAGCGCGGTTGCCGACAACAGGTTGTTGACGAGTTTCATCGTCTGGCCGACGCCGGGCGTCTCGCCGATGAAGAACAGCTTGCCGATGTTCTTCAGCAGGGGCTCGACCTCGTCATAGTGGTGGCGCGGGCCGGAGACCATCACGGCCAGCGTTCCCTTTTCCGCCCCGGCCTTGCCGCCGGAAACCGGCGAATCCAGATGCGCGATCTGTTTCTCGCCCAGTTTGGCGGCGATGCGCACCGACGTGGTTGCGCCCGTTGTCGAAAGATCGATGAAGCGGCGCACCTTGGCACCCTCCACGACGCCGCCCGGACCGGTGGCCACGGCCTCGACGATGGGCGGGGTGGGAAGGCTTGCGAAAACCGTCTCGGCGGAATCGGCGACCTCCTTCGGCGTCGCGACCGCGCGGGCGCCGAGCTTGACGAAGGTCGCGCGGGCCTCCTCGCTCACGTCGTGGACGACAAGCTTGTTCCCGGCATCGATGAGCCTGCGCGCCATGGGGGCTCCCATGTTGCCAAGTCCGATAAAGCCGATTTCCTGGCTCATGTTCATGCTCTTTGGCTGGAGGTCATTTCTTGGCGTCGATTTCGGCGAAGACGCGCCGCGCGATGCGGAAGGAATCCACCGCCGCCGGAACGCCGCAATAGATCGCGACCTGGAGGAATACCTCACAGATCTCTTCGCGCGTCAGGCCGTTGTTGAGTGCGCCCTTGATGTGGACCTCGATCTCATGCGGGCGGTTCAGCGCCGAGAGCATGCCCAGGTTGAGGAAACTGCGGGTCTTGCGGTCAAGCCCCGGACGTCCCCAGACCGCACCCCAGCAATACTCGGTCACGAGTTCCTGCAGCGGCCGGTTGAAATCGTCGGCGGTCTTGATCGCGTTGTCGACATAGTCCTTGCCCAGAACCGCGCTCCGGATGGCAAGTCCCTTGTCGTACATATCCTTGTCCATGCTTCCTGTCCTCATTGATTGGGCTCCCTGACCGGGAGCGGATATGAAACATTATGAACATGAGTGCGCTCCGATGATGAGGGTGCGCACCCTCATAGCTGCTATTCCGGCCGGCGGCTCAAAGCCCCGCCCCGGTCCGGCGTTTGCCCCGCGAAGTGCTCTCCCGGGTTTTCGCCACGGCGCGACGCGGGAGTGCCGCGACGCAGGTCAGCGGATGACAAACGGGTTGCTGGCGCTTGTCTCCGTCGCGATCCAGACGGACTTGGTCTGCAGGAACTCGCGGATGGCGTCGATGCCGCTTTCCCGGCCGATGCCGGAGCGCTTGTAGCCGCCGAAAGGCGAGGTGTAGCTGACGGCGCGATAGGTGTTCACCCAGACGGTGCCGACTTCGAGTTTCTCCGACATCCGGATCGCGCGGCCGATGTCGCTGGTCCAGACGCCGGCGGCAAGGCCGAAGTCGATGTCGTTGGCAATGCGCAAGGCGTCCTCCTCGTCATCGAACGGGATCACCGCCAGGACCGGGCCGAACACCTCCTCCTGCGCGATGCGCATGTCATTGCGCACATCCGTGAAGATCGTCGGCTCGACGAATTGCGACCCGCTGACGCCCGGCCCGGTATAGGGCTTGCCGCCCAGCACGCAGCGCGCGCCTTCGCCCTTGGCGATGGCGATATAGTCGAGAACCTTGTCGTATTGCGGCGGCGTGGTGACCGGACCCACATTGGTCTCCGGGTTCATCGGATCGCCGATCCTCGCCGCACCCGCCACCTCGACCAGCCGCTTGACGAAGGCGTCATGGATGGAGCGCTGCAGCAACAGGCGTGAACCGGCGATGCAGGTCTGCCCGGAAGCAGCGAAAATGCCGGAAATCGCGCCCATGACAGCAGCTTCGATATCGGCGTCGTCAAACACGATGTTGGGCGACTTGCCGCCCAGTTCCAGCGTGACATGCTTGAGATCGCGGGCTGCCGCCTCATAGATCTTCTGGCCGGAAAGATCGGAACCGGTGAAGGCGATCTTGGCGATGTCCTTGTGGCCGACAAGCGCGGCGCCGACATCCTTGCCGAAGCCAGTGACCGTGTTCACGACACCCTTCGGGAAACCGGCCTGCGTGAACAGGTCCATGAATTCGAGAGTTGAGGCGGACGTGAACTCCGACGGCTTGATGACCGCCGTGTTGCCGGCGGCAAGCGCGGGGGCAAGCTTCCAGGCCAGCAACAGGAGCGGCGAATTCCACGGCGTGATCATCGCCACGACACCGAGCGGTTCGCGCCGCGTGAAATTGAAGATGTTCTTCTTGTCGGTCGGGATGACCGTGCCTTCGATCTTGTCGGCCAGGCCGCCATAGTAGCGGTACCATCCGGCAAGATAGTGGGTCTGGGTCGCCATCTCGGCGAGCAGCTTGCCATTGTCGCGCACCTCGATCTCGCCGAGACGTGCGGAATTCTCCTCGATGAGGTCGGCCAGCTTCATCATCAGCCGGCCGCGCGCCGAGGCCGACATCTCGCCCCATTCGCCGCGCCGGGCCGCCTTTGCGGCCTTGACCGCGCGGTCGACATCGTTCGCACTGCCATGGGCGATCTTCGCCCAGACCTCTCCGGTATAGGGGTTTTCCGTCTCGAACGTGCGTCCGCCCTCGGCATCGCAATAGGCGCCGTCGATATACAGTCCGTATGTCTTCACCGTTTTCCTCCCTTGGCCGGCATGGGATCTAGTTCTTGCGGGCGAGCAATCCGCGCCCGATCACCTGAGCCTGGATCTCCGCCGCCCCTTCGAAAATGTTGAGAATGCGCGCATCGCACAGCACGCGGCTGATCTCGGTCTCGATGGCATAGCCCGTACCGCCATGGATCTGCAGGCTGTTGTCGGCGCCCGACCATGCCACGCGCGCGGCCAGGAGCTTGGCCATGCCCGCCTCGATGTCGCAGCGGCGCCCCTTGTCCTTCTCGCGCGCGGCAAAATAGGTCAGTTCGCGGGCCATGATGATTTCGGCCATCAGCAGGGCCAGCTTGTCGGAAACACGGGGGAAGGCGACGATCGGCCGGCCGAACTGCTTGCGGTCCATCGCGTAGCGCAAACCGAGGTCGAAGGCATTGCGCGCGACACCGATGGCGCGGGCGGCGGTCTGGATGCGCGTGCCCTCGAACGTCTGCATCAACTGCTTGAAGCCCTGCCCTTCGACGCCGCCGAGCAGCCCCTCGGCAGGCACCCTGAAATTTTCGAAGGCGATGTCGTATTCCCGCATCCCGCGATATCCGAGCACCTCGATATCGCTGCCGCGGATGCCCTCGTCGGGAAAGGGCTCGTTCTCGGTGCCGCGCTGTTTTGGCGCAAGGAACATCGACAGACCCGAATAGCCGCTGTCGTCGGGCGCCGTGCGCGCCAGCAGCGTCATCAGGTCGGACCGGGCCGCATGGGTGATCCAGGTCTTGGCGCCGTCGATGCGCCAGGAGCCGTCCTCCTGCCTCGTCGCGCGAGTGCGCAGGCTGCCAAGGTCCGAGCCGGTATCGGGTTCGGTGAACACGGCGGTCGGGAACACCTCGCCGGACGCAAGCTTCGGCAGCCAATAGTCCTTCTGTTCCCTTGTCCCCGCGATCGCGATCAGTTCGGCCGCGATCTCGGTGCGCGTGCCGAGCGATCCCGCCGCGATCCAGCCGCGGCTCAGCTCCTCGGTGACAACGCACATGGCGAGCTTGCCAAGCCCCAGTCCGCCATAGGCCTCATCGACGCAGATGCCGAAAACCCCGAGATCGGCAAGTTCGCGCACGACATTGAGCGGGATGAGGCTGTCGGCCAGGTGCCAGCGATGTGCATGGGGGGCCACCTTGGCTTCGGCAAAGCGGCGGAACTGGTCGCGGATGATGTCGAGCGTGTCGTCATCCAGCGTTTCGTCGATCGTCCCGCCATTGCAAAGATGGTTGATCAGAGCCGCGCGGATTGCCGGCCCCTGGTTGTCTTCGAGAAAACCGGCGCAATCCTCGGCAAGCGCCGCCGCCGCGGCCATGGTTCCGAAATCCTGCGGCCGCACGATCTCGCTCTGGCTGATCGGGACGCCGCCGACCAATTGGCCCAGATACTCGGTGAACCCGATCCTGAAGAGCATCTGCTCGGGATCGGAAAACTTGTTGAGGCCGTAGAGATGCTCCGCCCAGCCGAGGGACGCCTTCAGCGCCTGGACGATGGTCGCCACCCAGGCCATGCCATGCAGGGCGCGCTGCTCGGTATCCGCAAGGGCGGGATCGAGCTTGCCATTGCTGCGGATACGGGCATCGACGGCGGACCGCACTGCGGCGAGATACCTGTCGGCCGATGACACGGCCGACCGGCCTGCCTCGATCAGTTCCAGATCCGGAAGAACCCCTGTTGAAAACCGCGGCACGTTCATTCGGTTCACCCCGGAGCCTTGGACGCACTGGCTACGACGCTCGCGTCGTGAAGCGCCCCGATTTGTGAGTCGGTAAGACCGAGAACCGAGGCCAGGACCTCGTCCGTATGCTCTCCGAGGCGCGGCGCGACGCCCGGAATCTCGCGTGTGAGGTCGGTGATCGTGCCCGCTGCGCCGGGCGTGAGATAGGAATGGCCGGAAGGATGGCTCAGCGTGTGGAAAAGCGGATTGGCGGCATTGAGCGCGCCGCCCTCGCCCATGGCTCCGGCCAGCGACCGGTAAGGCCCCCAGCACACGCCCGTGCCTGCAAACGCCGCCTCCAGTTCGCCGAGCGTCCTCTTGCCGACGGCCTCCGCAACGATCGGGTTCAGCCGGTCGCGATGCTCGAAACGCAGACCCTCGTCGGTTGACAGGTCAACGCCGCGCTCGGCTTCCAGCGAGCCGATTGCCTCTGCCAGGTCCAGCGTCCTGACCAGGTCGGACCAGTGGCGCGATGTCAGCGCGACGATCATCACGCGGTTTCCGTCGCGGGTCTCGAAATCCCGGCCGAAGGCGCCAAACAGGTTGTTGCCCATGCGCGGACGGTCTTCGCCTGACACCGTCACTTCCGCGACCTGGCCGAGATTGGCAATCGTGGCCATGGCGACATCGCCCAGCGGAACGCGAACCTCGGTGCCAAGCCCGGTGCGGCTGCGCCTGCGCTCAGCGGCCATCAGCGCGAAGGCGGCGTAATTGCCCGTTGCGATGTCCCAGGCAGGCAGCACATGATTGACCGGTTCGTCGCCGAGACTTTCAGGGCCGGTCATCATCGGAATCCCGAGCGCCGCGTTCACCGTGTAGTCGACCGCAGTCCCGCCATCGGCCCACCCCATGACGCGTACGGTGATCATGTCGGCGCGCCTGGCGGCCAGCCTGTCATGGGACAGGAATCCGTTCACGGGATAGTTGGTCACGAAGATCCCGCCCCCCTCGCCCGGAGCCGTTGCGAGCGCCACCGCCAGTTCACGGCCTTCCGGGGAAGAAAGGTTGAGGGCAATCGACTTCTTTCCCTTGTTGAGACCTTCCCAGTAGAGGCTGGCGCCGCCGCCCGGCGCGCGTGGCCAGCGCAGGAAGTCCGGCCCGCCGCCGATCGCGTCGATGCGGATCACCTCGGCGCCCAGTTGCGCAAGATGCAAGGCACACATGGGCGCGGCGACAAAGGCGGCACCCTCGACGATCCTCATGTCGGCAAGCAGCCGATACATCGGTTGTTGACCCTCCTTGATCCGGGCGCGCCCTTTACGGCTGGCATTTCAGGCCTGCGCCCGCTTTTGCTTCTTGGTGCAATTCAACACCGATCGGATACCGGAAGGCGACCTTCATACGGTCGAAAGCTGTTATGACAGCCTCTGCCCTCAACAAGCACGGCCAGATGACTCATGATCGGCATCGTGGTGCAGCGCTCATCTTGAGTGTTGCCGCATTCGTCCGGCCTGCCTTCCCCACAAACCGACAGATGGCGAACCGGCTGGCCGAACGCGCATCGCAGCAGGCGGCCGCCCCCGGTGGCCGTTCGCCTTGCCAGGGAGATCCAGATGGGTGTAGCGCAACGCATGGAAAGTGCCGGGTCGGACACGCAAGGCGGCCTGGTGGCTGCCCGCCTCGCTGACTTCACCATCGGCACGCCGCGTTCGGCGGTTCCGCCGGAGGTGATCGACAAGGCGCGCGCCTGCGTCGCCGACTATGTCGCCTGCGCGTTAGAGGCCGCTCATCTTGCCTGGGGGCGGCAGGCCATAGCCTATGGCGCCATCGGTCCGGAAGGCCCTTGCCGCGTCATCGGCACGCAAGAGCGTCTGGGGCCTGGCGAGGCCGCCTTCGTCAACGGTGCGCTGGGTCATGGACTGGTGCGCGAAGACATGCATGTGGCCAGTTGCACCCATCTCGGCGTCGTCGTCTGGCCGGCGCTGCTCGCGCTCTCGGAACTGGAAGACCTGCCCGGCGAGGATTTTCTCGCCTGCGGCGCAATCGGATACGAGGTCAGCGCGCGCGTCGGGCGGGCCCTGTTCGATGCCGACCTCCAAGCCCGGATCCGGCCGACGGGAACGGTCGGCGCGATCGGCGCGGCGGCGGCCTGCGCCCGCCTGCTCGGCCTGAGCCGTGACCAGACGATTGCCGCCATCGGCCTTGCCGCCAACATGGCGGGCGGCGTCAACGAATGGCCATGGGCCGGTGGCCATGAAATGGTCTTTCATGCGGCAACGGCCGCCCGTAGCGCAGTCACCGCGGCCCTTCTGGCAAGGACCGGCGTCTTTGCCTCGCCTTCGGCCATCGATGGCCGGGCCGGCCTCTTTGCCGCCTACGGACGCCGGGAAAGGGCCGCCGGGATCGTGCCGCTCGACGGCGGCACCTGGGAGATCATGTCGGTCTATTTCAAGCCGGCGCCCGCCTGCAACTATGTGCAGACCCCGATCCAGGCCGCGCTTTCCGTCGTCGCGAAAGGCGCAAGGGCCGGCGACATCGATGCAATCGATGTCGCCAGCTTCGGATCGGCCATCGATTATCCGGGATGCAACCATCCGGGCCCTTTCCCGGGCGTGTTCGAAGCCAAGATGAGCATCCAGTATGCGGTCGCCGCCGTCTTGGCGAGCGGCGGCATCAGCGAAGCCAACTACCGCATGCTCGACGATCCGGACGTGCTGCGGCTTGCGCGGTTGGTGACGCTGTCGGTCGATCCGGAGTTCGAGGCCGCCTATCCGGGCAGGCAGGGCGCCGGCATCACCGTCACGACGCGTGACGGCACCGTGTTTTCCGAACGGCTCGCCGATGTGCGTTCCTTTGACAACGCCGAGGTCTTCCAACGCCTGGCCGATGTGGCAACGGCGGAAATCGGGCCGATGAAGACCCAGGAGCTTCTGGCTGCCATCGACACCATCGGGAAGACAGGCAGCGCATCCGCGATCACCGGCGCGACGCGGCGCGCGATTGAGACGGGGAAACCATCATGACGAGGCTCAGGGCTGCGATAGCGGGCGTTGGTACCACCGACTACGGCCGGATGCCCGACCACGACGCCTATGATCTGGGCATGTGGGCGTTGACGAATGCGCTTGACGATGCGGGGCTCGGTTTTGCCGACATTGACGCAGTCCTCGTCAACCGCATTCCCGACTATCAGCGGTTCTGCGAGATCGCGGGCATGGACCCGCAACTGGTCAATATCACGCCGGGCCATGGCCGCTATTCTGGCATCCTGGTCGATACCGCCGTGTCCCTCGTCATGAGCGGGCGCCACGAAGTGGTGGCGCTCGTCTATGGCAACAATGGCCGCTCGGCGGGCGTGGCCTATGGCGGGGCGGATGACAGTTACGGTTCGGGCGGCGGCGCCATCTGGTTTCCCTATGGCATGACCTCTCCCGGCGCCTTCCACGCCATGATGATGCGCCGGCACATGGAACTCTACGGCACGAAGCCGGAGCAACTGGCGGAGGTGCCCATCGCCTTCCGCAAGCATGCCTCCCTGAACCCGCAGGCCGTCATGCGCGAACGCTTCGACCTGAAAGGCTATCTGAACGCGCGGATGATCGCGGAACCGCTGCGCCTGCTCGACTACTGCCTGATCAACGATGGCGGCGTGGCAATCATCGTCACCACGCCGGAGCGCGCCAGGGATCTGAGGAAGCCCCCGGTCTATGTCCGCGGCTCGGCGCTGCAGACGGCCTTTGCCGACTCCACCTTCCCGCCCGACGATTTCTGGGCCGGTCCGCTCGGCTCGGTTCGCGAGCGCAGTTTTGCCTCGGCGGGGCTCTCCCACGAGGACATGAACGCCCTGATGATCTACGACAATTTTTCCGCAACCGTGCTCTTCTCGCTGGAAGGCCTGGGCTATTGCGGCGTGGGCGAAAGCGGCGGCTTCGTCGAGGGCGGAACCTTGCAACTGGGCAACCGCTTCCCGACCAATACCTCCGGCGGACACCTGTCGGAGAGTTACATGCAGGGCTGGGCGCTGAACGTCGAGGCCGTGCGCCAGCTTCGCGGCGAATGCGGCGAGCGCCAGGTGAAGGACGCCACCAACATCCACTATGCGGCCGCCTCCCCGGTCTGTGCGTCCATCGTCTATTCGAGGGACCCGTCATGAGCCTAGCCCCCACGCCACTGCCCGCCAAGCCGCTGCCCCGGATCGAGGGACCCGAGCGCCCCTTCTGGGAAGGACTTCTGGAAGGCGTGATCCGCGTCCAGCACTGCCTTTCCTGCGGCAGGCCGCGTTTTCCCGCCAGCCGTTACTGCCCGCATTGCCACAGCCCTGAAAGCGAGTGGCGTGCGGTCGACCCGCATGGTGAAGTCGAAACCTACTGCGTCTTCCACAAGGCCTATTTCCCCGGCTTCGTCCCCGAGATGCCCTACGCGGTCGTCCAGGTCAGGCTGGATTGCGGCGTGCGGTTCTTCTCCAACATGGTCGGTATCGGCAACGACGAAATCCGGACCGGCATGCGTGTCAGGGCCGTGTTCGAAACCGCGGCGCCGGGAATTGCCCTTCTCAAGTTCAGACCCGAAGGAGACCAGCGATGAAGGCGATGGTTGTCGAGGCGCCGGGCGGCGTCGATGTGCTCCAGTACCGCGACGTCGAGGACCCCGTCGCCAATCGCAAGGATGTCATCATCAAGGTCGATTCCTGCGGCGTCTGCTATCATGACATCGTGACCCGCAACGGCACGCTCAAGCAGGGCGTGAAGATGCCGCTGATCCTCGGTCACGAGATTTCAGGCACGGTTGTCGAGGTTGGCGAGGACGTGACCGGTTTCAAGCCGGGCGACCGGGTGGCGACTGCCCAGCGCTACCACATTTGCGGTCATTGTTCCCATTGCCGGGGCGGTCACGAGCCCCTTTGCGAGGATCGCAAGTTCCTTGGCGACTACGGCATGGTCGGCGGCTATGCCGAATATGTCGCGGTGGAACATGACAACATCGCCCTCGTGCCCGATGGCGTCGCGCTCGATGAGGCCTCGATCGTGGCCTGCACCATCGGCACCATCTTCAATGCCATGCGCGATGTCGGCAATGTAAAGGCCGGCGAGACGGTTCTCATCACCGGCTCGGGAGGCGGGCTCGGCATGTCCGCGGTGCAGTTCGCCAAGGCACAGGGTGCGCGTGTCATCGCGCAGACGACATCGCCCGCCAAGGCCGAACAATTGCGCGAACTGGGCGCCGACGAAGTCGTTGCCCATGCCCGCGGAGAGGATTTCTCGGGCGAGGTGCGCCGGCTGACCGGCGGACGCGGCGTGGACGTGGCCGTCGACAATGTCGGCAACCTGCTCTTCAATCCGATCCGGAAATCCATCGCGGTCGGCGGCCGATGGTTGATGATCGGCCAGCTCACGGGCGATTTCGTGCCCTTCAATCCGGCGCAGCTCTTCCTGAAAAACATCTCGATGCTGGCGGCCACGTCGACCACGCGCGATCAGTTGCGCCACTGCCTCGAAATGGTCGCGCGCGGCGATATCCGCCCCATCGTGTCGCAGCGCATTCCGCTGTCGCAGGCCCGCCTTGCCCACGAGCTTGTCGAGGCGGGCTCCGTCTCCGGGCGAATTCTCCTCCAGCCGGGATTGGGATGATGAAGATCAACGCCGCGATCGTTGGCATCGGCGCGTCCGGGTTCGGCCGCCACCTGCCGGACAGCCAGCTCGGCCTTGCCGCCAAGGCCTTCAAGGCAGCGCTGGCGGACTCGGGGCTGAAACGCGAGGATATCGACGGCCTGTCGATCCACATGGGTTCGCCGGTGGGTCTCGACTACGACCGCGTGGCGGAAGGTCTCGGCCTCGAAATCCGCTACGTGAACCAGTCCTGGCTGCATGGGCGTTTCGTCACGAATGCGCTGCAACACGCCGCACTCGCCGTATCGGCGGGACTGGCCAATGTCGTTGCCTGCGTGACCGGCATCTCGTTCACCCGCGAACGCGACATACTCGGCGGCCCGGGCGATATCGAGGGCAATCGCGAGGAAGGCGGCACCCACGGCGAAAGCCCGCCCTACGGCCTGACGGCACCGGCCGGAGGCGCGGCCCTTTCCATGCAGCGCTACATGGCGCTTTATGGCGCGACCAGCGAGAAACTGGCGGCCGTGCCCATGTCGATCCGCCGCCACGCGCTCCGCAACCCCGATGCGATCATGAAGCAGGAACTGACGCTGGAGGCGCACCAGGCCTCGCGCATGGTTGTCGATCCGCTCCATCTCTTTGATTGCTGCCTGATCACGGACGGCGCCGTTGTCACCTTCGTCACCACCATGGAGCGCGCCCGCGACATGAAGCAGAAACCGGTGCGCATTGCCGGCATGCAGGGCATCCGTTCAGGCCGTGACGAGTTCATCTTCGCCCCGCCCGGCCTCGGCATTTCGCAACAGCCCTTCGATGGCAATCATGCCCGGGCAAAGGACCAGGAGGTGTATCGGGCGGCAGGCGTGGAGCGCTCGGACGTGAAAGGCCTCTATACCTATGACGCCTTCTCGCCGCTCCCGCTCTTCACGCTCGAACGCTTCGGGTTCTGCGGCACCGGCGAGGCAGCCGATTTCGTCCAGGACGGCACGATCGGCCCCGGCGGTTCCTTGCCGGTCAACACCAATGGCGGGCTGCTGTCGGAGGCGCATGTGGCGGGCTGGAACCATATCCGCGAAATGACGCGGCAACTGCGCGGGACCGCCGGCGAACGCCAGATCCCCGGCGCCGATGTTCTCCAATGGGGCACGGTCTGGGGCGATTCCGTCATCATGACGGCGGCATGAGGAGACGACGATGAGCCATCAGGGAATTACGTCACGCCCGCGCCCGCGCATCAGCCCGGACAGCGCACCCTTCTGGGAAGGGTGCAAGGAACACCGCCTGATGCTGCCCTGGTGCGAGGAATGCGGAAAGCCGCATCTCGTGCCCGGCCCGGTCTGCCCCTTCTGCCTGTCGGACAGGCTTGCCTGGCGGCAAGCCAGCGGCCGTGGCACGATCTCGACATGGGTTGTCGTCCACAAGGCCTGGTTTCCCGCCTTCGCCGAGGATATCCCCTACAACGTGGTACAGGTGGAGCTTGAGGAAGGCCCCCGGCTGACGGCAAGGCTGGTCGGCGCAGACAATTCGGTGCTCAAGGTCGGCCTGCCCGTCCAGGTCGCCTTTGAACGCATCGACGACGAACTGACCATGCCCTGCTTCAAGCCGGCATGACGCCCGTCCGGTTTCAGCCCGGGCGATAGGATGGTTCGGGCACGCCGGCAATGTCGCTGTCCATTGCCAGCAGGCCGCCTGCCCAGGGCTCGGCGGCAAGTTCCTCCGGCTTCATCCGGAAACGGCCCGTGGTGACATAGATCGTCTTCAGGTCCGGTCCGCCAAAGGCCAGGTGCGCGATGCGCGAGACCGGCAGGTCGATCTTCCGGTCGAGCGAACCGTCGGGGGCGAAACGCAGGATGCAACTGCCGCCGAAACGGGCGTTCCATACGTATCCTTCGCAATCGACGCTCGAACCGTCGCACTCGCCGGGCATGGCGCTCGTATCGGCAAAGACGCGGCGGCCCGAAATGTCGCCTGTCGCCTGGTCGTAGTCATAGGCGTAGATCAGGTTGGACCGGCCATCGCCGAAATAGAAGGTGTCTCCGTCCGGGCTCCAGCAGACCGAGTTGGGGAGCGTCACGTCCTCGCCCTGCAGCAGGCGGGTCTGGTCCCGGGTCACCTGCCACAACCGCCCCTTCGGCCCGCTCAGGTTCCTGTCCATGCTGCCGACCACGAAGCGGCCTGCGTGATCGACGCGCCCGTCATTCAGGATGTTGTCGGGACGGTCTGCCTCCGGTGTCGAAAGCCGGTCGAACAGCCCGGTCGCAGGTTCCCACATGGCAATGCCGCCCCGCCCGGCGACGATGTAACGCCCCTTGCCGGCCAGTCCGTAGGAGCCCAGCTTCTCCGGCGGCGTGAAGCTCTCGAGCCCGCCGGTCGCCGGATCGAAGAGATGCAGTGCGGGCTTGAAGATGTCGATCCAGCTCAGCCTGCCCGACGCTGCATCCCACAACGGCACCTCGCCGATGACATCCTCGGTCTGGAGAACGAGACGGGGTTCTGAGAGACGGACAGTCATGATGCCTCCTGGTCACCTGTTCCGGATGGCCGGCAGACTATCCTCGAAGCCGTTGGGACCGCTACTATAGCAGCTATGCAGCCCACGGAATTGACCTTGGGCCCAACTCCCGGACCAATAGCGAACGGACACGAAACTGGGTTTCTGCGCTTCAGTGGGCGCGACCCGCTTGGCGTTCATGCTTGGGGAGGAGAAATGGCCATTTCACGCTCGGTCTGCCATTGTCGGCACCGGATATCGTCATCGACGGACTTTCCGGGATTCACGGAACAGGTGGCAAGGACATGACGGACGGCATGATCCTCATGGAGAATTTTCTCCAGGCGTTGGCAGCCGGCATCATGGTCGGCTGCCTCTATGGCCTCATGTGCGTCGGCCTCGGCATGATCTTCGGCATCATGCGAGTCATCAACTTCGCCCAGGGCGACATGATGATGCTCGGCATGTATGCCGCCTGGTATCTGTTCATCGGCTTCGGCATGTTGTCGTTCCTGGGCGGCTATGCCGGCCCTATCGCGGCGGCCCTGCTTGCAGGCCCGATCCTCTTTGTCGTCGGATACTACGTCCATCAGGTCCTGATCTCCCGGGTGACCGGGTTCAAGATGGCGGACGCCGAGGGCGAAGGCCATTACGCACAGTTGATCCTGACGCTGGGCATCGCCCTGGTGATGACCAATGGCGGCCTGATCATCTTCGGCTCGGAACCGATTTCGGTCCGCACGCCGATGTCCTCCCGCGCCTGGGAAATCGGTCCTTTCTGGGGTGATTACGTATCGATCTTCATCAACCAGGCACGGGCGGTCGGTGCCATCGTCTCGGTGGGCGTGGCGATCGCCTTGTTCTTCTTCGTCAACCGCTCGCGACTGGGCAAGTCGATGCGCGCATCGGCAGACAATGCCGAAGCCGCCCTCTACATGGGCATCAACGTCGACAAGGCGCACCGCATCGCCTTCGGGATCGGTACCGGCGTGACCGCCATCGCCGGCGGCCTGGTGGCAACCTACTATCCGTTCCAGCCCTATGTCGGCATCGAGTTCGTCATCATCATGTATGCCGGTGTCGTGCTGGGCGGCTTCGGCTCCATCATCGGCGCCTTCTGGGGCGGGCTGGTGATCGGGCTTGTCCAGCAGCTTTCAACGCTCATCCTGCCCTTCCAGCTTCAGAACACAGCGATCTTCGTGGTGTTCCTGCTGGTCGTGCTGTTCCGTCCCCAGGGCCTGTTCGGGCGCAATGTGGAGCGTGTGTGATGGGCAAGAGAACCGGTTTCCTCTCATCGCTGCTCCCGCTCGGCATCTTCTGCGCCGCCTATCTCATCCTGCTTTTCACGGTGCAGTCCCAGTACTACCAGCTCATGCTGATCCTGGTCGCTGTTTGGGCCGTGATGGGCATCTCGTGGAACGTCCTGTCGGGCTATTCGGGCCTCATCTCCTTCGGTCACGCCTCGTTCTTCGGGCTCGGCGCCTTCACGGTCGTCCTTGGCCAGATCTACCTGGGCCTGACACCCTGGCTTGGCATCCCGCTGGCCGGAATCATCGGCGCGGCGGCCGGCATCCTCATCGGCCTGCCGACCTTCCGTCTGCGCGGCCACTATTTCGCGCTGGCCATGCTCGCCTATCCCCTCGCCCTTCTCTACATCTTCGAGTGGCTCGGCTACCAGGAAGTGGCCATCCCGATGGAGCGCGAGAACCCTGTTGCATGGATGCAGTTCGACAACCAACGCATCTATGCGCTGATTGCGCTTGGGCTGCTGATCGCGGCAATCATCGTGTCGCGGCTCATCGAGACATCGCGGTTCGGCATGTCCCTGCTCGCCATCAAGCAGAACGAGCTGGCGGCGGAGGCAGCCGGGATCGAGACCCGCAAGTGGAAGCTGCGGGCGATCGCGGTTTCGGGCGCCATTGCCGGCACGATCGGCGGCTTTTATGCAATTGTCCTGCTGGTCATCACGCCTGACACCGTCTTCGGAATGCTGACCTCGGCACAGGCGCTCATCGTCACGCTATTCGGCGGCGTGGGAACGGTCTGGGGCCCGATCATCGGCGCCGCGATCCTGATCCCGCTTGCCGAAACCCTACACGCCGAAGTGGGTAATCTCCTGCACGGCATTCAGGGCGTGGTCTATGGCGTCGCCATCATCATCATCATCCTGGTGGCACCCGAAGGCCTGATGTGGAAGATCCGCGATATCATGCAGGCCCGCAGCAAATCAGCCGAACCGGCCGAAGGGACCGCGGTCGCCGACATGGTCGCGAGCCCGGACACGCAGGATGATGAGCGCCCGGATGCCATGTCCGGCCGCACCATGCTGGAGGTCCGGAACCTCTCCAAGTCATTCGGTGGCCTCAGGGCTGTCCAGAACGTATCCTTCTCGGTCCCCGAGGGCGCCGTCATCGGCATCATCGGTCCGAACGGGGCCGGCAAGACGACGCTCTTCAACCTCCTCAACGGGTTCCAGAAGCCGGACGAGGGCGAGGTCATCTTCGAGGGCAAGAGCCTGCTCGGCCTTGCGCCTTCGGGTGTTTGCCGGCGGGGCATCGGCCGTACGTTCCAGGTCGCCCGTCCGTTCAAGCGCCTTTCGGTTCTCGATAACGTCCTGATCGGTGCCTATGTCGGCGCCGAAACCGACGAAATCGCGTTGCAGCACGCCCGCGAGGCGGTGGCGTTGGTCGGTCTCGAAAGCAAGGCCGACCGTCTCGCCGGCGGCCTCACCTCGATGGAGCAGCGCCTGATGGAACTTGCCCGTGCACTTGCCGGCAAGCCGAAGATGCTCTTCCTCGATGAGACTCTCGCCGGCCTCGGGGGCGTCGAGGTCAACGAGATGATCAACGTCATCCGCCGGCTTTCGGACACCGGAATCACCATCGTGATCATCGAACACACGATGCAGGCGATGTTGCGCCTCGCCGATCACTTCATCGTTCTCGACCACGGTGCGCTGCTGACCGAAGGCAAGCCGCGCGATGTCGTGCAGGAGGACGAGGTCATCGAGGCATATCTTGGCAAAAGGTGGCGTCAACGTGCTTGAGATCAGCAACCTTCACGCATCCTATGGCGGCGTTACCGCGCTCGACCATATCTCGCTTACCGTCGACGAAGGTCAGTTCGTCTCGATCGTCGGCCCCAACGGGGCCGGCAAGACGACCCTGTTCAAGGTGATCGCGGGGACGGTGCCTGCCCGATCGGGGAGCATTCAATTCGAAGGCAGGGATCTGCTGGCAACCTCGGCCTTCGAACGCGCCCACCTCGGCATTGCCCACATCCCGGAAGGCCGTCAGGTGTTTCCCAACATGTCGGTGCTGGAAAACCTGGAAATGGGCGCGTTTACCGATGCGGGCCAGAAACAGTGGAAGGAGAATCTCGATTTCATCTACACGCTGTTCCCGATCCTCAAGGAGCGCGCCGAGCAGATGGCCGGCACGCTTTCGGGAGGGCAGCAACAGATGGTCGCGATTGCCCGCGGGCTCGCCTCCTCGCCCAAGCTCATCATGCTTGACGAGCCGTCGATGGGGCTTGCCCCGACAGTCGCCGATTCGATTTTCGAGGCCATCGTGGAGATCCGCCGCCTGAAAAAGCTGACCGTCCTGCTCGTCGAGCAGAGGGCGATGGAAGCGCTCGAATCCTGTGAGAGAGGCTATGTGCTCGAAACGGGACGTGTCGTGCTGCAAGGTACGCCTACCGAACTCCTGTCGGACGACCGTGTCCGCCAGGCCTATCTCGGCATGTAGCCGGGAACTTTCGATCAACCAGTTCTAGGGAGGAACAACATGTTTACGCGCAGAACGATCCTGAAGGCGACAGCCGCGGCCGGAACCGCGGCGATGCTCGCCACCGCCCCCTTGCCAGCGATGGCGCAGGACGGCCCCATCCAGGTCGGCCTCATCGGGCCGCTGTCCGGTCCGTGGGCCCGCCAGGGCGAACTGATGCTCAAGGGCGCCGAACTTGCCATCAAGGACATCAACGACGCCGGCGGCATCGAGTCCCTTGGCGGCCGCAAGCTCGAACTGGTCGTCTTCGATGCCGGCGAATCCGTCGAGACCGCGAAGAACGCGGCCCAGCGCATGGTCTCGCAGCATCCCGATCTCGTCGCCGTGACGGGGGCCTGGCTCTCGTCCTTCACGCTTGCCGTGTCGGAAGTCACCGAGCGCGCCGAACTGCCGATGATCTCGCTGTCCTACTCGGACCAGATCACCGGCCGTGGCTTCAAGTACATCTTCCAGATGCCGAAGACCGGGGGCGCGCAGGCACGCGAGGCCGTTCCTTCGCTGGTGCAACTGGCGGAACTGACCACCGGCAGCAAGCCCACCAAGGCCGGCATGATCGGTGACAACACGGCCTCCTCGGTCAGCTTCGTCACCCCGCTGCGCGAAGGCCTGATGAAGGATCTCGGCATCGAGATCATGTTTGACGAAACCTGGACGCCCCCGCTCGCAGACGCCACCGCGCTCATCCAGCGCGCCCGCTCCACGCGGCCGGACTTCATGATCATGGCTTCAACCGCGGTGCCGGACAACAAGCTCCTGCTGGAGAAGGTCAACGAGTTCAATCTCGGCGGCGGCCGCATGCCGATCATCGGTTCGGGCGCCCACCTGGGCACGCCCGAGCTTCTCAAGAACGTCGGCGCCGACCTGGTCGAAGGCGTCATGACCGTCGTCGGCAACTGGCCGGGCAAGGGGCAGGAAGAACTGGTCGCACGCTTCAAGGAAGCCTCCGGCGAGCCCTGGATGACGCAGGATTCCATCTCCACCTATGGCGACATCCAGCTCATGGCCTACGCCCTGAACAAGGCCGGCGAGGCCAGCCGTTCGGCCGTTGCCGAGACACTGCGCTCGCTTGATATCACCGACGGACCCGCGATCTACTATCCGGGTGGGCAGATCAAGTTCAACGAAGCCGGTCTCAACGTCGGCGCCAGCCTCGTGATCGTGCAGTGGCAGGGCGGTGTCCCCTACAGCGTGTTCCCGCCGGAAACCGCGCAGGCAAAGCCGATCTGGCCGACCAACTGATCCACGGCTTCATGGCCAAGACTGGAAGCGGCGCCTTCGGGCGCCGCTTTTCTTTCCTGCTTCGAAAAAAGGCCGCCCGTCAGGCGGCCTTTTGCTGTCTTGTCATTGTTTGAGATCCGCTGGTCCGATCATGCGCCGGGCAGAACCGGCAGAAGGGGTCAGGCGCGCTGGGCGATCCGTACGATCTGTTCGTGGATGGTGTCGGGCACTTCGATGAAGCCTTCCTTCGTCCGTTGCTCGCGCAAGGCGCGCGAGCGGTCGAACGGCATGCGCACCGGACCGCCGCCTTCGACCGGACGTGTCGAACGGATGGCGTCCGAATAGGCGGCGACCTCCTTCTTGAAATCGTCGAGCGAGGTCAGAAGGTCCGGGCGCATGGCCATCACCACCATGCCGAACGAGGTCAGTTCGCCCGGGATCATCGGCGAACCCGCCAGCATGCCGAAAAGCTGCACGACGATGGCAAGTCCCGATCCGCGCGGCCCGCCCCAGGCCGTGAATGCGCCACCGAGGGCTGATGCGGGATCGGTGGTCGGCTTGCCGTCGGCGTCGAACGCCACGCCTTCGGGGATCGTCTGGCCGAGACGCCTTGCCAGCACGACCTGTGCATGAATGATGCTCGACGTGCCGATGTCCCAGATCACCGGGTCGCTGGCGCTCGGGAACCCGAAACAGATCGGATTGGTGCCGAACCGCCCTTCGGTGCCGCCATGGGGCGCGACCCAGGCCGATGCATTGGAGGCGATCATGATCACGAGGTCCTGCGCCGTCGCCTGTTCGGCATAGTAGGACAACATGCCCGTGTACCAGGTCTCGTTTGCCCCGACGATCGAGATGCCGCTTGCCTTGGCTTTATCGATGGCAACGTCCGTGGCGCGCTGACCGACCAGATAACCCAGCTTGTCAGCGCCATCGATGGCCGCTGAGACCGGGGTTTCCCTGGTGATCGTGATTTCGCGGCCCGAATGGCCGGTCCGGTCGATACGGTCGGCGATCGACAGCATACGCGCGAAACCCGCATATTCCAGGCCGCGCAATTCGCAGTCCATCAGGTGGCCGGCCGCTATCCTGGCTTCATCCTTCCGGTAACCGAGCTTGACCAGAACGTCTTCCGCAAGCGCATGAGCTTCAGCAATCGACAGTTTCACAATCGTTTCTCCTCCCTGCAAGGTCCATCCCGGGCGGACGGACAAGACAATGATGACTGAAACTATCACGCCGGCGCCCAGCGGCGTGGAGCGCTCGCCGCAATCCGTGACAAATCAGCTATGCACCATGCAGCCCGGACGAGACGCGACAATGCTTCTATGCTTTATTCGACCAATGGGAGCGGAGAGGAATCCATGAACGAAGAAGCCCTGCTCATGGTGTTGTGGCAACCGCCTGCGGCCTATGAGGAAGAGTTCAACGCCTGGTATGACACGGAACACCTGCCTGAGCGTGCCTGCATAGAGGGCTTCCGCACGGCGCGGCGTTATGTCGGCCTCGGCGACGGACCGAGCCACATGGCACTCTATGATCTCTCAAGTCTCGGCGTATTGGACGAGCCGGCCTACCAGGCAATCAGCGGCGACCACTACAGCCCGTGGTCCAGGCGCATCATGGCGCGCATTCCCCTCCAGCGGATCGCAGCCACGCTCCATACCGGGACGCCCGACATGACGAGCGATTGCATTCGCCTGGCGGTGATGAAGTTCGCGGTTGCCTCACCGGCCGATATCGACCGCCTGGCCAGCGCCCTGCCCGCTCTGCTCGACGGCGCGAATGGCGTCACGCGATGGAGGGTGTTCGCCGGTGTTGCCCCGAAGCCGGATTTCGCGCTGGTCGTGGTGGAATGCTCGACCACCGCGATCCCGCAGATCGATACGGCATCGACCGGACTGACAGCGACCCTTGCGGCCTCCTACCGGCCCTACCTCTACTGAGGGGAACGCGATGCAGCTCGACGGCAACCTCAATTTCGAACGTGGCGGCAATCGGGACGGTCCCACCCTGCTGCTGGTTCACGCCATGGGCGCCGATCTTTCCTTCTGGTCGGCCTGCCGGTCGATCTGGGAACCGCACCTTGATTGCATTGCCATCGATCAGCGCGGGGCCGGCCGGTCGCCGGCATCGTCCGTCCCGCTCTCCCCTGCCGACCATGCGGCCGATCTCGCCGCATTCTGCAAGCGCCACGATCTCACACGGGTCGGCGCGGTCGGCTGCGCGGTCGGTGCCATGGCGGCAGCCGTCTTCGCGGCGCGCCACCCGGACCTCGTCAACATGCTCGTGCTCTCCAATCCGGGTCACAGGATCGCCGATCCGGCGCGCTCGCTTCTCGCCCGGCGCGCCGAAACGGCGCGGGAGGGCGGCATGTCAGCCATCATGCCGGCGGCGACGGCGGCCGCCTTCGAGGGCTGCCCCGACGATGACCGCCAGCGCGACTACGTAGCCCGTTTCGCCGCGCAGGATCCGCAAGCCTATGCCTTGCAGATCGAGGGCATGCTGGATGCCGACATTTCCGGGGATCTCCCTTCCATCGCCTGCCCGACCCTGATCGTCGGCGGCGGACGGGACCGCCTTCTGCCCATCTTCCATGCCGAGGCGATCCATGCCGCCATGCCAGGTTCCCGGCTGGTCCGCTATGAGGACGGGGCCCACTTCATCCCCTATCAGCAACCGGACCGTTTCGCCCGCGAGGTCCTGCGTTTCATCGACGCGAACGCCAGATAGCCGCAACGCCTGAGAGGACATCGACATGGATCTCGGTCTTGAAAACAAGGTCGTCATCGTCACCGGCGGATCGAAGGGCATCGGGCTTTCGTGCGCCAGGGCGTTCCTGGCCGAAGGCGCCAGGGTCGGTATCGTGTCGCGCTCGCCGGACAACATTGCCGGCGCGTTGCGCGAACTGCCCGGCGCCATCGGCGCCACGGCCGATCTTGTCGATCCTGAAGCCGCCGAACGTGCGCTGGACGAACTGGAAGCGGCGCTCGGACCCGTCGATATTCTCGTCAACAGTGCCGGCGCGGCGCGGCGCACGCCGCCCGATGACTTGCGGCCGGCTGTCTGGCGGGCCGCGATGGATTCCAAGTTCTTCAGCTACATCAACATGATCGATCCCGCCATCAAGCGCATGGCGGCGCGCGGAACCGGTGTTGTCGTCAACGTGATCGGCGCGGGCGGCAAGGTCGCGGCCCCGACGCATATTGCAGGCGGCTCGGCCAATGCGGCGCTTCAACTGGCAACCGCTGGTCTTGCGACTGCCTATGCCGGGCGCGGCATCCGGGTGGTGGCAATCAGTCCCGGCCTGACCGAAACTACCCGCGTCGATGAAGGCTTCAGGGCCCAGGCAGCGGCGTCCGGCATCTCCATGCAGGAAGCGCGAACACGCGCGGTCGCCCGGATACCGATGGGCCGTGCGGCCGATCCCGGCGAGATCGCCAACATGGTGGTGTTCGCGGCGAGCGGCAAGGCCAGCTATCTGACCGGCGTCTCGATCGTCATGGATGGCGCGACGAACCCGGTTGTCGTGTGAAGCCCTGACCGGAGGCATTCGGGCACGACATTTTTTACCGCACTCCCGAAGGTGTCAGGTTGCCGGCCCGGCGTGATCGCCGCCCGCCTGTGCTTCTCCCGCGATGCGCGGATTGAAGGAGCCGGTCTCCTCGAAATAGCGCTGGAGTGCGGCAAGCGCGGCGGTATGGTTGGCCCGCAGGATCGCGCCGGCAAGATTGGAATCGTGGTTTTCGTAAGCCTTGACCAGCTGGATGTGATCCTCCAGCGACTTCACCATCCGGTTGGGAAGCGAAAGGCTGATACGGCGTATGGCGAGCGTGCGCAGCAGCAGGGAGTCATGGATGCGCTTGGCGGTCTGGTTCCCGGAGGCCCGCGTGTCATTGTCGTGAAATTCCACGCTCAGCCAGGAAAAGGCCGCCACGTCGCCGATCTCGGCCGCCTTTTGCATCCGCCCGAGGATGCCGTCGAGAAGGTCGATGTGATCATCCGTGACCTTCGTCGCCAGGTCGGCCGCCATGAGTTCGAACAGCGCCGTCCGCGTCCGGTAAATCTCGGAGACCTCTGTGAGGGTATGGACATGGGCGCGCGGGCGGCGGCGCGGCGGAATTTCGACCAGGCCTTCGTTTTCGAGCAGGATTAGGGCCTCGCGCACGGGTGTGCGGCTGGTATGGTAGCGGCGCGACAGTTCGACCGTGTTGAGATCGTGACCCGGCAGGATCACCGCTTCAACGATCTCGGCGCCGATCTCGCAGGCGATCTGGGCCACGAGCGAAGGCCTGTCATGGCGGCTGGCAACAATCGACCGGATGACGTGCTGGGCCTGTGCCAGGGATTCCTCGCGCGTCATCTTTCCTTCGCCGCCGCGCCACCAGGAAAGCCCCCGGCCGCCTTCCGGCCGCCCGCCTTGAGAGGCCGTTGCGCCCGTGGTCACGATTTGCGGCGAGGAACCTCGCATCCCGTTTCACCTTTCATGGTCACACGCGCTCGAACGTGCCTACACGGCCGGGCAGCGATTCCAGTTCAAGACCATATGTCGTGTTTGCGGTTCTGAAGAAAAGGTCAAGCCGTTCATCAGGAGAACAATCCCCGGCGATCTTCTTGAAGGCGTTCCACAGCACCGGATAGGAAACCGATCCCTTGTCGACCGGGAAATTGCTTTCGAACATGCAGCGCCGGGGCGAGAAAGTCTCCATGCATTCGCGCATATAGGGACCCCAGGCGGCAGCCAGATCGTCCGACGAGGGTGGCAACGGCCGCTCGTCGAAATCGAAACCGGACATCCGCATGCCGAAGCCGCCGAGTTTCACCCGGATGTTCGCAAAACCTGCGAGGCGGCGCATCCAATGGCGCCAGTCGCCGAACACCTCGTCACGGCGGCCCGCATAGGGACCCATGCCGATCGGCCCGCCCTGGTGGTTCAGGACGATCGCCAGGTCCGGCATGGCATGGGCAAGATCGACGAGATCGTTGAGCTGCGTATGGTACATCCAGGCGTCGAACACGAGCCCGCGCCGCGAGACCTCACGAAGGCCCTGGCGCACCGCCGGCTCGTAAAGCAGCCCGGCAGGCTGGGAAGTCACGGAGCCCCGCGCCTGCGGGTCGCCATGCCAGGCGGTGGTGTAGCGGATGCCCCGGAACCGTCCCCGCCCCGCCTCGATATGGGCGTCGAGGACGGGGCCGGCCGCTTCGCCCAGCATCATGTCGACAAAGCCGATGATGCCGGCCGCGACCCTGGGACCCTCCGGGACAAGCGCGCTTTCCTCGGTGATGGCCGCGACCATTTCGGTCTCGCCCAGCGAACGCAGTTCCGGCGGGCCATCGGTGCGGTAACCCTCCCTGCCCTCTGCAAAGACCGTCGCGACCACGTTGTGGCCGCTCGAAAGGTCGCCTTGGATATCGGCAAGCAGGTACCGGCTGCCCGGCTTGTCCCAGAGATGATGGTGCGCATCGATGATCGGGAGGTCCGGGTCGATCACGGCTTCCCGGTGCAGGCTGAGCCACGCTTCCCGGACGGGGATATGCTTGGGCTTCGGGGCATCGCTCATCTCGGCTACCGGTCAGGGGATGAGGACGCTGGCGCCCTGTGTCATGCGCGACTCCAGGGCCCGGTGTGCATCGGCCGCATCGGCGAGGCGGAAGGTCTGGTTCACCCGGATCTGCACCGCGCCGCGCAGGACGACATCCATGAGATCGTTCGCCCGCGACAGGAGTTCGCCCCGGCTGCGCACGAACCATGCGAAGGCCGCGCCGGTGATGCTCAGCGAACCCAGCCTGTTCAGATCGAAGATCTTGACCGGGGGAACCGGACCCGAGGCCGTGCCGAAGCTGACCAGCAGCCCGTGCGGGCGCAGGCTCATCAGCGAACTCTCGAACGTGTCATGGCCGACGCTGTCATAGACGACCGGCACGCCCTCGCCGCCGGTCAGTTGCCTCACCCGCTCCGCCACGTTGTCCCGGCCCGATATCAGCACGTGATGGCACCCGTGCTCCCTGGCCGTCCGGGCCTTCTCGTCGGAACTGACGACACCGATGACCCGCGCGCCCAGATGGTTTGCCCATTGGGTCATCACGGTGCCGACGCCGCCGGCAGCCGCATGGACAAGGATCGTCTCCCCTGCCCTCACTGGATAGACGCTCTTCAGCAGATATTGCGCGGTCAGGCCTTTCACGATCATTCCGGCCGCGGTCACATCGTCGATTTCGTCCGGCAGCAGGATCAGCCGGCTGGCATCGAACAGGCGCGCCTCCGCATAGGACCCTGGCGGGAAAGCCGGACCGCCCGCCGCATAGGCGACACGGTCGCCGACTTTCACCTCGGTGACGCCCGGTCCGACCTTTTCGACCACGCCCGCCGCCTCGCCGCCCAGCACATGCGGCAGGCTCGGCATCGGGTAGCGGCCCTCCCGGTTGTGGGTATCGGCGAAGTTGAGGCCGATTGCCGTATGGCGGACATAGGCTTGCCCGGGTCCCGGTTCCCCGATCTCGACATCCTCGTAGCGCAGGTTTTCGGGCCCGCCATATTCGTGGATTCGTACGGCTTTCACCATGGTCATGTTCCTGATTTCTCGATGCGCTTCATTCGTCCAGTTCGAAACGGGGCAAGGCGACGCCATCGTCCATTTCGGCAACCGTCAGCTTCACGCGGCGCCCGACCGGTCTGTCGTCGCGCGGATCGCCGATGAGGTTGCTGATGACGGTCGGACCCTCGTCGAGCCTGACCGCGATGACATTGTAGGGAGCCGGATAGGCGGGAAGATACTGCTTGTGAAAGACGATCCACGACAGAAGTTCGCCCCGGCCCGATACCGGTTTCCATTCGCAATCCGGCGAAAGGCATGCCTGGCACGCCGGACCGGGCGGATAGCGCCATGTTCCGCACTGCGCGCAGCACTGGAGATGCAGCTTGCCCGTTTCCTTGAGCAATTGCCACATCGGGGCATCGTAAAGACCCATGACCCGGGGTGGCGTGATCGATGTCTGCGGTTCCATTGTCATGCCCCGTAGATGATGGATACGGCCTTGCCGGCCACATCGGAGGTATAGTGGACACGCCGGCAGTTGCCGATCTGGCGGTCGCCGCATTCTCCACGTGCCTGGCGGACACATTCGATCTGGTGGTTCCAGCCCTGCATGTAGCTCTCCGAAAGATGCCCGCCGCTGGTGTTGGTCGGCAGCCTGCCGGCCAGGCCGATGCCCTGTTCCCGCATGAACTTGCCGGATTCGCCAACTTGGCAATAGCCATAGCCTTCAAGCGCCAGCGGAACGTGGACGGAGAAGCTGTCATAGACCTGCAGCACGTCGATGTCGGACGGATCGAGACCGGACTGACCGAATATCTGCTCGGCCACCGCCTGTTGTGCCGGACGATAGAAGTCGGTCAGCCGCGGTTCCAGGCTTGTCGCACCGGCATTGAGGTCGTAACGGCCAAGCGCCTCGATATAGACGGGTTTGCGCGAGAGCTTCCTGGCCATCTCCGCCTCGGCGATGATCAGCGCCACGCCCCCGTCATTGATGAGGCAGTAGTCGAACAGGCGCAGCGGCTCGGTGATGTAGGGAGCAGCCATGTAGTTATCGATGGTGATCCGCTTGCGCTGGATGGCGTTCGGATTGAGCGATGCGCCTTCCCGCTGCGCGACCGCCACATGGCCGAGATCACGTTCGCTGACGCCGTAAAGTTCGGCGAAGCGCTGGAACATCAGCGCGTAGAGCGCGCCCTGCGAGGTCATGCCCCACGGCGCGTGATAGACATATGACAGGAACATGTCGCCACCCATCGCCTGGGGGCCGCCATACTGCGTGCCGACCGAACGCTGGTCGTTCCCGTAGACCAGCGCGACCACATCCGCCATGCCGGTCTCGATCGCCATGCAGGCCTGGACGACCGACAGCACCGCGTCGGCCTGGTCGCCCCACCGGACGTTCATGTTCAGGACTTCGGCCATGCGCTCATAGGCCGTGGTCGGACCGACGATCAGCCCGTCGATCTGGTCGCGCGTCATTTCGGCGTCGGCCAGCGCGTTGCGAAAGGCGCTGGCAGCATAGCCATAGCAGTCATCAGGGCGCTCGCCGGCACGTACCCGTTTCCAGTCGCCGACCCAGTCCGTATGGCCGACGCCGACGACAGCGGCGACGCGGTTGCGCATGCTCATGTGAAAACTCCTGCCCGTTCCAGATCGTCGAGTTCCTGCTCCGTTCGGCCGAGCAGGGTCGAGAGTACCTCGCGCGTGTGTTCCCCGAGCAGGGGCGGACGCGACAGGTCGACGCGCTCGCCGTCGATCCGGTAGGGCGGCGAGGCATAGAGGCTGTTGCCGAGTTCGGGATGCTCCACGCGTTGCCAGTAGCCACGCGCGGCAAGCTGCGCATCCTGCTCGACCAGGTAGCGGGAACTGGCGACGACAGCGGCCGGCACGCCGGCGGCGCGCAGGACCGACACCGCCGATTCCACGTCGCGGGCCGCGGCCCAGTCAGACACCATCCGGTCGAGTTCTTCGCTCCGGGAGACGCGTTCCGCCGTGGTGGCAAAACCCTCAAGCCCGCCCGCGCCGAGGATCCCGGCAAGACGGCTCCACTCGTCATCCGTCGTGGCGGTGACCGCGATCCAGTCGTCATCGCCCGCGCAGCGGTAGATGCCGTGTGGCGCGGCTTCGTCCGAGGCATTGCCCGTCTGCGGGCGATCGCTGCCTTCCATCGCGCAGCGAACGACTTCCGCTCCGATGAAGTTGATGGTCGATTCCACCTGCGAAAGGTCGATCTTCGCGCCAAGCCCGGTCAGCCGGCGGCGGCGCAGGGCAGCCAGCACGGCAAAGGCCGCGTGATAGGGATTGGCGGCATGGTCGGGATAATGCGTGCCGGGGCCGACCGGGTCGCCGGGGCGATAACCCGTCGACCACATCAGGCCGGTCACCGCGCTGATGGTCATGCCGACGCCAAGCAACTCCGCGCGCGGACCGCTTTCGCCATACATGGGCATCGAGAGATACACGATGTCGGGCTTGATCGCGCGCACGGCCTCGTAGCTCAGTCCCATGCGGTCCATGGCGCCGGGGCCGAAATTGTTGGAAACGACATCGGAATTGCGGACCAGGTCATGGACCTGTTCCCGGCCCATCGGCGACTTGACATCAAGCACCACGCTCTTCTTGCCACTGTTGCGCGAGGCAAAGTAGCCGCTCCGGTTCAAGCCGAACTTGCGATCCTTGAACGGACCACCGGTGCGCACCGAATCCAGCCGTGTCGTGCTCTCGATCTTGATCACATCGGCGCCGAAATCGGAAAAGATCTTGGTGCAGAAGGGACCGGCACCTGCCCATGTCAGGTCGGTGAAGCGGATCCCTTTGAGAAATTGTGGCTTCATTCGCCCTGCTCCCCGTTGCGCAGCGGAGGCGGGGAAACCGCCCAGAACTCCGGCGTGATCTTGTAGGGTGGCCCGGGAAAGGCAATTTCCCGGCCCGCGACTGTCATGGTGCGGAAGAAGGCGCGATGCGCAAGCTGCGGGTCTTCGAAAATGTCCGTCACGCGGGAGACCGGGCCCAGCACGATGCGGCGTGCGATCGCTTCCCGGGTCAGCGTTTCACGGTCGAAATCCCGCGTGAAATCGGTGAAGATCGCGCGGAAGGCGTCACGCGCCTCGCGTGTCAGCCGCCATTCGCGGTCCTGCCAGCAAGGTTCCGAGAATTTCGCGCCGGAAGGATGGCCGCGATCCTGCATGAAGCCCACCAGCGACTTGAACGAACTGCCAAGCGCCAGGGGCGCGGCAAGAAAGACGAAGCCGTCCTTGCAGGGAAAGATGTCCTCGGAGGCGTCCCGCGTGCCCTCGCCGCCACGCATGGAAACGCGCTGCTCGAGATCCCAGACCTGGATCGCATTCTGAAGCGAATGGGCGATGCATTCCTGCGCCGAAACGTCGATCAGGTGCCCGGTCCCGGTGGCTTCCGTGTCGACGAGTGCGATGGCGGTCACGGTCGCGGCATAGATCGAGGCCACCATCGTCGCCTGGTCGAAGGGCAGGCTGAGCGGCGCTTCCTCGATGCGCCCCGACATCCACGCGATACCGCCGGCCGCCTGGATGACGAGATCGGACGCAGGCGCATCCGCGAGCGGTCCGGTCATGCCGAAGGGCGAGACGGCGGTGACGACCGCCTGCGGCGCGATGGCGCGCAGATGTGCGATCCGGTCATACATCGGCCCGCCGCGCTCCACGAAAATGGCCAGCGCGCCGCGTGCGAGTTCATCGAACGCGTCAGTGCCGCCTTGCGTGGCGAGGTCGAGAACCAGGCTCTTCTTGCTGGCGTTGAAGAACACGAACCGCGCGAGCGCACCGGCCCCGCCACGTTCCGCCTCCATCCTGTCGGGCAGGCCGCCAGGCGGTTCGATCCGGATGACCTCCGCGCCAAGATCGGCAAACAGCCGTCCGGCATAGCTGCCATAGCGGTAGGTCATGTCGAGGATACGGACCCCGTGATAGGGATGGAGCGCCGCGTTCTGATCGTTATCGGAAACGTGTGACATCACATCTTGCCGGGCAGATAGAGGACGAGTTCGGGGAATGCGAGAAGCAGCCCCAGCATGAGGGCGCAGGTCATGATGAACGGCCAGAGCGCGCCGAAGATCTGTTCGAGCGTGACGAGATTGCCCGCTGCGCCTTTCACGACGAAACAGTTGATGCCGACCGGCGGCGTGATCGCACCGATCTCGGCAAGGACGATGACATAGACGCCGAACCAGAGCGGGTCGAAGCCCAGTCCCATCATGACCGGATGGGTGATCGGCAGGGAAATCGCCAGAAGCGATGGCGCGTCCATCAACATGCCGAGCACCAGATAGATCAGCGTGACCAGCGCCACGACGGTCCACACACCATAGCCACCGTCGACAAGAACGGTCTGGATGGCGCCGGAGACACCGCTCAGCGCCAGGAAACGGGCAAACAGCAGGCCGCCGATGATGATCGCGAAGATCATGGCGGTCAGCACGACGGTATCCAACAGCACCCGGACGAAGCCGATCCCGCGGAAGCCGCGCTGGCGGATCACGGCCATGACGAAAGTGACAAAAGCGCCGATGCCGCCCGCTTCCGTGGGGGTGAACACGCCACCATAGAGACCGCCCAGCATGAGAGCGATGACCAGGAACAACGGCCCGACCATGCGCAGCGACCAGAGCCGCTCGGAAAGCGAATAGCGCCGGTCGTCGGGCGGGGCTTTCCGGGGACTGGTCATGGCGATGATCAGGATGGTCAGTCCGATCAGGCTCGCGAAGATCATGCCCGGTATGATGCCTGCAATCAGCAGCTTGCCGATGGCCGCATTCGTCAGGATGCCGTAGACGACCATGAGGGCGCTCGGCGGAATGAGGACGGCAAGCGTCCCCGCGATCGCGATCGACGCGGCGGCAAACCCGCGATCGTAACCGCGTTCGATCATCTCCGGCAGGGCCAGCTTGGTGAACAGCGTGGCCGTGCCGACGCTCGATCCCGAAGCGGCACCGAATGCCGCGGCGGCCCCGGTGCTCGCGACCGCGAGCCCGCCCGGCAACCGGCCGAACCATTTCGAGCACGCATCGAACAGGTCGTTTCCGATCCCTGCGCGCATGGCGAAGAACCCCATCAGCAGGAACATGGGGATGACGCTGAAATGGAAACTGGAGACCACCGAATAGTAGATCGTGCCGAGGATGGAGATTGCGCCGGCAAAATTGGTGAGCAGGATCAGGCCGGCGAAGCCCACCGCGGTGAGCGCCATCATGATCGGCGCACCCAGCAGGATGGAGGCCAGCAGGAAGAAGATCCCCGCGAACCCGATTGTCAGGCTAGACATCGCCATGGATCTCCGCGTCCTCGACGTCCGGATCGTGGAAATCCGGGATCAGCGCTGTCCCGATGGCATCGAGAAGGAACTGGATTGAAATGAGCAGCGTGCCCAGGCTCACCGCCATCTTGGAAGGCCAGATCGCGAACTGGATGCTGGCGCCCCAGGTCTGCTCGTTCAGCCGGTAGGATCGCAAAGCGTATTCGAACGTTCCGTAGGTGACGGCGGCAAACAGCAGGAAACCCACGACCGCCCAGAACAGGTGGAGCCAGCGGCGCGTGCTTTTCGAGAGCAGCGACGTGAAGAACACCGTGTTGACATGCTGGCGCTTCAGCAATGTGTAGGCGAAGGGAAGCATGATCGCGCCGACCAGAAGCGACTGTGTGATCTCGAGGGCGGCCGGCAACGGCCAGTTGACGAGCTTTCTGAGCACCGCGTTGAGATCGATGACGCACATGATGGCGAAGGTCAGGAAGCCGGCAAGCATGGCAGCTGCCCACAGAGCCTTCCCGTAGAACCGGTGAACCTTCAGGAATATGCTGCGCATTGCAGGCCTTCCGTCCCGGAAATGGACGGACGGACGCCGGGACAGCGCCCGTCCGGACCGTTTCAGTTCGTGAGTTCGGAGACGACACGGTCAGCGTCGGCTTCCGGCATGCCGGAGTCCATCGCCCGCTGCTTCCAGCTGTTGCGCACGGCCTGCACCTTTTCCGAGCCGAGCGTCACCTTGAGGAAATCCTCGGCCGGGATCGAGCTGATGATCTCCACGGTGCCATCGGCCTGCCACTTGGCCTTGAGCTCTTCTTCCTTGGCCCGGAAGAGCCGCAGCAACTCGGTCAGATGGTCACCCTTCAGCGAGTCGATGACCTGCTTTTCCGCGTCGGAGAGCGAGGCATACTTGTCGGTGTTCATGACGATGATGTGGCCCCAGGATGCACCCATCGGCACGTCGACGAAGTACTTGGCCACTTCCTGCAGCTTGAAGGCATCGACCAGCGCGATATCGGCGGCCGAGCAGTCGAGGATGTTGTTGCTCAGCGCTTCATAGGCTTCCACGTCGGGCATGCCGACGGAGACGGCGCCGAGCGCCTCAAGCGTCGCCGGCAGGGCCACGCCGTAGGAGCGGATGCGCTTGCCCTTGAAGTCTTCCAGGGTCCGGATCGGCTTGTTGCAGATGAAGCCGTATGGCGGCAGCGGACGGACCGCGACCAGTTTCAGCTTGAATCTGGCCAGTTCCTCTCCGAATGCCGGGATTTCCTCGTGCCATTTCAGCATCAGTTCGCCGAGCTCCTGCTGGCTTTTCGGCTGCGGCCAGAAGAACGGAATGGCGTTGTTGATCTTGAACTGGTCCGGGAAATAGGGCGTCACCAGGTTGCCCATGTCGATGACGCCATTCTCGATCGCGCTCGGGATCTCGCCGACCGTGGCAAGCACGCCGCCGTAGTTGATGTCGATCTTCAGTTCGCCGTTGGACCGCTTGGCCGTCTCGTCGACCGCCCACTGCGCCGCCGCTGCATACATCGAGCAGCACTGCGGCAGATGCTCGCCCCATTTCAGGACCGTCTCGGCGCTTGCCGCGGCGGTCAGTGCACTGGATGCGCCAAGCGCAAGAATCACGTTTCTGATCTGCTTGAACATAGGTTTTCCTCCCGTTGGTCTTTCCCGCGTCCTGTCTTTGCGATGGAGCGGGACCGCGCCATCGCCATATCCTCCCGGTCAGGCGGGCTGGTCGTTTCCCTCGATCGGACGCAGGAACCGTCCGTGCTCCAGCCGCATGTCGCCGTCCACATAAAGGGTGGGCTCCAGGATCACGCCATCCATGTGGATCTTGGAGCGGACCGAGCCGCCGACATCGATATTTGTGCCCAGGCCGAAATGCATCGTTCCCATGACGTTCTTGTCCTCGCGCTGAATGCCGCGAATGAGCGCCTTCGCGTTCACGCCGATCGAGGCTTCCGCGGGACACATGAAGGCGTTCTCGTCGCCATAGACGTCGAGGTAGTCGCGCAGGACCCGCGCGGACGCGCCGCCTTCGATCCTCACCACCCGGCCATTCTCGACATGCAACTCGATGGGGTCTTCCAGGCGTCCGATGTGATGCATGGTCAGGTCGATCACCAGCTTGCCGTTGGCGGAGCCTTCCACCGGCGCGACGTTGAACTCGCCGGTCGGGAACAGGTAGTAGTAGAGGTTGCCGCCCTTGCGGTTCTCGTCCTTGTCGAAATCGACGATCTTGTAGGGATCGAAATCCGGACCGGGCAGCGGCGGAACGAAGATGCGGTTCTCCACGCTGTAGGTGAAATCCGTGCCGTATTTGGACGTGACACGGCATTCCCTGGCGTTCTCGCCGAATATGTCCTTGGCAACATAGTGCTTGCGCACCATGACCTGCCGCATGTCCTCTGTCACCGCGCCGGACTGGAACCATTCCAGCGTCATCCCCCCATCCATGCAGATCGACGGGATACGTGCCTCCATGGCCCGGAAGCTCGCCGGCGAATGCAACATGCCGGTCGAGGCAAGCAGGATGTTCACGTCGGACTTCATCATGGCTTCGCAGACCGCGGCCGGCGGATCGTAATAATCGGCCGGACGGCGCTCGAACAGCGCCACGGTCACGTCGGCACCGATCTCCTGCAGGATGCTCATCACCACCTGCCATACCCGCGGGTCATGCGCGGTGTCGGTGAGGATCAGCGCCCGGTCACCCGCCTTGACGTTCCGCACGAGCGGCCTTCTCAGATACTCCATGCTGCCGGTCACGAGGGCGTTGCCAGTCATTCGATCCTCCCAGATCCGGCACCTGCCATTCGGCGCCGTCACGTCCGTTATTGCCGGGAAAGACTTTCATGACATCTGCCCAACGTCAACTTGTGTCGACACTACGAAAAATGAAAAGCAGAAATGCGTTTTCCGGAAATCCCGTTTCCGGACCCTGAAACGCGCAATAACGCGGTATTTACGACGTTCTGAATGTATGAACCGCTCCATGTGGCGGTCTGGCGAACGGAGTGCGAAAAAAGCCGCTCTTCGGCATGTCGACACAACGGGCCGCATATGGACTTCGGCCACGTGTGCAGGAGACCCGGCCAACGAAAGCGAGGCGAGATTCAGGCCGGGCCTTGACGCGACCGGGACAGAAGACGGAAGGCGCGTGAAGACCGATCGGGTCCCACCCCGTTGCCGGCAAAAGGCAAACAGCAATGGACGGACCGGGATTGGCCGGTTCACGACCTGCCATCCTCATGCCCGGCTGGAAACCCGGCGCCCTCCCCTTGAACGTCTGAAGAATCCGGCACGGCAAGGCGCCGCCGCTTAGGCGCCATACGCCTTCAGGCATTGGAAACAGGGGCCGCCCGTGACGGGCCCCAGCAGCGGAAGCACCGAATACGCCGGTTGTTCAAACCGGGGGCCGTGACTGTTCCAACAGACTCCGGGAAGGACCTACGCCTTCAATTCGGGCGGTCTGGCAGTTGCTCGAGGAAGCCTGCGACGCCTGCAGTGAAATCCACTGCGGATTCGATCTGCATCATGTGCGGCGCGCCGGGTAGGATCAGCAATTGGCTGCCCGGAATTGCGGCGGCAAGCGCGCGCATTGCATCCAGCGGTATCGCGAGGTCGTGTTCGCCCGCAACCACGAGCGCCGGCATCTCCAGTTCGCCAAGCCTGTCGAGCACGTCATGCTCCGCAATGGCCTCCCAGGCGGCAGCCCATCCGGACGGAGAATCCGAAAGCAGGCGCGCGCGGACCTGGGCAACTTCGGGTGTCGACAGATAGGACTGATTGAACCATCGTTCCAGAGTGCCGTCGACAACGGCTTCCATGCCGCCCGCCTCAGCGTCTTCCCCGCGCTTGAGGATGGCGCCGCGCGCATCGGCGCCGATCCGTCCGCCACAGCCGGCCACCACAAGCGCGCTGACGAGGTCAGGCCGAGCAAGCGCCACCTGCTGCGCGATCATGCCGCCGAAGGAAAGGCCGACCAGGATGGCCGGTCCCTCATCCAGATGCTCGATCAATTCGACAACATCGGCTACACGATCCGCCATCCGGCCCGGCCGCGAAGCCGGGGGAGAATCCCCGTGTCCGGCGAGATCGACGGCGACAACCCGGAATGAACCGGTCAATCGCGCCGAAAGCGACTCCCAAAAACGCCCGTCCAGACCGACAGGATGGAGCAGCAGTACCGGCTTCCCTTTTCCAGATGACCGAAAGGACAACAATGCCATTGATGGCTCCACCATGAAAATGTCGACAAGCTGGCAAATGCATAGGCTGTAAAGCCGAACGGATCAAGGCTCCGCAAGCCTCGCCGTTTGCGACTTCACACGCATGAACCGGATGGAGAGGCGACACGGACCGGAAACGGATCCCAACATGACATGGCGGCTGAGTGAGGCTGTTCGGAGAAGCGCGCGGGGCCCTTGCGGGGGCAGGATCTCTGGTTTTCTGACCCGCCGCCCCTGGGCGGAACGCCGGCCGCGCGAGTCCGGAACAGGTCCGCGGCGGAGGGATAGGGGACATGCAGGGCGAAGTGAAACCGGCTTGCCCTGTAGCGGCTGTCGATCAGCTACCGGCCCTCCGGCGCCCGGCCGTCGCCCTGGTATGTCTTTGCTCCGACCGGGTTCGAACCGAGCGCAACGCGGTAGCGCTTCAGATCGGCGTCCCCTGGCGCAGCTCAAGCATCGGCCCTTGCTTGGACACGACAATCAAGTCGGCGCGCGCTCCCGCCGGCAAGGGTGCCCCGGGACAGACCCGGCCTGCACCCGGAAGCGCGTTGGCCGTCGCTGTTCCCCATCGAAAAGCAGAGCGGGTTTCCCCATCGCCCTCCCCGGCCGTCAAAGCCCTGACGACTGCAGCAGCGCATAACGAATGAACCCCGCAGAGGCCGCGAATATCAGCGCGGCCAGGAGCACACGAAAGAAGCGGCCGCCTTTCTTGCGTCCTGCCAGGGTGATCGCGTTGGCCAGTCCGATGACGAACCCGCAGGCCGCGATATAGCCGACGATATGTTCCACGGTGTAGAAATTGAACCGGATCGCGGCGTAGACGGACAGGCTCATCGCCAGCGCCCAGCCGCCGGCGACGAGCAGGAACCGGCCCGGTCCCGCGACCATCTCGCCGGCATACGGAAAAACCATCAGCAGGCCAGCGGCCGCACCGGCGACCAGTCCGGCCGCTGCGGCCTCGGTCGCGAAATTGATGTCGCTGGCCGTAAAGCCGGACTGCAGGATCTGGTTGAGAATGAGCTGCGGGTCACCTGGAATGTGAAAGACAAGCAGGCCGCCGACACCCCAGCCGACGGCCCAGGCCACCGCCATGGCGACGACATTGACGATCATGGAACCGAGCACGCGGCCTGCAGATAGGCCGTCGCCACCCTGCTGGCGGGAATCGGCCGGCGCAGCGTCGACCGGCTGGCGACCATAGACGGCATGCGGCGCAGCGACCGGGGCGGAGCGGGCGGGCGGCGCGTTTCGCTGGAGCGGTTCGGACCGGCGCCTAGGCCCGGCGGGGGACGGCGATTTCGCGGCTTCAATCCGCGCTCCGCAATTGCCACAAAACGCGGCTCCCGGTTCCAGGCGTGCCCCGCACTCGGGGCAAAAACTCGCTGCTTCCGTCATGCAACTCTCCTCGCGGACGTCTGCCGGGACCACTCCCACCCATGGACCGGTGCCGCCGAAAAAGGGACCCAGCCCACAAGGGATGTTTCACCGGCTTCCATCTGCAGCATCGCATCACGGACCGCTGAAACGATTGACGGATGTCAACGGTCAAGATCGCGCGCTGTGAAAGTATGAGGTCCAGGTCATTCCGGTTCCGCCTTGACCGTTCAGCGGGCAGGTCGCCGGGACTGACAGGGTTGTCGGCTTTCTCGAGGTCGTTTGATGGCGTTGCAATGCGCACATTGCGGAGAAAAACTGGAGCCGGGCGATCAGTTCTGCCCGTCCTGCGGGGCGAAGGCCGATCAGGAGGCCGGCACGCCGCCGCCCGGCGCCGGACCGATCGACATCGGCAGGGCCGTGTCATCGGGCTCCCGCTGGGCTGAGATCCTGCGCCGGATCGTACCGCTGGCGTCGCTGGTGCTCCTCTATGTCTCGCTCGCGCTCGGCGATTACCTCTGGGCCGGGATCGCCGCCGTCGCGGCCGTTCTCTTCTATCTGCTGCCACCACGGATACGGCCGCCCCAAGGCGCTTATGCCTACGAGCGGATTCCAGCCGTCATCGGGCCGGACATTCTCGGCTTTTTCCTGACATCGGCCTTCATCGGTCTGCCGCTGGTCGCAAGGGCAATCGAGGGTGGGCATTGGGACGACTTGCTGGAAGAGATCCATCCCTCCGCGGTCCTCGTCTGGCCGATGGCGTTGATCAGCTTGGTCATTCTCGTCATCGCCTACCGCAATGCGAGCTTCTGGTTGAGGATCGAGCAGGACGGCCTCCGGGTCCGGCGGTCATCGGGCGAGAGGTTCGCGGCCTATTCCGCCATCCGGCAGGTGGACCTGCACCGGCGCGGGCTGCCGCGCTGGATCAAGGCGCTGACACCTTTCCTCATCCTCGGCGGAAAATACGGTGCGGCCGGCTCGATCATGCTGGCGCGTGACGAGACCGGGATCCGGCTGGACATGCGCGATGGTACGTCGATCACCATCGCCGCCGACGCGCTGGAAAAAGCTCTCCTGAAAGTCCTGGCCGCCCTGAAAGCCCATGGGGTCGAGATGACGCCTGACCTGAAGGAGGCACTGGCATGACATCGGCTCGCCATGGCCCGGACCGGCAGGAGTGATCGACATGCGCAGAAAGCTGCTTGCCCTTCTTTCGGCTGCCGTCATCGTCGCCGCCTGTTCCCAGAACGACCCCTCGAAGGGGTCGGTCGTGGTCTACGTATCGGTCGACCAGACGATCGCGGAGCCGGTGCTGGAGGCTTTCGCCCGGGAAACCGGCATCGAGGTCAAACCCGTTTACGACGTGGAAGCCGCCAAGACCAGCGGCCTTGCGAAACGCCTTGCCGAGGAGGCCGACACCCCGCGGGCAGACGTGTTCTGGAGTGGCGAGCCGGTCCAGACGGAAGTCATGGCGCAAGCCGGCCTTTTCAGCCCCTATCTGCCAAACAAGCTGCGCCCGGGCCCTCAACCGGGACCGGGAAACCGCTGGGTCGCATTCGGCGGGCGGGCGCGGGTCTTCATCCTCAACACCGCCCGGCTGCAGAAAGCCGATTGGCCGACATCGATCTATGACCTGGTCGCAGACGGGCGCGACACCAGCCGGGCCGTTATCGCCTACCCGCTGTTCGGCACGTCCGCGACCCATGCAAGCGCTCTCTTCACCGCGCTCGGTCCCGAGCGTGCGGGCGCCTTCTTCGACAGTATCGTCGCGCACAAGGTCCGCATCGTCGATGGCAACTCCGTCGTTCGCGACCTCGTCGCGGCCGGGACCGCCGACTTCGGGCTGACCGATACCGACGACGCCTGTTCCGCCTACGAAAGGAAACCGGGCGAGGTCGCCGTCGTGTTCCCCGACCAAACGGCCGACGGGATGGGGACGCTGGTCATTCCCAATTCGGTTGCACTTGTGAAGGGCGGCCCGAACCCGCAAGCCGGCAAACTGCTCATCGATCACCTCCTTTCGGAGGCCGTGGCGGACCAGCTCGCGGATGCCGGATGGTTCCGAATCGACGGGACACGTGTCTTCTCGCCCGAGACCTGCGGTCTTCCTGCCAAGGTGAAGCCGATGGCGGTCGATTACGCGGCGCTCGCCCTGACGATGGGCGACGTGATCCGCGAGTTGCGCGACCGGATCGTGAGGTAGCGCGATGGCAACAACCGGGGCCGGGCAACCTTCGGGCAGGGAGATGGCGCGGCGCGCGCGGTCCGTCCCCGGCGCCCTGCTCTGGCTCGTCGTGGGCCTCGGGCCGATCCTGGCCCTGCTTGCTGCCACGCGGACAAGCGAGCACATGGCCGAGGCGCTGATCCCCAGCCTCCGCCGCACCGGCCTGTTCATGACATCCATCGGGCTCGCCTTCTCGGTCGCGGTTTTCGCCGCCACGGTTTCGGTCCTGGCTGCGCGGGCGCTCCGCCGGCGGTCCGGCCGGGTAGCCGCCATGCTCTACTGGGCGCCGCTCGCCATGATCGCGGTGCCGCCCTATGTCCATGCCAACGCCTGGATGAGCGCGGGCGCCGGCATCGACGCCCTGCTCGGGCGCACGGGGGCAACGGCGCCGGGCGCGCCGGATGCCGTCGCGGCCTTCTGGGTGCAATCCATGGCCTTCCTCCCCGCCGCCTACGGCTTCGTGCTGCTGGGCATAGCACGCATGGACCCCGCGCTCGTCGATGCCGGCCGCATCCATGCCAACGACTGGCGGGTGTTCCGGCGGATCGAACTGCCCATGATGGCACCGTCGGTCATCGTCGGCGGCGGCCTGGCCGCGATCCTCTCGCTGACCGATTTCAGCACGCCGGCCCTTTTCCAGTTGCCCTCTTACGCGATGGACGTGTTCGTGACCTACGGATCGGGGGCGGACGCCGGTGCCGTTTTCCTGCTCGCGCTTCCCATGGTCGTGACCGGTATCGCGATCATCGTGGCCCTGCTCGGCCGGATCGAGAGTGGCACGCGCCTTCCCGACATCCCGCCCTACACGGCGGTTTCCTGCGACACGCCGCCTGCGTGGTTCAAGTCGCTCGAAACCGCCGCGCTCGTCGTGCTTGCCATGCAATCGGCCGTTCCCGTCGTGGCTCTCATCCAGGCAACCGGTTCGCCGGCGGTGTTCGCGCAGACCGTCGCGGCAGCATCGCGCGACATTGCCGGAAGCATGGAGTCCGCCTGTATCTCGGCCCTGTTGGCGATCCTGCTCGGCCTGCTGCTGTTCCGGCACGTGGAAAACCGGGGCGTCATGCTGCTCTGCCTGCTTCCGCTGGCAATGCCGGGAACGCTGACCGGCGTCGGCCTCATCCACCTGTGGAACAACGATGCGACGTCCGCGGTGTACGGCGGACCGGCCATGCCGGTCCTCGCCTCGCTGGCGCGTTTCGCGCCGATCGGCATCCTCCTGCTCCATGCCCATCACCGCACGGTCTCGCGAGACCTGATCGACGCGGCGCTGATGTTCCGGGGAAACGGCGCGGCGACGTGGAGGTGGATTTACCTGCCGCTCTACTGGCGCGCGGCGGCCGGAGTTTTCCTGATCGTTTTCGCGCTTTCCCTCGGCGAGCTTGCGGCGACCATCCTCATCGCGCCACCCGGACAGGGGGCGCTCAGCATTCGCATCTTCAATCTCCTTCACTATGGCAGCACCGCCGCCGTCGCCAGCCTCAGCCTGCTGATGCTGCTCCTGTCGATGACCGCTGCCGTCGTTCTGCTGGCCCTTTTCAACACGCGCGGCGCGGTCCGAACGGCGGGGAGGACTGCATGATCGCGGCGGAACACCTGGTCAAGTCGCATGGCGGCGGAGCGGTTCTCGACGATGTCTCGCTCCAGCTTGCCGACGGCTCGATGACCGTCCTGACCGGCCCGTCGGGGTCCGGCAAATCCACCCTCCTGCGCATTCTCGCCGGGCTGGACCGGCCTGACGCAGGCGTCGTGACCATCGACGGCACGGTAGCGAGCGCGCCGGGCGTCTGCCTGGCGCCGCATCGTCGCGGCATCGGCTTCGTGTTCCAGTCGCCGACGCTCTGGCCGCACATGACGGTCGCGGCAAACGTCGCCTTCGCCATTCCCCACGGATCGAAACGGGACCGTGACGAGCGGGCGCTTGGCCTGCTTGGCAGCGTCGGCGTGGCCGATCTCGCAACGCGCTACCCCGGCGAGATCTCGCAAGGACAGGCCCATCGGGTGGCGCTGGCGCGGGCGCTGGCGCCGGAACCCCGCCATCTCTTCCTCGACGAACCGCTCGCCAATCTCGAATCTCCGACCCGGGCGGCACTCCTGGATCTCATCAAGCAGCAGGTCTCGGGCCGCGATGTCGCCGTGCTTTTCGTCACCCACGACCGGGAGGAAATGCGCCATCTGGGCGGAAACCTGCTGCGGCTCCAGGACGGCCGGCTGGCGGCCATGATGACGGAGGACGCGGGCTGATGGACAGGCAGCTTGTCATGTCGCCGCGGCCGGCACTCCGGAACACCGGATGGCGCTGGACCGCCGCCTGGATTGTCGTGGTCCTGGCCGGCGCGGCCTGGGTGTTCCGTCCCGCACCGTCCTACGTGGCGCCAGCAGGCTGGACCTATGTGGCTGAAACCGGACCCGTGCTCGATGCGGTCCCGGATGGACCCGACCTCGCTGTCGTCGGGCGAAACGGCCTGACGATGCTGCACGAGGACGGGACCGTCGGAGCCGTCGCGCTGTCCGGGTTCACCGCGCAACCCATCGCGTTTTCCATCGCCCGCGAACCCGGCGGGCGGTTGTGGATCGGTCACGAGTCGGGGCTCTCGCTGCGGACTGCACGCGGATGGATCACTGTGGATCACCTTGCGGGAACACGACTCAACGAGGTGCGCGGCCTTGCCTTCGATCCCGCCGGGGGCGTCTGGGCCGGCGATGCGAGCGGCGTCTGGAAGATCGACGGCGCGCCCGTCGGCGGCCATTTTGCCGGCCGGTCCGTCCTGGCAGGCGTCCGGGTGCTTTGCCTGCTCGCCGACCGGGACGGTGGCCTCTGGGTGGGAACCGACAACGGGCTCTACCATCGCGGCGCCGCCGCTGACGACTGGCAGAGCTGGTCGGTCCGGGACGGCCTGCCCAATCGCCAGGTTGCCGCGATGATGCAGGACCGGCAGGGCCGCATCTGGGTGGGAACCGGCTTTCACGATCAGGGCGGCACGCTTCTTTTCGTTCGCGGTCCGGCGGGCTGGGGGATCGAACGGGACATCCCGCGATCACTGCTGGCTGCGCCGAAAACGCGAAGCCTGTTCGAGGACGACGGCGGGTATGTCTGGCTGGGGACCGAGACCGATGGATTCAGCGTCATCGGCGCGGATCTGACCGCATCAACCATCATCCGCGGCACGGTCCTGCCGAGCGGCGAGGTCACCACCATCGGCCGTGCGCCGAATGGAAGGACCTGGCTTGGAACGCTGAACGGATTGCTGCTGCTCGAACCGGAGGCCGTTGCCGAAGGCCTGCTGCCAACCGGGGCAGGCGCGACCGTGGGCAGGAGCGACGGGAATACATCGCAGGCCGCCCGGCAAGCCGGGTCCGGGTCTTGAAAAGGGAGCATGGAAAGCCATGGCGTTTTGCACCCATTGTGGAGCCAAGCTGAAGGACAACAGCCGTTTCTGCCCGTCCTGCGGAGCGGCGACGACCGCGGCAGGGCAATCGGGCCAGAAAGCGGGCAGCAAAGGCGCGAAAGCGGGAAAATCCGGGCCAGGAGCCCGCAAGGCATCCGCTGCCATGGCCGCGCCGCCTGACCTTCCCAGCCCGAGTCCGGAAGTGCCCGACAAGCTGGTGCCCCTGATAGGCTACATCGCCAGCCGGACGATCAGCGCCTTCTTCCGGCAGCTTCCGACGACAATCGCCTTCGGGCTCGCTGCCTGGGTGTTCCACACCTATCTGCTGGTCGTGGTCAACGAAGGCTTCAACATGGGAAGCCTGACAGGCCGGTTCCTGGCATTGCAGGGACAGGGTATCTCGGGGAGCCTGCTCTGGATGGTGGGCACGATGATCCTGACTGGCCTGTGGCGGCGCATCCGCGGCAAGGGTCCACGGGTCAGCCTGGGCGACCGGATCGCCGCGATGCGCGCCTACCTGACCGAAGCGCCGATGGATGCCTATTCGGTGATCGCCGGCGGCGTGGGCATTGCGCTGTCGATCGCCACTTTCACCAATTCCTCGTCCAGCCTCGTGCTGGCGGTGGGCTTCGGCGCCCTGATTGCCTCCAAGGCAGGTTCGGTCTTCTCGCTGCTGTTCAAGACAGCCTGGAATACGCTTTTCTCGACCGTTCGCCGGGCTCAGGTCCGCAGATATGGCATGGCCGCCGGCTACCTGGCGGTGGCAGCCTCCTCGCTCGGCATGCTCGCCAATTCGATGGTGCCGGTCGGCGGCGTCATTCCCGGCGTGATCCTGCTCGGCGCGGCGGTCTTCCTCGGCATGCGCACGCGTAGCGAGGAAATGGCGGGGCTGTTCATCCTCGCCGGCCTTGGCACGTGGTGGGCGCTGTTCGGACCGGCGGATCTCGTTTTCGCCGATGACGGCGGCTGGCAGGAATCGGGCGGGACGCTGACCGCCTGGATCAACAGCCAGGGCGCCATTCAAGCCATCATCTACGGCGTCGGTCCCGCGATCGGCACCGGGCTGGGCGTGGTACTCGGCGGCGTGCTCAGCGACATCGGCGGACAGATCCCTGAGTTCGACGACGGAAACGGCGGAGACGACGACCAGGGGTCGCAGGGTGACGGCGTTCCGCCGACGATCCACGATCCCGATCTCGTCGATCCGGAAACCGGTGAACGGCTGATCGTTCATGACGGCCAGAGCTACGAAGGCGGCAAGGCCGGGCAGGTCTGGTACGACGGCAAATGGGTGGACCGTGACGATGCCATCAGTCGTATAGGCCAGTACGAGAAGGATCACCCCCTCTACGATCCCCGGACGGGCGACTACCTGATCGTCAACGATGGCAAGACCTACGAGGGCGGCAAGCCCGGACAGGTCTGGTTTGACGGAAAATGGATGGACCGCTCGGAAGCGCAACGCAATCTCGACAATGTCAACGCGGAACTGGAACGCGAAAGCCAGCGCATCCGCGAAGAGCAGCGTCAATGGAGCGACGAGCAAAGGCGCATCCGCGAGGACAAGCTGAGAAACGAGGGCTATGTCTTCGACAAGGAGCAGAACGCGTGGGTGCAGGGACCGGGATACAAGCCGACACCCAGCCCATCGGATCTCTTGCGAAAGGCACAAGAGGATCGCGAACAGCGGATTCTCAAGTCGGCCGACAAGGTGTCCGACCGCGTGACCGGCGAGTTGCGGGAACACATCGAAGAGCTTCGCAACAGCGGGAAATATGAGGAACTGGCCGAAGTCTGCCGCGATTACTGGCGCGGCGAGGTCCGCGAAGGCCAGGAAGAATCGATCAGCCAGCAACGCTGGGCAACGGCCTATGGCATCGGCGAAATGGGCGCGAAGGCCACCGTGGCGGCGTCCCGCGGCGCATTGATGGTCCTCGGCGGACCGGCCGGCGCGGCGGCAACGGCAATCAGCGTCGGCGCGGTTTCCGCCGCCGGCGAGGGTGCTGAGAAATGGGTGGAGGGCGGTAGCGCCCTCGACGTAGCAAAATCGACGGCCGCCGGCTTCCTGAGCGGCGCCAAGGACGGCGCCATCGGCCATTTCACCAACCTTCCGGGAACCAGCGGCGTGGTGAAGGTGCTGGTTCCGGCCGCGGCCGACACGGCGGAGACCTTCATCCGCACCGGCGACATCAAGCGTTCGCTGGCGACCGGTGCCGTCTCGGCCGCCGGTGACATGATCGGGCTGGGAACAGATGCCCTGCCCGGCGGTCTGAAGAGGGAGTTGATCGGCGCCGCCACGTCGGCGGCGTCCGGCGGAACGCTCAGCGTCATCAATGGCGGCGACTTCGGCGAAGGCGCCATCGACGGGCTGGTCAACCATGTCGGCGGCAAGGTGGGCAGCAGCGTCGGGACCAGCGCAGTCAACCGCCACGACGCCCAGGCTGAAAGCACGGTCCAACAGGCCCAAGCCGAGGTGTCCGGTCAGCGCCGCCAGACGGTTCTAACCCACGACCAGGCTGAGAACGTGCTGGCCGGGCTGCGCGCCGACCGCGACGATCCCAACACCTCGCCCGCCGACCGGCAGATGATCGACGAGCACATTGCCGCGATCGAGAACGGACCGCGCCAGTCGGAACGGATCAACGAGCTGGATCGTTCGCGCATCCAGCGGGACCAGAACGGCGATCCGGTCGTCGGTTCGGACGGTCACCCGGTCAAGTCCGACAAGGTGGACACCCGCGGTGCGCTCGATCAGCTGCAGGACACGCGCTCCAGCCGGACTGCCAAACAGGCCGACCCGGAGTTGCGCGACGCCATCGTCAAGACCCGGACCGAGGAGATCTACGCGCCGGCCGACCGGAGGACGATCAACCGCGCCGGCGAAAACCCGGACGTCCGGAATATGATGCAGCCGGGCGACAAGCTGGCCATGGACACGTTCTCGACGCCGGGCAAGCCGCCTTCGCTGGGCGCCGACCGGGACGCCCGGCTGGTCATCGAGCGGGATACGGGCCGTGTCGATTCCAATGGCAACCGTATCATCGACAAGATCGAGGTTCCGAGGAAGCACTGGGAGAGCGACGCCTACAAGGACTTCTACGATCATTCGATGGATATCGTCGGCGGCCGCGAAAACGTGACGCCGGACAGCCATCCGGAATTCTTCCGGCGCCGCGAGGAACTGGACTACCTGAAGGGGTCGGGCATGTCCCAGGACGAGATCGATGCACGGGCCTGGGGTGAGGCGCACAACCAGCTTTTCACCGACAAGTACCACGTCGAGGCGAGCGCAGCCAATTCCGACCAGGCCCTTCGCAACGCGGAGGGGCGGATGACCTCGAATGTCCAGGAAGTTCAGGCCGGACGGGGCGGCCAACTGACCGATCAGGAAGGCTATGCCCGCATGTGGGGCGAGAAATCGCGCTTCTACGAACACAATACCCCGGAAGCCGTGGCGCAGTCGCAGAAGGGGATCGAGGCCCAGTTGCAGGTCCGCGAGGGATTGCGCGCCCAGGGTTACCGGGTGCCGGAACTGCCGCCGAATACGGCCAGGGCGATGGAGCTGATTTCCCGCGCCGCGGTCGGGGTCGACGCGACCCCCGAGGCGATGGCGCGTCTCAACAGCGACCTGCAGGGTCTTGGCTATCGCGACACCAACGACGCGATGCAGAAAATTGCCTCGCAAACCGAAGCGCTCAAGTGGAGCCAGAAGCAGGGCCTGACCACCGGTGGCGTGATCAGCACCGCCCGTGGCGCGCTCGGACCGCAGGAGCCAAACGATGAGTAACGCGATGGATAGGACCCGCGCAGCAAGCGGCGCGTTGACGATCACTGCAGAGGATTCCGCCGGAGCAGAAAGGAATGCGACATGACCCTGACAAGCTTTTCGGAGATCCCCCGGGGTGTTCTGGCAAGCCTGCTCGACCTGTGTGGCGAGGCCGGGGACATGTCGCCGCGCCATCTCATGGGCGAGGCCGAGCCGCTGAACCCGCTGCAGATCGCCCAGCTTTACGCCGGCGGCTACCTCAGCAAGGCGGCCTTTTCCCGCGACGCGATGACGCCGCAGTTCCGGCGGGCGGCCCGGGTGCTGCTCGATCCGCGGACGAACCTGACCTTCCGCATCTGGGGATCGGAAGACCTCTGCGCGGAAAGCAATGTCCAGTTCCCGGGAGACGTTGTGGACGGCGGTGGCGTCATGCTTCTGCCGGTTTCCGGCAGCTATCGCATCTCCGCCTTCGTCGAGCCAGAGGACATCATCCGCGACCTGGCACAGGCTCTTCCGCCCGACAGCAACCGGCTGGTGAACCCCTTCCTGTTCGAAGGACAATTCGATGCCGCCGTGGCCGCCGTCCTGTTCGCACTTGTCGATCTCCAGAGAGCATCGACAGACCGCCGGCAGGGATTTTCGAGCCAGGACATTTTCGGCTACCTGCACGGCCAATGGGGCATGACCGGCTTTAGCCAGCTCCTGACCTACGTGCAGACCGCCGGGATGCAATCGCGTCCTCCACAGCCTCTGGAGGTCGACGCCGCGCTGGCGCAGCTGGAGGCGGCCGGGACCATCCGACGATTCCGCTCCGGGCACTGCCAGGTGTCCGACGATCTTCGGCCGTTGGTCGACCTGACGCGTTCGCTAGTTGCCGGCCTGCAATGGCAGCGCGTCACCCGGCTCGCGGAGGGCGACCGCCTCGTCAACAGCCGGATCTACGCCTATGGCGACGGCGGACTGACGCTTTGTTTCATCCCGACGATCAAGGGGCGCCTCTACGTGGGCACCGTCGACTACAAGAGCGTGCTCGATTTCGTCATCGAAGAGGTCGGCGGCCTGATGCCGGATGCCGGCAGGGATGTCGCCACGCCGGACGAGGCACGGGAGCAAGCGTCCAAACCGGCCTCCGCCCCGGCTTCAAGGCACCGGATGCCGCCGGTCCCGCCGCCGGCACCGGACCGCGCACCACCCAAACGTGCCGCCAAGGCTACCCCTGCCCCGCCGCCGCCGGTCCTGCATTCCGATCCCGCAGGACCCAAGGCTGCACCACCGCCGCTGCCGCCAGCGGCCCGCAAGAAAGGCCCGGTTTCCCGCACGCCGGCACCGGCCGAGGGTTCGGACTTTACGTGCCATGCCTGCGGCGCGCCCTTGAAAAAGGGCCAGAAGTTCTGCCCCAACTGCGGTGCCGAGGCCGTGCAGGAGCCGGAGCCGTCCACATGCCCGTCCTGCGGCCATCCGGTGAAACCCGGTGCAAGGTTCTGCACGCACTGCGGCCACAAGTTCGAGGCGACGAAACCCGATCCTGTCTGCCCGTCCTGCGGGAGGTCCGTGAAGCCGGGTGCGAAGTTCTGCACCGGATGTGGCGCCAAGCTTTGAGACGAGACCCGGCGACAACGATGACAACCGGTTGCTGGCGCCGGGCAGAGCCTGGCACTGCGGTCGCCACCCGGGCATGATCGGAGAAACCCGGATCGGGCAGGCGTGAACAGCCCGGCGTTTTCCAGACGCCTTCGGAGTTCAATTCCTGCTGCCGTTCGAACTCGACGGGTGACGGCATCCCGGTCCTGGCGTGCTTTCGCTTCGGGTTGCAGACCCTCTCGATGCGGTCGAACCCGTCGTGCATGGCTTCGACGCGGGTCTCCCAGGTCCGTTGCCGTGTTCGCTTGCGCTTGAGTAGACTGAAAAAGCTCTAGGCATCCGCGTTCTCATGGCAGTTGCCGACTCTTGCGAAGCCGTGCGCCTTCTGGATGCATGGGGTAAAGATGGAGAAGCCGATGATCGATTTAAAGCGATTTCTGAACATCGAAACAGGCGGAGGCGCAAAGACGCCGTCGTGCATGCAGCCCGGTTTTCCCCGGCTTTGTTGAGCACCGTTTCTGCCCCTACTGGTGACAACGCGGTGACGACACGGAGCTTGAAACGCAAAAAGCCCGCCGAAGCGGCGGGCATTTTTTGTGTGGCATTTTTAGATGGTTGTTTGGTTGCGGGGGCAGGATTTGAACCGTCCTTCGGACCCTTCAGGTTATGGTCCTAAGGACGACGAGCTGCCTCGCCATTGGCAAGCGAAGCTTTCGCGCCGGCGACATGGCCTGTGTTTGGGGGGAATTTGGTTGCGGGGGCAGGATTTGAACCTGCGACCTTCAGGTTATGAGCCTGACGAGCTACCGGGCTGCTCCACCCCG